>JAENYD010000047.1 GCA_016842005.1 Clostridium thermobutyricum | reverse complement strand
AATTTGGGGCATTTAACACCGTCAATTTCCGGATATCATAGGCCAGCAGCAACATCTGTGTTTCCAACTCCAAGGCAGATATATCTATTATTTACCAATACCAATTATGTTGACTTGATGCCATTACCATCAACCACAACATTTATTGTTGAATCTTTTAAATTTAGGGAACTTCTTCAGTACGAATGCTTTCCCTACTTCCAGTCTCTTAATTTCATCAGGATGAACAATAAAACTTCTATCCTCACTCAAAGTACCTATCCCAGTAGTACCAGCTTCATCAACTTGCCTGGTGATTGATATATCTTCCCTGGTACCTATTAACGATGACAGCAACTCGGCCGATGCCGGTACATCCTGCCTATGAATTATTTTGATGTTGGTATTCCCCAGTACCTGCTCCATCAATTCTTCATTTCCGCCCGTCCTCAGGTCTGCAAGTTCCTGTGTACTCAGAATGACATGGAATCCCGCTCCCCTTGACTTGTTGATATAATCAATAACCTGGCCTCCGGCGAATACTCCGAACTCATCAAAAATACTGAATATCTTTTTATCCTTACCGAACATCCTGGCAGCTGCGGTCTTCAAATCTATCACTATTAGCCTGCCCAACAGCCGGGAATACTCGGGAAATCTAAGGCTGTCCAGACTAAAAAAGACAACCCCACGGTTGTCTACAGCCGTAACTAAATCAATAGTGTCTTTCTCCCCTGCATCCTCAAGTAAATACCCTATGTCACTTTCGGCAAACACGGCCAACCTGTTCACCAGACCTCCTATATCTTTCTTTGACACATCCACCATATCATTAAACCGTTTCAGTTCATACTCGTCTATCATTCCTTCTTTCGTCAGTTTCCGTGCAGTAAGGGTTATATCTCCCGGGTCCAGTTTATCTGCTATATTCTTAAGGTCAACCCTTATATCCGCCTTCTGCAGCATCCTTATAGACGACTGCAGGTACCTCTCCGCCATCAGCTTATAATGTGGTTCCGTCCACTCGGTAACGGATATGAGCTTATCCTTTAATTCCGTATGGTTACCCGTCCTTAAGGGATTGTAATGCATACCCGTACCGTCTCCAACCATGGAAAACCCGTAGAACTTTCTATCATATACCTTCGCCACCTTTTTCACACTATCGATAAACGCCTTCTCTCCCTTACCGTCTACTATAATAAGCGGTATATTGCGCTTCACAGCACTTTCAACAAAATTCATAAGCGTAGTCGTCTTACCTGCACCGGTAGCACCCAGCACCAGACAATGACCATTAATCTCTTTATCCGATACATATACGGGCTTGCCATCAGTATCCACTCCCAGCACCGTGCCATCTTCAGGGTGCTCCAGTTGCTTGATCCTTTCCAGGATCTTTCTGTTAAAACCTTTCCTGTTACCTTTATCCCGATTATTCTTTACCCATTCCGGTCGGGACATCTTAATCAGCTCACATATACCGGTCAACAGTACACCCAAAGGAACACCCGCACACGCCAGTACCCCCCATTTAATACTTTCATTCGTATCTTTACCCGAGAACTTGAGATACATAAGCATCAGCTGATGTACATATTCAGCACTGAACTCCTGTAAGTTTGTAAATACATACACCCCTGTAGCTACCCCTATTAACACAGCAATAATATATACAATCACTTTCTTTTCCTTGAACACTGTCGCCAGTACCACCAATATACCTGTAAAAGGCAGTGCAGGCAAAAATACCGCCCCTGCCAGTATCCCCAGGACAGTGAACATCAACCTGTCCGCATCACTTAATTGACTTCTCATCTCCCAGCGCCTCCTTCAGGTAATATATCTTAACAAAATCTATCCCGTCAGCAGCCTTTTCAACCGCTCTTCCAACCGCATCTCCCGGAACAAAATACCAAACCTCATCATATTCGATATTGCTCTTATAAAAACTCATAACCCTGTCAAGATACTTCCGTGACTTCCTCGTAAGTTCCACCTCACATGCAATCTCCTTCCCGTCTTTCAAAAACATCCCGTCCGGCACCTTCTTCCTGTAGTCCTTCCCCAGCCTCAATTCCCTTTCCGATACCCACTTACCCGTCCCCTTCTTCTCCAGTGCAATGCTTAAATCAATTACAGTAAGGTCATGATTAAAAGTGGCAACATTAATCCTCCTTGCCGGGGCCCATAGCCCTTCCCCCGAGAACCCTGCCCCTCTCTCCGTACACATCCACACTCCGGTAGTATTTTTTAGCGGCCTTACATGAGCCAAATATCCATTAACAGTAAGCTTTCTAATCCGCCTGTACACAACCCAGATGCCCATACCAAACTTTTCTGCCACCTGCTTTGCAGCTGCAAACCTCATCCTGTTAACCCACTTCAAAATCTCAACATCCCTTTCGGTAATCTGCATACCTCAACCTCCTGTCTGAATAATACGCTAAAAAAACAACTCCCGGTTTTCACCTGGAGTTGTTTTTACCCTGCATTTCATCTATTATTTTTTTCAGAAACATGTCAAAACTTTCCTTGCGCTCTGACACCAGCTTATATACCAACATCCCATCACGTTCTGCAATACCTGCAACCACAGCTATCTGAATAAAACCGGTTTCTGTAACCTTCCAAATTATCCTAATAGATTTTTTATCAACATATATACTGCGAAAACCAGCTAGAGGCCTATTATCCTGATTCTCCAGTAATTTACCATGCCGCGAAGGTGCCCTTGATATTTTCTGCAATGCTTTTATTACTTTGATTTGCCTTCCTTTATCCAAGCTTAAAAAGTCCTCTGCAGCTTCCGGGTAAAATCCCACATTATCCGGAATTAAATCATTCAGCTTCAATCTCGACATCCGGCGCCTCCATCAGGTCCTTTTCAGAAATATCGCTTTTTGATATTACTTCTCTTAATGATATAGTTGGCTTTTCTCCGGTACTATTAGATAACATACGGTACAGCAGCTCTATCTTTAATTTTAACTCCTCAGCTTCCTTGGCTTTATCCCAAAGTTCCTCAAATTTATCAAAAGTCAAAAAAGTAGCCTTGGGTTCAGAACCCGAAAACATAAGAACATACGGATATTCTTCCAGTTTTGGCTCTACTATCTTTCTCCACCTGCGCTGTATATCGGAAGCATTAACAATTTGCTCACTGGTAAAGGATGGTTTATTTTCAATTGACAATGCCGGTCCCCCCATCAAATATCCTCCTTTCAGTATTATATTACTTATAAATATAAGAATATTCACTTTCAGTTACAATAATATTATTGCATTTTTATGCGCATATGTCAACGTATAATCATCCGTACAATAAACTGACTTAACATATCATCATTCCTTCTTACCACTGGTTCAACACTCCTCCCAGAACAAACATCCCGCCCTTTTTAGCATTATCCGAAAACACAGCAATAAAAACAGTACGCATATACCTAGCCCCTTCCTCAATACATAATCAATAGTCTGTTCTTAGTCCCAAAGTTTCCACTATATAATCATCATCAGCCAAATGCTCTAATGCCTCCAGATAATCCGATGTATCAAACATTTCAGTCCCGATGTCATGTAAGTCTATCTTATTGACATTTCTCCCGATTCTTATTATCAAATGGGGTACCTGGTTTATTGGCTTGAATTCTACACTTACCTTTCTTTCAATATCATCTCTGTATAAATAACTCTCTACATTAAGGTGTATGGTATCTAAATAATTAGCCCTTTCCTTTATTCTCTCGATTGTCATAAATACCGATATTTCGCAGGATAAAAATCCCATACAAATAAATATATACACATAGGTGAAAAATGGAATAATACTCCACAGGCCAGTCAGGGATTTATAGATTATGCAGCAGAACTGTCAATATAATGCAGAGGCCTTGATTTTGTGGCATGGCAAACAGAGCCCCTTACAGGACTGTATAGCGGTATGGAATTTTTGGAGTCTATGCAATGTATTCTGCTGTATAAATCGCCTCACTGAACCCGGCCAAGCTTAAAAGTCTCTTGATATTATCATTAACTCCACTGCCAATTACCCGTAGAAGAGAGCCATCTTCCAGTGTGATTATGAGAACCATAATATTCTCTAGAAGCTCCAAAATCGTGGAGAAAATGTTAGCCTCTCGGGAATTAACCGACGCTAGTTGCCGGGTCCTCAGCATCGAAACCATGCAACAAACAGGCTACTACATATCCCACGTCACCTTTTGGCAGCGGATGAAGGCTAAAGGAATTAACGGACCCCGGGGTGTCTATGCCAAGAGACGGGATAAACACAGCAAGCCGGATATCGGGATAATCACCGGGCCTAATCAGCTATGGAGTTGGGATATTACTCACCTCCGGACCACCACCAAGTACCAGTTCTACTACCTGTACGCGCTCTTAGATACTCATACCCGGAAAGCAGTTTCTTGGCTGGTTAGTGACAACTTAGACAGCGATTGCGCACAAACCCTGTGGGACATGGGTATTATCAATGAGGGCTTGTTGGACAACGGCAAAGCTTTACCTCGTTCCTTAAGTGACCGGGGCTCCCAAATGAGATCGCAAAGCACCAAGTTTTTCTTTAACACCATAGGGGTAACCCAATACTTCTCAAGACCCAGAACTCCTAACGACAATCCGCAAATAGAGTCCCTATTCAGCACTGTGAAGAACTTTCCGGATTACCCGGGACGGTTTAGCAGCCTTGAAGAAGTCCAGGAGTACTTCGATAAATTCTTTTACTGGTATAACCATGAGCACTACCATACCTCATTAGATATGATTACACCTGCCGACTACCATGCAGGAAGGGCTCCGGTCATCAAGGCCCAAAGGAAACGCCTTAAGGAAAAGACATTTAGAGGACGCCGGAGGTACCATAGCTCAAACTGCAGAGCGGTAGCCTGAGCGAGGTTCAGAGTGGCTGCCCCTGGCTGCCAAAGCGGGTTGCCAGAGGCTCCATGTCAAGGCTGGCTCCCCAAGGAGCCACCCCGAAGGGGCTTGGCCTTTACGTGGAGAAGGCAGGCTGCTAGTCTATAAAGGCGTAGCCACCAACGAGACCGAGCGATGGTTAAAATATAACGACTAATTTGCCGACATTTATTGACTTACTGAGCGTATTAGAAAGGACGATTGTCCTTCCACCACCTCTTTATTAAAGGTATGTCGGTGTTCAGCAAAGCTGAACACCTTGATTTTATTTGATTTATAGTAACTGG
>JAENYD010000001.1:2773-286252 GCA_016842005.1 Clostridium thermobutyricum | reverse complement strand
TCAATTGGTAGAGCAGCTGACTTGTAATCAGCAGGTTGCGGGTTCGAGTCCCATCACCAGCTCCATTATGGAGGGATACCCAAGTGGCCAAAGGGGGCAGACTGTAAATCTGTTGGCGGAGCCTTCGCTGGTTCAAATCCAGCTCCCTCCACCAAAAAGCAGCGTGTCTTTGCGCTGCTTTTTTTATAGGATTTACAGCACCGGTGGAATGGTCTATAATTTTTTAGGGGGTTTCAATCATGGCAGAACTGATGGCAAAGATTTTCAACTTCATAAGCAAAGAGGCACTGATAATGTCCATGGCATTCCTCCCGTTCCTTGAGCTGAAGGCTGCTATTCCGGCCGGAATATCAATGGGGCTGCACCCTTTCCATGCCTTCCTGCTGGCCTTGATAGGGAGTACCCTGCCGGCGCCTCTGATTCTCCTGAGTTTCAGGCCTTTTTTTAATTATCTTAAGCAAAGCAGGACCTTCAGAAAACTGGCTGAGAGGCAATCGGACAGGATCCTGAGGAAGGGCAGGAATATAAAGAAGTACTATGCACTGGGGCTGTTTTTATTTGTGGCTATTCCGGCGCCCACTACGGGAGTCTGGACGGGAAGCATGGCTGCAGCCCTGCTGAATATCAGGCTGAAGTACGCTCTACCGGCAATTTTCCTGGGGAATACGGTGGCAGGTCTGATCGTGCTGGCAGTCAGCTACGGACTTTTGGGGTAGAACCCCCTCATTGACATGTACCTGCCGCTGTGATAATATTATTTACTGGAAATTGAATAGGTGAAGGCCTTATCAAGAGAGGTGGAGGGACAGGGCCCTGTGAAACCCGGCAACCGGCGAAGTTCTGTACGGTGCCAATTCCCACAGAATGTTCATTCTGTAAGATAAGGTGGATTAAATGCCTCCTTTACTGCAGAAGGAGGTTTTTGTTTTCCCTAGAATCCTGTTTATGCAGAAAAGAACCGTTTGATGCTGTGATATCGGGTAATAATATATCTGGATGAAGGAGGAATTGCCAATGGCAAGAAGACTATTTACATCGGAATCCGTTACCGAAGGCCATCCTGACAAGATCTGCGACCAGATCTCGGATGCGGTACTGGATGCCATCCTTTCAAAAGACCCCATGGCCCGGGTTGCCTGTGAGACGGCTGTTACCACCGGTCTTGTCCTGGTGATGGGGGAGATTACAACCGAGTGTTATGTGGACATACCCAAAATCGTCAGAGAAACCGTTGAAGAGATAGGATATACAAGGGCCAAGTACGGTTTTGACTGCGATACCTGTGCAGTGCTTACTTCCATTGACGAGCAGTCCCCCGATATCGCCATAGGGGTGAACCAGGCCTTTGAAACAAGGGGAGTAAAGATGGACGACCAATTTGAGATGACAGGGGCGGGAGACCAGGGTATGATGTTTGGCTATGCCTGCAATGAAACCGATGTATATATGCCCCTGCCCATCCACCTGGCCCACAGCCTCACCAGGAAGCTTGCGGAGGTCAGGAAGAAAAGGGTCCTGCCCTACCTGAGGCCGGACGGCAAATCCCAGGTTACTGTCGAATATGAAGGGGACAGGCCTGTCAGGGTTGATACCATAGTCCTTTCTACACAGCACCGTCCGGATGTGGGACAGGATGTCCTGAAAAAGGATATAATAGAAAAGGTGGTCAGGCCGGTGATACCGGCGGAGCTGCTGGACAGCCGCACCAGATACTACATAAACCCCACGGGGAGGTTTGTGGTGGGAGGCCCCCAGGGAGATTCGGGGCTTACAGGGAGGAAGATAATTGTTGACACCTACGGCGGATATGCCCGTCATGGCGGAGGGGCATTTTCGGGGAAAGACCCTACCAAGGTTGACCGGTCCGCTTCCTATGCCGCCAGATATGTGGCCAAGAATATTGTGGCTGCGGGGATTGCGGACAGGTGCGAAGTGCAGGTGGCTTATGCCATAGGTGTGGCCCGTCCCGTATCCATACTGGTGGATACTTTTGGCACAGGCAGGATATCCGAGGAGAAGATAGTGGAACTGGTGAGGAGCAATTTTGACCTGAGACCGGCAGCCATTATACACAACCTGGACCTGCGGAAGCCGATATACAGGAAGGTTGCGGCCTACGGTCACTTCGGCAGGAAGGACCTCGACCTGCCCTGGGAAAGGCTGGACAAAAGGGACATACTCAGGGAGCAGGCCTTTGGCAAGTGAAACTCCTTGTGAAAATAATAGAAGTATATGATTTCATACACACTGCGTTGAGAACCTTAGAGGCTTTTCAACGCAGTTTTTTTGTCCCCAGGAAGCCTGAAACGCAATAATCAAAGTCCCAGAACACCTGTAGGGTCTTTTACCGCCAGCCCGTCCCGGGAGTAGAATTATACCCGGGAGAAGGGAGGTGATACAATGGCTTTACAGGTAAATACGGTCGAGTCGAGAATAGTACTGAGGCTGGAATCAGGGGTTAACGCCAGTGGTAATCCCACCTATTCCAGCAGGACCTATTCCAATGTCAAGCCTGAGGCAGGGGACCAGGACGTATACGATATTGCGGCAATACTGGCGGGTCTCCAGTCCCTGCCGGTGGTCTCCATCACCAGGGTTAACGAAGTGGAGCTTGTCAATGTGTAAAGTCACCACCGGTTACGGGCCATTTACAAATTGAACAGGAGGTGTTTTTGTTGAGCCAAAGACTGGAAATGAGGTTTACCAATGCCGGGGGCAGGATAACCACCATTTCGGTGGAAAATGTCCGGGAGGACGTAACCCCGGCGGAGGTCCAGGCTGCAGTAGATGCCATTCTGGCGCGGAATATATTTACTTCCAGCGGCGGAGACCTGGTAGCCGCGGAGAGCGCAAGGATAGTGTCAACCGAAATAACCGAAATTCCGCTTGCATAAGGGACAGGGGAAAGGCCGGTATTCATGCCGGCCTTTCAGTGACAGACAATATATGCAATCACCAAAAACCAACCGGCTGCTTATTTATGGTCAGGGGGTAAATAATGGACCGATTAATGGAGGGATTACTTTTGAGTGATTTTGGAAATATCCCCGTTAAAGAAATAGCTGCAGTATTGCCCTGTTATCATAATGAAGGGGGTAATGCCACAGAGATGGTATTCATCAATGACCAGCCTGCAGTCATCCACCGTACCGTAAAAACGGTTATAAAAAACCTTGCCAGGACCTGTACGGTGGATTTGAAGGCTGCCCGGGAGAAATACGGTGAGATGCTGGGCTGCAAAAGGGCGGTACCTCTGGTGCTTGCCCCGGAGATGATTTTTATGGTGGTGAAGGTGAGGGAGACAATATCCAGGAATGATGCCTCCAGGGGATATATAAACTATTTTGCCGTTACGGATGCGACAAAAACGGAAGAAGGTACTTGTTCGAAGGTTGTCCTGAAAAACGGCAGGGAGGTTACCTGTTATCACAGTATCAGGAACCTGAACAACCATATAAGGAACTGCCACTACATTCATCAGATGATTTTAAAGGAAACGGGCGGAGCGGATAATTTTTCCCTTGACTATCTGGCCCATCCCGCAACAAAAGGGGATATAGCCCTTGTACTGAAAGAACTGAGGGAATTGAAGGAAAAACTGTGATATAATCTTGGTGGACGCTGCAGGCGGGGAGGAATATGTATGCTGGTATTTGAAGGAACGGTGGACAGTATTGTATACAGGAACGAGGCCAACGGCTATTCTGTAATCAGGTTTAAAAGCGAGTCTGAACTTATCACCCTTGTCGGGTATGTACCCCTGGTAAAAGAAGGGGAAAACCTGAGGGTGAAGGGGGAATGGGTATATCATCCGGTGTACGGTGAGCAGGTTCAGGTAAAGGAATATCAGAGTATAGTACCGTCCACCCCGGACGGTATCGAAAAATATCTTGCCTCAGGGCTTATCCCCGGTGTAGGACCCAGGACCGCCCGGAAAATTGTGGAGGTATTCGGTAAAGATGCCCTTGATGTTATACAGTATAACCCCGTGCGGCTGACCGAGGTGGAGGGTATCGGGGGGAAGAAGGTTGAGAAGATAAGGCAGGCTTTCGAGGAGCACCAGGGGCTGAGAGAGGTGATAATTTTCCTGCAGTCGTACGATATCGGCCCTTCCTATGCCATAAGGATATATAAAAAGTATAAGAACGATGCTGTTAAGATGATAAAGGAAAATCCATACCGCCTGGCGGAGGATATTGAAGGGATAGGCTTTAAGAAGGCGGACAGGATTGCCATGAATATGGGAGTGGAACACAATTCTCCTGCCAGGGTGATTGCAGGGACAAAATATGTGCTGACCGAATATGCGGGAGCCGGTCATGTCTATGTGCCCAGGCGTATGCTGGCGGAAAGGGCGGGGGAACTGCTGGAGGTAAGGCTGGACGAGGTGGAAGAGGGAATAAATTCCCTGGCTATATCGGGGCAGGTTAAGCTGGAGCAGTTTGACGGGGAGCAGGTGGTGTACTACATGCCCTATTACTATGCCGAGACCTCCATAGCGGCAAAACTGACAGAGCTTTCCCTTGTTGAATATGATGTATTTGATGTGGACCTGGACAGGGAAATAGAAGATTTCGAGGCAAAGCAGGGCCTCCTGCTGGATGATGTCCAGAAGGAGGCGGTTATACAGACGGTTTACAACGGCGTGATAGTGATAACCGGAGGACCGGGCACCGGGAAAACCACCATTATAAGGGCTGTGATAGATATAATGGAACGGAACGGCCTTGAAGTCACCCTTGCGGCGCCTACCGGCAGGGCGGCAAAACGTATGGCTCAGGCCTGCGGCAAGGAGGCAAGCACCATTCACAGGCTCCTGGAGTTTTCTTATCATACCGGGGAGCAGGCCTCCTTTTTCGGCAAGGACGAAGGCAATCCCCTTGACTGTGATGTACTTATACTGGATGAGGTATCCATGGTGGATGTGCTGCTCATGCATCATCTCCTGAAAGCCGTAGAGACGGGCACCCGGATGGTCATGGCGGGGGACGTGGACCAGCTGCCGTCGGTGGGCCCGGGAAATGTGCTGAGGGACATTATAAACAGCGGGGTCATCAAGGTGGTGCGGCTGCAGAAAATATTCCGCCAGGCCGGGGAAAGTTCTATTGTTGTCAATGCCCACAAAATAAACAGGGGAGAATATCCGAGGGCCAATTCCAGGGAGGGGGATTTTTTCTTCATAGAGGGCAGGGATATGAACAGGGTTGCGGAGACAATCACAGAGCTGTGCAAGGACCGCCTGCCGGGGTATAACGGGTACAACCCCCTGACGGACATCCAGGTACTGTCGCCCATGAGAAAGGGTCCCGTCGGGGTGGACAACCTCAATCACAGGCTTCAGCAGTCTTTGAACCCCTACAGTGCCGGAAAGGGGGAGAAGATGGCAGGGGGTTTCACCTTCCGCACCGGTGACAAGGTTATGCAGGTCAGGAACAATTATGATATGAAATGGGAAAGGGAGGATGCCAGCGGCGCACTGGTGGAAGGGGAAGGGGTCTTCAACGGGGACCTGGGCTATATTGAAAGCATTGATGAGGAAGACGAACAGGTTACAGTGCTGTTCGACGGTGAGAGAAGGGCGTGTTATCACTTCAACCAGCTGGACGAACTGGAGCCCGCCTATGCCATAACGGTACACAAGAGCCAGGGCAGCGAATTCCCTGTTGTGATTATACCCGTATTCTGGGGGCCTCCCATGCTGATGACCAGAAATTTGCTGTATACCGCCGTTACCAGGGCAAAGGAGCTGGTGGTCATGGTGGGCAGGGAGGATTACCTGCGCTATATGGTGGACAACAACAGGATCTCACTGCGGTATTCGGCCCTGGACAGGAGGATGAGGGATATCCTGTCCAGGCTGTAGGGGTTCCGGCATAAACAGGATCCTTGACTTTGGGTAGAGTCTTAACCCCATCTGAAGCTTAGAAACCGTTATCCAGGGACGTAGCGCCGTTTATCTCCCGCCTAAGAGGATGGGAGTATTGGCGGTACAGCCATCGGATAAAAGAAAAGGGGCATTTGAATATGTACAGCTTTATCAGGGATATCCGGGAAGATTTACTGGGTCTTCTGTACCCCGAAGGTGTCAAATGCTGCCTGTGCGGCGATGAGATATGGGAGGGGCACCGGCACGGTATTTGCAATAGTTGTATTTCCGGTATAGAGTTCATAAGGGACAGGTACTGCAGCCGCTGCGGCAAACTGCTGGAAAAGGGAGACATATGCAGAGACTGCCGCAGTTTTTTTCATTATTTTGACCGGGCCTATTCCCTGTGCGTTTATGAGGGGAAGGTCAAGGAGTGGATATACGCCTTCAAATACGGGAACAGGCCGGTTATCGCCCGGTCTTTCGGCAAGATGATGGCTGACAGGGTTAAACAGCTGGGGATAAGGGATGTTTTTGACTGTATTGTGCCGGTACCCTTGCACAGGAAGAAGCTCAGGCAGAGGGGCTACAATCAGGCTGCCCTTCTGGGCAGGGTACTGGCAGTAGAATTGAATAAAAAATTTTTGAGCAGCACACTCCTCCGGGTGGAGGATACCCCGCCCCTCAGCGGGTTGACCCGTCACAGGCGGACAGAGGTGCTGGAAAAGGCTTTCGAAATAAACAATTGTTTTCCGGAAGGGATTAAGAATGTGCTGCTGATTGACGATATATATACTACAGGGGCAACTGTAAGTCAATGCGCGAAGATTTTGAAAAAATACGGGGCGAAAAGGGTGTATGTTTTCACTTTTGCCTCCGGGAGAAGCGTTGATTAAGGAGGATGTAAGAATGGGGAACTTGAGAAACTGTAAGAGATGTGGGGCGCTGTTCGTGTATAACGGAAACCCTTTGTGTCAAAAATGCATTGCAGAGGATGAAGAAATATACAAAATGGTAAGGGAGTATATTGAGGAGCACCCGAAATCCACTACTTTTCAGGTGTCGGAAGCCCTGGATGTTCCCGTGGACAAGATCCTGCAGTTTTTGAGGGAAGGGAAGCTGGAACTGAGCGATGAGAATATCAACATGCTGCTGGCCTGTGAAAGATGCGGCACCCCTATAAGGTCGGGCAGGTACTGCGCCGAATGTTCGCTGGCTATGGAGGAAAAGCTTCTTGGCAGGTCTGCCAGGAGGGACAGCTATGGCAGAACAGGCAGGATTACCGGAGGCAGCAAAAGGAATCAGATGTATACCGTGGAAAGAAGAAAAAGAAGATAATCGGGTGCTAAACACCTTTGGTTTTAATGCCGATATAATGAAAGAGACAATAAATATGGGGTGATGAGTTTATGAAGATTAATAACATTGAAAAGATTTTGGGCGTCTATAAGAAGCAGGGCATCCAGAACAAGAAAGTTGGTAAAGTTTCTGAAGCCACAGGGGTTTCAAAGGGGGATAAGATAGAATTGTCCCATGAAGCAAGAGATTTTCAGATTGCCCTTCAGGCCCTGAAACAGGTGCCGGACATCCGGGAGGGCAAAGTGGAGGAACTGAAAAGAAGGATTGTTTCAGGTGCGTATAATGTCAGCGCTGAGGAAGTTGCCGACAAGATAATGGAAGGGCTAATCATTAACGAAAAAATTTAGTCAAATCTTGGGGATGGTGTATATGGAAGCTTTGTCCGTCAGGCTAATAGAAATACTGGAGGAAGAAAACCGCGTTTACAGCGATATTCTGGATATATCCAGGCGGAAAACCCGGATTATTGTGGACGGCAAGGTGGATCAACTGGACCGGTTGACCAGAACCGAACAGCAGATGGTGATCGGTATAGGGCGGCTGGAAAAGGAAAGAGAGGGAATAATCCGGCAACTGGCCGGCCATATGGGTGTTGAGAGGAAAGACATCAATATTGATATGCTCAGGGACAGGCTAAGGGGAGGGCTCAAAGACAGGCTCTCAAAAGCGAAGGATGAAATAGGCAAAACCCTGGACGAGCTTAAGAAGGTTAATGAGTTAAACAGCCAGCTTATACAGAAGTCCCTTGAGTATATAGATTTTTCAATAAACCTTATTGCCGGGGATGCATCCCGCAGTACTTACAGCGGTGGCAAGGGAAAGGATAGAAAGGAAGGCATAAGCTTTTTCGATCATAAAGTTTAAGCAGAGGTGATAAAGTATGGCTTCTACCTTTGGAGGACTGGACATTGTAAAAAAAGGGCTGTTCGCACAGCAGCGGGCCCTGGATGTAACAGGGCACAATATATCCAATGTCAATACTCCCGGCTATTCCCGGCAGCGGGCCAATATGGAGACTACCACGCCCCATAAGGTGACCGGCGGCTGGGGCATGCTGGGCAGCGGCGTCCAGGTAAGCGAAATAACCAGGATCAGGGACACCTTCCTGGACGTAAAGTACTGGGAAGAAAATAAGCTGCTGGGGGAATGGGAGACCAAAAGTACCCAGATGACCAGTCTGGAAGAATTGTTCAATGAGCCCTCGGATACGGGGATAAATACCGTATTAAGCGATTTTATATCTGCCCTGGACGAGCTTTCCAAGGACGCCGGGAGCCTGACCGTCAGGGTGCTTGTCCAGCAGAGGGCCCAGGACCTGACCCAGACCCTTAATCAGACTGCAATGCAGTTGAAGCAGGCCCAGGAAGATATGAACTTTTTAATCAAGGCCAAAGTGGATGAAGTGAATTCGTATGCGGTGCAGATAAGTGAATTGAATGCGCAGATTTTCCGGAACGAGATAGACGGGTCCATAGCCAATGACCTAAGGGACAAAAGGGATTTGCTCATAGACGAGCTTTCAAAAATTGCTGACATCAGGGTTGTGGAAGACACCGAAGGGAGGTTCAGGGTTTATGCAGGCGGCAGAGTACTGGTAAACCATATCTACTACAACCAGCTGGAGGCAGTAAAAAGGGTGGCACCAAAAAACCCTGATGTGGACGTACCCGAACTATATGAAGTTGTGTGGGACGACGGGATGCAGTTCAATCTTGGGAGCGGTGAACTGAAGGGGCTTATAGACGTAAGGGACGGCAACGGCACGGGGACCGAATACAAGGGTATTCCCTACTATATGAGTGAACTGAACAGGTTCGCCACCACCTTTGCCTATGCGATCAATTATTATCATTATAACGGATATGACTTGAGCGGAAACAACAACCAGTACTTTTTCACTGTGGATGGCGAAGATTCGGCGACCTTTGATGCACGGGCCGATGACTATTCAATTGCCGATCCGTTTGCCGTACCTCCTTTTTCTGTCAATATTAACGTTAAAACCGTAAAGGCGGAATCCATATCTATTTCACAGGAGATAGAACTGGATCCAAATGCTATTGCCGCTGCCGAAGATGCGGCCCTTGTTCCCAGTGACGCCAGGGTAGCCCTTTATATGGCCCAGTTGAGGGACACCAAGATATTTCCCCAATACGGCATGCCGGAGGATTTTATGAAATCGGTTATCTCCGCCCTGGGGGTGGATGTTCAGGAAGCCGAGAGGATAAGCAGTAACGAACAAATCCTGGTGAACAACATTGACGACAACAGGCAGTCGGTAGCCGGAGTGTCCATTGACGAAGAGATGACCAATATGGTGAAGTACCAGCATTCGTACAATGCGGCCGCCAGGATGATAACCACCATGGATGAAATGATTGATGTGGTGGTAAACAAGATGGGACTGGTAGGCAGATAAACAGGTTTCTATGCTTCAGGTGGGGTTTTAGTCCCCGGATAGAGTTTTGAGTACGCGTACAGGAATAAACCGGGCGGCTGGTGGACACCGGCTGCCAGACAGGAGGGACTAAAAGATGCGCATTACCAACAACATGATGATCGAGAGAATGAAAGGATACATAAATGACAATCTTTTAAGAATGGACAGGCTTCAGAATCAGCTGGCCACAGGCAAGTCCATCAATAAGGCTTCGGACGACCCGGTGGGGTGTGCCCGGATTATGAAAATAAATTCCGATATGCTGGGCAACGAGCAGTATACCAGGAATATAAACGACGGCCTTGCCTGGCTGGAGGCAACCGAAGGGTCTCTTGATGTTCTGACGAATATCCTGCAGAGAGCCCGGGAAATTGCCGTCAGAAGCGCCAATGGCGTTCAGACAGCATCAGATACCCAGAAGATGGCGGAGGAGGTCCATCAGATTATTGAGAATGTTGTGGGTATAGCCAACAGCACTCACAACGGCAGATACCTGTTTTCCGGATACCAAACCGACGATCCTCTGGTTAAATCATCAAACAAGAATTACAATATGGTTCCGGATCCCCTTGTGGAGAAAATGGAGTATAATATCGGGGCAGACGATATTATTGCAGTCAATGTAACTGGCGAGGAAGTATTTGGACCTCCAACCAATATTGTTGCACCTGAAAACGGAGTACCCCAGCTTATACAGGACCTTATGGACCTGGAAGCCTTTTTAAATGCAGGAAATTTTGGTGCTGTAGGCGACTATGATTATTCAACA
The DNA here is from genome assembly GCA_016842005.1 of Clostridium thermobutyricum. Lineage (GTDB taxonomy): Bacteria > Bacillota > Clostridia > Ch29 > Ch29 > JAENYD01. Next base: position 275,818 of record JAENYD010000001.1, on the reverse strand, counting down.
GGAGATGGTACGCAGACCATCTCAGCAGGACAGATAGTTTATAATGAGCCTATTTCTACTCATGCAACCGACCCCGGTCAAGCAGGGCACTATTACAGGGCATTGGGAAACCACGGATCTATTGATTTGTCTGCAGAAGATTACGGTAATCCGGCAAGATGGGAGGATGTTACTCCTATAGGTGTTTCCATTGGCACTATTGATGCTCACCTGGAGAATGTGCTGGCGGTGAGGGCTGAAGTGGGAAGCAAGATAAACCGACTGGAGCTGGTCCAGAAGAGGCTGGAAAATGCGGAAATATCCCTGACCAAGCTGCTGTCCAGCACCCAGGACGTGGACATGGCGGAGACCATTATGGACCTGAAGAACCAGGAGAATGTCTACAATGCTTCCCTGGCCGGTGGCGCCAGAATTATCCAGCCCACGCTTGTTGATTTTCTCGGGTAGATTAGGGTGATAATATGCAGCCCCTTTTGATAAGAATAGAGCAGCAGTATGCCATAGTAGGATTACACACGACCAGGCCCCGGATGAGCATAAGGCAGCCCAAAGGGCAGCTGGAAATCCGGAGGATTCCACTGGACCTGGGGATACATTCAGAGCACCCGCTGGTGCAGATAGACCAGTCCCGGTGTTTTGAAGAGGCAGGACGGAAGGGGATTTTTGCGCTGATTGCGGATTTAAAGCAGTATGCCTACAATCAGGTGATGGCTGCCATTGCCGAGACGGCAGCCGAGGGCGACCGCCTCGCAGCCATACAAAACGGGGGTAACCCCATTGCGGATATTGCTTTTGAAAAGGGACTGGAGGAGGAACACTATTTTAATGTGGTGTCCATGCCCAGGAGTCGCCCCGGGATAGATTTCAAGGGGGGCAAGGTTACTTACAACGTGACCGGCGGAAAAGTGGAGATCAGATTTACCCCGAGAAAGCCGGCTGTTGACGTTGCATTGGGGGATGTGGAAGTCGGTTATTCACAGGAGCCGTATATAAAGATTGATTATGTGGGACATCAGCTGGACAGCCGGATATAGATTAGCTTATAGGGGTGACCGTAGATGATAATTGAAACCAAACACTTCGGTAATGTAAAGATTAACGAGAACGATGTCATAACCTTTGTTGAGGGCATAATAGGATTTGAAGACAATAAGAGATTTGTGGTCCTGGGGAAGCAGGACGAGGAATCGCCTTTTAAATGGCTTCAATCCGTAGATGATAAAGACCTTTGTTTTGTAATAATACCTCCGGGATACTTCAGAAAGGAATATGAGCTGTTTGTTCCTGAAGACACTGCCGTAAGGCTTGAACTGAAGGAAGACAAAGATGTCATTATTTATTCCATTGTGGTGATACCCGAAGATGTGTCCAGGATGACGGCCAATCTGAAGGCCCCTGTTATAATAAACGCAGCCAATAACAAAGCCGCCCAGATTGTCCTGGAGGATGAAAGGTATTCCCTGAAGCATTACATACTGGAAGAAATAAAGTCCTTTGACCCGGGTCAACAGGGTTAGACCGCTGCCGGAGGGATTGTCATGCTGATACTGTCCAGGAAAAAAGGTGAAACCATAGTTATAGACGGTAACATAGAGGTTACCGTTGTGGATATTGAAGAGGACAAGATAAAGCTGGGCTTTGACGCCCCCAGGGATGTCTCCATTCTCAGGAAGGAGATTTATCTGCAAATCCTCGAAGAAAACCGGAATGCGTCCAAGTCTGCCGGCAGTGACCCCGGTGAACTGGTGGAAATGATCAGAAATTCCCTGAAAAATAAATAAATTTTGTCGTAACCTATAAAGTTTTTGCGTTTTTTATCGAAATATATAATGAGATTAAATATACTTCATACAGCGGCCGGGTATGAAGATATTTAATATAAAATGGCATGGAAGCCAAATAAAAAACTCAAGGAGGAATTCTTAATGAGAATTAACCACAATATTTCTTCACTGAACGCAACCAGACAGCTGGCGTTCAACAACCAGTACGTAAGTAAATCCTTGGAAAAGCTTTCATCTGGTTACAGAATCAACAGGGCTGCCGACGACGCAGCAGGACTGGCCATATCCGAAAAAATGAGGGCCCAGATAAAGGGTCTTTCAGCAGCCCAGAGGAACGCCCAGGACGGCATATCCCTTATCCAGACAACAGAGGGTGCCCTCAATGAGACCCACAGCATCCTGCAGAGGATGAGGGAACTGGCTGTTAACGCTACCAACGGTACCATGAGTGACAGCGACAGGGAAAAGCTTCAGGACGAGATAGACCAGCTTACCGCAGAAATCGACAGGATAGGCAGTTCCACTGAGTTCAACGCCAAGAAGCTGCTTAACGGTTCACTGGAGGAAAGCCACAACCTGATTGATGCAGAACTGACCTATCAAATAAATACCAATTCCGATATATTAACAACCGGAATAGGTATATTAACCGGCGGAGCCAGTATAGTTGCAGATACTGACGGTGTTTACGTAAAGGTGCTGCAGGCCGGTACCACTGCCACTGCATACACCATTACCATGAATACCGCCCTTGGAAGCAACCTGACCCTGAGCGTAAGTGCTACCGGAATAGCTGTTTCTGACAGTAACGGCACTGACATATTTACTCTGAATGCTGCCGAGACAAACAAGCTGATTGCCGGCGACAGCATTACATTGTCTTTGACAGGCTTTCAGGCTGCAAAATCCACCGACGATTCCATCCAGATGCAGATCGGTGCGAATCCCGGACAGGGGCTTGCTGTTGGCGTGAATGACATGAGGGCTGAAGCCCTGGGTGTCAAAAACGGTACGGATACCCTTGATATTTCCACTCAGGACAAGGCGGCTGCTTCTACCGCAGCAATAGACGCGGCCATCAACAAGGTGTCGGTGGAAAGGGCCAAACTCGGTGCCGTACAGAACAGGCTTGAGCACACAATAAACAACCTGGGAGCTGCCGAAGAAAACCTGACTGCATCAGAGTCAAGGATCAGAGACGTGGACATGGCTATGGAGATGGTCGAGTTCACAAGATTCAACATCCTGACTCAGGCTGCCACAGCGATGCTCGCACAGGCAAACCAGACTCCCCAGACTGTGCTTCAGCTGCTGCGATAATTCAAGGGGAAATGACCTCTGTGAAGCCGGCCGGCTTTGTCGGCCGGCTTTACGTTACACCTGAAAAGAAAGGACAGTGGATATGGAAAGAGAGGAACTGGTGGGTATACTGGAGCAGATTGAGAATATAATCATGCAGATAGTTGATAAATTCAGCACAGACCGGAAGTCAGAAGGTTTTTCGGCAGTGGTGAAACTGGTGGATCTTATCGAAAAATTCATTAGTATTGATTTGTCATCCTATGATATTGATTACGATGCGGATGAATTCAATGATATGCTCAAAAGCCTGACGGAAGCCATGGAGACCGGTGATACCGTCCTCATATCCGATATACTGGAGTACAGGCTGCTGGAATTTGCAGGTGAAATAAGAGGACAGATCGACTAAGCGTAAAAAGGGGCTGAAGCAATGGAACTGTATGATAAAAATTTTGTTACCAGTCTGAAAACCCATCCTTATCTGATAGAAGTGTACAAAAAAGAATACGGCAAAACGATTGAAATCGAAAACCGGCAAACCCCTTCTGGCTATGTTACATGTAAGGTAAAGAATGGAGAGGGAAAAGGAGTTTACCTGCACAGTTCGGTCAATCCCGTGAAAGAGGCGGGCAAATATGCGGATACCCTGGATTATACCAGGAATTCAATGATTATTATATTCGGACTGGGACTGGGTTACCATATAAGGGAAATAATGAACAGGGCTTCAGGCGACACGAAAATTATTGTCATTGAAAACCAGCCCAACATATTCTTCAATGCGATTAAAAACACAGATATTGCAGATATCCTTGAATCTGACAGGGTTATATTGCTGGTGGGAAATGACGAGGAAATACGGCACAGGATGGATGGTGTGCTGCGGTCCAGGATATTTATCCTGTCCACCAATTTCCAGTATTTTATGCTTCCGGGACAGACTTCACTTTTCGAAAATAACTATTTCGAGTTAAAAAAAGAAATACTTTCCATGATCAAGAATATGTACTTTGAGATAGGAAATGACGTAGAGGATACCATCATAGGGGTAAGGCAGAATTTTGACAATATAGATGTGATGATTGAAAATCCGGGGTGTGATGCTTTTAAGGACAGATATGAGGGCAAACCGGCCATAATAGTGTCTGCCGGGCCGTCCCTTGCCAAAAATGTGGACCTGCTCAGGGAAGCGGAAGGGAAGGCGCTGATACTATGTGTTGATGCTTCTATAAAGGTGCTTGTAGAGAAAGGGATTACACCCGATGCAATCCTGTCTATAGAAAGAGGCTTTCCGACATACCAGCTTTTTTACGAGGACAAGCCAATGCCGGAGAATGCTGTCCTTGTGGCTCCTCCGGTCATCAGGCCGGAGATATTTGAAAGGGTGAAAGGTACAAAGGTTATATGTTTAAAGGAAACCGAAACCATAAACACGTGGTTGAACAGTATGGTAAATAAAGGCGTATTCAATACGGGAACGTCGGTGGCCCACCTTGCCTTCGGTTTTGCCCGCAAACTGGGGGCGGACCCGGTTATATTCATAGGACAGGACCTTGCCTATTCTCCCGAAGGGTACTCCCACAGCAGAGGGACCGCTTATGAGGGTAATAAGGCAGAAACCCAAAACGGTGATAATGTTGTAATGGTTGAAGACTACGATGGCAATCCTATTCCATCGACCAGAATATGGAAAAATTTTCTTACGTGGTTTGAGACGCAGATAACCGGATATCCCGGGGTCAGATTTATCGATGCTACCGAAGGGGGAGCCAGGATAAAAGGAACAAGTATAATGACCCTTCGGGATGCTATAGACAGGTACTGCAGCGGAGAAGTACCCAGGCTGTGGGACCTTGTGAACAGTGAGGAACCTGACGAGCGGGAAGTCAGGAAGACATATTTAAAGGTATATGCGGAAGTATCAAGGGTAAAACGGGAATTTTTCAAAATCAGGGATGAAACCTATCATTATTTCAATAAACTTGCCAAAATCGAAAACAGCTATGACATAGACAGGTGCAGCAATGAAAAGCTGATAAAAATACTTGAAAAGATGAAGGAAAGCGACAGGATACTGGAAGAAATGCGCAAAACCAGATTGGTCATGTTTTTTTTCCAGACAATATTTCTGAATACTTACAGAAGATTTAACGAGCTGGGCACAGAGATAAACAGTCACAATGTCAAAGAAAACATAAAGGTACAGAAGCATTTCTACGGTCAGATAAACCTGCTGTCCAGCATTGTAGGCCGGGAATTCCAGAATGTAGCTGAAAAGATTAAGGAAAGATACAGAAATAAATTTTTGCAACTTGGTCCTTAAACCACAAGGCAAGAAATCCGGGTGTACGCATAAACAGGATTCTAAGCTTCAGGTGGGGTTTTAACCTCATCTGAAGCTTAAAAACCGTTATCCAGGGGCGTAGCGCTGCTTATCTCCCGCATAAGAGGACGGGAGTATTAGCGGCGGTAGCCATCGGATAAAAAATATTCAGGAGAGTATGGAGTATCATGAAAATATTAATATGGGGATTAGGCTCAATCGGTATGAGACATGTATCCCTCATAAGAGAATTATATCCTGATATTCGGCTGCTGGCCTTTAGAAGCGGAAATGGAACAAACGGCACAGGAGACAGTTCGGATATAAAGGAATTATTTGACATACAAGAGGCTATGGATTGTAAACCGGATGCAGTATTTATTACCAATCCCACGGGTATGCATATAGATAGTGCCATTATAGCGGCTGAAAACAGCTGCCATATTTTCATTGAAAAACCGTTATCCCATAATATGAAAGGCATTGATAAACTTATAAGAACGGTTAAAGAAAAAAATCTTATAACCCTGATGGGATGCAATATGAGGTTCAACCCTGTCCTGATAAAGGTAAAGGAAATGATAGACAGGAGGCAATTGGGGACACCTTTGTCTTTTCGCATATCCTGCGGTTCTTATCTTCCTGACTGGAGGCCCGGACAGGATTACAGGAGGAGCTACAGTGCCAGGGAAGATTTAGGCGGCGGAGTGGTTCTGGACCTGATACATGAACTGGACTATGCTTACTGGATATTTGGTGAGTTTACTGATTACAGAAGTTTTGCCGGGAGGATAAGCGATTTAGAGATTCACACCGAAGATTATGCGGAGATAATAGTGAAAACTGATCAAAACGTGGTAGGAAGTATTCATCTTGATTATTTTCGTAAAGCACCTCAGAGGATTATTGAAATAACATGCCAGAATGGCGTGATTAAAGGAGATATGATAAGTAATACTCTTTATATCAATAGTGAAGGGGAAGAGGACAGGATTGAATTTAGCTTTGATAGAAATTTAATGTACAGGGAGCAGCTAAAACATTTTATTGACTGTGTACAGAACAATAAAGTGACTTTTAATCCGATTGAAACAGGATATAAAATACTCAAGTATGCGTTAGGCATAAAAAATGGCAGTGAATAGGAGAATGAGGAAATGAAGATACTGGGGACCATATGTGCCAGAGGCGGTTCAAAAGGTGTGCCGGGTAAGAATATAAAAATGCTGAATGGTAAGCCTCTTATTGCGTATACTGTAGAACAGGCATTGAAATGGGATAAATTGGACAAGCTTATTGTTTCCACAGATGATGAAGAGATTGCCGGGGTAGCGAGACAATATGGAGCCGAAGTGCCCTTTATAAGACCCAAGGAACTGGCCGCAGACAACACGGGGAAACTGGAAGTGATAAGGCACGCGGTTAAATACCTTGAGGACAGAGGTGAGGTATTTGATATTGTGATTGATATGGATGCCACAGCCCCTCTTAGAAAAATCGAAGATTTAGAAGGAGCACTGAATGTGTTCTTGCAAAACGATGCAGATAATGTTTATACGGTATGTGAAGCACATAAAAATCCTTACTTCAATATGGTTGAACTCGACATTGATGATAAAGCCAGATTGTCCAAAACATGCGGGGAAGGCCAGATATTCAGCAGACAGACCGCTCCAAAGGTTTATGACATGAATGCATCAATATATATTTACAAGAAAGATTTTTTATTAAGAACAAAAACAATACATTCTGACAATACAATGGTCTATATTATGCCGCAGGAAAGGTCTATAGATATTGACACTCCTCTTGACTTTAAATTTGTTGAATTTTTGTTAAAAGAGGGGGTTGTTGATATTGACTGATATATGGCCGGATAGATTTACTTTGAAGGATAAAGTAGTTGTGGTGACAGGTGGAGCAGGGCTTATAGGCAGGCATATATGCCGGGCCTGCGGGCAGGCCGGGGGTAAAGTATTTATAGCTGAATCAGACACAGAGAAAGGTAAAAAGCTTCAAAGGGACATGATGGAGGATAAATTGCTTTCAGAATATCTGTATATGGATATAACTTCAGAAGAAAGTATTAAATCGGGTATGGAGCAAATTCTTTCTAAAGAAGGCAGGATAGATGTCTGGGTGAATAATGCATATCCCCGTACAGATGACTGGGGGAATACATTTGAAAATATCAGGACAGCCTCCTGGAGAAAAAACGTGGACATGCACCTGAACGGTTATTTTATGTGCTGTCAAAAGGTTTTTGAGGTGATGAAGGAGCAAAGAAACGGATCCATAATAAATTTCGGTTCAATATACGGGGTTGTCGGGCCTGACTTTTCAGTTTACGGGAGTACGGAAATAACCATGCCCGCAGCCTACTCTGCCATAAAGGGCGGGATTATTAGTTTCACCAGATACCTGGCTGCCTACGGTGGTCCGTATAACGTAAGGGTTAACGCTGTATGCCCGGGAGGAGTATTTGACCACCAGGACCGGTCTTTTGTAGATGAATACAGCAGGAAAACGCCTCTGTCAAGGATGGCATATCCTGATGAGATAGCCGGACCGGTTCTGTTTTTGGCCTCTGATGCAGCTTCATATATTACAGGGCATATATTGATGGTTGATGGAGGGTGGACGGCGTGTTAAACAGAGAAGAAAACAAGCGTTGTTTTATCATAGCTGAAGCAGGGGTAAATCATAATGGGAGTATATATCTGGCAAAAAAATTAGTAGATGCGGCAGTGGAAGCTGAAGCAGACGCTGTAAAGTTTCAAACCTTCCAGGCAGGAAAACTTGTAACTAAAAGTGCAGAAAAAGCAGAATACCAGAAACAAACTACAGGAAGCGAAGAAAACCAGTATGAAATGCTTAAAAGATTGGAACTGTCCTGTGAAGACCACATACAACTATCTGATTACTGCAAGCAGAAAGGGATTATGTTCTTATCGACACCCTTTGATTTTAACAGTGTGGATTTATTGGAAGAATTAGGGGTTGGTATGTATAAAATAGGTTCCGGTGATTTAACCAATATGCCATTACTAAAATATATTGCCCTTAAGAATAAACCTATTATACTTTCAACTGGTATGTCCAATCTGGGGGAAATTGAAGAAGCCATTGGATGGATAAAGGAAGCCGGGAATTACCAGATTACTCTCCTGCATTGTACATCAAATTATCCAACCAGCTATGGAGATGCAAATCTCAATGCAATGGTTACTTTAAGAAATGCATTTCATTTACCTGTAGGGTATTCGGACCACACCCCTGGTATAGAAGTATCTGTTGCAGCTGCAGCCATGGGGGCATGTGTAATAGAAAAGCATTTTACTTTGGACAGGGAGATGAGTGGCCCCGATCATAAAGCATCTTTAAATCCACAGGAACTGAAAGAACTGGTAAAGAGTATCAGAAATATAGAAAGGGCAATGGGAGACGGGATAAAGAGATGCATGATTCCGGAGGTAAAAGTCAGGAAGGTTGCCAGGAAAAGTATAGTGGTTGTTAAGGATATTAAAAAGGGCGATAAGATAGAGGAAGGCAATATTGGTGTAAAAAGGCCGGAAGGCGGTATTGCACCCAAATATTTCAACAAGGTTTTAGGACATAAGGCTGCATGTGATATAAAAGAAAATACTCCATTAACCTGGAATTTGATTTGGAGAGAGGAAGAACAATGATAAAGGTTGCAGTACTGACAGGTACACGGGCTGAATTTGGACTGCTTTACTGGACTATAAAAGCAATTGAAACCGATCCGGGCTTACAACTGCAGTTAATAGTAACCGGTTCCCATTTATCTCCTGAATACGGGTTTACAGTAAAAGAGATTGAGAGCAGCGGGATACCAATAGCTGAGAGAATTGATATGCTGCTTTCATCAGACAGTGAACAGGGGATTGCAAAATCAATGGGAGTGTTGATGATTAGCCTGGCTCAATCTTTTGAGAGACTGAGGCCTGATATACTACTGCTATTGGGTGATCGTTATGAAGTACTGGCGGCGGCATCTGCGGCTGTAGCAATGAATATCCCCATAGCACATCTATGCGGGGGCGAATCTACAGAAGGGGCAATCGATGAACAGATAAGACACGCGGTTACCAAATTATCCCACGTACATTTTACCCAGACGGAGCGTTACAGGCAAAGGATTATTAAAATGGGAGAGGAAAAATGGAGAGTACATAACGCGGGGATATTAGGGTCTGAGAGTATAATGAGATTACCCCTGCTAAGCAGAGAAGAATTAGAGAATCAGTTGGAAATAAAACTTGATGGGCCAACCTTTGTAGTTACCTATCATCCTGTGACTCTAGAAAAAGCATCGCTAGAAGAGCAAATGGATAATGTGTTAATTGCTCTAGGCAGATTTAAAGCTGACATTATATTCACATACCCTAATGCGGACAGCGGAGGAAGATTGATTATCAACAAGATAAAGGAATTTCAGGCTTCTCATTCTAATGTACATATCTATTTCAGTTTGGGTCAGTTAAAGTACCTCAGTCTACTTAAATATACTGACGTCATGATAGGAAACTCATCCAGCGGTATTTTAGAGGCTCCTTTTTTCAATCTGCCTGTGGTTAATATCGGCAGCAGGCAAGAAGGAAGGCTCAGGTCCCCTAATATAATAGATGTTTCTTATAAGGCCGAGGACATTGCATATGGTATAGAAAAAGCCACAAGTGATGATTTCAGGGAAAGTCTGAAAAACAGAGAGGAGACATTTGGAGACGGGCAATGCAGCAGCCGCATCATAAAAGGATTAAAAGAAGCTTTATCCAAAGAAAACCTGATGAAAAAAAGATTGTCTTTTGACGAACAGGGGAGTATGTATTTATGAGAGAAAAGGTGGTTTTAACAGGAGGAGGAGGACACTGTAAGGTAGTTATAGATGCCATCAGAAAAGAAGGTATATATGAGATATTTGGCATAACCGATTTGAAAAATACAGGCAGCGAAATCCTGGGGATTAAGATAATAGGAACCGATGATATATTAGAGGAATTGTTATATAAGGGGATAACCAGCGCCCTTATAACCCTTGGGCATATGAAATGCAATACCCGCAGGGTGCATCTTTTTAACAAGCTCTGCGAACTGGGCTTCAGTCTTATCAATGTTTTGCATCCCGGGGCTATCATTGGAGAAGAGGTCAGTCTGGGAAAGGGAAATGTTATTCTCGCAGGGAGCATAATAAATTCCTGTACTTCTATCGGCAGCAACTGCATTATTAATACCGGTTCGATTGTGGAACATGACTGTATAATTGAAAATCATGTTCATATATCGCCTGGAGTGAATCTGGCCGGAGGAGTAAAAGTAGGGGAGAACACCCATATAGGTATGGGAGCTGATGTCATTGAAGGGGTTACAATAGGTAAAAATTGCATCATTGGGGCCGGTGCTGTTGTGATTGGGGATATTCCCCATAACTCTGTGGCAGTCGGTATTCCGGCTAAAGTTATTAAGGAAGTGTAAAGTGAAACTTCTATCAGTGGGGGTTTTCTTCGTCCCCGCCAGCGGTCAGGGGATACACCTGCTGAAGCCTTAGTATTTCTCTGTGGACAAGAATGTTCCCGCTGATAGTTAGTTGAACCAACCGGGGTGTTACCGTCCGTTGACTTTCAGTCGAAACAGGAGGGTTACTGACGGTTGCACCGGGATAAAGGGGGATAATTATGACTGCTAGGGAAATAGCAAAATTATTCATTAAGCCTGATACCAGTATAAAACGGGCTATGGAAGTTATTGATAATGGAGCCAAAGGGATTGCACTGGTTATAGATGACAGGGAAAGGTTATCAGGAACTATAACAGACGGGGATATAAGAAGGGCAATACTTAAAGGAGTGTCTCTGGAATCTCCTGTAAAATCAATAATGAATGAGCACTTCACATTTGTAACGGAAAATTATTCTCAGACGTTAATTGATACCATATTTGAGCGAAAGATTATTAACCAGATACCGGTACTGGATAACCATATGCGGGTTATAGATGTTATCTTCTATCATGAATTTCATAAAAAACCCTCAAAGCAGAATTGGGCCGTTATCATGGCAGGAGGTCTGGGGACCAGACTGGCACCTCTTACAAAGGATAACCCGAAACCGATGTTAAAGGTAGGTGCCAAACCAATACTGGAAACCATTATTGAACAGTTGAAATCGTATGGATTTGTAAATATAATACTTTCATTGAATTATAAAGGTAATATAATTGAAAATTACTTTCAGGACGGAAGCAACTTTGGCGTCAATATCAAATATGTAAGGGAAAAAAAGAGATTAGGCACTGCAGGCGCCATCAGACTGGCTCAACAGTATCTGGACAAGTCTTTCTTTGTTTTGAATGGAGATATCCTTACCAAACTGAATTTTGAACAGTTTATGCAATATCATAGAAAAAATGCAAATATCATAACCATAGGCACCAGAAAATACGACCTTCAAATTCCTTATGGAGTAGTAGACCTGAATGAAGAAAAGGTTACAGCCCTTAATGAAAAACCATCAATGGGCTTTTTCATCAGTGGAGGCATGTATTGTCTGGAGCCTGAGACTATAGATTGCATACCTGAAGATGAATATTTCGATATTACCCAGTTGATTAATGTATACCTTGATAAAGGAGAAAAGCTGGGAAGTTTTCCCATAACAGAATACTGGATGGACATTGGACAGATGGAGGACTATAATCAGGCAAATATAGATTATGCAAACTTGTTTAGGAGTGAGGCTTGTGCAACTGAAGAATAAGAGAGTGCTGGTAACAGGAGCAGACGGGTTTATCGGCAGCCATTTGACTGAAAGATTGGTGGAACTGGGCGCAAAGGTAACAGCTTTGGTTCAGTATAATTCATTTAACAACTGGGGCTGGATAGAAACACTGGATAAGCACATAAAAGAAGAAATTGAAGTTTATACAGGGGATATCAGGGAGTATGATAATATCTCCAAAATTGTTAAAGGTAAAGAAGTGGTATTTCATCTGGCCGCATTAATTGCAATTCCCTATTCGTACAGATCTCCCGCAGCATATGTCAGGACGAATGTGGAAGGCACGCTGAATGTTATGGAAGCATGCAGGATGCATGCAGTTAAAAAGGTTGTACATACCTCAACAAGTGAAGTGTATGGAACCGCCCGGTACGTACCGATAAACGAAGAACATCCGCTGCAGGGACAGTCTCCCTATTCTGCCAGTAAGATAGGGGCTGACAAAATTGCAGAGAGCTATTACCGGTCCTTCGAACTGCCTGTGGCAACCATAAGGCCGTTCAATACGTACGGCCCCAGACAGTCTGCAAGGGCGGTAATACCTACAATAATCTCGCAAATTCTTTCAGGCAATAAAACCATTAAATTGGGGGCGCTGTTCCCTACAAGGGATTTTACTTATGTCAAGGATACGGTACAGGGGTTTATTGGTATGGCAGAAACAGATGAAAGCATCGGACAGGTGATAAACATAGGAAGCAACAGTGAAATATCCATTGGTGACCTGGCCGGGAAAATAGTCCTCCTGACCGGTGAAGAAGCCGTGATAGAATGTGACGAGCAGCGATTGAGGCCGGATAAAAGCGAAGTTAACAGGTTGTGGTGTGATAACACAAAAGCGGAACAGGTACTGAACTGGAAGCCTGTATATACCCTTGATGAAGGATTAAGTGAGACAATAGAATGGGTAAAAGGCAACTTGCATTATTTTAAAACAGAGATTTATAATGTCTGAGTATACATGTGGGAAAGGGGGATCCGAGTGATACCTTTGTGTGTACCGGAAATAAGAGGTAATGAATGGAAGTATATAAAAGACTGTTTGGATACCAACTGGGTATCGTCCGCAGGTAAATATGTTGATATGTTCGAGGAAAGGTTTAAAGAATATATGGGTGTTGAAAAAGCTGTTGTCACCATGAACGGGACGTCTGCAATATACCTGGCATTGAAAGTATGTGGTATTGGACCGGGGGATGAGGTTATAGTTCCATCCATGACTTTCATAGCTTCTGTGAATCCGATTATCTATACAGGTGCGGAACCGGTATTTGTAGATGTATGCAGAGATACATTTGTAATGGATGTTACCAGAATCGAGGAACTGATAACCGAAAAGACAAAGGCTATTCTGCCAGTACATGTATATGGACATCCCGTAGACATGGAACCGTTGATGGAACTGGCGGATAAATATGGTCTGTTTGTTGTAGAAGATGCTACAGAAGCTCTGGGATCAGAATACAGGACAAGGGATGGTAAATGGCATAAAGTCGGGACAATGGGCGATATAGGGTGTTTTAGCTTTAATGGAAATAAACTGATTACAACGGGAGCAGGGGGCATGCTTGTTACAGATAACAAAAACTTTGGACAGAAGGCGAAGTTTCTAAGCACTCAGGCAAAAATCGTAGGTGACAACAAGAGTTTTATTCATCCTGAAATTGGTTACAATTATAGAATGCCCAACTTGCTCGCGGCAATGGGTGTTGCACAGCTTGAGAAGATTGAAGAGTATCTTGATATCAAGAGAAGAAATGCGGAGTATTATAATTCACTGTTGATAAAAATAGAGGGAATAACCCTTCCTGCTGAAAAGGAATATGCAAAGAACAGTTACTGGCTGTATTCGGTAGTAATAGAAGATGAGTATGACATTGACAGGGATGAACTGATTGGTATATTGGAGAAAAAAGGAGTAGAGACCAGGCCGTTTTTTCAGGCGATTCATAAGATGGAGCCTTATCTGGATTATAAGTCAGGGGATATGGGTATTACAGAGGAATTAAGTATAAGAGGCATTAACCTTCCCTCGTCTGTATCTTTGAGAAGGGATGATATCGACAGAATAGCCGGTATACTTGATTCAAAGCATTAATTTTTTATTTCCCCAGGAAAGCAGAGATACTGTCGTGATATGTATAGCAACCGGGTAGAACTGTCCGGTATTCAGATATAATTGTGAAATTCTATAAAGTCCGCTTACACATAAGTCGATAAATATCTTGAAAGATTTTATATACAGGAGGAATAATCATGAGGGTGGAAGCTGTAAATTCTGCCACAAAAGTTCATAGAGCAGGACATTTCGACGGAAGCGGTTCCCGGGCTTCCCATGGTACCGGCAGTCCCTCCGCCGACAAGCGCAGCGATATCCCGGTAGAGCAGAAGTCATCCAGCGAGAGGTCTATCAGTGAAAAGGCGTTTATTGAGATGGTGGAGAGGGCCAACAAGGCTTTGCAGGGTGTGGACAAGAGGTTTGAATTTTCCATTCATGAAGGTACCCACGAAATAATGGTTAAAGTTGTGAATGAAGAAAATGGTCAGGTGATAAGGGAGATACCTCCGGAGAAAATTCTGGACCTCATAGCCAAACTCTGGGAAGTGGCAGGGATATTTGTGGACGAAAAGAGATGATAACAAGAGGATAAAGGACGGGAAGGAGGGTTTTACAGTGAGTATGAGTGTAACCAGAATAACGGGCCTGATAAGCGGACTGGACACCGACCAGATGGTTCAGGACCTTATGAAAATCGAATATATGAAAGTGGACAAACTGAAGCAGCAGAAGCAGGTTTACGAATGGCAGCAGGAGATTTACAGGGAACTGAATTCGTCCCTTCTGAGCCTGAAGAACGAGACCTTCAACATGAGTCTGGAGGCAAACCTGAAGGTTATGAGTGCGGTTTCTTCGGATACTACAAGGATTTCAGCCACCGCTTCCTCTGATGCCGTTGAAGGGAATTATACGATTTCGGTTTCCCGGCTGGCTTCCGGGGCTGAAGTTACCAGCGGGGCGAGCATTTCCAAAGCTGTTACGGGCAGTGCCCTGGCTTATCCGGTAACCATAGACGGGAGCTGCAATGAATTCAGGATAACCTTGGACGGCGTACAGAAAACCATAGTCCTGGATACCAAGACCTATGACGGTACTGCAGGAAATACCCTGGCCGACCTTCAGGCCGATATCCAGGCAAAGGTGGACAGTGCTTTCGGGGCGGGTAAGGTGACGGTGGGGCTGGATGCTGACAGCCTGACCTTTGAACCGGCAGGGGATTATAAGCCGCAGTTGACCCTTGACAGCGGAGATGCCAATGACGCCCTGGCAGCCCTGGGCTTCACCAGTGGAGACAGTTTTCTGATGGATACCACTGCCAGCCTGAAGAGCATGGCGGACAGGTTTGATTTCGACCCCTTTTCGGCAGGGGATACCATTTCATTCAAGATAAACGGCCAGCTGTTCGAGTACGATTTCAGCGCAGGGGGAGCTGATGAGAGTGTCACCCTTCAGGACATCCTGAATGACATTAATGATAATGAGAATGCCAATGTGAAGGCGTATTACGATGCCATTACCGACAGGGTGGTTATACAGTCGAAGGACACCGGCCTGGGGTCGGAAGTCAGTATCGAGAATATAAGCGGGAACCTGTTCGGGAACACAGGAGCCTTGCAGATTAGCGATGGAACAACATACGGACTGAATGCGGAATTTACCTTGAACGGTGTGGCCATATCCAAGGCAAGCAACAATTTTACCATAGGCGGGATCAGCTATCACCTGACGGATACGACGGTTACGGATGTAACCGTAACCGTACAAAAGGACAGCCAGGCGGTATTCGACAACATCAAGGCCTTTGTGGACAAATACAATGAAGTGCTGGACCTGTTCAATACCAGGCTGACAGAAGAAAGATACAGGGACTATACGCCCCTGACCGATGAGCAAAAGGAAGAGATGAGCGACAGTGAAATAGAACTGTGGGAGGAAAAGGCCAGAAGCGGCCTGGTAAGCAGCGATTCCTCCCTTTCCATGATGGTCAGCCGCATAAGAAGAAATATATACGAAAGGGTGGAAAGCTCAGGGGGGCTTTATGCAACCCTTTCAGAGATAGGCATAAGTACGGTGGACTACAGGGAGAACGGGAAGCTTCACATTGATGAGGACAAATTGATGGAGGCCATAAACAACAATCCGGACGATGTTATGAAGCTGTTCACCAATGATGCAGGAACCGGGGTTGCTGACAGGCTATACGATGAACTGGACCGGGATATCAGCAGTTTGACCGATAAAGCAGGTTCTGCAACGGGTTTTACCACTTATGACGGCAGTACCCTCGGTAAAGCCATATACAGCCTGGCAGAAGAAATTGACGAGATGAATGTGAAGCTCTTTGAAAAGGAAAACAGTCTTTACCAGCAGTTTGCTGCCATGGAAAGTGCATTAAGCCAGATGAACTCGCAAAGCGCCTGGCTGGCACAGCAGTTCGGAGGAACGGCTTAATATAAAAAAAGGGGGATTTTACCGAAAATGCATGCATCAAATGCGTATCAACAGTACAAGGTAAATGCAATAGAGGCGGCCAGACCTGAAGAGCTTACCCTGATGCTTTACAACGGGGCTGTCAGGTTTATGAAGCAGGGACAGCTATTTATTGACGCCGGGGATATTGAAAAGGCCAATAATTCGATAACCAGGGCCCAGGATATAATCCTTGAGCTTATGGCAACCCTTGACCCCCGGTATGAGATTTCAGGACATCTGTACAATATATATGACTATGTGAATAGAAAACTCATAGAAGCCAATTTAAAAAAGGACAGGTCGGACATTGACCAATCGATAGAACTGATAAGTTCAATCAGGGACGCCTGGGAAGAGGCTATAAAATCTGCCAGGGGTGAAAAAGAAAAGGCAGTGGCACACAAGTGACACGTGCAATTAAATGGGAGTGATAGCATGTACGGGGGGTGCTTTGCTGTGCTTGTGCAATACAGCGAAAAGAAGCTTAAAGCCCTGGAACGCATCAGGCAGCTTACTGTGGATCAGGGAAAATCCATTGAGAAGAAAGACCTGGAAATGCTGAACAGGCTCACCATGGAAAAGCAGCAGATAATTGACGAGATAAACAGCTATGATGACCAGTTCAATCATGAACTTGCCAATCTGAAGAAGTCGCTGGGCATTGTATCCCTGGAGGAACTTGAGACGTGCAAGGACCGGGGTAAAGAGCAAGAGGTCCTTGTGAACATTATCAGGGAGATTTTAGGGTTGATAGGCGATATAAGGAAACAGGAAGAAGTTAATTATACATTGCTGAAAAAAGCCATGGAAGAAACACGTAATAATATAAAAAAAATCAGGATGGGGAAAAAGGCTTTGAGAGGGTATAATGCACCGGCAAACACAATGCCGTCAGGGTTTGTGGATAAGAAAAAATAATTGTTTTACATAATATGATGATAATATGGAAACTTCAGGTGCCTGCCTGAGGTTTTTTCTACATTTTTATACAATTTGTTTTTAAAGTGAGTGTAATTCTGATGAAAAATTTTATAATTCGACACAGAGTTATCCACAGCAATGTGAGGCATTTTCCACATCTTAATGGCGCACAGCAGGGTTATTAACAGAGTTATCCACTTTATCCACAGCAATTGCGTCCACATATGAACGGAATCCTTACAGCTTGATGTTAACTTTAACCTGGTATCATATGGCAAACAGACTACCTGATTTTAAAGCAGAAATCTGCTGACAGGTTACCTTTGTCCGGTAACTGCCGTCGTTAATACCCCCGCCTTTTCAGGCGATAGATAAGGGGCGTTACGTACCTGGATAGCGGATTCTAAACTTCAGGTGGGGTTAAAACCTGCAGTTTAGAATCCTGTTTATTGTCCTTTAATCGGGATATTTATAATATAACAGATTATAATATAATATATATAAAATTACTGGTAATTATTTAAGCACAAAGCGGAAACTTTTCTTAGTAAGTATTACTTTAGGAAAGGAGCGGGGTTTTATGAATTTTATTGTAAGCGGGAAGAACATGGAGGTAACGGATGCTTTAAAGGACACCGTAGAAAGAAAGATAGGCAAGATTAACAAGTATTTCCGCAAGAACACCGAGGCCCAGGTAACTTTGAGCGTTGAAAAGAACAGACATATCATTGAGATTACCATTCCTTTCGATGGTGCAATACTCCGATGCGAGGAAGCTACCGATGACATGTACACGTCAATTGACAAGGCAGTTGACAAACTGGAAAAACAGATGAGAAAACACAAGACCAAGCTGGAGAAGAGGTTCAGGGGCGGCAAACTGGTATTTGAGAATATTCTTCCCTTTGATGAAGGGGAAAAAAATGAAAGAGGGGAATACCCCAGGATTGTAAGAACCAAAAGGTTTGCCATGAAACCCATGCCTGTGGAAGAGGCTGTGCTGCAAATGGAGCTTCTGGGGCACAATTTCTTCGTGTTCTCCAATGCCGAGACCGATGAGGTCAATGTTGTATATAAGAGAAGAGACGGGAATTACGGGTTGATAGAACCCACCTTTTAGACATAAAAAAATAAACTGCCCGCGGCCGTGGGCAGTTTATTTTTTATGCCTAAAAAGAGGAATATTCTAATTTTGGTAGAAATATATTATAAAAATCAAAATACCTATTAAATTGGATAAATAAATATTCATCTTTCCGATGATGTGACGGTCAAAACTGAATATCTTGCAAAAGAGCGGAGGAAGACAATGGCGGAAAAGAAAGTTATCCAGGAAACGGTTCTTCAGCAGCTTATCAATGAGATTGAAGGAGTTGTTTCTTCAAAGGTCAAGCAGGGTGATAATGGAGATATTATAGAGATTCATGTGCTGGCGGACAAGTCCCGTAATGCAAAGCAGATAGTAAGGGATATACAGTCAGCCGTGACGGCAAAATTCGATATTGACATAGACCACAGGGTCGTAAGCATTGCCCAGCTGAATTACGGAGGGGCCTTATCCAGGGAGTGCCGGCTTGTTTACAAGGGTATGGAACTGATCAGCAGCGGTCTGGAAGTCGGGGTCAAAGTGATGCTCTCCTATATGGACAAGGATTACCATGGCTATCAGAAGGGGATCAATTCAAGAAACAATATTAACAGGATGATCGTACAGGCAACCCTCCAGGCAGTGGGCAATTTCCTGAACTTTCAGGATGCCTTTATTGTTGAAGGCATTAAGGAAATAATCATAGAGAACAGGAGCGTGGTCAATGTTGCTATTTCGTACATAGATAAAAACGGTGAAGAGTTCTTGCTGGGTTCATCGGTGGTTTCAGGAGACCTCAAGGAGGCCATTGTCCGGGCCACGCTGGATGCGGTGAACAGGAGGGTTACAAGGCTTATGAGTTAACCTGATATTCAGGCCGAGTCTTATACACAAGCGGAGATGATATAGCCTGCTTTTGTTAGCGGAAAAAGCAGAGTATCTGGGCAAAGGAGGCTATATTCATGGCTAGAGTGATAACTGTACTTATCTCGTTGCTGTCACTTGTACTGGCAGGCGGAGCAGGCTGGAACTGGCGTTAAGCGATAAGGCCGGCCTGAGTAAGGGTTTTTTAGCGAAATACAGCGGGGGACAAGGCTCCACCGTCCTCAGGGTGGAGCGGAGCCCCCGGAAAATCTTGCATCTGCAGTTCCTGCCGGGAGGAACCTGCCTTAAAGGAGATAACGATATGGACAGGCTGCCCGTAAGAGTAAAACTGATAATTTCCCTTACATTTATTACGGCTCTAACTGCCGGGATCCTATCCTGCCGGGCCTTCGGGATAGACCAGAGGGTCTGGGATATACTGTTTTTCATCGTCCTTGCAGTTATCTGCGAATCCCTGAATATATCCCTGCCCAACCGGGTAACCGTTTCGGTGATTTTTGCCATGGCAGTGAGTATTGTCATGCTGTTTTCCCCATTTACAGCGTGTATGATAATTACCCTGGGAAATGCAGCAGCGGTTTTCAAAATAGAGGGTAAATATTTCCACATACTTAATACCCCTTTTTATAAAACCCTGTTCAACGCTTCCAATCTTTTTCTTTCTTCTACGGTTGGCGCAGTTCTGTACTGGGCGCTGGGCGGGGCAAATGGCAGTATAATCCTGTCAGAGGCAGTACTCCCGATATTTATAGGTTCTGTTGCCTACATGTTTATTAATTCATCCCTGGTTACCCTGCTGATATCTTCGTTGTTAAACAAAAGCCTCAAAGAAGTGTGGCAGGACAACGCAAAGTGGGTAATACCCAACTTCCTGACAATGGTGCCCCTGGGCATAATACTGGCCCTTGCCTTCCAGAACTACGGGCATATCGGGGTGCTTCTGTTTTTTGGCCCCCTGCTGCTGGGCCGGTATTCCTTCAAGCTCTATATGGACTTGCGAAGGAGCTACCTGGAAACGGTACAGGCCCTTTCAAGGGCCATAGAGGCCAAGGACCCGATAACCAGCGGCCATTCCGGAAGGGTAAGCGAATATGCGGTGGCCATTGCCAGGGAAATGAGGCTGTCTGAAAAGAAAATAGACAGGATACGCTATGCGGCGCTGCTCCATGATATCGGCAAGATAGGGATCTCGGACGATATATTGCAAAAACCGGGAAGGCTTTCGGAAGAGGAATTCAGGCATATAAAGGAGCACCCGGTAATAGGGGCGGAAATCCTGAAGGACATTGATTATCTCAGGGATGTGGCGGAGATTATCCGCTACCACCATGAACGGTTTGACGGGAAGGGATATCCGGAAGGGTTCAGGGGAGAGGAGATTCCCATGGAGTCCTGTATACTGGCTCTGGTTGACGCCTTTGACGCCATGACCAACGACAGGCCGTACAGAAAGGCATTGACAGTGGAAGATGCCAGAAATATAATAAGAGAACAGTCGGGACGACAGTTTCATCCTCAGGTTGCAAATGCATTCCTGAAAATATTGGATAAGGGGTTGTTGAAAAGTGCTTACTGAAGGCCTGATCTTTGCACTGGTGCTGGGAAAACTCAGAGGAGGCAAGTTCAAGTCCCTCGGACGTGTCAGGATAAACAACTGGTGGTTGTTCCTGATGGCCTTTGTAATTGAATTCGGTGCCGTATTTGCCGTGTCTGCCGGTATAGAAATAGTGGGCAGATACCGTATGTACCTGCATATACTGTCTTATCTGGTGCTGTTTGCCGGAGTAATGTCCAACAGGGAATATCCTTCCATGTGGATTATTTTTCTAGGTTCCCTGCTGAATTTTGTGGTGATTGCCATTAACGGAGGGGCTATGCCGATTTCGCTGGAAGGTCTCCACAGGACCGGGCTTGATAATTACGTTCAGATTATAAATGCAGGCGGGCTGGCTACCCACCAGGCCCTTACGGCTTCCACCAAACTGGCCTTTCTTGCGGATATAATTGTGCTGCCCAAGCCCTATCCCTTTGCGAAGGTCATGAGCATAGGCGATGTTCTTATATGCCTGGGAGTGATCATATTTGTCCAGAGGGCTATGCTCCTTGAAAAACGCATGGGAAGAACCAACATGATACATTTCAAATATAAGAGCAGGATATAGACGCTCCCTGGCAGGGAGCGTTTTTTTTGGCCCCGTTCAATTGTCTTGTACAGCATTTCGTGATAAAATCAAATGTGGATTGTAGTTAAGCAACTTATGAACAAATGTGGAATAAGTTAACTGATAAAATCGCGAGGTGCTTGTGATGTCGGGTATTCTGACAAAAATTTTTGGTGACCCTAATGAAAAAGAGATTAAGAGGTTAAGCAAAACAGTAGAGCAGATAGAGGCGCTGGGGCCGGAAATGAAGGCCCTTACCGACCAGCAGCTCAAGGACAAGACCCCTGAATTCAGGAACAGGCTGGAGAACGGCGAAACACTGGACGACCTTCTGGTGGAGGCCTTCGCCGTGGTCAGGGAAGCTGCCTCCAGAGTGCTGAATATGAGGCATTTCCCGGTACAGCTCCTGGGAGGCATAGTACTGCACCAGGGAAGGATTGCCGAGATGAAAACCGGTGAAGGTAAAACCCTTGTGGCTACTTTACCTGCCTATCTCAATGCCCTTACCGGCAAGGGGGTTCATATTGTCACTGTGAATGACTACCTGGCCAGGCGGGACAGCGAATGGATGGGCGAGGTATATAAATTCCTGGGGCTTGAAGTGGGCCTTATTGTACACGGCCTTGACTTTCGGGAACGAAAGAAGGCTTACAGTGCGGATATAACCTATGGTACCAATAATGAGTTCGGGTTTGACTATCTGAGGGACAACATGGTGATCTATAAGGACCAGATGGTCCAGAGGGAGCTCAATTATGCCATCATTGACGAGGTGGACAGCATACTGATAGACGAGGCCAGGACCCCTCTCATAATTTCAGGGGCCGGTGAAAAATCCACCAAGCTCTATGCTGTGGTGGATGGGTTTGTGAAAGGGCTTAAAGACGGTAAACACTACACGGTGGATGAAAAGGCCCATACCGTTACCCTCACCGATGAAGGGGTGATAAAGGCGGAGCAGTATTTCAACGTGGAAAACCTGGCGGACCCCGATAATATGGAGCTGTCCCACCATATTAACCAGGCCCTGAAAGCCCATAGCCTTATGAAGCGCGACATAGACTATGTGGTGAAGGACGGTCAGGTTATTATCGTTGACGAATTTACCGGCCGGTTAATGTTCGGCCGCCGTTACAGTGACGGTTTGCACCAGGCCATTGAGGCTAAGGAAAAAGTCAGGGTGGAAAGGGAATCCAGAACCCTGGCCACCATTACCTTCCAGAACTATTTCAGGATGTTCAGCAAGCTGGCAGGGATGACCGGTACCGCCAAGACAGAAGAAGATGAATTCAGGGCCATATACGGCATGGATGTTGTGGTGGTGCCTACCAACAGGCCTCTTATCAGGGATGAAATGCCGGACGCCGTATACAGGACCATGGAAGGAAAGTTCAGGGCGGTGGTGGACGAGATTGCCCGCCGTCATGCCCTGGGCCAGCCTGTTCTGGTGGGAACCATAAGCATTGAAAAATCCGAGCTTTTGAGCGGAATGCTGAAGAGAAAAGGTATCAGGCACGAAGTCCTGAATGCAAAGTATCACGAAAAAGAAGCGGAGATTATAGCCCGGGCCGGTCAGAGAGGGGCAGTAACCATTTCTACAAATATGGCCGGAAGAGGTACGGATATAGTGCTGGGTGAGGGTGTCAAGGACCTGGGGGGATTGCACGTTATCGGGACAGAGCGTCATGAGAGCAGGAGGATTGACAATCAGCTCAGGGGCCGTTCGGGAAGGCAGGGAGACCCGGGTTCCTCCCAGTTCTATATTTCTTTGGAGGATGACCTGATGAGACTGTTCGGGTCCGAGAAAATCATGGGGATGATTGATAAGCTGGGTTTTGACGATACCCAGCCCATAGAGCATTCCATGCTCACCCGGGCCATTGAGAATGCACAGAAAAGGGTGGAAGCCCGAAACTTTGACATAAGAAAACACGTACTGCAGTACGATGATGTAATGAATAAACAGAGAGAGGTAATATATGCCCAGAGACGAAGGGTTCTGGAAGGGGAGAACCTGAAGGACCAGGTAATAGACATGCTGGAAGATGTAATAGATGTTATGCTGGATATTTACACCTCCAACAGCCAGTATGCGGAGGAATGGGATTTAGAAGCTCTCCGGGAGTACGGGGAAAAAATATTCCTGCCTCCTGATGCGCTGAAGATAGATAACCCTGAAGATTTGACCCGGGAAGAGTTGAGAGACAGGCTTATGGAAATTGCCTCAAAGGTATATGATGAGAAGGAACAGGAAATTGGCAGTGAACAGATGCGGGAACTGGAGAGGGTTATACTGCTGAGGGTTGTGGATATGAAGTGGATGGAGCATATAGACAACATGGAGCAGTTCAGGCAGGGCATCGGTCTCAGGGCTTACGGTCAGGAGGACCCGGTCAGGGCGTACCAGGTGGAAGGCTATGAGATGTTCAATCAGATGATAAATACCATAAAAGAGGAAACCATAAGATATCTGTACCACGTACAGATGACACACATGCCCCACAGAGAGAAAGTGGCCGAACCGGTGGAGGCAAGCCACGGGGAGAGTCCCCGGAAACCGGTGGTAAAGAAGGACAGGGTAGGCAGGAATGACCCGTGTCCCTGCGGGAGCGGGAAAAAATATAAAAAGTGCTGTGGCCGATAAGGAGTGAGGGAATAATGCTGGAACTGGAACAATACCGGCAGGAACTGGAAGAAATGGAGTTACAGGTAAAAGAACTGAGGGTTTCCCTTTGACGTGGACAATAATATTCTGCGCATAAAAGAAATAGAAGAGGATATGTCCCGGCCGGATTTCTGGGACGACAACCAGAAGGCTAACGGTATAATCCGGCAGTTTAAAAGCATTAAAGGCAAGGTAGACAAATACAATTCCATAAAACAGGAATTCGACGATATTTTTACACTGGTTCATCTGGCCATGGAAGAGAAAGACGGGTCCCTTGTCAAAGAGATTCAGGATGACTTCAGGGTCTTCAAGGCCCATCTGGAAGACTTGAGGATAGAGACCCTGCTGAGCGGGAAATATGATGCAAATAACGCCATACTGGCCCTGCATTCGGGGGCCGGGGGTCTGGAAGCCCAGGACTGGGCGGAAATGCTTATGAGGATGTATACCCGCTGGGCGGAAGACAAAGGTTACAGGGTAAAGACACTGGACATACTGGCGGATGACGAAGGAGGGATTAAAAGCGCAACACTCCTGGTGGAAGGGGAAAATGCCTATGGATACCTCAAGGCTGAGAAAGGGGTGCACAGGCTTGTGCGGATATCTCCCTTCGACGCTTCGGGCCGGCGGCATACCTCCTTTGCATCGGTGAGCGTTATGCCCGAACTGGACGATGATGTGGAAGTGAACATTAATCCCGATGACCTCAAGATAGACACCTACAGGTCCAGCGGCGCGGGAGGGCAGCATGTCAACAAGACCGATTCCGCTGTGCGGATAACCCATGTACCAACAGGCATCGTTGTCCAGTGTCAGAACGAGAGGTCACAGCACAGTAACAGGGAAACAGCTATGAAACTGTTGAAGGCCAAGCTGCTGGAACGGGAGGAACAGGAGCGGAAGGAAAAGCTGGAAGATCTGAAGGGCGAATACAGTCAGATTGCCTGGGGAAGCCAGATACGGTCTTATGTTTTCCATCCTTACAGCATGGTTAAAGACCACAGGACCAATGTGGAAAAAGGAAACGTCAACGGGGTTATGGATGGAGATATAGACGAATTCATATTCGCATACCTGAAATCTCAGAAAGATACTGCCTAGCAGTATCTTTCTATCGCTTTAACTGTGGAGGGACTTTGAATCCGGAAGGAGGACTGCATTATGGACAAAATAGTACATAGGTTGTGTAAAGAGCTTGAACTGAAAAAATTCCAGGTGGAAAACACCATAAAGCTGATTGACGAGGGAAATACCATACCCTTCATTGCCCGTTACCGGAAGGAGGCCACCGGCAGCCTGAGCGACGAAGTACTGAGAAATCTGGGAGACAGGCTGGCATACCTCAGAAACCTGGAAAACAGGAAGGAAGAAGTGACCAGGCTTATAGACCAGCAGGAGAAGCTTACGCCGGAGCTGGAGCAGAAGATAGCGGAAGCTGAAACCCTGCAGGAGGTAGAGGACATATACAGGCCTTTCCGTCCCAAGCGAAGAACCAGGGCCACCGTGGCCAGGGAGAAGGGATTGGAGCCCCTGGCCGGGGTATTGATAGCCCAGCAGCTTATGGAGGGTGATGTGGAACAGATTGCTGCAGACTATGTGGATGCAGAGAAAGAAGTCAATACCCCCGAAGAAGCCCTGAGAGGGGCCATGGACATTATTGCGGAGACCATATCGGATGATGCGGACCTGAGAAAGGTCATCAGGCGTATGACAGTGGAGCAGGGGCAGATTGTCAGCAAAGGTACCACCGAAGAGGTCTCCGACTTCCAGATGTACTATGATTTCAGTGAACCGGTGAGGTCCATAGTGCCCCACAGGGTCCTGGCAATCAACAGAGGCGAGAGGGAAGAGTTTCTCTCTGTTAAAATAGAGGCGCCGGTCGACCATATACTGGAGGTTATAAAGAAAAAAATCATAACCAACCCGGAGAGCATTACTGTGCAGTATGTGGCGGAAGCGGCGGAGGATGCATACAAGAGGCTTATAGGTCCGTCCATTGAGAGGGAAGTAAGGAGTATGCTCACCGAAAAGGCGGAAGAGCAGGCCATAAAGGTGTTTGCCGTAAACCTGAAAAATCTGCTGATGCAGCCACCGGTTAAGGGGAAAGTAGTTTTGGGGTTTGACCCGGCATACAGGACCGGATGCAAGATTGCGGTGGTTGATGCCACCGGCAAGCTTCTAGATACTGCCACCGTCTATCCTACTCCTCCCCAGAATGAAAAGGAGAAGGCAGGACAGGTTCTGAAGGACCTGATACACAAGCACGGGGTGGATTTGATCGCCATTGGCAATGGAACCGCTTCCAGGGAATCCGAAATGTTCGTATCCGAACTGATAAAAGAGCTGAACAGGGATGTGAGATATGTTGTGGTCAATGAAGCGGGGGCTTCGGTATATTCTGCCTCCAAACTGGGATCTGAGGAGTACCCGGAAATAAATGTATCCCTGAGGGGGGCCATATCCATAGGCAGGCGGCTTCAGGACCCCCTGGCCGAACTGGTTAAAATAGATCCCAAACATGTGGGGGTGGGGCAGTATCAGCATGACGTAAACCAGAAAAATCTGTCCGGGGCCCTGACGGCAGTGGTGGAGGATTGTGTCAACAGTGTGGGGGTTGACCTGAACACCGCATCGGTTTCCCTGCTGCAGTACATTGCGGGTATAAGCGCTGCGGTGGCCAGGAATATTGTATCTTTCAGGGAAGAGATGGGGAGGTTCACCGCCAGGGAAGAACTGAAGAAGGTAAAAAGGCTTGGAGAACAGACCTTTGTCCAGTGTGCAGGCTTCCTGAGGGTGGATAATCCCAGTAACATACTGGACAGAACTGCCGTTCATCCGGAGTCCTATCCTGCAGCACGGAACCTGATCAGCAGGCTGGGATTTGATACAGATGCCATGTCCGACAGGGATATAAATGCCCTCCGGGATGCCCTGGAGGGAATACAGGTTGAAGAGATGGCCGGGGAACTGCAAATAGGTGTTCCCACCCTGAGGGATATAATAAAGGAACTGAAAAAACCGGGGAGGGACCCCAGGGAAGACACCGCCGGACCTGTATTCCTTAAAGAAGTAATGACCATTGAGGACCTGAAACCGGGGATGGTCCTGACGGGAACCGTCAGGAACGTTATTGACTTCGGTGCTTTTGTGGACATTGGTGTCCACCAGGACGGGCTTGTCCATATCTCCCAGATGAGTGAAAAGTTTGTCAGGAACCCGATGGATGTGGTTGCCGTGGGGGATATTGTAAAGGTAAAGGTACTGGATGTTGACCTTGACAGGAACAGGATTTCCCTTTCCATGAAAGGGCTGAACTGATGCGTTGCAGCCAAATCAAAAATAAACCGATGACCGCTGCCTTTATCTTTGATTTTCAGTTTGATGTACTGCAGCTGTACAGGGTAGCAATTTGTCAAAATATCTGCATTTGATGTAAAATTAGATATGACAACAAGAAATGGAGGAGGCGAAGCATGGAGCAGGAGAACAGGCAGATAAAAAAGCTGATGACTTACAGGTGGCTGGTATGGGGGATTCTGTGCATGTCATATGTGGTGGTGTTTTTCCACAGGGTAGCCCCGGCAGTGGTGGCGGACAACCTGATGTCCGAATTCGGCGTTACCGGTGCCGCCCTTGGAAATCTTGGAGCCATGTATTTTTATGTTTATATGGTCATGCAGATTCCTTCCGGTGTCCTGGCTGATACCCTGGGAGCGAGGAAAACGGTCGCCGCGGGGTCCCTGGTGGCAGGGGCGGGTTCTATCATATTCGGTCTGGCACCGGGGATAAATATGGGCTATGCAGGGAGATTTCTTGTAGGTCTCGGGGTATCGGTGGTCTTTATTGCCATACTCAAGATACAGTCCCAGTGGTTTAAGGAAAGTGAATTCGGCACAATGTCGGGCCTTACAGCGTTTATAGGAAACGGGGGAGCGGTGCTGGCAGGGACTCCTCTTGCCATGGCCGTTATAGCCTTCGGCTGGAGGTCGGTGTTTATTGCTATCGGAATCATCAATATCTTTATTGCGCTGCTGGCATACGCCATTGTGAGAAACAGGCCCCGGGATATGGGGCTTCCTTCCATTGCCCGGCTGGAAGGCAGACAGGAAAGCGAAAGCGGGGAGAAACTTGATGTAATGAAAAGTCTTAAGACGGTGGTATCCAACAAATACACCTGGCCGGGTTTTTTTGCATTTGCAGGTATGTTCGGTTCTTTCATAGCCATCACAGGTATGTGGGGGGTACCCTACCTTATGACAGTGTACGGGTTTGATAAAACACAGGCATCCACATATACCATGACTGCAATGATAGGTGTGATGATCGGCGGTCTGCTGGTCGGGTCCATATCCGACAGGATAGGAAAGAGGAAACTGCCCTTCCTCATATACGGGATAGCCTATTTCCTGGTCCTGGCCGTATTCGTATTCTGGAACGGGGGCAAGGCTCCTGAGGGAGCGCTGTATCCCATGTTTTTCCTGATGGGATTGACCGTCCCGGGATTTATTGTATCCTGGGCGGCCGGCAAGGAGGTCAATCCTCCAGAAGTAGCCGGGATAGCCACCGGGACGGTAAACATCGGAGGTTTTCTGGGGAGTTCGGTCATGCAGCCGCTGCTGGGCTATGTTTTGGACAGGAACTGGGCCGGGCAGTTAATCAACGGCACCAGGATATATTCCCAGGCTGCATATCAGCAGGCCTTTCTCCTCTGCCTTATAGCGGCAGGGGTGGCCATTGTAAGTATTTTATTCGTTAAAGAGACAAACTGCAGAAATATATACCATCAGATAAAATAAAAACAGCGGCAGGCGTACCATCAGCGGAGACATTCCGATGGGGGCATTCCTGTCCACAGAGGAATACCTAAGCTCTGGCAGGGGTGTCCCCGACTGCTGCTGAAACGGAGGGGCAGAGGTCATGATATTGATTAACAACGGTAAGATATACACTATGGAAGGAGAAATATTTGACAAAGGTTGTGTTTTAACAGACAAAGGGAAGATAATAGAAGTGGGAGAAAGCCTGCCTGAGGGAAAAGGGTCTGAGGCTGACCAGGTCATTGACGTGTCGGGGATGTACGTAATACCCGGATTGATTGATGCCCACTGTCATATAGGTATGTTTGAGGATGGGATAGGATTTGAGGGGGAAGACGGAAATGAAATGACTGACCCTGTAACCCCTCATCTCAGGGCTATTGACGCCATAAATCCCATGGACATGTGCTTCAGGGAAGCTGTGGAGGGCGGTATTACCACCGTGGTGACCGGCCCCGGCAGTGCCAATGTAATCGGAGGGCAGTTTGCCGCCGTTAAAACGGTGGGCAGGAGAGTGGATGATATGGTATTGAGGGCACCGGTGGCTGTAAAATGTGCTTTTGGAGAGAACCCGAAAAGGGTATACTCCAATAATAAGAAATCTCCCATGACAAGGATGGCTACCGCTGCCATATTGAGGGAAGCCCTTATTAAGGCAAGGACTTACATGGAAAAGAAAGAGAAAGAAGACCATCCTGATAAGCTGCCGGAACCGGATATCAGGATGGAGGCCCTTGAAAAGGTTCTGAAGAGGGAAATCCCTCTGAAGGCCCATGCCCACAGGGCTGACGATATACTGACCGCCCTGAGGATTGCCAGGGAATTTGATATAGATATCACCATTGACCACTGTACTGAGGGTCATAAAATTGTGGATATCCTGGCGGATGAGGGAAGGGGGCTGATAATAGGGCCCAGTCTTACTTCCCGCTCCAAATACGAGTTAAAGGATTTGACCTTTAAGACCCCGGGCATTCTTTCAAAGGCAGGACTGGAGATAGCCATAATGACAGACCACCCGGTCATTCCCATTCAGTACCTGCCGGTATGCGCCGCCCTGGCTGTGAGGGAAGGCATGGATGAATACCAGGCGCTGAAAGCTATAACCATTAATGCGGCTAAAATAAGCGGTATAGACGACAGGGTGGGAAGCCTGAAGGCAGGTAAGGATGCGGACCTGGTGGTATTTGACGG
Source organism: Clostridium thermobutyricum (assembly GCA_016842005.1). Classification (GTDB taxonomy): domain Bacteria; phylum Bacillota; class Clostridia; order Ch29; family Ch29; genus JAENYD01. Next base: position 245,347 of record JAENYD010000001.1, on the reverse strand, counting down.
GCATCCTTTCAACTATACAACCAGAACCAGGCTGGTTATGGTGGATGGACAAATAGTCTTCAGGAGAAACTGAAGAAGCTAAAGAGAGATATTTACTATATATTTCAGGATGTGCTGTGAATGAAGTATGTCTACGCCAGCTATTCCCCTGCCGATACCCTGGAATTGGGTATATTGCTGGGAAGGCTGTTACAACCAGGAGATATAGTCTGTCTGGACGGTGAACTGGGGGCGGGCAAAACCGCCCTTGTCCGGGGCATTGCCATGGGAATGGAGATAGAACATTCGGTTACCAGTCCTACATATACCCTGATACACCAGTATCCGGGCAAGATACCCCTGTACCATTTCGATGTCTACAGGCTGGAAAACGGCGGCGGGCTTTATGACATAGGGGGAGAGGAACTGCTGTATGACGGGGGAGTCTCGGTTATAGAATGGGCGTCCCGGGTAAAGGATATTCTGCCGGATGAGAGACTCTGGGTGGATATTTCCCTGTGCCCGGGAGAAGATAGTAAAAGGCTTATTGAGATAACCGCCACAGGGGAGAGGTATATGAGCATATTGGAGGGAATACGGAAACATGAAGATACTGGCCATTGACACATCGTCCCTGGTGGCTTCAGCAGCCATTATGGATGATGACAAGCTTCTGGCGGAGTATATAATAAACCACAGAAAGACCCATTCAGAGCAGCTTATGCCTATTATTGAAGAATTGCTGGAGAACTGCGGGATGGATATCGGTGAAATAGATGCTGTAGGGGTTGCCAGCGGCCCCGGGTCTTTTACCGGTTTAAGGATAGGGGGGGCCACTGCCAAGGGACTGGCCCATGCTCTGAATAAACCGGTGATAGGAGTGCCCACCCTGGATGGTCTGGCCTTCAATCTTCCCTTCTGTGAAGGCATCATTTGCCCTATAATGGATGCCAGGAGACATCAGGTATATACCGCCCTTTACAAATGGGAGGGCGACGGCCTTTTCCGGCTGTCCCGGCCCAGGGCTGTGGGGATAAAGGACCTGGTGGAGGAATTAAAGGACCGGCAAGAGATGATTGTCTTCCTGGGAGACGGTGTACCGGTACACCGGGATTATATTGAGAAGGAACTGGACCGGAGGGCCCGGTTTGCACCGCACAGTGCCGGCCGGCAGAGGGCCTCCTCCATAGGGGAACTGGCCTTCCGGGCATTAAAAAACAATGAGCAGCAGGAATATAACGGGTTTACTCCTTTCTATCTGCGGAAATCCCAGGCTGAGAGGGAATATGATAAAAAAGTAAAGTCAGAGAGGCAAATCGATGAATGATATAACCGTTTCGTTTATGGAAATGGCGGATATTGAAGAGGTTATGGAGATAGAAGAAAAAAGTTTCAACATTCCATGGCCCCGTCAGGCCTTTGTCAAAGAACTCTGCGACAATAAATTCGCCTGTTATCTTGTAGCCAGATGGGAGGGCAGGGTGGTTGCTTACGGCGGTATGTGGTTTATACTTGATGAGGCCCATATTACAAATATTGCAGTTCACCCGGACTACCGGGAAAAAGGGATTGGCACCCGCCTGTTAAAAGAGATGATAGCATACGGCGTTTCCAGAGAGATAACAAGCTTTACCCTGGAAGTAAAGGTAAGCAATCAGAAAGCCATAAACCTCTACAAAAAAGAGGGGTTTGAAGCAGCAGGGACCAGGAAGGGGTATTATTCAGACACCCTTGAAGATGCACTGATCATGTGGCTGAAGCTCTGAGGGGGATCAGGGAGGCGGTTCTCTTGCTTCCATAAATCAAGGGGATTAACGGAGCTGTTATTGGGGGTTACGTTTTTTCTTCATTGAAGAGGTCCGATCCCCTGTCTTTTTTCGGCCTGTCCAAACTTTTCAGCTGTTCAAAGTCTGTGTTTTCAGGCATCAGATTTGTTCCTTCAAGACTTTCGATGCGGGTAACAACGCCATCGGGCAATACATTGGCATGATAACTCCTTTCGGCCAGGTTTTTTTTCCTGGGTGTCATATCTTCCACCTCCATATCTGGATATATTCTCCTGCTAACAGAAATTAAATACGAATCCGACTTTATTTTTTGTTGCCCTGGTGTATAATATATATGTAAATTTCTGGACAAGGAGTAACGTTATGAGATACATGCAAAAATCCCGTTTAAAACTGGAAAAGTTTAAACAAAAACAAGCAGTGCGGATACTGGCAGTGGAGACCTCCTGTGATGAAACTTCCTGTGCTGTGGTAGAGAATGGCAGAATAGTTCTGTCCAATATTATCTCTTCCCAGGTGGATTTCCACCGGAAGTTCGGAGGGGTTGTTCCCGAAATAGCTTCAAGGAAGCATATAGAATTAATAGACCATGTAGTGGATGATGCCCTTGAACAGGCCGGCATGGCACCGGATGGGCTGGATGCCGTTGCGGTTACCAGCGGTCCCGGGCTTGTAGGGGCCCTGCTGGTAGGGGTATCCCATGCCAAAGCCATGGCTTTTGCACTGGGAATACCCCTTGTTGGTGTTCATCACATTGAAGGGCATATATGTGCAAATTTTATCCAGTATGAAGAGCTTGTTCCCCCGTTTCTGTGTCTGGTGGTTTCCGGGGGACACAGTCATCTGGTCCATGTACTGGATTACGGTAAATATTGCATAATGGGCAGGACCAGGGATGATGCGGCGGGAGAAGCCTTTGACAAAGTGGCCAGAACTCTGGGGCTGGGTTATCCCGGAGGACCCAACATAGAAAAGCTTGCAGAGAAAGGTGATCCCCATGCCATAGAATTCCCGAGGACTTACCTGGAAAAAGGAAGCCTGGACTTCAGCTTCAGCGGTCTGAAAACTGCTGTACTCAATTATATGAACAGTTGCAGCCAGAGAGGCGAGCAGGTTAACAGGGCTGATGTGGCTGCAAGCTTCCAGCAGGCGGTGGTGGATGTCCTTGTTGACAAGACTGTTTGGGCAGCGCAGAAGGCTGGTGTCCGGATAATAGCCCTTGCGGGAGGGGTTGCTTCCAACAGCCGCCTGAGGGAAGCATTAAGCAGCAGGGTCAGGGAAGCGGGCATGGAATTCAGGTGCCCGTCCAGGATTTTATGCACCGATAATGCCGCTATGATTGGAAGTGCGGGATACTACAGGCTTATTAAAGGCAAAATCAGCCCGCTGACCCTGAATGCGGTGGCCAGTATGGAAATGGATTCCTATTAAAACTCTTTAACCCGGTGCAACCGTCCGTAATAGACCTGTTCCAATATGGTTTGAGACATTCTGATTGAGTATATTTCCGTCCACAGACGGAATATAAAGGCTTCAGACGGGGTGTACCCCGACCATGGAAGCAGGAGATAACAGGCGCGAACACCTCGACTGGTTCAACTAACAAAAACTCCACCGGAATGAAATTTCACTTTATGTTTACCCGGTTTTGCAGATTTTTTGTTGATAAAGGGCCTGTAGATAATGTGGATGATGTGGACGACTTTTCGGGGGAGAGGAATAATGCGATAGCATGTTGTGGATAAATCTGTGGATGATGTGGATAGATTGTGTATTTCTTATCAGTTTTGACCTGCTTCATAAATATATGTAAACAAAAAAACCAAACAAAAATACCGGCGGTCGGGCCGGGTATTTTTGTATTGACAGGCAAAAGCCGTTGTGGCCGGCCGGATATCCCGGGGCCTTGCCGGGTTTGGGTCCGGTACAGGGCATCTGCCTGCAAAACAACAGGGACGGTTTTTTGTTTTATCTCCAAACAGCAGACAGCGGGAAACATCTTTTTTATTTTGTGGATAAATATTACTTTACGGTACTGAGATAAGTTTTTGCTTTATTAACGCCCTTCTGACCGAACAGGCAATACTTGCCCCCAGGGCAATTTTTACGGCGTCCATCCAGATAAAAGGTGCCACTCCTGCTGCGAAAGCGGCGGACAAAGGCATCCCTGTTACCAGGGAAAGCTGAAGCATACCGGCGAGGTAGACAATAACCAATCCTGCTGCCATGGCAGCCAGGGAATGTTTAAATGTCGGAGGGGATTTCCTCTCAACTATTTTACCTGTTACGCCGGCTGCCAGTATAAAACCGATTATATAGCCCCCCGTGGGACCCAGCACTATCTGGAGGCCTGCCTTTCCGGCCGAAAAAACGGGCATCCCGAGGGCACCGATAAGTACATAGACAGACATAGAGATTGTCCCCAGTCTGCTGCCAAGGATTGCCGCAGTCAGGCATACGGCGAATACCTGCAGGGTTATGGGAACCGGTGTGAATGGAAGGGGAATGGTAATCTGAGCGAATATGGCGGTCAGAGCGGCAAATATTCCTGCGGAGATTATGTCCCTTACTGTCATTTTGATTTCCCTCCTTGGTAAATTATAATTATATTGTAATGGGGAAATCCTAAATTGTCAACCAAAATTAGTATAATAGTTAACAATTCAACGAGGGGGACCAGGATTTGAAAAAGACTGATTACCAGTATATACTGCATATCGTCAGCAGAAATAACGTACTGCCTGTAACATCAAACTGTAACCTGGACTGTGTGTTCTGCAGCCACAGGCAAAATCCACCGGGGCTGGAGGTATTTTTACTTCCCCGGTTAACCCTTGATGATTACAATGAACTGATAGAATACCTCGACCCTTCCAGAAAAATCGTGATTGGAGAATCTTCCACCAGGATAATTGAGGGGGAACCCTTTTGTCATAAGAATATTATGAAAGTGATTGAGATGGCAAGACAAAGACATCCTCATACCCCTCTTCTTATTACTACCAACGGCTGTTTTCTTGACAGGAAGAAAATAAAACAGCTGGCTGAAGTTATGCCCCTGGAAATGAACATTTCAATTAACCTCCTCGGTGCTGCGCTCAGACGAAGACTGCTGGGAGATATGACGGGGAAAAGTATGGCAGATACGGTAGAATTACTGGCACAATACGGGATACCTTTCAACGGGAGCGTGGTAGCCCTGGATTTTCCCGGCTGGGATAAGGAGTTTGATGATATCATAAAGCTCCTTGAAGAGACAGGGGCCAGGACGCTACGGGTGATGCATCCGGGGTATTCCACATTATGCCATGACGATCGTGTGAAACCGGATTATGTGGAACTGAGCAGGTTGATAGACAGGAAGAGGGAAGAATATTCCATTCCCATATTGCTGGAGCCTCCCCATATAACCGATTTTCAGGCTGTTGTTGAAGGGGTTGTGAGGAATTCACCGGCCCATACGGCCGGTATCATGAAAGGGGATGTTATAACCGATGTTAACGGCAGGGCGGTGTTGAGCCGTGTGGATGCGTTCAACAGGATACTTTCAGCTTCCCGCCCGGACATCAGGATATTGAGAAAAGGGCGGTATTTTTCGGTTACCCTGGACAAAAGCAAGGGGATCGCTTCAGGACTTGTACTTAAATATGACCTGGACCCCTGGTACATGGAACAGGCGGTGAAGGCTGTCAACAGAAACAGGTCAGTTACCCCCCTCTTTGTTACGTCGGGTATGGCTTTTGACAGAATACGGAGATACCTGGGCCGGTACTGCAATGCAGAAGATATTGAAGTAATCAGGGTGAAGAACAATTTTTTCGGCGGTAATATAGACTGTGCCGGGCTTATGGTGGCAGAGGACATCATTAATGCCGTGGGACAGGCGGAAAAGTGTATGGACAGGGACCTCATATTACTGCCTTCCATAGCTTTCGACTATAGGGGACGGGACCTGACGGGAAAAAGCTACACTTATATACAGGACATATTCGACATCAAAGTTGAAATTGTATAAGTTTCTCTTGACAGGGGTTTCGTATATTTGTATAATTGTATACAATAATACAAATATACAGTTGTTGAGGGGGTCTATGCATGCTAAAGGGCAAATATTATGACAAAGACAAGAGGGTCTATATAGTGGATACCACCCTGAGGGACGGTGAACAGACTGCGAGGGTGGTATTTGCCAACAAGGAAAAGGTTCAAATAGCCAGGATGCTGGACAGGCTGGGGGTGGACCAGATTGAGGTGGGAACCCCGGTAATGGGCGGAGATGAGAAAGAGGCCATAAAGGCCATAGTTAACCTGGGTCTGGGTGCCAGCATTATGGGGTGGAACAGGGCGGTTATAAAGGACATACAGGCGTCCATCGATTGTGGGGTTGATGCAATGGCTATTTCCATTGCCAGTTCGGATATACATATCAGGAATAAGCTTAAATCCACAAGAGAGGAAGTCCTTTATAAAATGGCGGTGGCAACAGAGTTTGCCAAGAAAAATGGCCTGTATGTATCGGTTAATGCCGAGGATGCCAGCAGGACTGATCTGGATTTCCTTGTGGAATTTATCAGAACCGCAAAGGAAGCCGGAGCCGACAGGTTCAGGTACTGTGATACCATCGGGCTGATGGACCCTGTTTCTGTTTTCAATGTAATAGAGAATATTCTTGACAGGGTGAAAATAGATATTGAAATGCATACCCATAATGACTTCGGTATGGCCACCGCCAATGCCGTGGCAGGGGTAGCCGCCGGAGCTACTTATGTGGGGGTTACTGTAAACGGCCTTGGTGAAAGGGCGGGAAATGCGGCCCTTGAAGAGGTGGTCATGGCACTGAAACACGTTTTGGGCAGGAAGATATACCAGCATCCTGCTATGTTGAGACAGCTGTGCCTGTACGTTGCGAGGGCGTCCGGGAGGGAGCTGCATCCCTGGAAGCCTGTGGTGGGCAGCAACATGTTTGCCCATGAGGCGGGAATACATGCAGACGGTGCCATAAAAGACCCCAGGAGCTACGAAGCCTTTGACCCGTCGGAAGTCGGACTGAAGCGGGAAATTGTAATAGGCAAACATTCAGGGACAACGGCTGTGATGAACAGGCTCAAGGATAATGGTATTGATATAGACGGTCAGGTTGCCGCAGAACTGCTGCCGGTTGTAAGGGCCACGGCAGTGGCGTTGAAAAGGGCCCTTACAGATATGGAGCTTGTGGGGATATACGAGGAATACCTGGCGGACAGAGGCCTGCTGGCCAGCAGGGCGTAGGAGCCGATGGGATCTGCTGCCATGACGTGTTTGCGCAGCCTGAGGCCGTGCCTGTACCGTTGAGATGCCGGGGCAGTAGTAAAGTGTTTGAATATGTAGAACAGGTATACCTCCATTGACACCCATTTTAGTATTTAATACAATATAACTGATTAAATAAGTAATATAATGGAGGGTGCCATGAAAAAAGATGAAGGATACGGAGGTTACTCTTTGAGGGAGAAGATTTTTCACAAGCTCCGCCAGGACATATTAAACGGTAAGTATAAATCGGGGGACAACCTGGTGGAAATGAAACTGGCCGAAGAAATGGGTGTCAGCCGGACACCGGTCAGGGAAGCTATAAGGCAGTTGGAATTGGAAGGTCTGGTAACCAGCATTCCGAATAAGGGAGTAATTGTAGAAGGAATATCCAGGCAGGATATTGAGGATATGTATGTAATAAGGGAATCCCTGGAGGGACTGGCAGCCCGCTGGGCTATTGAGAGGATAGAAGACCGGCAGTTGAAAGAACTTGAGGACATCTGTGAACTGATGGAGTTTTATACTGAAAAAGGCGACCTGGACCATGTGGGGGAGCTGAATTCCCGGTTTCATGACATCATATTTGAAGCCACAAGAAGCAGGCCTTTGAAGCAGATACTCAGCGATTTCCAGTATTACGTCCAGGCTATACGGCTTGCTTCATTGAAAAGCCCTGGCCGGGCAAAAGAATCTCTGCGGGAGCACAAATTGATTGTACAGGCTTTTAAAGACAAAGACATAGATGGCGGGGAAAAGGCGCTGATGGAACACATAAGGAATTCCAAGAAGAATGTAACCAAGCTGTGCCGGGAGTGAACGGTTATACCGACATGTTTTCCCACTCCCTGTACAGCTCATCCAGTTTTCGTTTTAATCCCACAATCTCATAGTGTATTTCCTTACTTTTTTCAGGATTGGTATATATTTCAGGCTGTGAGAGAGACAGCTCCATTTGCTTGATTTTCTCCTCCAGCCCTATTATCTGTTCCTCCATATCCTGGAGTTTTCTCTTTTTTTGTCTTAACCGTTCTTTTTCCGCCCTCTCTTTTTTTCTCTGCTGCCTGACAGCAGTCCTGGTCATGCCGTTTTCCTGTTGCCCGAAATTTTCTTTTTCCTGCTGTCTTTTCATCCTGTAATAACTGTAATCTCCGTAATACAGGTCAATACCTTCAGGGGTAAGCAGGGCTATCCTGGTGGCCACCCTGTCCAGGAAATACCTGTCATGGGAAATAACAAGCACTGTTCCCGTATAATCTATCAGGGCATCCTCCAGTACTTCCCTGGATTGTATATCCAGGTGGTTTGTAGGTTCATCAAGCAGCAGCAGGTTTGCTTTTGAAAGCATCATGTTTATCAGGGCAACCCTGCTTTTCTCTCCCCCGCTTAGTTGCCGGATTTTTTTATACACATCGTCTCCCTTAAACAAAAAGGCTGCCAGGATATTTCTGAGGCATGTTGTATCCAGCCGGGGATTCTTATCCCATACCTCATCCAGCACGGTGTTGTCCGGGTTAATGTCTTCCTGCTGCTTGTAATAGGCGATGTTTACATTATGACCTTTTGTAATATTGCCGGAAGTGGGAGAGATTTTTCCCGAGATTATATTAAAGAGGGTGGTCTTGCCAGCGCCATTGGGTCCGATAATTCCTATTATATCGCCCCTGTAAACCTCCAGGTTCACGCCGGAAAACAGCAGCCTGTCCGGGAAGGCCATTCCAACGTCTTCAAGGGTTAATACATCTCTGCCGCTTTTAATCTCCGGTTCCAGTCTGATACTCACCTTCTCCTCCCCTGCAACCGGTTTCAGGAGCGTATCCATTCTGGCAAGCTGCTTTTCCTTGCTCTTTGCCCTTCTCACCGATTTCTCCCTGTTGAAGGATTTCAGCTGCCTTATAATTTCCTGCTGTCTCTCCACCTCTTTTTTCTGGTCTTTATAGTGTTTAAACTCAATTTCAAGGGCTGCTTCCTTCTGCAGAACGAAGTCGGAATAGTTCCCTTTGTACTCCAGCAGGTGATTGTTCCTTATCTCAAATATACTGCTGCATAACTTATCAAGAAAATACCTGTCATGGGAGATTATCATTACCGCACCTTCATAACCGGACAGGAAACTCTCAAGCCATTCGGTGGCTTCTATGTCCAGGTAATTGGTGGGTTCATCCAGCAGCAGGAGGTGGTGCTTTTTCAGCAGGAGCTTTGCCAGGGCAGCCCTTGTCTTCTGACCGCCACTTAACAGACCCAGGGGGGTATGGAATTTTTCTTCGCTAATTCCCAGGCCTTTCAGGGCCCCCCTGATAAGGCTTTTGTACCCATATCCTCCTGCATCCGAAAATTCTTCACTCAGTTTCCCGTATGCCGCCATCAGGTTCTCCAGTTCCCTACCCTGATTTTCGGTCATGGCTCTTTCCAGTTCCCGCAGGCGTTGTTCCATCTCAATCAGGTCATAAAAATTTTCCATTACATAGTCCCATACCGGCTGGTTTTCGTTGAGAACAGGGTGCTGCGAGAGATATCCAATGGAAATGCTGCCGGGAATATTTACACAGCCTTTGTCAACACCTTCTATACCGGCAATGATTTTCAGAAGGGTGGTTTTCCCGGCACCGTTAGGACCGACGATACCTATCCTGTCCTTCTGATGTACACTGAAGGATATGTCATCCAGTATCAATTCTGCTCCATAGCTCTTGGCAACACCGTTACACGAAAGGATCAGCAAAACTACCACTCCCTTGGAGAACTACACTATATTCTAACAAATCATGCTATCGAAATAAAGGTGGAGATTGACAAAATATATTCAATTATTATAATATAACAATATAAGGCCGAACAGGCAGTTTGTCAATGGAGGCGTGAAAATGTATAATTATCAGAGCAGTCCGGAATTTTTTCAGAAAAACGCTGAAATATTAAAAGCCCTTGCCCACCCGGTAAGACTTTGTATTGTAAAAAGACTCTGCCATGACGGTCCCACCAATGTGACCGATATGCATAACTGCCTGGAGCAGCCCCAGTCAACAATTTCCCAGCATATTGCCAAGCTCAGGTCAGTGGGAATAATCAAAGGGGAAAGGCAGGGTGTGGAGATTATTTATTCTATAAGCAATAATGAAGTAAAGCGTATTATAGACATACTCTTCAGGTAATTATTTTTTTGACAGTATATCGTATTATTTATATATAAAAATATAACGATGAGTAATTTGGATATAACACTGGCTGCATAACTGAACTCGTTATATCCATATATATAAATAATATAATAATATAATATTGTACAAGGAGGCTTTATTATGAAAAAAACTGACCTGCTGGTGATAGGCGGCAGTGCCGGGGGTATTTTGAGTGCCCTGACGGCAAGAAAAGCTTACGGAGACATTGATATTACAGTAATCAGGGATAAGGACAGGGTTGTGGTACCCTGCGGCATCCCTTATATTTACGGGACATTGAAGGATACGGGGAAGAATATAATACCGGACAAGGGTCTGATTGACAATAATGTAAATCTTGTTATTGACCGGGTTACCAGGATTGACAGAGAGAATAAAACTGTGGACACGAAGAGCGGCAATACCTTTGTTTATAAAAAGCTGATTATAGCCACCGGGTCGCTTCCACTGGTACCGGAATTTATCCCGGGGCATGACCTTGAAAATGTTTTTCCTATCTTAAAGGATGAAAATTATTTAGCACAGATTCTTGAGAAGGCATGGGAGGCTAATGATATTGTGGTTATCGGAGGAGGATTTATAGGGATAGAGTTTGCCGAGCAGCTGCAGCGGCTGGGGAAAAAGGTAACCCTTGTGGAAGTTGCAGAAAAGTGTTTATGGCAAGCCTTTGATGAGGAATTCAGTGATGAAGTGGAGGACCTGCTGAAGGAAAAGGGTATCAGTGTAATGACCGGTACCAAAGTGGAAAAAATATCAGGCAACGGGAAAGTTGAGACGGTGGAGTTAAATACAGGTGGCAGAATTAAGGCCGACCTTGTAATACTGGGTATGGGGGTAAGGCCCAATACCGATCTGGCCCGGGAGGCAGGTATAGCAACAAACGAGCGGGGTGCAATCATAGTGGACGAATACATGAGGACTCTGGACCCCGATATATTTGCCGTAGGTGACTGTGCGGAGAAAAAATGCTTTTTCACCAGAAAGAATGTGCCGGTGCTCCTTGCCTCCACTGCTGCCACTGAAGCTAAAATAGCAGGCTGCAACGCTTTCCAATTGAGGCTTATCAGAGAGAACAAAGGTACAATAAGTGCCTTTTCCACCAAGATATTCGACAGGTCCTTTGCTGCTGCAGGTATTTCCGAAAGCAGGGCCAGAGATGAAAAATTCAGTGTTATGACGGGAGAATTTTCAACAATGGATAAGCATCCCGGTTCCTTGCCTGACGCAAAGCAAATCAAAATAAAATTGGTATTTTCCAAGTGCTCGGGGGTACTCATGGGAGCCCAGCTTTCCGGCGGAGACACAGTGGGGGAGATGATAAATATTCTCAGTCTTGCAATACAAAAAGGCATAACCGCTTCTGAACTGAACACTTTCCAGGTGGCTACCCATCCACTGCTCTCCGCGTCTCCCATTGCATACCCCATAAATGCAGCGGCCATGGAGGCTTTATCCAGGAATTGCGGTCATTTAAACGAAGACCTGCAAGTGTAGAAATACGGCAGCATGACAGCTGTATGGCCGGTTTTATCGCACAAGGAACTGCCTTTCAGGCAGTTCCTTGTGCGATAATAGAGAAGCTTCTAATCAGTGGGATTGCCTCCTTGAAATATACTGTCCATTCTGCTTCAGATAAACAGGTTTTCAAGCTTCAGGTGTTTTTTAGCCCTGTCTGAAGTCCGGAAACCGTTATTCCAGGGACGTAGTGTCTGTCTCCTGTCTGAGAGGACGGGAGCGGTCATCGGATAAAAGAAAAATATACATATTGATAATGATTTAACAGATTGGTATAATTTAATCACCTGCTGGGAATAATTAGACGAATTCACTTTTGTATATATCATAATGCAGTGAATGGGGAGGTGCAGGATGTACAGAATAAGACCACGGGTACCTATGGCGGTGGTAAGGCGGCTGCCCAAGTATTACAGATATCTTGGCGACCTGATGGAAAGAGGCGTGGGAAGAATTTCGTCCAAAGAGTTCGGGAGGCTTCTGGGCTTTACCGCTTCCCAGATAAGGCAGGACCTGAACTACTTCGGGGGATTCGGACAGCAGGGTTACGGGTACAATGTGGAAGAATTGAGGGAGCAGATAGGAAAGATACTGGGGCTGGATAAGAAATATAATATCATTATTGTCGGGGCCGGGAACCTTGGCCAGGCAATAGCAAACTATACAGGATTTCAGGAGAGCGGCTTTGCACTCAAAGCCATGTTTGACATAAATCCCAGGTTAATAGGCATGAGCATAAGGGATGTAAGGATAAGAGACCTGGACGATATTGAAGGGTTTATGCTTGAAGAGAGAATAGATATCGCAGTAATCTGTACTCCCAAGGAAGCAGCCCAGGGAGTAGCCGACCGGCTGGTGAAAGCCGGCATCAGGGCTATATGGAATTTTGCCCCTGAAGACCTGGAAGTACCGGAGGATGTTGTTGTTGAAAATGTTCACCTCAGCGAAAGCCTGATATCGCTGGCATATCTGGCCAACGAAAGAGAAACGGGGGGCATCGGCGAAGAGCAGAGGGCAGAAAGAAATAACGCCAGGGCATAATGACACGCTCTGGCTTTATGCTTTTTTGACCGGTAGTAACAGCAGTCTTTCCCCGGTTTTTCCGGTTGGCATTTTCACCTGAATTCTTATATAATTTTTATCAGTAAAGGGGCGAGCCCTTTTAGGCAGGGGCTGAATTAAGCAACCACGGAATGCGGGAGGTATTGGACATGAAGGTTGTATCTCTGATAGGACCCAGCGGAACCGGCAAAAGCTACAGGGCATTAATTATCGCCAGGGACAGGGGTATAGACTATATAATTGACGATGGGCTGCTGATAAAAGGAAACAGTGTAATAGCAGGGATTTCCGCAAAAAGGGAGCCTACCAAAGTGGCGGCTATCAGGAGGGCGCTGTTTATGGATATGGACCACAGGAAGACGGTGTCAGAGGCCATAAAAGAGCAAAACCCCGACAAGCTTCTTATCCTGAGCACATCTGAAAAGATGACGGAAAGGATAGTACAGGTCCTTGGTCTGCCCCCTGTAAGTGAAAAGATTGACATTAAGGATATTGCCACCGAAGGAGAGATTAATCTTGCCCGGCAGCACAGGCTCAGGGAGGGGAAACATGTAATCCCTGTACCCACCTTTGAGATCAGAAAGGACTTCTCGGGTTATTTTCTGGATACCCTGAAGATTTTCAAGAAAAGGGGCAGAAACCAGAGGGAGCAGATGGTAGAAAAATCGGTGGTACGGCCAACATTCAGCTATCTGGGCAAATACACCATTTCCAATGGGGTAATCATCTCTCTGGTGGCCCATGGGGCAAAGATGGTCCCGGGGGTGCACAGGGCCGGAAAAGTTGCAATAACCAGCATTAACGAAGGGATAATCATAGATATTGATTTGATTATGGTGTACGGGTATCCTATTAGGGAAACTGCTTTCGAGGTACAGAAGGTGGTAAGGGATGAGGTAGGATTTATGACATCCATTAATATTCTGCAGATTAATGTGACTGTAAAAACCCTGGTAATCCAGTGATGCTGACGGCGAATAATGAGCGGCAAAATACATAGAATAAGATGGAGCTTTAATGTAGGGTTTTGTATTTTTGAAAACCATTTCAATTTTTAATTGAAATATTACATAAAATGTTGTATCATATGTAATGGTATAAATCTATGCGTAAACAAGAAGGAGGCGGAATTAATGTCATATGTAGAGGAAATTCTGGCACAAGTTAAAGAGAAAAATGCTGACCAGCCGGAATTTATTCAGGCAGTCGAAGAGGTTTTGAAAACTATTGAGCCGGCAGTTGAAAAACATCCGGAGTATGCCGAGGCAGGGTTGCTGGAAAGAATAGTTGAACCTGAAAGAGTTGTTATGTTCAGGGTGCCGTGGGTGGACGACAACGGCAAGGTACAGGTTAACAGAGGTTTCAGGGTTCAGTTCAACAGTGCCATTGGACCGTATAAAGGCGGATTCAGGTTCCATCCCTCCGTTTATCTTGGAATACTGAAGTTCCTGGGATTTGAGCAGATTTTCAAAAATTCCCTGACAGGTCTCCCCATGGGCGGAGGAAAAGGCGGATCCGACTTTGATCCCAAAGGAAAGTCGGATGCGGAAGTAATGCGATTCTGCCAGAGCTTTATGAGCGAGATGTTCAAATACATCGGCGCCGATACCGACGTACCTGCCGGGGATATAGGGGTTGGTGCAAGGGAAATAGGCTTTATGTTCGGCCAGTACAAGAAGCTGAAGGACGTATTTGAAGGGGTTCTGACAGGTAAGGGACTGACTTACGGCGGAAGCCTTGCCAGAAAACAGGCCACCGGTTACGGTCTTGTCTACCTGACTGATGAAATGCTGAAAGACCACGGCCACAGCTTTGAAGGCAAAGTCACTTTAATATCCGGTTCCGGTAATGTTGCCATATATGCTACCGAAAAGGCCCAGGAGCTGGGAGCAAAGGTCGTAGCCCTGAGCGATTCCTCCGGATACATATACGATGCGGAGGGTATCAAGCTTGATACTGTAAAACAGATTAAGGAAGTAGAAAGAAAGAGAATTAAAGAATACGTTAAATATCATCCCAATGCAGAATACCATGAAGGCTGCAGGGGTATCTGGTCAATCAAGGCCGATATCGCGCTGCCCTGCGCCACTCAGAACGAAATCAACGGCGAAGAAGCGAAAACGCTTGTCAAGAACGGCGTAATGGCTGTTGCTGAAGGTGCCAACATGCCTTCAACCCTTGAGGCTATTGAAGTATTCCAGAACAGCGGAATACTGTTTGCTCCTGCAAAGGCTGCCAATGCTGGGGGAGTTGCCACTTCCGGTCTTGAGATGTCCCAGAACAGTATGAGATATTCCTGGACCTTTGAAGAAGTGGATGCAAAACTCAAGGACATAATGGTTAACATATACTATACCATGAGAGATACAGCAAAAGAATACGGTATGGAAGGGAACTATGTTGCCGGTGCCAATATTGCCGGTTTCCTGAAGGTTGCCGAGGCCATGATGGCTCAGGGTATTGTATAATCCGGTAAACGGGGAAAAATAAAAGGCGGACCTGTTAGGTCCGCCTTTTATTTTTCCCCGGGAAATGTTATTATATTATATGACATTACAGGTGTATATACACCCGTGCAGCATTGTTCTCCCTCAGGGCTGCCTGAATTTTTTTATACAAGGAGGGGTTTGGGATGGAAAAGAAGAATAAAGAAAACATCCTGAAAAGAAAAAATATTGAAATATCGCTGCAACGATATGGTATACAGGCTTTAGGGGCTATGGCCCAGGGGTTGTTTGCATCGCTTATAATCGGACTGATATTAAAAGTCATAGGAGAAAACCTGAACATACCCTTTTTATATGAAACCGTATATCCCCTGGCAAGGGAAATGACAGGCCCTGCCATTGCAGTGGCCATTGCCTTCGGACTTCAGGCGCCGCCCCTGGTGGTTTTTGCTTCCACAATAACGGGGTTGGCGGGGAATCAACTGGGTGGTCCTGCCGGCGCCTTTGTAGCGGCTGTCATAGGGGCGGAATTCGGCAAACTGGTATCCAAAGAGACCAAAGTGGATATACTGGTGACCCCTGCAACCACCATAATCACGGGAGTATTGGCGGGGGTGGCCGTTGGTCCGGGAATAGCCGCCATCATGACCGGACTTGGAAAATGGATAATGTGGGCCACCGAATTACATCCTATACCCATGGGCATACTGGTTTCGGTCATTATGGGCATGATACTTACCCTGCCTATAAGCAGTGCAGCCCTTGCCATAATGCTCCAGCTGGGAGGACTGGCGGCAGGTGCTGCAACAGTAGGATGCTCTGCTCAAATGATAGGTTTCGCAGTGGCCAGCTATCGGGAAAACGGGTGGGGAGGACTGGTATCCCAGGGGCTTGGTACTTCCATGCTCCAGGTGCCCAATATAGTAAGGAATCCCCTGATATGGATACCGCCTACCCTTGCTTCAGCTGTCCTGGGGCCTTTTGCCACAACCCTTTTCAAAATGCAGAATAATCCTATCGGAGCAGGTATGGGAACCAGCGGCCTGGTAGGACAGTTCGGCACCGTTGCTGTCATGGGGAGCAGTGTGTCTGTTCTGACGAAGATTGTGTTCCTGCACATTCTGGCGCCTGCGGTTGTTACCTTAATAATATCCGAATTTATGAGAAAGCGGAACTGGATAAAGGCGGGGGACATGAAGCTGCCCGACTAGCAGGGCGGAGTAAATGTGACTTTATTTTTGACTATCTATAGCTGAGCCAGTTGATGAGCCAGTACAGAGGCACAGAAAACGGAGGAATAAAAGTGGATTACATTAAAACCGGTGAAGGGATACTGTTGAGAAATGTCAGTGACTTTGAACCCCGGCATATCTTTGAATGCGGGCAGTGTTTCCGGTGGAACCGCCTGGGGAACGGAGATTACAGGGGAGTGGCCATGGGCAGGATGCTGGAAATAAGAATGACGGGAAAGGATGTCTTGTTTGCAGGGGCAGACATGGGGGATTTTGAAAAGATATGGATGGATTACTTTGACTTGAAGAGGGATTATGGGGAGATAAAAAGACGGTTGTCCCGGGACCCGGTACTGGCGAAGGCTGTGGAGTTCGGTCATGGTATAAGGATTTTAAGACAGGATCCATGGGAAACCCTTGTCTCCTTTATTATTTCCGCCAACAATAACATTCCCCGCATCAAGAATACCATTGAAAGGCTGTGCAGCTGTTTTGGAAAGGCAATGGAGACAGACGGAGGGACCTGTTATGGATTTCCGTGCCCCGAGGACCTTGCGGTACTGGATGAAAAGGATATACGGGAATGTGGCTGCGGGTTCAGGGGCAGGTATATAGCAGAGGCCGCCAGGATTATAGCCCGAGGGGATATGGATATATATGCCGTTGAGCATCTGGATACCGAAAGGGCCCGGGAATACCTGATGCGGTTCCGGGGGGTGGGTCCCAAAGTAGCCGACTGTATCCTCCTTTTCTCCATGGGAAAATATGATGCATTCCCTGTAGATGTATGGGTGAGGAGGGTTATGGAGTATTTCTACCTGAGGAAAGGCTGTTCACCTGAAGGCATCCGGGAGTTCGCGGGGACCAGGTTCGGGGAACTGGCGGGATTCGCCCAGCAGTATCTTTTTTATTATGCAAGGGACATGATGGGAAGGAGCCTGAAATGACGGTGGCGAGGCTAAAAAGCGGGACCGCTTCATCCCGTCAGGTAGGGAAGGGAGAATCCATAAAAATATGGCTATATGAGCGAATAAATAGAGGAATACGGCTATAACTTAAAATAAACAGATATATTAACCAATAATACCATTATATCGGCGATAAATGAATTTGATTACTTTACCGTCATCCTATAATATATTAAATGTGATTAGCACTCACCTTAAGTGAGTGCTAATAGTCAATCTGATAGAAATTAATATCTATAAACAAGGAGGGTTACATATGAACATCAAGCCTCTGGGCGACAGAATCATAGTGAAGGTTCTGGAGAAAAAGGAAACTACAAAAAGCGGTATAGTACTGCCGGATACTGCCAAGGAAAAACCCCAGGAGGGGGAAGTGCTGGCAGTGGGAAGCGGAGAAATGGTTGAAGGCAAAAAAGTGCCTCTGGAGGTAAAAGTGGGAGACAGAGTAATCTATTCCAAATATGCGGGCACTGAAATCAAGATGGATGACGAGGAATACCTGATTCTCAGACAGAGTGATGTACTGGCTATAGTGGAGTAGCTGAAAGCAAATATTAAGATAAGGAGTGTTGGATGATGGCTAAAGAAGTTAAATATGGTGAAAACGCCAGAAGATCCCTTGAGAAAGGGATAAACAAGCTTGCTGACACCGTGAAGATCACCCTTGGGCCCAAAGGGAGAAACGTAGTTCTTGATAAAAAATTCGGTACACCGGTTATTACAAATGACGGTGTGACAATTGCCAGGGAAATAGAACTGGAAGACCCCTATGAAAACATGGGAGCACAGCTTCTGAAGGAAGTTGCAACCAAGACCAATGATGTAGCCGGTGATGGTACTACTACCGCCACCCTGCTTGCCCAGGCCATGATCAGGGAAGGGCTGAAAAACGTGGCCGCCGGTGCAAACCCCATGATATTGAGGAAAGGTATCCAGAAGGCCGTGGATAAAGCAGTAGAGGCTCTCAAAGCACAGAGCAAGAGCATTGACAAGCGGGAATCCATAGCCCAGGTTGCTTCCATATCCGCAGCAGACGAAGAGATCGGTGACCTGATTGCCGAATCAATGGAAAAGGTAGGAAAAGACGGAGTAATAACCGTAGAGGAATCCAAGACAATGGGTACAACCCTTGAAGTGGTTGAAGGTATGCAGTTTGACAGGGGTTATATATCTCCATATATGGTGACGGACACCGAAAAAATGGAAGCTGTTATAGAAGATGCGTATATACTTATAACCGACAGGAAGATAAGCAATATCCAGGATATACTCCCGGTGCTGGAGCAGATTGTACAGCAGGGTAAAAAGCTTGTGGTTATTGCCGAAGATGTGGAAGGAGAAGCCCTTGCCACCCTGGTGGTGAACAAGCTGAGGGGTACTTTCACCTGTGTTGCAGTCAAAGCTCCCGGTTTCGGAGACAGGAGAAAGGCAATGCTTGAAGATATAGCAATACTGACAGGCGGCCAGGTTATCTCCGAAGAGCTCGGCCTGGAACTCAAAAATGCCAGCATAGACCAGATGGGTAAAGCCCGTCAGGTGAAAGTAACCAAGGAAAACACCATTATTGTGGATGGCGAAGGTAGCGAAAAGGCCATCAAGGACAGGATCAAGCAGATAAAAGTACAGATTGAAGAGACCACTTCCGAGTTTGACAGGGAAAAACTCCAGGAAAGACTTGCCAAATTGTCCGGTGGTGTGGCAGTTATCCAGGTTGGAGCTGCTTCAGAAACCGAACTCAAAGAGAAGAAGCACAGGATAGAAGACGCCCTTTCCGCAACCAGGGCTGCCGTTGAGGAAGGAATAGTTCCCGGTGGCGGAACAGCCCTTATCAGGACTATTGCTGCAGTTGACAGCCTGCTGGATACCCTGGAAGGCGATGAAAAAACAGGGGCCAGCATAGTGAGAAGGGCTCTTGAAGAGCCTGTAAGACAGATCGCAGATAATGCCGGTCTGGAAGGTTCTGTCATAGTGGAAAAAGTGAAGAGCCTTGAAGGGGCCGTGGGCTTTGACGCCTATAAGGGCGAGTATGTAGACATGATCCAGGCAGGTATCGTTGACCCCACGAAAGTTACAAGGTCAGCCCTGCAGAATGCTTCCTCTGTCGCATCAATGGTGCTCACCACTGAAAGCCTTGTTGCGGACATCCCTGAAGAGAAGAATAACATGCCCGGCCCCGGAATGGGCGGCATGGGCGGAATGGATATGATGTAAATAAAAGAGTACTGGAATTAAAAGGTTCCAGTACTCTTTTTAATACCACTCTCATCAAGGCAGATCTGGATAATCATCCTGTAATATTTAAAGGATTAAAGAGTGCTATGTAGAATTATAATAATAATGCGAAAGGTCGGCTTTTTAGTGATTTCTCAATGGATTGGATGAAATATTATGGATGCCGTGAAAAATGAGCTGGATATTTTAACTTGGACAAGTAAGGACGGTGTATTCCTTAAAAATCTCTTGCTATGCAATATCAATGAAAGGTTAAAGATTAATCTGTTAAACTTTGAGGAAGGCGTAAATGAAATCAGGACTACACCTGTAGTTCTGATTTCAGGTGAATTCCTGAGGGAGGAAGCACAAAAGTTCTATCCTGAAAGCCGGATAATTGCTGCTAAACGTATTATCAACGGCCAAAATCTTGAGAAAGTCATGGTTTTGCCAAAGGATAAGAAAACCCTTGTAATAAACCATCCCAAGGAAGTAACTATTGAAACCATTACCTCTCTTAGAGAACTGGGGTTAAATCACCTGAATTATGTTCCGTATTGGCCGGGGCAAAAAATAAACCTGGATGATGTGGATACAGCGATAAGCCCGGGACATATTCATCTTTGCCCTGGAACTGTAAAGAATAAGATAGATCTGGGCAGACGTACCATTTCGTTTTCAACATTTCTTGAAATACTGCTGTGCATGAACCTGGATTTGAAAAATATCGATAATTTTGCCAGATATCATATCCAACTGATGATACAGGCGGGGAATAAAGTGGCTGATCTTTTACTTAGCACAGAAAAACTAAGCCGTAACCTTGAAGTTATAGTCAATAAAATCAGGGACAGCATAATAGCTATTGATGAAAATGATTGTATTTCTGCATTTAATCCTGCATCCGAAGATTTGTTCCATTTAAAATATGAAGATGTGATAGGGAAGAATTATTCAGAGGTTTTCCGGGAATATCCGGAGTTCGTCAGATTGATGCTGAAAGAGACACCCGTATATGAGGCCCTTTTTGATGTTAAATCCAAAAAAATAGTGGGTTCTATTACTTACATTAAGAACAATAAAGGAAAATCACGAATATGTGCTCTTAATGAAGTTTCTACCCTCCAAAAGATTGAGGCAAACGTTAGAAGGAAATTGAATAAAAAAGGGTATGTGGCGAAATATACTTTTGATAGCATAAGGGGTACAAGCATAAGCATCACTAAGACCGTCGAAAGGGCAAAGAAATTTGCCGGAACCGACCTGACAGTGCTGATAACCGGAGAAAGCGGAACCGGAAAAGAACTTTTCGCACAGGCGATGCACAATGCTTCCAGTAGGTGCGACGGCCCTTTCATAGGAATAAATTTTGCAGCAATTCCCGAGAATTTAGTAGAAAGTGAGTTGTTTGGGTATGAAGAAGGGGCTTTCACAGGGGCACTGAAAGGGGGTAAAACCGGGTTATTTGAGCAGGCTCATAATGGCACAATTTTTCTTGACGAGATAGGCGATGCGCCTAGCAAAATACAGTCAAGGCTGTTGAGAGTTCTGCAGGAACGGGAGGTTATGCGACTGGGGGCCTCTAAAGTTATTCCCATAGATGTACGGGTCATAGCAGCAACCAATAAAGATTTATCACATCTTGTAGAGCAAGGGGTGTTTAGGAGAGACCTCTATTATAGATTGAACGTTCTCCCCATTACTATCCCGCCATTGCGGCAGAGAAAAACGGATATACCTGAGATTGTAAGAAGTATTATAGATGCGTATAACAGCAGTATCTTAATACCGGAAGAGGTTATGAACATTTTAAAAGAATATAACTGGCCAGGCAACGTGAGGGAACTGGAAAACGTGATACAGTATCTTACTGTTGTATCCAACAATAGAATAATTACTGTTGAAGACCTTCCGCCCAGATTGACAGGAAGTGCAAACACATCGGGGGGTGTATCGGGTACGGTCAGCATACTTGCAAACGAAAACAGCTTCAAAGAATTTCAATTTATACTTGATGAAATATATAAAGCGAATAAAGCGGGAAGGATGATTGGCAGGAATAAGATTGCGGAACTGAGCAGGGGAAAAAATCTAAACCTGACGGATGCTAAAGTCAAGTCAAGGCTGAAAAAGCTGGAACAGATGGGTCTGGTGAGAACAGGGAAAACCAGACAGGGAAGCTGCATAACTGATAAGGGTATTGAAATGATCAGGGGGAAGGGTTAGTAGTAGCTATACCTTCCCCCTGGTTTTGTATTTATACGTTCATTAGCGTTAAATCCTTACTTATTTCAAATTTTGCTTCAGTTAAGGATTTTAAGGTTTCCACTGTAACTTCAGGAGCAATTTCTTTCAAAATCAATTGGCCGGATTCGAAACAGAAAACGCCCAGTTCGGTTACAACCATATCGACTTCGCTAAATCCTGTTATGGGAAGGGTGCATTTTTGCAAAATTTTGGGTTTACCGTCTTTGGTATTATGTATCATTGCAATAATGACCTTTTTTGCCCCTGTAACAAGGTCCATCGCTCCACCCACTCCCAACTGCTTGCCATTGGGTATGATCCAGTTTGCCACATTACCTTTCTCATCCACTTCAAAAGCACCTATAACTGTAGCATCTATATGCCCTCCCCTGATCATGCCAAAGGAAACGGAACTGTCGAAGTAGCAACATCCCGGGGTTTCGGTTACAGGCTGTCTGCCTGCATTAATCAGCTGCTCATCAATTTCATGATCTTTAGCTATCGGACCAACGCCTAGCATACCATTTTCTGCCTGTATGAACACGTTGGGATTGGTTACATAGTTGGATACCATTGTGGGGATCCCCACTCCCAGGTTTATCACGGTTGTACCCCGGGTTTGATTGAAATCCCGGGCTATTCTTTTAGCTATTCTTGTTTTTGCCTTTTCTTTCGGTATTAGTGTCATTTTTTTTCATCCTTCCTGGTTATGAAGTTTACAAATATATGTGGTGTGGCAATTTTTTCGGGATCCAGAGTTCCCACAGGAACTATCTCATCAACCTGTACAATGGTCAGTTTCGCCGCCATAGCCATTAAGGGGTTGAAATTCCTCGCTGTTTTATAATAAATGAGGTTTCCAAGCTCGTCGGCCATATATGCCTTAATCAGTGCCACGTCAGCGGTGATTGCGTGCTCCAGTACATATGTCTTACCGTTAAATGATTTGGTTTCTTTGCCCTTTCCCAGGTCGGTTCCGACAGAAGCAAGGGTGTAAAATGCCGGTATGCCTGCACCTGCAGCCCTGATCGCTTCGGCGAAGGTTCCCTGGGGGAGCAGTTTTACATCAATTTTTCCTTCGTTATATGCTTTTGCAACATCAGGATTCCAATTGTAATAATTACCTATCAAACCTTTAATCTGATTGTTGGTTAAGAGTTTCCCCAGACCTTCCCCCGGGGAACCCAGGTCATTACTTATTATTGTTAAATATTTCTTATTGCTTGCAACTAAAGCTTCCACCAATTCATGAGGATATCCCCGTAAGCCAAAACCTCCAATCATTATACTGTCTCCGTCTCTGACATGAGAAATGGCCTGTTCAAAACTTATTATCTTATTCTGTTCCGTTTTCATATCTATCCTCCTCGCATGATTGATCTGATTGCTGATACATAAGAATGCTATAAAAGGTTTTCATAAATGGTTGTCACGCCAAGCCCTCCTGCAACGCAAATGGATGCCAGGCCGTATTTGGTTCTGCGCTTGAGCATTTCATGAATGAGGGTAACAATTATCCTGTTGCCTGAACATCCAAGCGGATGGCCCAGTGCAATGGCCCCGCCGTTTACATTCAATATTTCTCTGTTAATATTCAATTCTTTTATGCATGCCAGAGTTTGAGCGGCAAAAGCTTCGTTCAATTCTATCAGGCCAATATCTTCCATTGCCAGGCCTGCTCTTTTCAGTGCTTTTTTTGTCGCAGGTACAGGCCCGGAGCCCATTATTCTTGGGTCAACACCGGCAATGCCTGCTGATATCAATCGGACCATAGGTTTAATATTCATTTCTCTGGCTTTCTCTTCCGACATTATTACTACAGCAGATGCGCCGTCATTACGTCCGGATGCGTTTGCAGCTGTGACAGTACCGCCTTCAATAACGGGTGCCAGTTTGGACATCTTTTCCAGGGTGGTGTCCCTTCTTGGATGTTCGTCAGCATCAAATACCATTATTTCTCCTTTTTTCCGTGGAATTTCAACGGGGATAATTTCATCCCTGAATCGGCCTGTATCAATAGCCTGTATAGCCTTTTTCTGACTTTGCAATGCAAACCGGTCTTGTTCCTCCCTTGAGATACCGTATGCCTTCGCAAGGTTTTCGGCAGTTTGGATCATGTTAAATGTGCCATAAATATCCTGGGGTTGTGATTTGGGCTGACTTTCCGTGTTAGGATCCAGCAGTTCACCGTTACCTGACCTATACCCGAATCTGGCCCTGCGAATATAGTAAGGTGCCGTACTCATGCTTTCTACCCCTGCTGCCACTATCACATCTGCATATCCTGACTGTATCTGCCATGCAGCACTAATGACAGCCTGCATTCCCGATGCGCATTGCCTGTGGACAGTATATGCGGGTACTTCTTCGGGTATTCCCGCCTTTAAGGCTGCAACTCTTGCAATATTGGGGGCATCTGTACTTTGTTTTGCCTGACCGACTACAACTTCATCTATAATGCTTTTTTCCAGCTGCGATTTTGAAATAGCACCCTCAATGACTAGTTTTGTTAGCTCTTCAGGCAAAAAATCTTTTAAGGCACCACCTAATTTGCCGCCTGCTGTCCTTACAGCGGATGTTATTACAACCGATTTCATTATCTGTCCTCCTTCTCCTCTTGTGTATTTTTAAAGCATATATGCTTATCATGATTAATTGCAAGAAATATACCATGATAGAGTTATTGCAGTACAATGATATACGCACATATTAGTCTATATTAGGTCACCTAAATTAATATATAGGACATTCTAATTCACCCCAATATTTGCAGTTAATATTGTTGAACAGTTGAAGCTGCTGGTTTGTCTTAGTTGGAATAAATTTTGCAATAAGATTTTGCAATGAGACACTATATGTTTTTTTACCGTTCGCCGGCCAACGGATTTTGTATCACTGTATATTTGTGATGTATGAGCATTGGCAGCTCACCATTCCCGGCTTTGGAGTCCGTTGTGAACGGAGGTCAAATTTTAACCTGTAAAGGAGGGATATTTGCCAGCTTATCGGCATTTTAAGTATCTGGGCCGCTGTGGGCGGTTAGGTTTACAGCAACCGGCAACAGTAATAACTATAAGATAAATATCTGGAGGAGAGAATATGAAAACTGATACGAAACATGTCTTCACAAGAAACCTGAGGCACGATTATCCCAAAATAGTAAGAGGCGAGGGTGTTTACCTGTATGATGATGCAGGTAACCAATATCTAGATGCCTGTTCAGGTTCGGCGGTAGCAAATATAGGCCATGGAAATGAAGAGATAGCCGAAGTAATGGCGGAACAGGCAAGGAAAATTGCATTTACTCATTTGACCAGGTTTATAACAGATCCTACAATTGAACTGGCGGAACGAATAGCGGAAATGGCACCGGGAGACCTGGGATATACGTATTTTGTTTCCGGTGGGTCAGAGGCGACTGAAGCGGCTATTAAGCTGTGCAGGCAGTATTTTGTGGAGAGGGATGGTGTTTCTAACAAACATAAAATTATTTCCCGGTGGAGAAGTTATCATGGCAATACCATAGGGGCATTATCCATGACCGGGAAAACCGATTTGAGAAAGATGTATGAACCATTGCTGTTGGATTTTCCTCATATTGCGCCTGCATATTGTTATCGCTGTGAATTCGGGGTTACTCCCGATGAATGTGATTGCCAGTGCGCAAGAATGCTTGAAAAAACAATTTTAAGAGAGGGGCCTGAAAATGTAGCGGGGTTCATATTTGAACCGGTATCAGGATCGTCAGCCGCAGGGGCATATCCCAGAAAAGAGTATTACAGAATAATCAGGGAAATCTGTGATAAATACGATGTGCTGATGATATCTGATGAGGTAATGAACGGTTTCGGGAGAACGGGAGAGAATTTCGGTATAGATAACTTTGGAGTGGTTCCTGATGTAATGTGTATTGCCAAGGGCGTAAGCTCGGGATACATACCTCTCGGTGGTATTGTTATAAGCGAAAAAGTGATGTCTGTATTCAGAAAAGGGCCTACCGGCAGATTTGTACATGGTCACACTTATACAGGCAGTCCCATTTCCTGTGCAGTGGGTTGCAAAACCCTGGAGATAATCAAAAGGGAAAACTTGGTGCAAAACAGTAAAAAGATGGGTAAGCTACTGAAATCAAAACTGGAAGAGGAATTGGCGGACTGTCCCATTGTGGGGGACATTAGAGGTATGGGTCTTCAGATGGGGATTGAATTTGTTAAAGATAAAGATAGTAAAACACCTTTTAGTAAAAAAATAAAACTAGGAGGTATGATTGCAAGGAAAGGGCTGGATAACGGTATAGTTTTATACCCGGGGTCTTCCTGCGCGGATACCGTAAATGGGGACCTCATCCTGCTTACTCCACCCCTGATAGTAAATGCAGACCAGGTTGAAGAGATAGTACAGAAAATCAAAATAACCCTGTCGGATGTTATTGAGGAAGTTCTTTAGTTTGTATTGGAGGAGGTGTTGAATTTGACATAGACAAATATTCAAACTAAGAAGATCAATAATGTTACTGCGTGAATTGAATCATAAAAAGGAAGGATGAAAATTTATGATTAGGAATACAAAACTTTTGGTCTTGTTATTGGCACTGGTGTTGGTGGGGTCCATTACAGCAAGCTGCAGCAGCGATGCTCCAGAAAAAGGCAGTAAGCAGCAGTTTATAAATATAGGTACAGGAGGAACAGCAGGGACATATTTCCCCCTGGGAGGTGCTTTTGCAGAAATTTGGAACAGCAGCATAGATGGGATTAATGCTACTGCCCAAAGCACCGGTGCTTCTGTAGCAAATATTAACCTGATGAGGGACGGGAAATTGGAAGTAGCAACAATACAAAACGATATAGCCTATTATGCGGAGAGCGGCAAGTTGATGTTTGAAGGGGACAAGTATTCAGACATTAGAGGGTTGATGACCCTGTACAATGAGCCCATTCAGATTGTTTCTCTGGACAAGGATGTAAAAACGTTAAAGGATTTAAAAGGTAAAAAAGTTGCTGTAGGAGCCGTTGGGGGATGTGTTGCCGAAAATGCCAAGCAGATATTGGCAGCGGCTGGTCTGGATTTCGAAAACGATATTGATGCAAGATATTTATCTTTTTCTGAAGCAGCCGGAGGACTGAAGGACAAGCAGATTGATGCGGCCTTCATAATCGCAGGGGCACCTACGGCGGCCATTCAGGATATTGCGGCACAGCATGACGTGGTTATCATACCGATAGAAGGAGAAACAGCCAGTACTTTACTTAGTGAATATAAATATTTTACTGAATATACGATTCCGGCAAATACTTACAATGGTCAGGCAGAGGAAGTAAAGACCCTTACTGTTAAAGCAATGCTGATAACAACAAGTAAATTGGATGAAGAGCTGGTGTATCAACTTGTAAAGAGCATATATGAAAATCATGACAGGGTAGTTGCTGCTCACAATGTTGGAAAATATATTACACCAGAAACAGGACTCCAGGGCATGTCTATTATGCTGCATCCCGGGGCTGAAAGGTACTTTAAAGAAAAAGGGCTGAAATAAAGGGTGAAAGCCGTTGATGACTGATAGGACCGGAATATATGCAAGTTATAAAATAGTACTTATAGCTGTTATGGCTGCATTAATGCTCTACTACGTTGCTGTTTGCTGTAATATTGCTCGGGAGAAAGTTCTGGTCTTAGAAGATGTGGAAAATAAGACCCGAAGGATACTTATAGTTCCCGACAGGACTTTCAGGTTAAGTTTTATCCATTCGGTATTACTGACACCTGTGGACGAAGTTTATTCTGTTGATGAGAGTAACCGCTTAATTCTTGAAAGGGTGCTGTATGAATCCTTCGGGGTGGGGATGCCGTATTCGAAGGATAATGGAGAATTTTTAACCGAAAACGGGAAATTTGTTTTAGTCCAAAATAGAAAGTTAAATTCAATTCTAATAAGAGTTTCTCCTATCCCCAGGCATTCTCTCAGTATTGGAGGCGAGGATTATCCACTGCTCAGTTTTGTGGAGCCGAACAATCTGATTAAAATATATGCATCAGAAAAGTGGGTAATCAGGAAAGCTGATAAACAGGATTCTAAGCTTCAGGTGGGGTTTTAACCCCATCTGAAGCTTAGAAACCGTTTCCCGGGATAAATCCCGGGAAAGGTACGTGTCTAAAAAGATATAAACGAAGGTGAGTCTGATACACTTCAAGGGTGATGGCAGGGGTCAGTAAATCCTGTATTTTCAGTTCTTAACTCTGTATTAGCATTTCTAAGATTCAGCAAGCAAAAATGCTGCATCTTAGAAATACCCAAATATGCTGGCAGGGGAGAATTTTTGTTTAAGTAATTGCATGCTTTAAGACTTTTTGCAGTTTAAGACATTAATACTTCGAAAGGAGTTGGATGATGGAAAAGCGTACTGAAGTTGCGGCAAATGCTGAAGAAATTCTCAAAAAATATGATCGGGGTTCAGACTATCGTGTATTAAAAAGCTTCGGAGCAAAAATTATTTCAGCTATCTGTATATGTTTTACTCTTTTCCAGCTTTACACGGGAATCTTCGGGGTTTATGATGCAATGATTCAAAGAGCTGTTCACCTGGCCTTTGGCTTGTGTCTGGTATACCTGCTGTATCCTTCCGGGAAAAAATGGGCAAGGGACAGGATGCATCCTTTGGATATAATACTGGCTGTGGTCGCAGCTGCAGCATGTATGTATGTGGTTGTATTTTATGAACAGCTTGTGAACAGGGCGGGAACGGTAACAGACATTGACTTGATTGTGGGTGTAGTTGCAATCATTCTGGTATTAGAAGCCGCACGTAGAGTTGTGGGGTGGCCCATGGTGATTATTTCCGGGATTTTTATTTTATATGCCCTGTTTGGTGCGTACATACCGGGACAGTTGGCCCACAGAGGGGTGGATCTGGAGAATTTGGTACAGCACTTGTTTTTTACTACTGAAGGTATTCTGGGTATTCCGATCGGTGTATCTTCAACCTTTATATTTCTGTTCCTTCTTTTTGGAGCATATTTGGAAAAGACGGGTATGGGTGAATTTTTCATAAACCTTGCCAATGCTATAGCAGGGTTTGCATCCGGAGGGCCTGCAAAAGTTGCTGTAATTTCCAGCGGATGTATGGGAACACTTACCGGCAGTTCTGTGGCAAATGTGGTAGGGACAGGTAGTTTTACCATCCCCATGATGAAAAAACTGGGGTATAAGCCCGAGTTTGCAGGGGCGGTGGAAGCTACTGCTTCAACCGGGGGACAGCTTATGCCGCCTATAATGGGGGCTGCTGCCTTCCTTATAGCTGAGTTCACCAACACTTCATATGTTAAGGTAATTGGTGCCGCCATAATACCTGCCATTCTTTACTATTTCGGCATATGGGCGGGAGTACACTTTGAAGCCAAGAAATTAGGTTTAAGAGGCCTGAGCAGGGATGAACTCCCCAGTATAAAGGAAGTACTTATGACAAGGGGGCACTTGCTAATACCTATCATAGTAGTGGTATATTTCCTCGTTGCAGGCTATACACCTGTTCGCGCTGCACTGGTGGCAATTGCATCATCAATTTTGTGTGCCATGATCAAGAAAGAAACCAGGATGAGTTTAACCGATATAGTAAAAGGACTTGAACAGGGGGCAAGAAATGCTTTAACCGTTGTTGCCGCCTGTGCCTGCGCAGGTATTATCATAGGTGTGGTTACACAGACAGGGCTGGGATTGAAAATGGGTTCCATTCTTGTAGGATTTGCAAAAGGCAAGCTTCTTTTAACCCTTTTCTTTACCATGCTGACATCGCTGATACTGGGTATAGGCGTACCGACAACGGCCAATTATGTCATAACATCAACTATAGCGGCACCGGCACTGTTGTTAATGGGAGTACCGGTAATGGCGGCACACATGTTTGTTTTCTACTTCGGTATTATTGCTGACATAACTCCTCCGGTTTGTCTTGCTGCAGTTGCAGCAGCAGGTGTTGCAAGGTCGGAACCTATGAGGACGGGGGTTAATGCTGCGAGACTGGCTATAGCTGCTTTCCTTGTACCGTATATTTTTGTCTACAGTCCCCAACTGTTGCTAATTGATACGAACATTATACAGTTAACAATAATATTAATTACTGCACTGGTGGGGATAATTGGCGTAGCATCGGCCCTAACGGGGCATTTCATTACCAACCAGTCGATAATGGAACGCCTGATGCTGGCTTTGGGAGGAATTTTACTAATAGTAACAAATATAAAGATAAATGCCCTGGGACTGGTTTTGCTTGCTGCTGTGTACTATATTCAGAAAACCAAGAAGGGAAAAGGCACTGTTGCCGTTTAGACAAATATGCATTTCTTTATGTTGTGATATTATTACTGCACGCATACGATATATTTATGGTAATACGAGCTGCATTGGATAAGAACCAGTTTCAGACCGCCAGACCGTAAAACACAGTGTATACAGTCAGTAATGGGAGGAGTCAGGCTCAGTAAAGAAGAAAGGATTGGCTTTTCGTAATAATTCACCGGGAAGCCAATTTTTTATTCGCAGATACAGGAATTCTTTTCAGAACAGTGAACCAAGCCGGGTAGAACTGACATTTTTATGTTCATGTGCTTTCCAAGAGCAGATTTTTTTTATATACTTAGATAAGCAGCTGGGAATAAAGCTTAATAAGGTATGGCTGAGGGTAAATCTCCATTCTTTTCAGGGGAGTTAGGTCTTCAGAATGACCTGCATTTGTAGTTTTTGTACTGCAGCAGTATTTCTGATATTTGGTAAATAGAGTAAAGTTTCATTCAGAAGGGGCATCAGCCCTACAATAATGACAGGGAGGGAAGAAGGGTGAGAGAGGTCAAGGCCGGACTGGTCAAGGATACGGTAAGGGATTTGTTCATGGAGGCCAACTACGTCATAGGAGAAGACATATATGACAAGCTGAAAGAAGAGGCTGAAAGGGAGGCCTCCGAAGTGGGCAAATCAATACTCAAACAATTGGTACAAAATCATGATATAGCATCCCGGGAACGGATAGCCATATGCCAGGACACGGGACTGGCGGTGCTGTTCATAGAACTGGGACAGGACGTAAGGATAGTGGACGGGGATTTTAACGAGGCTGTAAACCAGGGTGTAAGGGAAGCATACAGGGACGGCTATCTCAGGAAATCCGCAGTGAATGATCCCCTGTTTGACCGTGTAAACACAAAGGACAATACCCCTGCCATAGTACATCTTGAGATAGTGCCCGGTGACAAAATAAAGCTGCTGGCAACACCCAAGGGGTTTGGCAGTGAAAATATGAGCGCCCTGAAGATGCTCAAACCTGCCGACGGGGTAAAGGGGGTCAGGGACTTTGTAGTTGAGACGGCGGTTAAGGCGGGACCCAATCCGTGTCCCCCCATTGTGGTGGGTGTGGGTATAGGGGGTACCGTGGAAAAGGCCGCCCTGATGGCCAAGAAGGCTACCATAAGGCCGGTAGGCCTGCATAACCCCGATGAAAGGTATGCAAAACTGGAGCAGGAGATACTTGAAGAGATAAACAATTCAGGGATAGGGCCCGCAGGCCTCGGGGGCAGGACCACCGCCCTTGCGGTAAACATCGACCATTTCCCCACACACATAGCAGGGCTTCCGGTGGCTGTGAATATTTGCTGTCATGCGGCCCGGCATGCGGAAGCAATCATATAAGGAGGCGGATAACATGGGAAACACTGTAAGAATAAATACGCCCGTGACCACCGGAGAAGTCAGAAAACTAAGGGCAGGGGATAATGTACTCATAAGCGGTGTCATATATACCGGAAGGGATGCCGCCCACAAGAGGCTTATAGAGCTGATACAGAAAGGGGAAGACCTGCCTGTAGACCTTGATGGCCAGTTCATATACTACGTAGGTCCCGCTCCGGCAAAGCCAGGGTATGCGGCAGGGGCCGCAGGACCTACCACCAGCTATCGTATGGACCCGTACACAGTACCGCTGCTGGAGCGCGGTTTAAAGGGAATGATAGGTAAAGGCTTGAGGTCGCGGGAAGTAATAGAAGGAATGAAAAAATACGGTTCGGTATACTTTGGAGCGGTAGGTGGAGCTGCCGCCCTGATAGCCAAGAGCATCAGGAAGGTGGAGGTAGTGGCATATGAAGACCTGGGGGCAGAAGCCATACACCGCTTCCATGTGGAAGACTTCCCGGCAATAGTTGTAATAGATGCCCTGGGCAATAATCTCTATGAAACAGAACCGGCAAAATACAGAATAAAATAATGTAAAATAATGGTTATGGAGGTAAAATTATCATGATATCAAAAGAAGAGCTGTTGCAAAAAGCCAGGAAGCCGGCGGAGGATGCCATGAAACTGCATCCTTTCTACAAAGGTAAGGTCCAGACAGCCCTGAAATGCCCGGTAAGGGATGTGAAAGACTTTGCCATATGGTACACCCCGGGAGTGGCCGCACCATGCAAGGCAATAAACCAGGACAAGGACCTGGTATACCAGCATACCAATAAAGGCAACACCATAGCGGTGGTAAGCGACGGTACCAGGGTCCTGGGGTTGGGGGACATAGGCCCTGAAGCCGGTATGCCCGTAATGGAAGGCAAGGCCCTTTTGTTCAAATACCTGGGCGGCGTGGATGCCGTGCCCATATGCCTTGATACAAAGGACCCCGATGAGATCATCTCGGCTGTAAAATGGCTGCAGCCCAGCTTCGGCGGTATCAATCTCGAAGATATAGCACAGCCCAAATGCTTTAAAATACTGGACACCCTCAGAGAAGAAATGGATATACCGGTCTGGCACGATGACCAGCAGGGAACCGCAGCCGTAAACCTGGCAGGGCTCATAAACGCCCTCAAGATTGTAGGCAAGAAAATAGAGGACATAAAGGTGGTTATGCATGGTTCAGGGGCCGCCAACATATGTACTGCCCGTCTTTTACTGGCTGCAGGAGTGACCCCGGAGAACATGATAATGTGCGACAGTAAGGGTACCCTTCACCCGGGGAGAACCGAACTGAAAGAAAAATACAAAGAAAAATGGGAAATGTGCCTCAAGACCAACGGGGACAAAATCGCAGGAAGCCCTGCCGATGCAATAAAAGGTGCGGATGTGATAATCTCCCTGTCCACCCCCGGGCCCGGTGTACTCAAACCAGAATGGATAAAGACCATGGCCAGAGATGCCATAGTTTTCGCCTGCGCCAACCCCATACCCGAGATATGGCCCTGGGAAGCAAAGGAGGCCGGGGCCCGGATAGTATCCACCGGCAGGTCCGACTTCCCCAACCAGGTAAACAACTCCCTGGGTTTCCCCGGTATATTCAGGGGGGCCCTGGATGTACAGGCAAAGACCATAACCGACGAGATGTGCATAGCAGCTTCCATGGAACTGGCAAAATGCGCTGAAGACGAGGGTATGACCGAAGACTATATACTGCCCACAATGGACAAATGGGAAATATATCCGAGGGTAGCCGTGGCGGTGGGCATGAAGGCCATAGAGCAGAACATAGCAAGGCTCAAACTGAGCAGAGAAGAGCTGTATGCAAGGGCCGAGGACAGGATAAGGCAGTCAATGGATATGACCCGTACCATGATGGAGGAAGGTTATATCAAACTTCCGTAAGGCATAGAAACATAATCCCAACCTTTCAGGGGTATAAGGCCTCCTGACGGGTTGGGACCAATATTATTTCAGTTCTCTGGCCGCTTGTTCGAACTTCTGTCTGCACATTTCAATTTCCTGGCTGTTTGCATTCTTTATCTTGCACCATCCCCGTTTTGTCATTGAATCCCATATATCCCAGTACATCTTGTGTATATCGGCGAGGATATTTTCCAGTAGATGGCGCAGGTCCTGGCAGGTGGCATCACAGGCATAGACATTACAGGCATCTGAAATATGTTTCTCTGAAGACAGCAGGTCCTGCATAATATCTTTGTCTGCAAAATAATCGGTGCCGTTCATGTAAGAGCCTCCCTGGAACTATTTGCTGCGGGATGTAAGATAGCTCAGCAGTGAGTTATAATGATTTTTATGCCTCTCTGCCAGCCGGCTGCAAAGGTTTTTGAGTTCGGAATCCTGGCACTGTCTGGAATAATGCTGTATTTTTCTTATCATTAGCGCCTCCTGAGTCAGCTGGTTTTCCAAAATGGACAGGTTGTTGGCGGAAAGCGAAGGGATTACTCCCGACGGGTCGAAGTCGTCCATATGCGGGCCTCCTTAAGTATTGTTATCCTCAGTATATTATTAGCACTTGTTTGTTTTAATATTTGCGGTAAATTGTTGCACCAGAACAAACAAACCGCCTTTATTGGAAACAAACTGCATATGATGTATAATAATGATATTGACTGCTGCTGCGGCTGTAATTATTCCCCGTCCGTTTCCCCGGATTTTTCTTCCAATATTTTTTTGAGAATTTTTACCATTCTGCTGCTGGACTTTGCCAGGGCAAGGAAGATATAGATGATGTAAGCCATAAAGCCCAAGTATGCCAGTAGCAGAAGTCCCAGCAGTATCTCTTTCATCGGTGACACCCCGTTATCAGAAAATAAGGATATTATTTATTTATATTATATTACATTTAAGTTAGAAATCCTTGCTTGTCAAGGCATATTTTACAAATATTTTTCGGGGTATCCGTATATTGCGGGGCTGCTCCAAATCATTTGACAAACCTGTGATATTTGACTATAATACTTGAAATAATACAAGAGGGATTTTTCACAAGTACAAAAAAAGGGGATGTTCAGGATGTATAGTGAAAAAGTTGTAAAAAGAGGCTTGACTTTTGATGATGTACTGCTGATACCTGCAAAATCAGAGGTTCTTCCCAGGGATGTGGATGTTACGACATTTCTCACCAGGAAGATCAAACTTAATATACCCCTTCTCAGCGCCGGGATGGATACGGTGACGGAAGCCCGTATGGCTATTGCCGTAGCCCGGGAGGGAGGTATAGGAATAATTCATAAAAATATGTCCATAGAGCGGCAGGCATCCGAAGTGGATAAAGTTAAGCGTTCAGAACACGGGGTCATAGTTGACCCGTTCCATCTGGGACCCGACCAGCTTATTTCAGATGCCCTGGAGCTTATGGAAAGGTACCATATATCCGGTGTGCCCATTACCGAGAAGGGGAAGCTGGTGGGCATAATCACCAACAGGGACCTGCGTTTTGAAACAGATATGTCCAAAAGAATTTCCCAGGTCATGACCAGCAAAGACCTGGTAACGGCTCCTGAAGGTACCACACTGCAGGAGGCCCAGGAAATCCTGAAAAAATATAAAGTGGAGAAGCTGCCTATTGTAGACCGGGAGTTCAATCTCAAAGGGCTCATAACCATTAAAGATATCGAAAAGGCCATAAAGTATCCCAATTCCGCCAAGGATGACAAGGGAAGGCTGCTGGCGGGTGCTGCCGTCGGTGTTACCGGCGATATGATGGACAGGATTGAAGCCCTGGTTGACGCAAAGGTTGATGTGATTGTGGTGGATACGGCCCACGGTCATTCAAAAGGGGTGCTGGAGGCTGTGGACAGAATTAAGAGCAGGTACCCGGACATACAACTGGTAGCCGGCAATGTTGCCACGTATGAAGGTACCGAGGACCTTATCAAAGCAGGAGCGGATGCGGTTAAAGTGGGTATAGGGCCGGGGTCAATCTGTACTACCAGGGTTGTGGCAGGTATAGGTATACCCCAGATAACGGCTGTCATGGACAGTGCAGAGGCTGCTGCGAAATACGGCGTACCCATAATTGCCGACGGAGGTATCAAATATTCCGGGGACATAACCAAGGCTATAGCTGCGGGGGCGGATACCGTTATGGTAGGTTCCCTGCTGGCGGGTACCGAGGAAAGCCCGGGGGATATTGAGATTTATCAGGGGAGGAGCTTCAAGGTGTACAGGGGTATGGGTTCTCTGGGAGCTATGGCCGAGGGCAGCCGGGACAGGTATTTCCAGGAAGATGCAAAAAAACTGGTTCCGGAAGGAGTTGAAGGCCGGGTACCATACAAAGGCCTGCTGTCGGATATAGTGTACCAGCTAATAGGAGGTCTAAGGGCAGGTATGGGGTACTGCGGCGTAAAAAATATACAGGAACTCAAGGAGAAAACCCGCTTTATGAGCATAACGGCTGCAGGGCTTAAGGAAAACCATCCTCACGATGTTCATATAACCAAGGAAGCCCCGAATTACACCGTAGGATAAAGGGAAATATGTTTCGGATGCCGGGGAGACAGCGACCAGGGGACTCGCATAAATCAAAAACAAACCGCTTATCATGGGAACAGTTTGAAAAAACTTATATTTTTGATTTTCCCATTCAGGATGCTAGCGTCCCTTGCCCGCTTTTTTTTGTTAAATAAAACGGGACAAAAAGAACCGTCCCTCTTGCAGCCCGGGACAGAAGAGAGGAGCATGACAATGTCGTTACCTTTGGATAAAATACTGGTACTGGATTTTGGAGGGCAGTACAGCCAGCTGATAGCCAGGAGAATAAGGGATTTAAAAGTATTCAGCGAAGTAGTGGATTATGATATATCACCTGAAGAAATCAGGGATAAGCATCCCAGGGGTATAATTTTTTCAGGGGGTCCCAGCAGCGTTTATGCGGATGATTCCCCTGTGTGTCACAGGGAAGTATTTGAACTGGGGATCCCTGTGCTGGGCATATGTTACGGGGCCCAGCTTATGGCCCATGTAATGGGAGGCAGGGTTAAGAGCGCTTCCACCCGTGAATACGGCAGGACGCCTCTTTCCATCAAAAATTCCGATTACCTGTTCAAGAATGTAGAAGACCGGACCATATGCTGGATGAGTCATACCGACTATATTGAAGCTCCTCCCGAAGGCTTTGATATAACGGCAGTTACCGATACATGTCCGGTGGCGGCTATGATGAATACACAGAAGAAGCTTTTCGGCGTTCAGTTCCATCCGGAAGTGGAGCACACTCCCATAGGTATGGATGTACTGAAGAATTTTCTTTTTGATATTTGTGGATGCAGTCCCACCTGGAAGATGGATACTTTTATCCAGGACCAGATCATTGAAATAAAAAAGAAGGTGGGGGACAGGAAGGTCATCTGCGCTTTGAGCGGAGGGGTTGATTCCTCTGTGGCAGCGGTGCTTGTCAATAAAGCCGTAGGCCGTCAGCTTACATGCATATTTGTAGACCACGGGCTCCTCCGCAAGGATGAGGAAAAACAGGTCGTTCAGATATTCAGGGACAGGTTTAATATGAATCTGGTGAAAGTGGATGCAAGGGACAGGTTCCTGGGCAGGTTGAAGGGAATTGCCGACCCGGAACAAAAGCGCAAGATAATCGGTGAAGAATTTATCCGGGTATTTGAAGAAGAGGCCGCCCGGCTGGGGACAATTGATTTCCTGGTACAGGGTACCATATATCCCGATGTGATAGAAAGCGGCAGCAAGGTGGCTTCTGTTATCAAGAGCCATCACAATGTCGGTGGACTTCCGGAAGATATGAAACTGTCCTTGATTGAACCCCTGAGGGACCTTTTCAAGGATGAGGTAAGGGAAGTGGGAGAAGAGCTGGGTCTGGACGAGGAGATAGTGTGGCGCCAGCCTTTCCCGGGTCCCGGTCTGGCCATAAGGATTATAGGGGATATATCCGGTGAGAAACTGGAGATTTTGAAGGAAGCGGATGCTATTGTCAGGGAAGAGATAAAAAATGCGGGGCTGGACAGGGATATATGGCAGTATTTTGCAGTACTGCTGGATGTGAAAACTGTAGGAGTTATGGGTGATGAGAGGACATATGACCATGTCCTTGCCATCAGGGCGGTAACCAGTTCGGATGCCATGACTGCCGACTGGGCAAGGATACCTTATGACGTACTGGGGAACATGTCTTCCAGGATAGTCAACACCGTCAAAGGAATAAACAGGGTGGTTTATGATATTACTTCCAAACCGCCCGGTACAATAGAGTGGGAATAGCAAGGGAAAACCCTGTAACCCTTGAATTTATAGGGCTTGCAGGGTTTAATGCTGTTTAAACGTACTAAAAACGTACTGTTTTATTATTCCTTGCTATCTTGCGGGGTGTTATTAGTTGATTTATCATTAGGCAGTTGCAACTTATTAGCCACTCTACCTGGAACAACCTTTCATCAGGTTCATAATCATAAAGTTTTGATGCATATTCCTGAACCATTTCAGCCCAAAAAGGAGGTATCTTTTAACAGACCCATTAATGTAAAGGATATTGAAAATTGATTTTCAAAAACTTGTTGTTGGTTTAGCATAATTATGATAAAATTACGCTAAACTAATTAAGGGGTGAATATTATGCCGCATATCAGACCAGTTTCAGATTTAAGAAATAATTTTGCTGATATTTCGAGGGTTGTTCATGAAACCGCCGAACCTGTATTCTTAACCAAGAATGGTTATGGGGATATGGTTGTAATGAGTATGGAAGCTTATGAACGCAAAATGTTTGAAAGTGAAGTATATTTCAAGCTGAAGGAAGCTGAATTGGAAGCCAAAACAACCGATAAGAGATATTCTCATAAAGAAGTTTTTGACGAATTAAGGGTAAAGCTTTCGGACAGGATGGAATCTGATAATGTATGAAATTAGATACCTGCCTTTAGCGAGGAAGGATTTAACTAACATTACGACTTATATTGCAGACCATTTAAAAGCACCAAAGGCAGCAATGAATTTATTAAATGCCCTGGATGAATCCATATCCAGGCTTGAACAGTTCCCTTATTCGTGCAAAGTATATCAGCCAATCAAAGAGTCGGAAAATGAATATAGGCTTTTACCAGTCAAGAATTATGCTGTTTTCTATGTAGTTAAGGAACTGGTTGTTGAAATTCATAGGGTTGTATATGCTAAAATGGATTTAACAAAGATTATAAAGTGATATAATTGATACCACAGAAAATATAAAAATGAGTGAAAACAGGCGTACTAAAAACGTACTAATATTTTCTGAAGCCTGTCTTTTGTTTTTTCATTGAAAATAGCAATAATAATGACGTGAAATGCAGTAAAATCAAGGACAGAAAATACTGAAAAAGACATAATCACAGAGTGGGAATAACGGAAAGGGCACTGCATGGCAGATGCCCTTTTCGTTCGTCGCCGGGGAATTGATTCAATTGATGAATTTGTCCAAATTTTAGTATATAATGTAATGGGGATAAATATACATTGGGGGTTTAACTGTTGTTTACCGGGGATGTGTTGAAGGCATTAATTGCTAATGCTGCGATTATTTCCAGCGGTATATACATAATGGGGCGTTTTTTGACCCTGGGGAGGAAAACCAAAGAATACGATTTCAGAAAAATCATCGGGGTGGCACTGATTTCCAGCGCCAGTCTTCTTTTTCCGTTAAGCTACCATGTTAAAGGTATTCTTGTGGACCTGAGGCAGGTACCCATCGCCACCTTTGGACTGGTATCGGGGATGAAGGTTGCACTCATTTCCTCCCTGATACCGGGAATGCTAAGGCTTTACCTGGGGGGCGCCGGCGCCTGGTCCGGTTTTTGGTTTATGTGCATTTTACCTGCTGTTGCCGGAGGGTTGATGCATATTTATATCAGAAGCAAAAACGGCGGCAGGCAGTTCATAATGGATAAAAGCAAATATAAGTATTTGATGGTTCTGGCGCTGATAAACTGGATGCTTCTGTATATACCCCTGAAGTATGTGATTCCGGGGGGTAAGGAGGTCCTTGGAGATATCATTCTAGCCTATTTTATTGTGCTTATAGGGGCCTTCTATCTTATCGGTTCACTGGTTATTGACTGCGTTAAGGCAGAGTTTTACAGAAAGAGGCTGGAATACGAGGCCAGCACCGATTTCACCACCGCATTGATAAATCACAGGTATTTTATGCGAAAGGCCATGGAGGCCTTTGACAGGAGCGTTTATAACGGCAGCAGCTGCAGTGTCATCCTGCTAGACATAGATGATTTCAAGGCCTTCAACGACCATTACGGCCATATCCAGGGGAATATCCTTCTTACCGAGTTCTCGGAACTGCTTCTCAACAATACCCGCACATGGGATATTGTGGCGAGATACGGAGGGGAAGAATTCATTATTTTCATGGAAGATACCGATATATCGGTTGCGAAGAAGGTGGCCGACAGGATCAGACGGAAGGTGGAAAAAATGGAGTTTGTCAGTGACCAGGAAGGGAACGGGAAGAAAATCACCGTATCCCTTGGTATTGCAGGATACCCCCAGCACGGGACCTCCCTGATGGAAATCATTGAGAAGGCGGATGACGCTCTTTATAAGGCGAAAAATAAAGGGAAAAATAGTGTGGTTTTATATAAATAGTTTGAGAATAATAGTCTTAAGAGGTGAAGATATATGAATATGGAAAAGATAATGGAAGAACTGATTGTACAGAACAATTCCAAGATTGTAATGGTCGTTATGGACGGGTTGGGGGATATACCCCATAAGGATTTTGACAATAAAACCCCCCTGGAATATGCTTCAACACCCAACCTTGACCATATTGTACGGGAATCCGTATGTGGCAGGCATATACCGGTTTTCCCCGGCATTACCCCCGGCAGCGGGCCCGGACACCTGGGGATTTTCGGGTATGACCCCATCGCCTGCACAATAGGCAGGGGAGTGCTGGAGACAGTAGGGCTGGGAGTGGAGTTGAAACACGGTGACGTGGCGGCAAGATGCAATTTTGCCACTCTGGATGCGGAAGGCGTTATAACCGACAGGCGGGCGGGCAGGATAGCCACAGAGGAAAACCGGCGCCTGTGTGATATATTGAGGCAGATAAAGGAAATCGATGATGTGGAGATAATAATAGAGCCGGGAAAGGGGCACAGGTTTGTAGTGGTTTTCCGCGGACAGAATTTGAATCCCGCTGTCAGGGACACCGACCCCCAGCATGAAGGTCAGGCACCTCTTAAAGCAGAGGCTGTCAGAGAAGAAGCGGAATATACCGCGGAGATTGTAAACAGGTTCATAGACAGGGCCACCGGTTTGATAAAGGATGAACATCCCGCCAACGGTATTCTCATGCGGGGGTTTTCATCAAGGCCCAGGATTCCTACGTTCAAGGAAAAATACAAGCTGGAGGCGGCTGCCATTGCCGCATACCCCATGTACAGGGGTATTGCCGACCTGATGGGTATGACCCTTTTACCTGCGCCGGATACTATAGAGGGATTGTTCCGGACATATGTACAGTATCGCAACAAGTATGACTTCTTTTTTATTCATGTGAAGGGCACCGACCAGGCGGGAGAAGACGGGGACTTTGCTGCCAAGGTGGGAGTAATTGAGAAAGTTGACAGGGCCCTGCCCGTATTAATGGATAAAAGGCCCAGCGTACTGGCTGTAACCGGTGACCATTCATCCCCGTGCCCTCTGAGGTCTCACAGCTGGCATCCGGTACCGGTAATGGTGCATTCAGAATTCTGCGGTGCCGACAATACCACCCGCTTCACCGAAAACCAGTGCAACTCGGGTGGATTGGGTTTCTTTGAGAGCAAATACCTTATGCCTATCCTCATGGCAAATGCCAGACGAATGGACAAATATGGAGCGTGACAAAAGGGGGAGGATTTATAATGAAATTCATCAGGAGCATTCATGCCATAGACTCTCACACCATGGGTGAGCCCACCAGAATAATTATCGGGGGAATACCTGCTATTCCCGGGAGAACCATGGCAGACAAAAAGCAGTACCTTGAAGACAACCTGGATCATATAAGGACCGCCATAATGCACGAACCCAGGGGACATAACGATATGTTCGGCTCCATCATTACCCCGTCGGTAGCAGAAGAAGCGGATTTCGGAATTATATTCATGGATGGCGGTGGATATCTCAACATGTGCGGTCATGGCTCCATAGGTGCGGCTACCGTGGCGGTCGAATGCGGCATGGTGCCGGTGCAGGAGCCTTATACCGAAATAAAGATGGAGTCCCCTGCGGGCATGATAAAAGCAAGGGTCAGGGTAGAGGACGGTAAAGCCCGGTCTGTGTCTGTGGTCAATGTGCCTTCCTTTCTCTTCATGAAGGATATGAAGATAGAAGTACCGGCAATCGGCAGGATAACCCTTGACATAGCCTTTGGCGGGAGTTTCTTCGCAATAGTCAGCGGGGAAAAGCTGGGGGTTGAAATAGAGCCCTCCAGTGCCGGTCTGCTGTCAAAACTGGGTATGGAGATAAGGGATATAGTAAACAACAGCGTTGAGGTTGAGCATCCTGAGAAGAAGCACATAAAGACCGTTGACCTGGTGGAGATATTCGGACCGGCATCCAGCCCGGAAGCGGACATGAGAAATGTGGTGGTGTTCGGGCAGGGACAGCTGGACCGCTCTCCCTGCGGTACGGGTACAAGCGCAAAACTGGCTGCCCTGTATGCCAGAGGGCAGATCGGGCAGGATGAGGATTTCCTGTACGAGAGTATAACGGGGACCATATTCAGAGGCAGGATAATAGGTACGACAAAGGTCGGGAAATATGATGCGGTTGTACCCGAAATAACCGGGAGCTCCTATATAACGGGGTTCAATCATTTTGTAATCGACCCGGACGATCCCCTAAAATACGGGTTTTACCTGAAGTGACCATGGTACCGCCTGTTTCCCGCGGTACTGGTCTTTCGAATGGGGCCAT
This sequence comes from Clostridium thermobutyricum, assembly GCA_016842005.1. Classification (GTDB taxonomy): domain Bacteria; phylum Bacillota; class Clostridia; order Ch29; family Ch29; genus JAENYD01. The sequence goes on along the minus strand of JAENYD010000001.1, from coordinate 202,793 downwards.
TGGGGACGGTTTTTTTTGGAATATTGCTTAATAATATTGATAGTATGATAATACAAATTCCTATGATGTCTGTAATATTTCCAGGCTATAATAGTACCATTGCTGCCATCCCCAACAGGATTCTGGGCAAGGTCCTCCATGTAAAAATAAAATACCCTTCCAAGGCTGAAACCAAACAGAGTGTCCCCATTATAGCGGAACCAACATTCACGAATATATTTGAATAATCTCCCCGTAAAATAATTGCAGGGGAGATTAAGAACATGAAAGGAATAATGCATGCGGCTAACCCAAACCTAAATGCTGTCAAACCTGTTTTATTAGGATCTGCATTAGCAATTGCAGCACCCGTATACGCAGTTATTGTTGCAGGGGGCGTAAGTGCTCCAACTGATGCAAACATGAATATAAATAAATGAGCTGCAATAGGGACAGCACCTAGCTCAATCAAAGACGGAGTTAAGATCGTGGTCAATATTATATAAACAGCGGTTGGGGGCACACCGCAACCCAAAATCAATGATATAATTGCCGACATAAATGCTGCAATATATAAATCACCGTTTGGCACGTTAATCAAAGTATATAATAATTTAGCGCTAATCCAGTCATAGCTATTATACCAACAATTATGCCTGTCGTAGCACAGGATGCAACGATTGCTATAACCTGGCATGAGCCTTTTTCTAAAGGATTAAGTATATCTGAAAGTTTAGGTCTAGTTTCTTTTCTTACAAAAGCTACCAGCAGAGTAATAACAGTTGACCAAAATGCTGCTTTCACAGGACTCCAGCCAACAGCGATTGCAATTACAATTAACAGTTATTTTTCAATTCCATATTTTCTTGCCTTAGCAGCAATTGTTTTATGCGTAAGACCCAAAGCTTTGGCTGCAGCATTGTAACTTGAATATTTTTTTAAGGCCATTTTAATTATTTGTTTCTCATATTCTTCCCAGGGGAGGATGGTTCCTTGCGGGAAACAGCCTGAATCTTTTTCTTGATTCATAACCACCTCTTGCCTCAAATAAATAGGTAAATCTTGTATCTCAATATATGGTTTATCAATAAGAACAGTAATTCTTTCGATAATATTTTCTAATTCCCGTACATTACCTGGCCATCTATAATCCATCAATACCTCAAGGGCATCACTTCTAATCCCCTTAACTTCTTTTCCTGATTCTTTGCTTATTTTTTGTAAAAAATGTTCCACTAAAAGGGGAATATCCTCTTTTCGCTCCCTCAAAGGAGGTAAAATAACGGGGATTACGTTTAATCGGTAGTACAGATCTTCACGAAAGTCACCCTTAGCGACCATTTCCTCTAAATTCTTGTTAGTAGCAGCAATAATTCTAACATCTACTTTAATTGTTTCTTCTCCACCGACCCGCTCAAATTCTCTTTTTTGAAGAACTCTAAGTAATTTGGCCTGCATGGTTTTGTCCATTTCGCCTATCTCGTCTAAAAAAATAGTACCTTTATGAGCCAGTTCAAATTTGCCTAACCTCTTTTTAAAAGCTCCAGTGAAAGCACCTTTTTCATGCCCAAACAACTCACTTTCCAGCAAATTATCCGGTATTGCAGCACAATTTACTCTTATAAACGGTCCATCGTCCCTGGAGCTAACATAGTGAATTCCTTCAGCTAACAATTCTTTTCCTGTACCGCTTTCACCACGAATAAGCACAGTTGCTGAACTCTCAGCCGCTTTTTCTGCAATTGCTAAGGCATCGACAATCTTGCCGCTTTGACCAATTATTTTTTTGAAAGCAGGATTTGTCTTTTTTGTCCTTTTAAGTTCCAGTTCCAAATATTCAGCTTTCGCTGTAGCTTTATTCAAGTTTTCTATTAGAGTCTGAATTTCAGTAATATCTTTTATTACAGAAACGCAGCCGGTAACCTCATCGTCAACCAAAATAGGACTAACATTAGCAACTATGGTAATATTATTTGCCTTTTTGCTTATACTGCCGAATATTGCGCTCCCGGATTGGAGGGCTCTGCTTCTAGCCCCCCGGGGAGAAATATATTTAATATTTTTTCCCACCAATTGTTCAGAAGTTTGTCCTACGATACGCAAATAGGCCGGATTAACATAAGTAACATACCCGTCTTTATCCAGTACACAAATACCGTCCTGGACAGTTTCCAATATCAAATGCAGCCTTTCCTTCAATTCCCTGACACTCTGCAATTCCCCAGTAATCTTTTCTAGTTTGGAAATATCTTGAAAAACTGCTACCGCTCCTTTTATTTGACCATCGACGAAAATAGGAGTTCTATCGGTAATAATGACAGAATTCCCAATAATTTGCCGGCAACCCAATTCCGAAATGCCTGTTTTATTTACTATATGTAACCGGGAATTGGGGATTACTTCATACACTTTTTTCCCTATTGCTTTTTTCCCGGAAATCCCCATAATTTTTTCTGCTGCCAGATTAAATATAGTAATTATATCATTTTCATCAATTACCACTAATCCGTTGGCAATATTATTGAAAACCTGTTCAGACGTAATTGAACTATTATGGAGGAGATTGTCCACCTGATCAATGGTTTGGTTATCTTTAACCTCAAAATTGCTTTCCAGGAATTCCACCATTTCTTTCTCAACGAAATCAAGGGTTTCATCATTAGCTGAAACCCATACTTCATCTCCCTTCTTGATTTGCAGGGAAATAAGGGGCATCAAACTGCTGGCAGGTATTTTTTTATATTCTTTATAATGTAAATACAAGGAAGTGTGATATTTTAGCTGTAATTCATTGGCCTTTTGCACTACCATGGCGGCCACTCTAGTATGTAATCCCTTTTTATACTTAATTACTGCTTTTTTCATAATAATCAGTTCCTTTAATCTTTGATATATAACTTAAAGATATTTTTAATTAAAAGTAAAAATATCTTCTATTCACGATTATATATTAAAGTGATAATTTTTACTGGTTAAAATTGCCTTTAATCAAATCAATTAATGTCAATACTGCCTGTTCCTCGTCAGGCCCCTCTGCACTAACTACTATTTCGGTTCCTTTGGTGATACCTAATGACATCACCTGTAATATTGATTTTGCATTGGCTTTCTTATGACCTTTTTGTATTGTAATCCCCGATTGGAATTTTGACCCTGTTTGGACAAATTGTGCCGCAGGCCTGGCATGTAATCCTTCCTCATTCTCTATAATAACCTTTTGCGAATACATTTTAATCCTCCTCGCTTTAAAAATCAGTTGCACTTTCTTTTACATATTTTAAGATGTCTTCACCTTTGGATAACGTTAGAGCATGCCGAGCAACTATTTTTGACTGTTCATATGAAATATTGCGTATAATTTTTTTAATTGTTGGCATCGCTGAAGGGCTCATACTTAATTCATCTATCCCCAATCCAACAAGAATTATAGCTGCCAGAGGGTCTCCGGCCATTTCTCCGCACATTCCTGTCGGTTTCCCATGTTTATGGGAAACATCAATTACATTTTTGATTAAGCGCAAAATCCCAGGATGAAACGGTTGATAAAGATGGCTTACTTTTTCATTCACCCTGTCAACGGCCAATGTATACTGACATAAATCATTTGTTCCTATACTAAAGAAATCTACCTCTGGAATGAGAAGATCTGCTATCATTGCCGCAGCCGGGGTTTCCACCATAATCCCTACTTTAATATCTTTATCATAGTCAATCCCATCATTGAAGAGTTCCTGCTTTACTTCAGCTAAAATCTGGTTAGCTTTACTAACTTCATCAACAGTAGAAATCATGGGATACATAATCCGTACTTTCCCAAAAGCGCTGGCTCGCAGGATGGCCTTCAACTGGGTCTTAAAAATATCCGGGCGGTCAAGGCAAATCCTAATAGCTCGCCATCCCAGAAAAGGATTCATTTCCTCAGGGAGATGGAGATAAGGGATATTTTTGTCTCCGCCAATATCTAAGGTTCGGATAATAACCGGTTTACCCTTTAACCCCTCCACCACTTCTTTATAGCTTAAAAACTGTTCTTCTTCATCGGGAAGGGTAGTCCTATCCATATATAAAAACTCTGTCCGGTATAAACCTATTCCTTCACCGCCATTAGCTATCACGGTCGACAATTCTCGGGGAGTTCCTATATTGGCGTTAACTTCTACTTTTTTCCCATCCAGGGTAACAGCAGGGAGATTAACAAACTTTTGCAAACTAATTTTATTTTCGGTGTAATCTTTCAACTTTGCTAAATACAGCCGTACCTGCTCATCATCAGGGTTAATAATGATTTCCCCTTCAATGCCATCCAAAATAACATAATAGCCATTCTTTACTTTGTCAAGGATGTCCCCCAGCCCTAAAACAGCTGGGATTTCCAGGCTCCTGGCCATAATGGCTGTATGGGATGTTTTGCTTCCTGCGCAAGTCGCAATTCCCAAGACCTGGCTTTTATCTAGAAAAGACGTATCCGAAGGAGTGAGGTCATGGGCAACTACTACTGCTTTCTCGGTTAAATCTTGCCAGGGGTCAGCTGCAATTCCCAGAATATTTCTAACCAACCTTTCTCCCACATCATTGATATCTACCTTTCTGGCCTGCAAATAATCATCTTCGATACTTGAAAAAATATCTACAAATTTGTTAACAGTTTTTCCTACAGCATATGCTGCATTTATTCTTTCTTTTTTAATCAATTCCTTTACGTCTTCTAAAAATACAGGGTCTGTCAGCATCATCATATGAGCATCAAAAACCCTTGCTTTATCTTCACCAAGCTCATGAGATGCCTTTTTCCTGATACTTAATAATTGTTTTTTGGTTAATGTTAAAGCATCATTAAATTTCTCCATCTCAATTGTTATTTTTTCAGCCGGGATAGTATTTTTGTCAATTTGCACCTTTTCTTTCGTATACAGATATGCTTTCCCCATTACAATGCCTTCAGAAGCCGCTATGCCTCTATAGATCATTATTATACACCTCTTATGTCTTCTCAACTTATTTTCCCAATAGACAGATCTTGCAAAACGTCCTTTATTTCCTGCAGATTTTTGCGAAGGTTAATTTCCACAACTGCGGTTATTGCACCTTCTACAATAGCTGCATCGAGAACCGCCACTTTTTTTTGCCGTTCTTCAGGCAGACATTCTACAGCCATTTCAGCACTCATTAAAGCGCTACCTAAGTCAAACAGAATTATTACTCCTTCCTCGGAATAGACCTCATTTATTGCTGAGGTAACTTTTTCAGCATCAGTGCCCAGACGACCATCCTTTGTTCCCGCAGCAATTGCAATTGGTACAGGCGCAGGTGTCATCTGACTGGCCAGTTTTTTTATGCCTTCTGCGATTTCAATACTATGGGAAACTATGACTAAACCAACCATTGTCATCTCTCCAATTCAAGTTTATTTAAAATTAAGACTGTAAATTTTTTAGGTTCATCAACGACTTTTGTGAAAAATGGGGTCTCAATGAATTTTTGATATGTAAATTATACCATATGGATTTATGAAACCCTTATAAATATTGATTTTCACACAAGTCACTGGCAATAATTACATGCTAAAAATCTCTTGACCACAAAATTCAACGTTGAACCATTTTTTTTATTGTTTTATAGACAGTATCTAAAATCAAATAGCTGGAAACAGCGCCCGGATCTTGATGTCCGATGCTCCTATCCCCCAAATAACTTGCCCGCCCTTTTTTAGCAGCAATCTCCTCGGTATATTTAACACCCTGAAATGCTGCTTCTGTCATTTTTTTAAAAGCGTCTACTGCCGGCAAATTCTCTTTAACTGCTTCATTTAAGGAGTTATAAGCCGGTTCTAAGGCATCCAGCATAGTCTTATCTCCAAGGGCGGCTTTACCCCGCATTTTTATTCCTTCAATAGCCTCCTCCATCATTTTCACAAAATCATCAAGGTTAATTTCCTTTTTACCGGCTACAATCACAGCGGCTTTTATAAAAGCCGTTCCGTATAATGGACCTGATGCACCGCCAACATTAGCAACCAACGTCATGCCTACTGTCTTCAAAATATTACCGATATCTTCTGTCTGCATATCGTCTATTTTTTTGACTACCGCCGCAAAACCCTTATTCATATTAATTCCATGGTCGCCATCACCAATAGCTCCGTCCAATTCAGTCAATAGAGTTTTATTATCCTCTATTGTTCTTCCAATCTCTTTCAGCAAAAAAATAGTCTGATTACTGGTTAAACTCATTATACAAGTCCCTCCTTAATAATTACACTCTATAATAAGAATAAGGGGAGTAGTATAACGAAGTCATACTACCCCTCTAAGATTGATTTCTTAAAGAACTTTAAAAGCCGGGGTATCAGCTGTAGCATCCAAGAGAGACTTCAACTCTTCATCCAATTTTAGGATTGATACAGAGCAGCCGGCCATTTCCAACGAAGTCATGTAATTTCCTACAAATGTTTTATGAACCTTTACACCTTTTTCCTGTAAAATCTCGTTTGCTTTTTTATTGACAACATATAACTCCATTAAAGGTGTTGCCCCCAGCCCATTAATCATAACGGCAATTTCATCATGGGGTTGTAAGGGTTTGTCTCCTAAAATCTTTGCCAGTAATTGTTCTGTTATTTCATCTGCTGATTTTATTTTTGTTCGGTGGGTGCCTGGCTCACCGTGGATACCCATGCCAACTTCCATTTCATCTTCACCAAGGGTAAAGTTAGCCTTGCCAGCAGCAGGAACTATACATGGGGTTAAAGCTATCCCCATACTGGCAGTATTGGCGATTACCTTTTCCGCCACGGCTTTCACTTCGCTCAAGGAGCCCTTTGCTTCTGCTTTTGCACCGGCAATCTTATGTACGAATACTGTTCCGGCAATACCACGTCTTCCAGTGGTGTAGGTACTGTTTTCTACAGCCACATCATCATTAACAACAACACTATCTACTTTGATGCCTTCACCATGAGCCAGCTCCTGAGCCATTTCAAAGTTCATGATATCTCCTGTGTAGTTCTTAATTACTAAAAGAATACCTGCGTCACTGGCTACTGCTTTTATGGCTTCATAAACCTGGTCGGGAGTTGGTGAAGTGAAAACATCTCCAGCAACTGCGGCATCAAGCATCCCTTTCCCAACAAAACCTCCATGGGATGGTTCATGACCACTGCCTCCTCCACTAACTAATGCAACCTTTCCTGATACCGGGGCATCTTTGCGCACAACAACATTAAAGTTTTCTAGCTTTTTCAATTGTTCCGGATGGGCTGTAACCATTCCGGCAAGCATATCAGTAACGACATTTTCGGGCTTGTTAATTATCTTTTTCATGCGGTTATCTCCTCCTTTTATTTTTCATCAACCAATTTTTTCAATAATATTATATTCTAATACCCACATATTTTAGAAAGCCTAGCGTGACTTTACTAAACAAATAAGGTAAACCGCTAAAATAAGCCATTTGCTAGGCCTATTTGTATAAACTAAATAATACAGTCATAAAATTCAGTATTATCAAATTTCAATAAGTATGGTATAAACTAAATATGGCTACTCAAAAGATTAAGGTGCATACATTCATTTGCTTAATCGGTCTTTTGCTTTCCCAGGTCCTCTGGAAAAAAGCATGTGATGCAGGTTACAGTATGGACGTAGAGACGCTTATTGACAGGCTTACAGAGATAAGGAAAGCAGAGGTTGTTACTGTTACCGGTTTAAAAGGCAAACCGGAAAAGGAAACACTGCTGGAACAAATGGAGCCCGAGCTTGAAAAGCTGTATGAAGCTTTGCTCGCAAAATAATTTTAGTATATACAGACATTGATCTCTGAACACCTTGGTTTTAAAGGGCTTAGAATTGTTTTGTGTTAAAAACTTAGTAAAGTCACGCTAGTAAACCATAACTCCCCAGATGCCACCACTACACCCTCGAGTGCCTTCTTTAGCAAGCCTTCCGATTTATTGATGAGCTTCTTTATGAGGCTGCCTCCTTTTGGACAACAGTGTCGGCCTTTTGGGGCAACCATTTGGTTACACAAAGGTCATACGTGAAAATACCAAAAAGCCCACCCGCAAGGGGACCAATGATGGGACCAACCAGCCACCAGATTCCGTCAAACATTCCTTTTGTCCCAATCAGTGTGGCAAAGACGCGGGGTCCAAAATCACGGGCAGGGTTTATCATGTAACCGCTTGGCCCACCGAGCGAGATACCTACCGCCAGCACTGCGAAACCAACGAAAAGGGGACCAAGGTTTGCGCCGACACCCAGGTTTTTCGCATCGAAGGCAGCCAGTATGCCCCACAAAAGAACAGCCGTTCCTACGCCCTCGGCTATAGTTGCGGTAAGAATCGAATAAGAGCCGACAGCGTGTCGTACGGCCGTATCACCCCACCAGGCCTGGCTAAAAACTGATCCGGGTCCGCCTGTCCACACGTTCGGGAGGCCTGCTGCGACAAGTCCGTCTTGATATACCAGGAAAAGGACGGCTGCTCCCAAAAAAGCTCCAATGGTCTGCGCAACCCAAAAAGGAATCACCTTAGACCAGGGGAAATCGCGTTTCACCGCCATGGCAAGGGTAACGGCGGGATTGAGGTGTCCGCCGGATACTCCGCCGACCACATACACAGCCACAACCACCGCAAAACACCAGCCAAAATTGATGGTCAGCCAGTTCCATCCCGCGGCTGAAGCCATACGGGGGGCAAGTCCTACATTGATAACCGCTCCGACTCCGAGTAGCACCAGAATTGCGGTGCCAAAGGTTTCAGCGACAAGTTCGCCGAGAAGTTTATTTTTAGTCAATTGTTTCTACCTCCTTTGATTCTAAAGTAAGGAATAATAACAGGTAAAGACGAGAAATGCCAGTATCATCACCTCCTCGCATTGCGCAAGAATTGACCTTATCAGCGTGCTCTGTGCTGATTAAATGAAAAAATGTTCCTTCACCCCCCCTGACTCGAAATGAATATATGTAGACTCTCCTTGGTTTTAGCTTTTTGTATTATCATTTTTAAATTATAGATATCATCCATCAACAAAAAGATAATTTTACGGTAGATTAATTGTCTTTTTATAACGCAAAATCTATGCCATTTTATAAAATAGCTGTTATCAAGCAATACGCAGCTAAAACAATATTTGTATAACGAAAAATTTCTTGATAAATTTTTCCCGGTTGTTCTTTTTTCCCAAAAAAAAAACTGCATATTTTATATGCAGCACAACCGTCCCATATGGCTCGCCATTACTTTATTTTTAAATCACCATATCTCTACCTTAAATAGCTGACAGATAACCTTGAACATCTCTTGTCTATTAGATATGGCAATGGTTAATCTAGTCGCCACCTGGTCGATTAAGCAATCCACTTTCCTGTTTGCATCTTTTAAACCGTAATAGGTTGTCATATCTTGATCGTAATTTTTTATTACATTCGAGTTCGACAGTCGCCAGACAAACAAAGTCCCGGTACGGCTTGTAGGTTGCATTAGCAGTCTGTAAAATATTGGGCGTGTCTCAATGCATATCTATGGGTTTTTGCCTCGAAAGCCAGTATTTCCCGAGGTTGAGACAGATTAAGAGACTTGGAGATATTCTATTGAATTTTATCAATTTGGATCCGTTGCTTCACGTAACCGCTATCTGTCAAGAATTCAACCAATTACAGAAGGTCAACCTCAAGATTCAACAGGTTGGAAACCTCAAAGAAGATGTTCTTCTGTAGTTCATCCTGCGTTTCAAGGAGAAAGTCCATGGAACGATACGGGTTCTGGACCGGTATTTCAGGCAGTCCCTCAATATGGACATCCTGTTTCACCCAGTTTTCTACAGCCCGTTTGCTGCCAGGGGCAAGTACCCTGTTTGCTACCATGGCAAAGATAGCGCGTTCCACCGGTACTTTATAATTTCTGTCCAATAGCAATGCCTCAATCTCCTGTTTGATGTTAAGTCTTCTCCATAGCATATCCAAAAGGTATGTACCACCCATAGGACGGCTGGAAAAGCACTTTACATTCTGTTTGGCCCGGTTGCAATGTTTGATAAACTCCCCGGGTCCCGGGAATTTGACAACACTTTTTAGAAGTCTCTCCAGAGTATAGCGGTCGACATCCTCTTCCCGACCGAAATCGTATGAAACCTTAACCTCTAAACGTTTTTTCTCCGGATTCCACTCGTTGTGCGCCAGTTGGATATATGAAGCTTCTGTACCGCCATTTTACTGGATTCTTAATTCTCTAAAGTCTTAAATATACCTGTTTACTGTCGAACTCGGGCTAAGAAAGCAGTCCAAACGTACTGAAAAAACAAACCCCACCATCGACCTAATCCTGGCAGAGGAGAGGTTTGCCTTCTATATGGATTGTTTATCAATAGCCCGGCATATCATATCGCCGACCTGGGAAGTAGTACCCGCCCCCCCTAGGTCAGGCGTCAGTGCGTCCTTTTGTTTCAGAGCTTCTATGATTGCATCTATTATCATGTTTCCCTCTTCCCCATGACCCAGGAAATCCAGCATCAGCTTTACGGTCCATATCATGGCAATGGGGTTGGCCTGGCCCTTTCCGGCTATATCGGGGGCTGAACCGTGGACCGGTTCAAACATGGAAGGGTATTCCCTTTCAGGGTTCAGGTTGGCCCCTGCGGCAAATCCGAGGCCCCCCTGCAGGGCGGCGCCCAGGTCGGTAAGGATGTCCCCGAACAGATTGGATGCCACCACCACGTCGAAATCTTCCGGCCGCTGTATCATGTACATGGAAGTGGCGTCAACATGGAAGGATTCGGTTTTTATTTCCGGGTATTCCTTTGCCTTTTCTCTGAACACCCTGTCCCAGAATACCATGCTGTAGTTAAGGGCATTGGACTTGGTTACGCTGGTGACCTTCCCCAACCTGTTCCTTTCCGCTGCCAGTCTGAAGGCAAAGTCCATTACTCTCTCGGTATTCTTTCGGGTAAATATGCTGGTCTGTACCGCCGTTTCATCCGGGGTATTTTCCCGGATTATGCCCCCTATTCCCGCATATTCTCCCTCCATGTTCTCCCGGACGAACACCATGTCGATGTCTTCAGGTCTTTTCCCCTTTATGGGACAGTCCGCATTGGGAAGGAGTTTTACCGGCCTTAGATTTATGTACTGTTTGAATCCCTGCCGGATTTTCAACAGCAGTTCCCTGAGGGATATGTGGTCAGGGACCCCCGGGAATCCCACCGCTCCCAGAAGGATGGCATCATACTGCTTGAGCCTCTCCAGGCCGTCCTGGTCCATCATTCTACCGTGCTTGAGATAATATTCACATCCCCATTGGTAATGGTCAAATGTGAAAGCAATATCTCCTTTCAAACCGGAGACCCTGTCAAGTACCTTAATGCCCTCCCGCATGACCTCTTTGCCTACTCCGTCACCGGGTATAACAGCAATTCTATAGTTTTTCACCCTTGTCCCTCCTATCGTATCGCATGTTGCTTCCATACATTTTATCAGACACAAAAGTTTTTTTCCAGGGGGAGTGTCAGTTCACTTCCCATGCGACGGGTCTCCTGATAGCAGAGAACTTTAAAGGTGATTATCTGTAGTTGGAATAGCATCAGCAAAAAAAATGGCCTCGTTGGCCGGCAAAATTCCGAACATTGAAATTGTATTTTAAATATAAAGTTCGTAAAAAATCATACAAACCCAACATTCTACCCTGAATTATTCGTGGATTCTATTGACACCCAAAGGGGTGTTTGTTAATATAAAGCTGTACAAAAGGTTTGACCCTATAACCTGATTATATCCGATACATAATATTTTTGAGAGTTTATTAATGCAATAAAGGATAAAAGCATGAAAGGAGACAGACAATGGTTAAACCGAAAGTTGCTGTAGTTATGGGCAGTGATTCTGACCTGCCGGTGCTGGAGAAGGCCCTGACAGTGCTGGAAGAACTGGGTGTCCAGCGGGAAGTAAGGGTTATTTCAGCCCACAGGACACCGGATATGGCAGTGGAATTTGCCAGCAGCGCCGGGGAAAGAGGAATAGAGGTCATAATAGCGGCTGCAGGAAAGGCTGCTCATCTGCCCGGGGTTCTGGCGGCCCTGACAACCATTCCGGTTATAGGTATTCCTGTGAAGTCCTCTACTATGGACGGTCTTGATTCCCTCCTGTCCATAGTACAGATGCCGGGAGGCATTCCTGTAGCTACGGTGACCATAAACGGCAGTGAAAATGCGGCCTTGCTGGCGGTACAGATGCTGGCCCTGAAATATCCCGAACTTGGCGGGAAGATAAAGGCTTACCGGGAGGCCATGGCGGACAAAGTCAGGGAAAAGGATCTGGAGATACGGGAGAAATATTAAAAAATAGCGAAGGAGGACAGTGGGATGAAAAGGCTGGAAATGCTGTATGAAGGAAAGGCCAAGAAAATGTTTGCTACCGATGACCCGGACAAACTGATTGTTGAATATAAGGATGACGCCACCGCGTTTAACGGTGTCAAGAAAGGCACCATAGTGGATAAGGGAGTTGTGAACAACGCCATGTCCGCTTATCTTTTTGAGGTGATTGAGAAGAAGGGTATACCCACTCACTTTATTGAAAAACTAAGTGACAGGGAAATGCTTGTGAAAAAGGTGGAAATCGTTCCCCTGGAGGTGCTGGTAAGGAACATTGCCGCCGGTTCCCTTTCCAAAAGACTGGGACTGGAGGAAGGCGCCGTACTCCCCATAACCGTCCTGGAGTTCTGCTACAAGAATGATGAACTGGGGGACCCCATGATCAACGAAGACCATATAGAGGCCATGAAGCTGGCCACCAGGGAGGAAGTAAAGGTCATCAGGGAAATGTCCCTCAAGATAAACGATATTCTGATGGACGCCCTGAAAAATGCCAGTATCCGGCTGGTGGACTTCAAACTGGAGTTTGGAAGATATCATGGCGGGATAATACTTGCCGACGAGATTTCCCCCGATACCTGCCGGCTGTGGGACATGGACACCAACGAGAAGCTGGACAAGGACAGGTTCAGAAGAGACCTCGGGAATGTGGAGGAGAGCTATCAGGAAGTTCTAAAAAGACTGCTGGGAGGGAAATAACATTGTATTATGCCAGGGTTTATGTGAGCCTCAAGAAAAGCATAGCGGACCCCCAGGGCAATGCCATCAGGGATGCCCTGCTGTCAATGCAGTACAGGGATGTTGAGGATGTGCGGATGGGAAAGCTCATTGAGATAAGACTGAAGGATACCGACAGAGAGGAAGCGGAGAGAAATCTAAAGGAAATGTGTGAGAAGCTCCTTGCAAACACGGTAATAGAGGACTATTCCTACGATATACTGGAGGTATAAAAATGAAATTTGGTGTGGTTGTATTTCCGGGCTCCAACTGTGATATAGACTGCTATCATGCCCTGAAGGACGTTATGGGGCAGCAGGTGGAATATATATGGCACAAATCGGACAATGTGGACGGATATGACTGTATTGTGCTGCCGGGGGGCTTTTCCTACGGCGATTACCTCCGGTGCGGTGCCATCGCCCGCTTTTCGCCGGTGATGGACCGGGTGATAGAGTTCGCGCAAAAGGGCAAGCTGGTAATAGGTATATGCAACGGATTTCAGATTTTGACCGAAGCCGGGCTTCTTCCCGGTACACTGCTGAGAAACAGGAATATGAAGTTTATATGCGATACGGTACCGGTCAGCGTGGAAAATGCGAAGACCCCCTTTACCAATCTGTGCCGGGAAGGCCAGGTGCTCAGGATACCCATAGCCCACGGTGACGGCAACTACTTTGTTGACGAAGAGACCTTGAAGGAGATGGAGAGCAGCGGTCAGATAGTGTTCAGGTACTGCAATCCTGACGGGCAGATAATCGACGGGGAGAACCCCAACGGCTCCCTGAGGAATATTGCAGGCATATGCAGCAAAGAGGGCAATGTCCTGGGGATGATGCCTCACCCCGAAAGGTGTATGGAGAAGATATTGAACAATGATGATGGCGTGATAATATTCAAATCCATAATCAACTACCTGAAAGGGGGGAACGCAATTGGATAAGAAGCCCTATGAGATGGTGGGTCTGACCGCCACAGAATATGAAAGGATAGCCGGCATACTGGGGCGGGAGCCCAATGAACTGGAGCTTAACATGTACGGTGTCATGTGGTCGGAGCACTGCAGTTATAAAAATTCCAGGCCTGTTCTCAAGATGTTTCCCACCGAAGGGGAAAAGGTACTTCAGGGGCCGGGGGAGAATGCCGGCATAGTGGATATCGGAGACCGGATGGCGGTTGTAATGAAAGTGGAGAGCCACAACCATCCCTCTGCGGTGGAACCCTACCAGGGAGCTGCTACCGGTGTGGGAGGCATTATAAGGGATATTTTCACCATGGGGGCCCGGCCGGTTGCCCTGCTCAATTCATTGAGATTCGGAGAACTGGATAACGACAGGACAAAATACCTGTTTGAAAATGTGGTGGCGGGCATCGGCGGTTACGGTAACTGTATCGGTATACCCACCGTTGGAGGAGAGGTATATTTTAACGACTGCTACAAGGGCAACCCCCTGGTTAATGCAATGTGCGTGGGCATCATAGACCACAGCGATATCAAAAGGGGTACGGCGGCAGGAGCGGGAAATGCCGTAATGATAGTGGGAGCCTCAACCGGCAGGGACGGCATGGGAGGGGCCAGCTTCGCATCGGTGGAGCTGACCGAGGAGTCCCAGGAAAACCGCTCCGCCGTGCAGGTGGGAGACCCCTTCATGGAAAAACTTCTGCTTGAAGCCTGCCTGGAGCTGTTTCAGACCGGATGCGTGGTGGGGGTTCAGGACCTGGGAGCAGCAGGACTGACATCCTCCTGCAGTGAAACCGCCAGCAGAGGTGGCAGCGGTATGGACCTGGATGTAGCCCTTGTACCCAGGAGAGAAGAAGGAATGCTTCCCGTGGAGGTTATGATTTCGGAATCCCAGGAGAGAATGCTGGTTATTGTTGAGAAAGGCAGGGAGGAAGAGGTTACCCGTATCTTTGAAAAATGGGGTCTTCATTCTTCTGTGATAGGCCGGGTTACCGATGACGGTATGCTTACCATCAGGGAGAACGGAAAGATTGTAGGGCAGGTACCTGCAAAATCCCTGACCGACCAGGTACCTGTCTATCATCCGGCATATGAAGAGCCGGCATACTACAGCCGGTTGAAGGTGCTGGACCCGGACAGCATTCCTGTCCCGGACGATATGAATAAAGTCCTTATGGACCTGCTGGTATGCCCCAGCATTGCCAGCAAGGAATGGGTATATCACCAGTACGACCATATGGTCAGGACGTCCACGGCAGTATTCCCCGGTTCGGATGCAGCAGTCATCCGCATCAGGGGAACCGGGAAGGCCATAGCGGTTACCACCGACTGCAACAGCAGGTACTGTTATCTTGACCCCGGCATGGGCGGGGCGATAGCTGTGGCGGAGGCCGCCCGGAACCTTGTATGCAGCGGTGCTTTGCCCCTGGCTGTAACCGACGGGCTCAACTTCGGTAATCCCCAAAAGCCTGAAATTTTCTGGCAGTTCCGCAATTGTGTGGCAGGTATGAGCAGTGCCTGCAGGGCCCTGAATACACCTGTTATAAGCGGTAATGTCAGCTTCTATAACGAAACGGATACCGATGCGGTATACCCCACTCCCATTGTGGGAATGGTGGGGCTTATAGAAGATACCGCCCACATTACCACCCAGGAATTCAAGGGAGAAGGGGATGCCATTGTGTTGCTGGGGACCAGTAAGGAAGAACTGGGGGCCTGTGAGTACCTGAAGGCGGTTCACGGCCTTGAGAGAGGACCGGTGCCCCACCTGGACCTGGATACAGAGAAAAAGGTGCAGCAGTGCTGCCTGGAGGTTATACGGAAAGGCCTGGTAAAATCCGCCCATGACTGCAGTGAAGGCGGTATAGCCGTAGCCCTTGCGGAATGCTGCATATCCGGCGGTCTGGGAGCCAGAATTGAACTGACGGAAGATTTCAGGAAAGACGCCCTGCTGTTCGGGGAAAGCCAGTCCAGGATACTGATTACTGCTGCAGAAAAGGATTTGCAGGCAATCGTTGCAATAGCGGAAGAGACAGGGATAGAGTGCAGGAAAATCGGACAGGTACAGGGGGAAAGGCTGGAGATCTTTGTATCCGGTATAAAAGAAATTGACCTGGCGGTGCAGGATATGGAAAAAAGCTGGCGGGGGGCTATAAGATGTATAATGGAATAGTATTGGATGATGAAAAACTCAAAGAAGAATGCGGTATTTTCGGAATTTACGGAGACAGCGAACAGGGGCTTTCCAGGATAACTTATTACGGTCTTTATGCTTTGCAGCACAGGGGTCAGGAAAGTGCGGGAATAGCCGTCAGCGACGGTGGTAAAGTAAAACACTTTAAAGATATGGGTCTGGTATCCGAGGTGTTTGATGATGATATCCTGGAGGACCTGAAGGGAAACATTGCCTGCGGACATGTCAGGTATTCAACAACCGGCCAGTCCCATATCACAAATGCCCAGCCCCTTGTGGTCAAATACAGGAACGGCACCCTGGCCCTTGCCCACAACGGGAACCTGGTCAATGCCGGTGAACTCAGGAGACAGCTGGAAAAAGAAGGGATAATATTCCAGACCTCCATAGACAGCGAAGTTATAGCGAACCTGATAGCGCGGCAGGACAAAGGGGATACAGTGGAGGCTGTGAAGCAAACGGTAGAACAGATAAGGGGGGCCTATGCCCTGGTATTGATGACCGGGGACAGGCTTATCGGCGTAAGGGACCCCCATGGTATACGTCCCCTCAGCATAGGGAGAAAAGGGGAAAAATTTGTTCTTGCTTCCGAGAGCTGTGCCTTTGATACGGTGGGGGCAAAGCTGATAAGGGATGTGGAGCCGGGGGAAATAGTTGTTATTGACGGGAACGGTCTTCACAGTCACTATGCGGACATGCCCCGCAGCAAAAAGCTGTGCATATTCGAGTATGTATATCTGGGGAGACCGGACAGCATAATGGACGGGAACAATATATATATGGTCAGAAAAAAGGCTGGAGCTATCCTCTATAAGGAGCATCCCGCCGAGGCCGATATTGTCATATCGGTGCCGGATTCAGGCACCGCAGCGGCCATCGGCTATGCGGAAGCTTCAGGGATTCCCTTTGTAGAAGGGCTTGTGAAAAACCGGTATGTGGGCAGGACTTTTATCAAACCCAGCCAGAAGCTGAGGGAGATCGGCGTAACACTGAAATTGAACGTGCTGGAGAATGTCGTTAAAGGAAAAAGGGTAATAATGGTGGACGATTCGATTGTAAGGGGGACCACCAGCAGAAAACTGGTGCAGATGCTCAAAGGGGCGGGCGCCACCGAGGTCCATTTCAGGGTCAGTTCTCCACCGGTACAGTATTCATGTTACTTTGGAATAGATACCCCGTCCCGGAAGGAACTGGTGGGGGCGAATTACAGTGTAGGGGATATACAGGAGCGGATCGGAGCCGACAGCTTGGGGTATCTCAGCCTTGAGGGACTGAAGGAAGCGGCCGGCGGTCTGGGGTGCTGCGATGCCTGCTTCAGCGGCAACTATCCCATGGAAGTCCCCGTGGAAGGGGACAAGTTCATACTGGAGAAGTAGGAGGATTGCTATGAGCGGATTTACCTACAGGGATGCAGGGGTTGATATAGACGCCGGGACCCGGGCGGTGGAGCTGATGAAAAAACATGTCTCCAGCACCTATATTCCAGGGGTCATGGGAGATATAGGCGGTTTCGGAGGCCTGTTCCAACCCGACCTCTCCGGGTTCAAAAACCCGGTGTTTGTGTCGGGCACCGACGGAGTCGGTACAAAGCTCAAGATTGCATTTATGATGGATAAACACGATACTGTGGGAATAGACTGCGTGGCGATGTGCATTAACGATATTGCCTGTCTGGGAGCGGACCCCCTGTTTTTCCTTGACTATATAGCCACCGGCAAACTGGAGCCTGAAAAGGTGGCGGATATTGTAAAGGGAATATCCGAAGGCTGCCGGCAGGGCGGCTGTGCCCTCATCGGCGGGGAGACCGCCGAGATGCCGGGGTTCTACAAGGACGGGGAATATGATATTGCGGGATTTGCAGTAGGTATTGTCGACAGGGACAGGATAATTGACGGCGGGAACATCGGTGAGGGAGACCTGCTGGTGGGTTTCCCCTCTTCCGGCATACACAGCAACGGCTATTCCCTGGTAAGAAGGATACTGTTTGAAAAACATAATCTCAAAACGGACAGTTTTGTGGAGGAACTGGGGTGCACTCTGGGAGAGGAACTTATCAAACCCACCAGGATATATGTGCCCCTGTTGAGGCAGGCAGGTCAAAAATGCCGGCTGAAAGGTATTGTACATATTACCGGCGGCGGATTTGTAGAGAACATTCCCAGGATATTGCCCCGCGGGCTGAAGGCCAGGATTGACCGGAGCAGCTGGGAGATTCTCCCTGTTTTTGCCTGGCTGCAGGACCTCGGGAAAGTGGATGATATGGAGATGTTCAGGACCTTTAACATGGGTATTGGTCTCATTGTGGCAGTATCCCCCGGGGATGCGGGCGCCCTGCTTGAGGAGTTTTCTGACGAAAAGCCTGCTGTTATAGGTGAAATAGTATCCGGGGCCGGAGGAGTGGAGATATGAAAAAAAAGAAGATAGCGGTGCTGGCATCGGGCAGGGGAAGCAACCTGCAGGTTATAATGGACGCTATTGATGCGGGGTACATAGAAACAGGAGAAATCCGGGTGGTTATTTCGGACAACAGGGACGCCTTTGCCCTGGAAAGAGCCCGCAGGAACGGTATAGAGCATCTGTGGATTGACCCCTCTGTTTATGATACCAGGAGAGAATATGACCACGCTGTGGCCGGGGAACTGGAAAAAAGGCAGACAGACCTGGTGGTACTGGCGGGTTTCATGCGGATTCTGAGCCCGGACTTTGTACGGAGATTTTACGGCAGGATAATAAACATCCATCCGTCTCTGATACCTTCTTTCTGTGGCGAGGGGTACTACGGTGGAAGGGTGCACAGGGCGGTCCTTGATTACGGGGTCAGGGTGAGCGGAGCTACGGTGCATTTTGTGGATGAAGGCACCGATACCGGGCCTATAATACTCCAGCAGGTCGTGGAAGTAAAGCAGGACGACACCGTTGAAAGCCTGGCAGAAAGGGTGCTGGAGGTTGAGCACAGGCTCCTGCCCGAGGCTGTTAAACTGTTCTGCCAGGACAGGTTAAGGATAGAAGGCAGGAAAGTATATATATCGGGGGACGGTGCCCGGTAGCCCGGAGGCCGGCTGATGTCAGCCGGCAGGTAATACCTAAAACTCGACTGGAGGTGCAGCATGAAGAAAAGGGCATTAATCAGCGTATCGGACAAGAAAGGTATTGTGGAGTTTGCGCAGGGTCTGGTTAAAAACGGATTTGAGATTGTATCCACTGGCGGAACGGCCAGGATTTTGCAGGAAAAAGGCATACCCGTTACAGGTATTTCCAAGGTTACAGGATTTCCGGAGTGTCTGGACGGCAGGGTTAAAACCCTTCATCCCAATATCCATGCGGGTCTGCTGGCTGTGAGGAGTAATCCGGAACATATGGAGCAACTGAAAGAACTGGATATCAGGCCTGTAGACATGGTGGTGATAAACCTTTACCCCTTTAGGGAGACCATTCAGAAACCCGGCGTAACCCTTGAGGAAGCGATAGAGAATATTGACATCGGCGGACCCACCATGCTGAGGGCGGCCGCCAAGAACTACCAGGATGTGGCTGTGGTGGCCGATCCTGAAGACTATCCCGCCATCCTGGCCGAGCTTGAAGAAAAGGGGGACCTGTCCGCGGATACGAAATTCCGGCTGTGTGCTAAAGTTTTCCGCCATACCGCCCATTATGACGGGTTGATTGCAGAATATTTCAGCGAGCGGCTGGGAATGGATTTTCCCGAGACCCTTACCCTCACCTATGAGAAGGTGCAGGACCTGAGGTATGGTGAAAACCCCCACCAGAAAGCGGCCTTTTACAGGGAGGCCGGCAAAAGGGCAGGGACGCTGGTGGAGGCTGAGCAGCTCCACGGCAAGGCCCTTTCTTTCAACAATATAAACGATACCAACGGCGCCCTGGAACTCCTGAAAGAATTTGGCACCGGAAAACCGGTGGTGATAGGGGTCAAGCATACAAACCCCTGCGGAGTGGGCATCGGAGCCACTGTGTTTGAGGCGTGGCAGAAGGCCTATCAGGCGGACCCGGTATCCATATTCGGCGGTATAGTGGCTTCCAATGCGGAGATAGATGCGGATACGGCCAAAGGGATAAACTCAATTTTCGTGGAGATAGTCATAGCCCCTTCATATTCGGCGGAGGCGCTGGAAATATTAAAGAGCAAGCAGAATATAAGGGTGTTGAAGCTGAAAGATATATCCTGCAGGGATACGGGTTCATACCGCGATATCAAGAAGGTGAACGGAGGCATCCTTGTACAGGATGTCAACCGGGCCCTGACAGGACAGGACATGGAAGTTGTTACAAAGGCAAAGCCGGATGACGGGACAATGGAAGACCTTATGTTTGCCTGGAAGGTGGTTAAACATATCAAGTCCAACGGCATAGTGGTGGCGAAGGAAGGACAGACTCTCGGGATAGGGCCGGGTCAGGTGAACAGGATATGGGCCACCGAAAATGCCATAAGGCAGTCAAGGGTTGACACTGAAGGGGCGGTTATGGCTTCGGATGCCTTCTTCCCCTTTGCAGACGTGGTGGAAGCCGCCGCCAGGGCCGGGATTAAAGCCATAATCCAGCCCGGAGGCTCGGTCAGGGACAAAGAATCCGTTGAAGCGGCGGACAAGCATGGTATTGCAATGGTATTCACCGGCATGAGACATTTCAAACATTAAAGAGGAGCAGAAGAGGAACAGGGCACGGTGCCGGTAAAAGTTTGTTGAAAAGAGGTGGGATATAATGAAAGTGCTGGTAATAGGAAAAGGCGGGAGGGAGCATACCCTGGCCTGGAAGATAAGCCAGAGCCCCCTTGTTGATGAAATCTATGCCGCTCCCGGGAACGGGGGGATTGAACAGATTGCCCGGTGTGTGGACATACAGGATGACCAAATAGAAGCCCTGGCCGGCTTTGCCCGGGAAAAGGCCATTGACCTCACTGTGGTAGGTCCTGAAGTGCCGCTGGTAAAGGGCATTGCCGATGAGTTCGCTGCCCGGGGTTTGAGGATATTCGCCCCGGATAAAAAGGGGGCCCTCCTGGAAGGCAGCAAGGTGTATTCCAAGAACTTCATGAAAAAGTACGGTATACCCACCGGTGAATTCAGAGTATTTTCGGACTTTAACGATGCGGTGAGCAGCGTGGATATATTCGGGTATCCTGTTGTCATTAAAGCGGACGGCCTGGCTGCCGGCAAAGGCGTGATAATAGCCGGGGACAGGCAGGAGGCGGAAGACGGTCTGAGGACCATAATGGTTGACCGGGCTTTCGGGGATGCCGGCATCAGGGTTGTGATTGAGGAGTACCTGGAAGGCACCGAGATGTCCATGCTCTGTTTTGTGGACGGGGAAACCATCATACCTATGGAGAGTGCCCGGGATTACAAGAGGATTTTTGACGGCGACGCGGGACCCAACACCGGCGGTATGGGGTGCTATTCTCCAAATGACATATATACTCCGGAAATCCGGCAGCGGTTTAAGGAAGGGATAATGATACCCACCCTGGAAGCCATGAAAAAAGAGGGCATTGACTACAGGGGAGTACTGTACTTCGGCCTGATGGTCACCGGCGGGGATATAAAGGTCCTGGAGTTCAACTGCCGTTTTGGAGACCCGGAAACCCAGGTGATACTGCCCAGGCTGGAAAGCGACCTGGTGGAGATAATGACGGCTGTGACGGATAAGAGGTTGAAGGATGTCCGGATCAAATGGACGGACAGGGCTGCAGTGTGTGTAATCCTCGCTTCGGAGGGATATCCCGGAAGCTACCCGAAAGGCAGAACTATAAGCGGCCTGGAGAATGGTTTCGGGGAAGAGGTATACCTGTTCCATGCTGGAACACGCTCGGACAACGGGATATACTCTACCGACGGAGGAAGGGTGCTGGGGGTGACCGCCCTGGGGGGACAAAAGGAAGAGGCCAGGGACAAAGCCTATAAAGCGGTGGATAGAATCCATTTTGACGGTATGCAGTACAGGAAAGACATCGCGAAATAGAGAATCAGGCTATTGGCCTGATTCTCTATTTCTTACATCGGTATTACTTTTCACGAACAGGAAATAAGCATTATAGGCAAGTACCACCAAACCTATTATGGCATTAAAATACGCCCGGCTGGTCGGATCCATAACATTATAGAAGTTTACCAGGGCCAGGGCGGCTCCGACAACCACATGGATCAGATGAAAAGTGGTCAATTTTCCACCTCCTGAACAGTGAAATTCTGGTACAGTTTTTAGCATATCAAATTATACAAAAAATATTCCTCCGTCTTTCAACGTTATTTTTTCCTGTCATCGGGATTTTCGGGCTGCAGTGGACCGGACAGCTCTTCACTTCCGAAAACCTCTTCCCCCGGAATCAGTTTCAGGGGAAAAACCAGGGCATTGGTGGACCTGTACGGTACCCGGTATTTGTTTTCATTGTAGGTTTCAAAGACATTATCCGGTGTACGGTCATATTCCCCGTAGCGTTTTTTTTTGTTATCGGCCATTTTATCACTCCCTTGCGTCAGGTTATAGAATATTTTTTGCCGAAAGAGGTTTCCTATTCGCAATAAATTGATATTTTTCAGATTTTATTCGGTAAAAGTGTTAAAGTATCAAAACATTTAGGATATAATTGAATATATTAAGAATTGTTGAGGTGATATGGTTTATGGCCGTGAACCCCAAATTGAAGGATCATGAGACCGATATGCTCTTTGAAGCTGTCCTGCAGCTTGAGACAGTGGAAGAATGCTACATGTTTTTTGAGGATGTATGCACCATAACCGAGCTCAAGGCCCTGGCCCAGAGGTTCCAGGTTGCCAGGATGCTGAAGAAAGGCAAAACTTACAGCGAAATAGTAGAAGAGACCGGTGCCAGCTCTGCAACCATAAGCAGGGTAAACCGATGTATCCATTATGGCGCCGACGGGTATAATCTGATAATCGACAGGATGGAGGAGAGCAGGAAAGAAGGCGGTAAATACAGGCCCGAGTAGAGGGCGGATGCGAGATAAGGAGGGATTTCACATGATTAACATAATTACCACCTTTCCCTTGAAGCAGAAACATATGGACGCAGTGAAAGAAATTGACCCCGGCATCAGACTGGAGGTCTTCGGGGGGATGGAACAGGCGGGGGACCGCCTGCCGGCGGCAGAAATTTTGGTTACATACGGGGAGGACCTTACCGACCGGATAATAAATACGGCCAAACACCTGAAGTGGATTCAGGTCATCAGCGCAGGCCTGGAAAAGATGCCCTTCAAGGCCATTATGGACAGGGATATACTTGTTACCAATGCAAGGGGCATCCACCGGACACCCATGTCCGAATATGTCCTGGGGGCCATGCTGGCGGTTGAGAGAAAAAGTTTTGTCTTTTACGACCTGCAGAAGGAAGCTGCATGGGACCGCTCGGTGAGAGTAGGCGAGCTGGAAGGGAAAAAGATCTGCATTGTCGGTCTTGGGGCCATCGGACAGGAAATAGCCAGAAAAGCCAGGGCATTCGGCATGCATGTATCAGGCATAAAAAACCAGCCGGTGAAACTGGATTTGGTGGATGATGTCGGTGGCCCGGATCGGCTTCATTCAATGCTGGAGGACAGTGACTATGTGGTGGTAACGGTACCTCTCACCGAACAGACCCGTGGTATGTTCGGTGCGAGGGAGTTCGGGGTAATGAAAAGGGATGCCTGGTTCATAAACATATCCAGGGGGGGCGTGGTGAACCAGAACGCCCTGGTAAAAGCCCTGGAGGCCCGCTCCATCGGAGGGGCGGTGCTGGACGTATATGACCGGGAGCCATTACCCGGGGACAGCCCGCTATGGAAAATGGACAATGTCATCATGACACCCCATGTTTCGGGCAGGTCTCCAAAATACATAAAGAGGGCCATGGAAATCTTCCATCATAACCTCAGGGTATATCTCGGCCTTTCGCAGGACAGGATGATTAACGTCATTGACCCCCGCAGAGGGTACTAAGACAGAACACGGGCCATCGGGGACGGTTTTTTGATTTATCACCAGGAATGACCCCGGGCGGTTTATACTGATTTGCCCGATGAACTACCGCTGCTGATGCCCCGTTATTCCGGGCGGAATATAAGAGAGGTCCCGTTCCTGCAGTGGATAACGGGTTCTGGTTTTGGAAGGAGTAAAAAATTTTTCTCTTAAGCCAGGGGTCCTGTTTATCAGCAGTTTTAAACAATACTCTAAGGGATATATAGTTAAATAGGATGTTGATTAATAATAATGTAGGAGGTATTATAATTGACTAAAGTACTCTGTGTGTTCTCCCTGGATGAAAGACTGGTTCAAAAGGTCAGGGAGAGGTTCGGTGGAGATGTTGAAATAACGACCGCAGGGAAGGCAGAAGAACTGGGAGAGAAGTTGAAAGAATTTGACGTGGTTGTTTCCAGCCTGCCGGAGATTACCATGGAAGAGTTCCGGAAGATGGAAAACCTCAAATGGGTTCAGTGTGCCATGGCAGGTATCAACCACCTGCCCCTGGATTACTTCAGGGAGAAGGGCGTCATACTGACAAACGCCCGGGGCGTCCACAGGATTCAGATGTCGGAGTTCACCGTGGGACTGCTGCTGATGATTGTCAGGAAGTCCAAGGACTATTTCAAGGCACAAATGAGCAAACAGTGGCAGCAGATTACTATTGACGAGCTGTACGGGAAAACCGTCGGATTCCTTGGAGTTGGCGCCATAGCTAAGGAAATAGCGAGAAAACTGGAGCCTTTTGGAGTAAGGACTATCGGTATAAAGAACAGAGTTAGCCAGGTAGAGTATTTTGATGAAATTTACGGTAAGGACCAGATGGACAGGGTCCTTGAACAGAGTGATTTTGTCATAACTCTTCTGCCTCTTACCGACGAGACTTACCACATGGTAGGGGAGGAGCAGTTCAGGAAGATGAAGGATACGGCCTGGTTTGTGAATGTTGCCAGGGGGAGCATAGTGGATGAAAAGGCCCTTATAAAAGCCCTCCGCGAAAGGTGGATAGCCGGGGCGGCACTGGACGTGTTTGAAGAGGAGCCTTTGCCCGAAAGCAGCCCCCTGTGGGATATGGACAATGTCATACTCACTCCCCACGTCGCAGGACCAACGCCCCGGTACATGGAGCGATTCACAGATATTCTGATTCAGAACCTTGAAGCCTACAGGGCGGGGGAAAGGGACAGAATGATAAACATTGTGGACTACGATATGCAGTATTAAAAAAACCCCAATTATAAAAAATAGGCCATTATTTATTAAATTGATACAATATGAGAATCACGAGTTAAATCAAAAATAAGGGAACTGGGGCAGTATACCATAATCGATAAATTAACAGTAAGACTTAACGAAAAGAAAGATATCTATGAGGCGGAATTTTCCAATCTTGGGTTAAAGGATGTAGAGGTGGGAGCCAAATATGTAAAAGAATATGAGAGGCTTTTGGCCGCCGGAGTTCTTTACCGATGCATATGGGTTTATAACCGACTACATATTTTTATGCTAAAAATTAGAATTGCAGGTGGTTATAAATGATAAGCGAACAAATGAAGAAAGAATTCCATGAACTAAGAGATACCATAATTGAAATGCAGTATGCACATTTAAATGATATGCAAAAGAAGGCAGTTCTTTCAGTCGATGGCCCGGTATTGGTGTTGGCTGGAGCCGGGTCTGGCAAGACAACCGTTTTAGTTAACAGGATTGCTCATATAATAAAGTATGGAAATTCATATAAGAGCAATTACTGTCCAGAGGACTTGAAAGCAGAAGATTTGGAGCATATGAGGGAATATATAAGTCAGGATACATCGGGGAAAACCCGTGTCCTCACCCACCGGATTGCCTACCTGATAAGGGAAAAGGGGGTGCACCCCGGCAGCATACTGGCTATTACCTTCACCAACAAGGCGGCCAACGAGATGAAGGAGAGGGTGTTCCGCATGCTGGGGGAGGAAAACAGGGGGATATGGGTCAGCACCTTTCATTCCGCCTGTGTGAGGATACTGAGGCAGGATGCGGAAAAACTGGGCTACGGGAAGAACTTTGTCATTTATGATACCGATAACCAGAAGAGGCTTGTCAAAGATTGCATCAGGGAGATGAACCTCAGCGAAAAGAACTATCCGGTCAGAAAAGTACTGTCCATAATCAGCGGGGCCAAGGACAAGCTCATGGACCCCGAAGAATTCATATCTTCCGGAGACAGCTTCATGATGGAGCAGATTGGCCGTATATACCGGCTGTATCAGAGGAAACTTAAAAGTAACAATGCCATGGATTTTGACGACCTTATACTGAACACCATACTGCTTTTCCGGCTGCACCCCGATGTACTGCGGTTCTATCAGAATAAATTCCGTTATATAATGGTGGATGAATACCAGGATACCAACATACCCCAGTACAGGCTGGTGCACATGCTTGCCCGGCAGCACGGGAATTTGTGCGTTGTGGGGGATGACGACCAGTCCATATACAAGTTCAGGGGTGCAAACATAGGAAATATACTGGGCTTCGAGAAGGATTACCCTGATACTGCCGTTATCAGGCTTGAGCAGAACTATCGTTCCACAGGCAATATACTGGAGGCGGCCAACTCGGTAATAGCCAATAACACGCAGAGGAAAGGGAAAAGGCTGTGGACCGGCAGGGAAGCGGGCTGCAAAGTCCTGTACAATCAGGTACCGTCCGCCTATGAGGAAGGACAGTTTGTGGCCTCCGAAGTGAAGAGACTTGGCAGCGTAGAGGACAGGCAGTGTTCGGATATAGCAGTGCTGTACAGGACTAATGCCCAGTCCAGGGTGCTGGAAGAAGCCTTTATGAAGGAGAAAATTCCTTACAGGATTGTGGGCAGCCTGGCCTTCTACCAGAGGAAGGAAATCAAGGATGTGCTGGCTTACCTGCAGGTGATTTACAACCCTGACGACGATATAAGCCTGAAGAGAATAGTAAATGAACCCCGAAGGGGTATTGGGACAAAAACCGTACAATCCCTGGAGGAGTATGCCTCCCGTCTGGAAATCAGCCTGTTCGACGCAATGAAACATGCGGGGGAAACCGGCTGTGTCTCTGAAGGGCCTGCAAGGAGGGTGGAAGACTTTGCAGACATGGTGGAGCATTTTATAGCCCTGTCGCGGGATTGCCCGGTGACAGCCCTTTTATCCGAGGTGCTGGACAGGACGGGCTATGTGAAGGCCCTTGAGGATGAGGGTACGGAGGAGGCGAGGTCCAGGATAGAAAACATACAGGAACTGGTATCCGCTGCGGTGCAGTTTGAAGAGAACAGCAGCGGTAACGGCACGCTGCAGGAATTCCTGGAGGGGATAGCCCTGGTATCCGGTCAGGATGAGATGGACAGGGGCAGGGGTGTAATCCTCATGACCATGCACAGTGCCAAGGGTCTGGAATTTCCCGTGGTATTCATAACAGGTATGGAAGAAGGGGTTTTCCCCCTTTCCAGGGCAATGGAGGACCCGGAGGAACTGGAAGAAGAAAGAAGGCTGTGCTATGTGGGCATGACCAGGGCCCGGGAAATCCTTTACCTGACATGTGCCAGGTCCAGGATGCTTCACGGGTTTAACAGCATGAACCCTCCTTCAAGGTTTATCGAAGAGATACCTGCGCAGTATATTGAAGATATGGGGAACACGGCCCTGAAGACAGTTTCTGCCATTACAGGAGGGCTGTATGACAGAAACGGAGGCGGGGAAGCCGGCGGGTATACCCCCGGGTGCAGGATAGAACATAAGATATGGGGCCCGGGTACGGTCATAAAGGTGGAAGAGATAAAGGGTGACCGGGAAATAACGGTGGCATTTCCGGACAGGGGTGTGAAAAAACTGCTGGCATCAATGGCGCCCATAAAAATGCTTCAATAGGAGGGTGTACCGGAGACCTTTCTGTCCACTCCCGTTTCTCACACTGTATGTCTCACCTGACCGGTCGCAGGCGCAGACTTTACAGTGTGTATTGTTTGGACTATACTGTAGAGTACAGAACTAATTTGCCCGGTATGCATTCTGGGGAAGGATGGATGGGAGAGATTAACAATGGCTGAAGATAAATTCAAGGGAGTTCTGAACGAGCTTACAAAAATAGGATTTAATTCATACGAGGCCAAAGCATATATTGCCCTGATACAGAATCCGGATATCAGCGCCTATGAAATAAGTAAGATTTCAGGGGTACCCCAGTCAAAAATTTACGAGACCATAAAGAAGATAGTCGAGCAGGGTCTGGCGGTGGCCAGCGGTTCCAATCCTGTCAAATATGTGGGCCTGCCCATAGATGAATTCCTGGAGAGGTACAGGGCGGATGTGGATGAATCCATAGAATATCTGAAGAAAAACTTCAAAACATTAAGCGAACAGCCTTCGGTTGAATACATGTGGCATTTTAAGGGAGAAAACCAGCTGTACAATAAGATTAAATCTATGATTGTACAGGCAGAGAAGAATTTGTACCTGGAAATGTGGGTTGAAGACTATGATTTATTCTATGACGATATTCTGCAGGCAAAGGAAAGGGGTGCCGGCGTAGTTGCAGTTCTATACGGCAGGACCGAAAGAGAAATAGGCAGGGTATATTATCACCAGATGGAGAACATGGAGAAGGAGGTCAATAAATACGGAAGATGGATTAACATAGTTGCGGACAAAAAGGAATGCCTCTTCGGCATTGTCAAGCCGGAAGAAAGCGAGGGCATATGGACGCAGAACAAATCTTTCATGCTGCTGTCCGAAAGCTTTATCCTCCATGATATACTTATTGCGGAGATATATTCAAAGTACAAGGATTTGCTGGACCGGAGCTACGGACCCAACATGGAGAAAATCAGGCGGGAGATAAACATAGGATAAAAGGCAGACAGGGATCTGCATCCCGTTTCAGGGGGGACAGGAAGTATCCCTTCGAATCGGGAATTTACTTCAGGGGGGTGGAGACAGTGTCATATCCCAGGGTGGAGGTGGACCTGAAGAAGATAGAATACAACACCGTTAAAATGGTGCATCTGTGCGCCGAGGCAGGCATAAGAATAGTGGGGGTCACAAAAGTATTCTGCGGGATGCCCGGGATTGCCCGCTGCCTGGTAAAAGGCGGAGTAGATATACTGGGGGATTCCAGGATTGAGAATCTGAAAAAATTAAAAGATATTGATATAGAGAAAATGCTCCTTAGAATACCGATGATAAGCCAGGCTGACCGGGTGGTGGACTTTGCGGATATCTCCCTTAATTCTGAACTGGATACGGTCAGAAAGCTTTCGGAGTGTGCCCTGAAAAAAGGAAAAGTTCATAAGGTAATCCTTATGATCGACGTAGGGGACCTGAGAGAGGGGTACTTTGATGAGGATGAACTTGTGGATGCTGCAGGAGAGGTGCTTCAACTCAAAGGGGTCAGGCTAACAGGATTGGGGACAAATGTGGGATGTTACTGCGGGGTAATGCCCGACACTGATAATCTGGGGAGGCTGGTAGAAATAAAAAAAAGGATTGATGAAAAATATGGGACCAGTCTGGATGTCTTATCAGGAGGGAATTCTTCCAGTCTAAGCCTGGTACAGGGGAACGCCATGCCCGAAGGGATTAACCAGCTGAGGCTGGGAGCGTCTCTATGCCTGGGTATAGGGTTGAATGATGAGAAAATTGACGGGCTGTATCATGACGCTTTCAAATTAAAAGCGGAGATAGTGGAGGTCAAAGCAAAACCTACGGTACCCGTCGGGAAAATCGGCCTTGATGCCTTTGGGCAGGTGCCGGTTTTCCGGGACAGGGGAATAAGGAAGAAAGCCGTTTGTGCTATCGGCAAACAGGATGTGAATTTTAACAATATTATTCCCGAAGATAATAATGTGACAATTCTTGGCGGAAGCAGCGACCACCTGATACTTGATGTGACCGACTGTGACAGGGACTGTCATACAGGGGATATAATGTCCTTCAACCTTACTTACGCAGGGGTTCTGAATACCATGACTTCGGAATATGTATCCAAGATACTGATAGGATAAAGGCAAAGAGGCTTACATTGACAAGGGGAGGATAATAATTTATAATAATTACAAAATCAACCACCAAAGTGGTTAATAACAGGGTATAAGGACTGGCTGCCCGACGGTAACATATTTCATGCAAAATATTAGAAAATTCTGTCATACGCATAATTTGGTATTTTCTGTTCACCGTTTCTGTTATATAATAAATTATATACGTATTATACAAGTTTTTACTGACGGTTTAACAACACATTACATAGAGAAAGAGGTGATGTACAAACGTAATGATTGTTTCCCGTACAATAATTGAATGGGGGGAGAAAATGAAAAAAAGCAGGTTGTTTTGGGTATTCATGTTAG
Source organism: Clostridium thermobutyricum (assembly GCA_016842005.1). Classification (GTDB taxonomy): domain Bacteria; phylum Bacillota; class Clostridia; order Ch29; family Ch29; genus JAENYD01. The sequence goes on along the minus strand of JAENYD010000001.1, from coordinate 172,252 downwards.
TCATAATGGTTTTAGTGCTGACGTCCCTCCCTGCCTTTGCAGGCGAGGAAGCAGCAGAAACAGTGGATTTTGGCGTATTATCTCTGCTGCCGCCACTGCTGGCCATAGCCCTTGCTTTTGTTACCAAACAGGTACTGCTGTCCTTATTTTTAGGCGTATTTGTCGGGGCTACAATGATGGCCGGGTGGAATCCCTTCTTCGGTTTTCTGAGGACTCTTGACCAGTATATCCTAGGATCGGCAGCTGACAGCTGGAATGCCGGTATACTTATATTCACCCTTAGTATTGGCGGAATGATCGGTGTTGTAGGTAAAATGGGAGGGACCAAGGCTATAGCCGAAGCCCTTGCCCGGAAAGCGAAAAATGCAAAAAGTGCCCAGCTGGCTACCATGCTTCTGGGGGTGCTTATATTTTTCGATGACTATGCAAATACCCTTATCGTAGGGCCGACCATGAGACCTCTTACCGACAAAATGAATATTTCCAGGGAAAAATTGTCCTATATAGTAGATTCCACAGCGGCTCCCGTAGCGGGCCTGGCCCTTATAGGCACATGGATCGGCTATGAGATAGGACTTATCAAGGATGCCTATGGAGCAATAGGGATGGATATCAACGCTTACTGGCTGTTTGTGCAGACCATTCCGTTCCGTTTTTATTCCATACTTGCCCTTGTGATGGTATTTCTGGTTGCCTACATGGGAAGAGATTTCGGATCCATGTACAAGGCGGAAGTAAGGGCCAGGAAAGAGGGCAAGGTGCTGGCGGACGGGGCCAAGCCCATGGCTTCCAAGGAGCTTACCGATATGGAAATACCCGAGGGTACTGTCCTCAAGGTGTCCAATGCAGTGGTTCCCATTCTGACACTGATAGTGGTGGCCTTTGCAGGCATGTGGTACAACGGCGGAGGGCCGGAACTTCCCTTCACTTTTGCGGGGGTAAGGGAGGCCTTCGGTAATGCCGACGCCAGCGTAGTTCTCATATGGGCGGCTATAACCGCCGGACTGGTTGCCATCATAATGGCTGTCAGCCAGAAGATAGTGTCCCTGGGAGATGCTTTTGATGCCTGGGTGGACGGTGCCAAATCGCTGGTTATAACCGCAATGATACTGACACTGGCATGGTCTCTGGGTTCGGTAACCGGAGATGTAGGTGCTGCCGATTTCCTTGTGGGGGTTGTAACCGAGGCATTGCCCGGAGCATTATTACCGTTGCTGGTGTTCCTGATATCCTGTGTGATTGCCTTTGCTACAGGTACCTCCTGGGGTACCATGGCAATCGTTATGCCCCTGGCCGTGCCCCTGGCCAATGCTTATACCGCAGTGCTTATTCTGCCTACAATAGGGGCGGTTCTTACCGGTTCAATATTCGGTGACCACTGCTCGCCTATATCAGATACAACCATAATGTCTTCCATGGCTTCAGCGGCCGACCATATAGACCACGTAAAAACCCAGATCCCTTACTCTGTTACCGTTGCAATCGTAGCCGCCATATTCGGATTTATTCCTGCCGGTTTGGGGATAAACCCCTTGATATCGCTGGTTCTGGGGGCTGTTGTACTGTGGGCGGTATTGAAGTTTGCAGGTAAAAGCGTTGCCGAGGAGGATATCAAGGCTAAAGCCTAGATATAAGGGCGTAATAACAAAGACAGCAGGAGGACCGCATCAATTGCGGTTCTCTTTTTTTGGTGGACCGGTCCATGGGCGGTTGCTTGGCTGCGGGAACCATCCTCCTGCTCGATGCCCATGCTTACTGCCGATATGTCCCTGGATACGGGTTCCGGCCTTGGGATTTATAATTCCACCTGAAGCCAGGCATCCTGTTTATACGCTTCCTGACGGGATTCATCCGGAGAAGCCGTTGATTAATAACAGTACGGGAATGTTTATCTTGACAAGGTATTTTTTATCATTTAGAATTAAAGAAAAGACTAATAACTACTGAGGTGGTGAATAAAAATACATTAAATTGTATATCTCGTGGGGGGATGAAAATTGAATAATACCAGTGTATTAAATGTAAGGTCGGAAGTAGGGAAGCTGAAGACGGTCCTGCTGCACAGGCCGGGAAAAGAAATAGAGAATCTGACGCCTGACCTGATGACAACGCTATTATTTGATGATATCCCGTATTTAAAGGTTGCAAGGGAGGAACACGATGCATTTGCCAGGGTATTGATGGATAATAACGTGGAAGTGCTGTATCTGGCAGACCTTGCTGCCGAGGCTATTGTCCCGGATGAAATCAGGGCACAGTTCATAGAAGAGTTTATGGATGAAGCAAAGATTGTGGACGGGGGGGTCAGAAGGGCCCTGACAGAGTACTTCGCAGGATTTGATGCCAGGCAACTGATAGAAAAACTGATGACAGGCATCCGTAAGAAAGACCTGGCCGGTTATCAGGTAAAGTCATTGCCGGATATGGTAAATGCCAATTACTGTTTCCTGCTGGACCCCATACCCAATTTGCTTTTCACAAGGGACCCCTTTGCCACAGTGGGTACGGGCATTACTCTCAACCGTATGAGGACGGAGACCAGAAACCGGGAAGGCATATTCATAAAGTATATATTTGAGAATCATCCCAGGTTTAAAGACCAGCATATACCGGTATGGTTTGACAGAAACGAGACAACTTCCATTGAAGGCGGCGATATACTGGTATTGAGCGACAGGGTCATTGCGGTTGGAATATCCCAGCGGACGGATGCCGCATCGGTAGAGAAGCTGGCCGGCCGGCTGTTTGAGGGCGGGCAAAGTTTCGAGACCGTTCTGGCCTTTGACATTCCGAAAAAGAGGGCCTTTATGCATCTGGACACGGTCTTCACAATGGTTGACTATGACAAGTTTACCATCCATGCTGATATAGAAGGACCGCTGACAGTATTTGCAATGACCAGGAATACAGGCGGAGGGCTGAACATAGCAAAGGAAGAAGCGGTCCTGGAAGACATACTGAAGAAGTATCTCGGACTGGATGAGGTTACGCTGATAAGATGCGGGGGAGGAGACCCTATCGATGGTGCGAGGGAACAGTGGAATGACGGCTCAAACACCCTGGCGATAGCGCCCGGAGAAGTGGTGGTGTATTCAAGAAATTATATTACCAACAGATTGTTAAGGGAATACGGCATTAAGGTGTATGAAATTCCCAGTTCCGAGTTATCCAGAGGACGCGGGGGACCCAGGTGTATGAGCATGCCCCTGGTCAGGGAGGATATCCGGAAGGGTTGATAATGGTTATGACAGAATATTTTTTAATCCTATAAGGAGGGAATTTGGATGGCATTTAATTTGAAGGGAAGACATCTGCTGTCGCTGGAAGATTATGCCCCGGCTGAAATCGAATATCTGATTGACCTGGCGGCAGAGCTCAAAAGGCTTAAGTATGCAGGGGTACGGCAAAAGAACCTGGAGGGGAAAAACATAGCTCTGATATTCGAGAAGCCGTCAACGAGAACCAGATGCGCATTTGTTGTCGCAGCCGTTGACGAAGGGGCTCACCCCGAGTACCTGGGGAAGAACGATATACAGCTGGGCAAAAAGGAAACGGTGGCAGATACTGCGAGGGTACTGGGCAGAATGTTCGATGGCATACAATTCAGGGGGTTTAAGCACGAGACGGTGGAAACGCTGGCAAAATATGCGGGAGTTCCGGTATGGAACGGCCTGACGGACAGATTTCATCCAACGCAGGTGCTGGCGGATTTCCTGACAATAAAAGAACATAAAGGATATCTGAAGGGCATCAAGTTTGCATATGCCGGTGACGGAAGGAATAACATGGCCAATTCTCTGATGATAGGGGCTGCCAAAATGGGTATGGATTTCCGGATCATATCACCCGGGGCATTATTCCCGGATGAGAGACTGGTTAAAAAGGCGGAAGAGATAGCCAGAGACACCGGGGCGGTTATTACCCTGACCGATGAGGTGAAAAAAGGCGTGGAAAGGGCAGATGTAATATATACCGATGTCTGGGTGTCAATGGGCGAAGAGGAGCATTTTGCCGAGAGAATAGCATTGCTGGAACCATACCGGGTAAATATGGATATGATAAAAACGGCTGACCAGGAAGTGATATTCATGCATTGTCTACCGGCATTCCACAACAGGGACACGATAACAGGAGAGGAAATTTACCAGAAATATGGTATTGCAGAAATGGAAGTAACCGATGAAGTGTTCGAGAGCAAGCATTCTGTTGTATTTGATGAAGCGGAAAACAGAATGCATACAATAAAGGCTGTGATGGTTGCGACTATAGGCAGGTAGGGAGAGGACGCATCCATATGCTGAGGGGGGATACAAATGAACCGCATTGTAGTTGCGCTGGGGGGTAATGCATTGCAGGAAGCGGGCAAGCCGGCTACTGCCGAGGTCCAGCTGGAAGTTATAAGGAACACCTCCAAGCGCCTGGCCGACCTCATAGAAAATGGCCACCGGATTGTCATAGCCCATGGGAATGGACCACAGGTGGGAAGGATAGTGGTACAAAACGAAATGTCGGCTCATATAACGCCTGCCATGCCCTTCGATGTATGCGGGGCCATGAGCCAGGGGATGATCGGATACCATATCCAGCAGACCTTAAGGGACGAGTTAAGGTCAAGGTCCAGGAACATACCGGTCACCACTATTGTAACACAGGTGGTGGTTGATAAAAATGATGCTGCCTTCAATAATCCCACAAAACCTATAGGGCCCTTTTACAGCAAGGAAGAAGCGGAAAAGCTGAGGGATAAAAAGGGTTATGACATAGTGGAAGATGCAGGCAGGGGCTGGAGAAGAGTGGTGCCTTCCCCCGACCCCAAAAAAATTATTGAGATTGAAGCGGTAAAGAGCTTGATTGAAGCGGGGCAGATAGTCATAACGGTAGGCGGTGGCGGGATACCTGTAATTGAAACAGAAGACAACAGGCTTGCAGGGGTTGCAGCAGTCATAGACAAAGACCTGGCATCCGAGAGACTGGCTGAAGACCTGGATGCTGATATGCTTATGATCCTGACAGCAGTGGACAGGGTGGCCATCAACTTCGGGAAACCCGACCAGAAGGACCTTGACATATTATCCCCGGAGGATGCCGAGAAATACATGGAAGAGGGCCATTTTGCGGCCGGGAGTATGCTCCCGAAGGTCAGGGCGGCGGTGCGTTTTGCCCGGTCCAGGCCCGGAAGAAAGGCAATAATAGCATCACTGGATAAAGCGGTAGAAGCATTGAGAGGCAAAAGCGGGACAGTTATAAAGATGTAAGGAACTGTACAGAAAATGGAAGGGGGCTTGAATTGTGTTCACGCGGGCTATTGTCAGAAAGCCATGTGAGAATCTGATGGAAGGGATTACCACTGCAGACCTGGGTAAACCCGATTATGACCTGGCATTGAAACAGCATGCTAATTATGTAAAGGCACTGGAAAAATGCGGATTAGAGGTTGTGGTCCTGGATGCAGACAACAGATATCCTGATTCGGTTTTTGTGGAGGATACGGCGGTTGTCACCGGGCATTGTGCAATAATCACCAATCCGGGGGCGCCAAGCAGAAAAGGAGAAGAAATTGAAATCAGGGAAGCGCTGAAAGAATTCTACAGCGATATCGAAACCATAAAAGCACCCGGGACTCTTGAAGGCGGGGATGTGATGAGGGTTGAGAACCATTTCTTCATCGGGCTTTCAAAGAGGACCAATGAGGAGGGGGCCAGGCAGTTAATACAGTATCTGAAAAAGTACGGTTATACCGGGTCAACCATACCTGTCAGGGAAGTGCTTCACCTGAAAACAGGGGTGGTATACCTTGGCGATAATAATATTCTTGCAGCGGGCGAGTTTATTGACTGCCCTGATTTTGAAGACTTCAACGTCATTGCGGTGGACGATGATGAAAGCTATTCGGTAAACTGCATAAGGATAAACCGGTACGTAATTGTGCCGGAAGGATTTGAAAAGACCAAAGCCCTGGTGGAAAGGGCCGGCTACAAGACTTTGGAAGTGGGCATGTCCGAATTCAGAAAACTGGACGGAGGGCTCACATGCCTGTCACTCAGGTTTTAATACTTTATATATAATACAAAAACATATAGGGGGGATTTTATCAATGACAAAAAGCGAAGAGATAATCAGACTTGCAGGGAAATACGGCGCCCGCAACTACAATCCTCTGCCCATTGTTATATCCAGGGCGGAAGGCGTATGGGTGGAGGACCCGGAAGGGAACCGCTATATGGATATGCTCAGCGCATATTCCGCCCTTAACCACGGGCACAGGCACCCGAAGGTAATAGCAGCGCTGAAGGAACAGGCGGATAAAGTGACATTGACGTCCAGGGCATTCAATAACGACCGGATGGGCCCGTACTTTGAAAAACTGGCATCCTTTACAGGCAAAAACATGATACTGCCCATGAATACGGGGGCAGAGGCTGTTGAAACGGCATTAAAGGCTGCCAGGCGCTGGGCTTATGATGTCAAGAAAGTTGCAGAGGACAAAGCGGAAATAATAGTGTGTTCGGGCAATTTTCACGGGCGTACAATAACTATAGTTTCATTTTCATCCGAGCCGGCCTACAAGAGAGGTTATGGCCCCCTCACCCCCGGGTTCAGGATTATCCCCTATGGTGACATTGATGCATTGAAAGCTTCAATTAATGAGAACACGGCTGCATTTATGGTCGAGCCCATCCAGGGGGAAGGAGGCATATTGATTCCGAGGGATGGATTCCTGAAAGAGGCCTATCAGCTGTGCAAACAAAATAATGTATTGTTTATTGCGGATGAAATCCAGACAGGTTTTGGACGGACCGGGAAAAAGTTTGCAGTGGACTGGGAAGGAGTAACACCGGACATCTATGTCCTGGGCAAGGCTCTGGGCGGCGGAGTTATGCCGGTTTCAGCCGTAGCGGCCGATAAGGAGATTCTCGGGGTTTTTGAGCCCGGATCCCACGGTTCCACATTTGGCGGAAATCCCCTGGCCTGTGCCTGTGCCATCGCGGCCCTTGAGGTCATAGAAGAAGAGAACCTGGTGGAGCGTGCCCGGGAAATGGGAGAATACTTTATGGGCAGACTGAGGGAGATAGAGAACCCTGTGATAAAAGAGGTAAGGGGCAGGGGTCTCCTGGTTGGTGTGGAATTGAATGAGGATGCCAGGCCTTATTGTATGAGGCTTAAGGAAGAAGGGGTACTTTGTTTTGAGACCCATTATACTGTTATCCGTTTTGCCCCACCCCTTGTAATCACAAAAGAGGAGATTGACTGGGCCATAGACAGAATCAGGAAGGTTCTTGGATAGCAAGGACGGTTTGACATATCAGGGATTACCGGCAACGGGAAGCCGGTGAACAAACGAGGACAGGGCAGGCGTAACGGCCTGTCCTGTTTTTTTATCCCGGATACCGGTCCGGCAATTTTACTCATAATATTGAAACCAAGGCCGAATAGGGATAAAATTAAACAGAGGAGGTTCTGCCGATGGGTAAAAAGAACAGATTTATGTCCGGACTGAAGGATTTTTTTTCGGGCTATGCAGGAGGTCTGAAGGACAATTCCATCAATGTATTAAAAAAGGATGCCATCGATTACAATGATTATTTTACGCTTTTATGTTTTTCTGATTTCCTTGGCATACCTTCGCCTGTTTCCTATTATACACTTGAGATGCTGCCCTATATGACAAAAGAGCTGGAGGGATGGCAGAAACGGATGTCCATCAAAACAGACATAATAAGCGAGCAGATGGGCAAATACGATATCCATGTGGGATGAGAGAGGGGTATTGATATGGATGGTTTGATAAATAAGCAGGTTGTTTTCTTCGGGGGCAAGGGCGGAGTAGGCAAGACCACCTGTTCTTCCGCCTTTTCCCTATACCTGTCAAGAAAAGGCTATAAAACCCTTGTTTTGTCTACCGACCCTGCCCATTCCCTGGGTGACATATTTGAGACCGAGCTGGGGAATGAAGCGGTAAAGCTGGCGGAAAATCTGTATGGTATAGAGATAGACCCTGAGATAGAAAGCAAGAAATATATTGACCGGATAAAAAAGCAGATGAAGGGTGGCTTCAGTCCGCTGATAATCAATGAAATAGAGAAACAGCTGGATGCTGCCTATCATTCTCCCGGCGCCGCAGAAGCCGCCATCTTTGACAAGTTTATAGAGATTATTGATGTTGTGGGCAGGGAATATGACAGGGTGGTCTTTGACACCGCCCCCACCGGCCATACAATGCGACTGCTGTCGCTGCCGGAACTTATGGGAGGATGGCTGGACGGCATCATAAAGCGCAGGAAAGATGTGAATGAACTGTTCAACATGGTTTCCAAAGTGGAAAAATCCCTTGAGGAAAGGGCCAGGGAAGACCCGATAATCGACATACTGTTCAAAAGAAAGATAAGCTTTGAAAAAGCCAGGACTTTTCTGGTTGACCACAAAAGGGCAGGATTTGTTTTTGTCCTGAATCCACAACGGCTTCCCGTTATCGAGACCGAAAAGGCAATTGGTTTTCTGGAAAGATACGGTATTCCTGTGGAGGGGGTAATTGTGAACAGGGTTTTGCCTGAAAGGGTTGACAGTGATTTCCTGATGAAACGAAAAGAAGTGGAAGAAAAATTTTTGAAACAGATAGAGGAAAAGTTCGGGGACAGGGTGTTATGCACAATTCCTCTAATGGAATATGATATCAGCGGGTACCAAAGCATAGACAGGATAGCGGCGTTTTTTGACGGGTCAGTCTAGCACTCAGGCGGGGTAAAAATTCCGCCTTAATGAAGTTTCGCCTTACAAATAGTCTTCTCTTATGGGGTAAAAGGTGTTGATGTCCTCGGTATCTTCAATGGCTGTGCATGAGTGTTCCTGATGGGGTTTGATTATAAGGCTGTCTCCTTCCTGATGCAATCCGTGCAGAGGGTATTTGTTATGGCACAGGCTGTGTTTTAATGGTAAAATCAATTAATGTAGGATAAAATACGGTTAGAGTGAAGAGAGGTGCGGATTCATGGCCTGTTCTTTCGAAGAAGCAAAAAGAAGAGCCGAAGAGCTCAGGGCGGAAATAGAAGAGCACAACCACCGGTATTATGTACTTGACCAGCCGGTTATAGAAGACAGTGAGTTCGATGAACTTATGAAAGAACTGGCATCCATTGAAGAGGAGTTCCCGGAACTGGTGACGCCCTATTCTCCGACACAGAGGGTAGGGGGTAAGGCTTCGGAGAAATTTCAGAAGGTAGTACATTCGGTACCCATGCTCAGTCTTGCCAATGCCTTCAATGAAGGGGAACTGAGGGATTTTGACAGGAGGGTGCGCGGTACCCTGGAACAGCCTGTAAAATATGTTGTGGAGTTTAAGATTGACGGGCTCTCTGTTGCCCTCCAGTACAGGGAGGGCGTATTTTTCCGGGGGGCGACCCGGGGCGACGGGACTGTGGGGGAAGATATAACGGCAAACCTCAGGACAATCAATACCATACCCCTGCGCTTGAGAGATAAAATTGACCTTGAAGTGAGGGGAGAAGTATTTATCTCCCTGAAAGGTTTTGAAGAATTAAACCGCAGACAGGAGGACCGGGGTTTAAGCGCTTTTGCGAATCCCAGGAACGCTGCGGCGGGTTCCCTGAGGCAGCTGGACCCGGGTATTACCGCTGCCCGTCCCCTGGATATATTCATCTTCAATCTGCAGTACATAGAAGGAAAAGAGGTAGTGTCCCATGTCCAGGGGCTGGAGCTTTTGAGAGAGCTGGGGTTTAAAGTCAGCCCGGACATAAGGGTTTTCGACAGCATGGAGGCGGTCATTGAACACTGCCTGTACTGGCAGCATCACAGGGACCGGCTGTATTTCGACATAGACGGAATGGTCATAAAGGTGGATGATTTTTCACAGAGGGAGCAGCTTGGAGCCACAAGCAAAAATCCCCGGTGGGCAGTGGCATACAAGTTCCCTGCCGAAATAAAGAAGACCCGGATTAAGGATATAATAATTCAGGTGGGCAGAACCGGTGCCCTCACCCCGACAGCCCTCCTGGAACCTGTGAAAATCTCCGGTACCACAGTCAGCAGGGCAACCCTTCATAATGAAGATTATATAAAGCAGAAGGATATATGTATTGGTGACAGTGTACTGGTGAAAAAAGCGGGGGAGATAATCCCGGAAGTTGTAGAGGTGGTAAAAGAAGACAGGTCAGGAGAGGAAAAGGAGTTCAGGATGCCCTCCACCTGCCCTGTATGCGGTGCCGGGGCGGTAAGGCTGGAAGGGGAAGCGGTAACCCGGTGCACAGGGATTGCCTGCCCTGCCAGGACCACCCGCAGTATTATACACTTCGTATCCCGGGATGCCATGGACATTTCAGGGCTGGGGCCCGCCATTGTTGAGCAACTGCTGGCCGCCGGCATCATAAAGGATGCTGCCGACATATATTATCTGGAAGACAGAAGGGAAGAACTGGCAGGGCTGGAGAGAATGGGAGAGAAGTCGGTGGACAACCTGCTGAAGGCTGTCGGGGCGTCCAAAGAGAGAGGTCTGGCCCGGGTAATAACGGCCCTGGGGATACCTTTCATCGGGTCAAGGGCGGCCAGCCTCCTGGCCCGGCATTTTGGCTCTATGGACAGGTTTTCGACGGCCACGGTGGAAGAACTTATGGAAGTACCGGAGATAGGTGTGAAGATGGCGGAAAGTGTCAGGATATTTTTCGGGCAGGCACAGAACAGGGAGTTCGTTGAAAAGCTTCGAAGAGCCGGGGTAAAGCTGGTGGAAGAAGACAGCCCCGGGGACGGGTCCGCTGAGCTTGAAGGACTGACCTTTGTTATAACAGGTACCCTGGAAAATTACAGCCGCAGCCAGGCCGGTGAATTAATAGAAAAGATGGGTGGACGGGTATCATCAAGCGTGAGCAGGAAAACCAATTATGTGCTGGCGGGAGAAAATCCTGGAAGCAAACTGGACAGAGCAAGGCAGCTGGGCGTAAAAGTGATAAATGAAGAGGAATTCGAGGCCATGATAAACTTGCAAAAATAATTGAAGCTGCTGATAAAAGTGGATATAATAATACCTATAGGTCTATTTGTTAAATCTGAGCTGCGTCCTCATGCAGGCGGGTAACACTATACCCGTCTGTATCAGGGATGGGCTTGAAGGTGAAAATTTCCGGAGGGGTGTAAAATTTGAAATACAAAGTCAGAAGAGGCAAGGTGTACTATATTGAAGACTGCAGCTTCAATTCCATGTTTAACAAGCTTATGTGGTTGCTCAGCATGAGGATGAACGGCTGGAAAGTTACGCTTATCAGAGATAAAGGCAAATAATACGTACAGATTTTTTACTTTTGGCGTAATTGGATTATAATAGAATAGATAGCGTTATGTATGCTGGGAGGGGTTTTCATACCCCCCCTCAATATTTATTCAGGGATATATATGGAGGTGAAACAATGATTACCAGAAAGGATGTTGAATATGTTGCAGGGCTGGCACGGCTCGAATTTTCCGAAGATGAAAAGGATATGTACACCCGGACCCTTAACGACATTCTGGAATACGCCGAGAAACTCAAACAGGTGGATACCGACAGTGTTCCGCCTACAGCACATATACTGCCTGTTAAGAATATCTTCAGAAAAGACCAAGTGCGTCCTTCCATGGACAGGGACAAACTGCTGATGAATGCCCCTGACAAGGATAAAGGGTGTTTCAGGGTACCAAGGGTGATTGAGTAAAAGGATTGGAGGAAATAATATGGACAAGCTGCATTATATGTCAATCCGTCAACTGTCGGATATGATCAGGAAAAGGGAAATAAGTGCCGAAGAAGTTACCCGGGCCGCACTGGACAGGATTAAAGACATAGATGGCAGAGTAAAGGCATTTATGACGGTAGTCGAAGAAGAGGCTTTGGACAAAGCCCGTGAAGTAGACCACAAGATCAGGGAAGGCCGGGAAGTGTCACTTCTGGCCGGGATACCTATGGGATTAAAGGACAATATGTGTACCGAAGGGGTAAGGACAACCTGTTCCTCTAAAATTCTACATAATTTCATCCCCCCTTACAGTGCCACAGTATATGAAAGACTGGCTGACGCCGATGCCGTTCTGGTGGGCAAGACCAATCTGGACGAGTTTGCCATGGGTTCATCCACCGAAAATTCGGCTTACTTCAGGAGCTGTAACCCATGGGACCTGGAGAGGGTGCCCGGAGGCTCCAGCGGGGGGTCCGCCGCGGCGGTTGCCGCAGGGATGTCCTATTTTGCCCTGGGTTCGGATACAGGGGGCTCCATCCGACAGCCGGCTGCCCTCTGCGGGGTGGTAGGCATGAAACCCACTTACGGGAGGATATCCAGGTATGGTCTGATTGCCTTCGCTTCTTCACTGGACCAGATAGGTCCCTTTACCCGGGATGTAACCGACTGTGCCCTGGTCATGAACTATATTTCCGGATATGACAGGTATGACTCCACTTCAGTGGATATAGAGGTACCGGACTTTACCAGAAGCCTTGTTGAGGATATAAAGGGCATGAAACTTGCCATTCCCCGGGAATATTTCGGTGAAGGAATAGATAAAGAAGTTAAGGATGCGGTTCTGAGCGCTATTAAAAAGTTTGAGGCCCTGGGGGCTGTATGTGAGGAAGTATCCCTGCCCCATACCGATTACGCCCTGCCTGTTTATTACATAATTGCATCTGCTGAAGCCAGTTCCAACCTGGCCCGTTATGACGGCATAAGGTACGGTTACAGGGCGGAGAACTTCTCCGACCTGAGAGACCTGTTTGTCAAGAGCAGGAGCGAGGGCTTCGGAGCAGAGGTGAAAAGGCGCATAATGCTCGGCACCTATACTCTGAGTTCCGGTTATTATGATGCCTATTACAAGAAAGCGCAAAAGGTGCGGACACTGATAAAACAGGATTTCGACAAAGTTTTTGAGAATTATGATGCGGTTATATGCCCTACTTCGCCGGATGTGGCCTTTAAGGCAGGAGCCAAGACCCAGGACCCGGTACAGATGTACCTGTCGGATATCTGTACCATTCCGGTAAATATTGCGGGACTTCCGGGAATATCCATTCCCTGCGGTTTTGCAGACGGACTTCCGGTGGGCCTGCAGGTAATCGGCAAGGCCTTTGATGAAGGGACCGTTTTAAGGGTTGCTTATGCCTTCGAGCAAGATACCGATTACCATACCAGGAACCCGGAAATATAGTGGAGGTGAATACTGTTGAAATATGAAACCGTTATAGGTCTTGAAATACATGCGGAATTGTGTACCAGAACCAAGATATTCTGCGACTGTACCACCCAATTCGGCGGTGAAGAGAATACCCATTGCTGCCCCATCTGTACGGGACTGCCGGGGGTACTGCCGGTATTGAATGAAAAGGTGGTCGAATACGCTGTAAAGGCCGGTCTTGCCACCAACTGCGAGATAGCGGAGTTCAGCAAACTGGACAGGAAAAACTATTTTTACCCGGATCTGCCCAAGGCATATCAGATATCCCAGTTCGATCTTCCCCTGTGCAAAGGGGGATATATTACCATAGAAGGTGAAAAGGGAAGTAAGAATATTGGCATTACCAGGATTCACATAGAAGAGGATGCGGGGAAACTGCTCCATGATACGGATGACGGCAGCACCCTGGTGGATTACAACCGGTGCGGCGTACCATTGATAGAGATAGTGTCCGAGCCGGATATACGCAGTGCCGAAGAGGCCAGGGCCTATGCAGAAAAGATAAAATCCATACTGGAATATGTCGGCGTATCCGACTGCAAGATGCAGGAGGGTTCCCTCAGGTTTGACGTAAATCTTTCCGTGCGGCCGGAAGGAAGCACCCAGTTGGGTACAAGAACCGAGATGAAGAACCTCAATTCGTTCAAATCCCTTGTCAATGCCATAGAAAACGAGAGGAAGAGGCAGGTCAGGGTACTGGAATCCGGCGGCGAGGTGGTGCAGGAGACCAGAAAATGGGATGACGCCAAAGGTAAGAACACATCATTAAGAAGCAAGGAAGAAGCCCATGACTACAGGTATTTTCCGGAACCCGACCTGGTACCGGTGGTGCTGGAAAGAAACTATGTAGAGCGGTTAAGGTCCGAACTGCCTGAACTGCCCCATGTCAAGAAGGAAAGGTATGTAAAGGAACTGGGACTTCCCGGGTACGATGCCGGAGTGATTACCGCATCACTGACCCTGGCCCTGTTCTTTGAGGAATGTAACAAAAACTATCATGGGGATGCAAAAACCGTCAGCAACTGGGTTATGGGTGAACTGATGAGAATTATGAACGACAGGGGCCTGGAGGCGGAGGAGATCCCGTTCCCGGCAGGATATCTGGCTGAGCTGCTTGGGCTGATTGATAAGGGGACCATAAGCGGTTCCGCTGCCAAGAAGGTTTTCGAAGAGATGTTTGACAGCAGGGAAAAGCCGGAGACTATAGTGGAGAGGCTGGGGCTGGTGCAGATAAACGATGAAGAGGCACTGAAAGAGATTATACAGGGTATACTGGATAAAAATCCTGCCTCTGTGGAAGATTATAAAGGCGGGAAGACAAAGGCCTTCGGGTTCCTGGTGGGTCAGACCATGAGAGAAACCAAAGGAAAGGCCAACCCGCAACTGGTAAACGCTATACTGAAAGAACTGCTGGACGCATAAACAGGAATGGACAGAGGGATTCTTCCCCTGTCCATTCTTCGTACCCTATATCTCATTTTTTTGCCCGTAAAGCCTTATACTTATCACCATGAACATGATGTATACAGCCATTACAATTAATACAATCCATATGCCGCGTATATTTTCAATGATGGATGCGATGCCGCTGAGGTTCATATCCACTGCCATTCTTTTTAAAATGGTTATAAGAAACATCAGCCCGCAGAACAGGGCGAACAATATCAATCTTGCATAGTTTATAGCCTTCACTGTACCGTATTTAAACGCCATTACATAGAATCCTCCCACGAACATCAGTGCAGAGCAGCCTGCCGACACAGCGGGCAGGTAGAACTGTTGCGGGGATACCGGCAAGCCGGTGAGGAAAAACCGGGAGGCAAAACACTGTACCGAGACGGATAATACCATAGCCAGCATTATTACCAGGATACCGGTTATATACTTGCTTACAACCACTTTATACGGTCTTATGGGCAGGGTTCTGTACAGCGTGTATGCATTATTTTTGTCCTCAAGGTATTCGTTCCTGATGACCACGCCGTACGCCATAATGAATACAAAAGCGCCTACACTGCCTGTGTTCGGTGAAGACATGTTCATGGAGAGAATTAATCCTATTCCCACAAGCGCATAGAGTATAATGATTTTCTTTGAATTGTAGATATCCTTTAATATGAGATTCAGCATTGTTTTCCCCCCTTTACAAAGGATATGAGTATATCGTCAAGGGTTGCGTTTTCCACCCTTATACCGCTGCTGCCCTTTGAACCGCCTGTATGCTCCAGTATCGCCCTGTAATCGTCGGTCATGCCCGATATGCCGAAGATGTTCTCCTGCACGGCCTTTAGCTTTGATTTTATCCAGGGGGTCGCCAGCTCTCCCTTGATGTGAATTTTTTTCCAGCTGGACAGTATATTCTCCTTTTCATCCGTAAGGGTTATATTCCCGTCAACAATATATGTGACATAGTCGGCAATCTTCTCAATATCTTCGGTTATATGGGAAGACATCAGCACCGATTTCCCGTCATCCTGTATCAGGTCCAGGAGCATATCCAGTATTTCTCTCCGCACAACCGGGTCAAGACCCGATGTGGGTTCGTCAAGGATGAGCAGCTGCGGGTGATGGGCAAGGGCGAGGGCAAGGGATAGTTTTACCTTCATCCCCTTTGAAAGCTCTTTGGTCTTTTTGGTCCTGCTAACCCCGAAACGTTTGATCAGGCTGTCAAACATCCCCGGGTCCCATTTTTCATAATACGCTGAGATAAATCTTTCGGTCCAGTCCACTGTCATATCTTCGAAGAAATACTGTGTTTCACCCACATAACCAATTCTATTCTTTATTTCTTCTTCGCTGTCCCTGTAAGACCGGCCGAAAACACTTACCTTACCGCCGTCGGGGTTTATAATGTTCATAATCAGCTTTATTGTGGTGGTTTTTCCCGCACCGTTGGGACCTATAAGGCCCATGATGTATCCCCTGGGCAGTGAAAATGATATATCCTTCAATGTGAATTCCCTGTATTCCTTGCGAAGGTTCACAACCTCCAGTATGTTATCCATCAAATCTTCCCTCCAATTCTTTAAGTATGCGGATAATATCGCCGGCGGAAATATCGAAGCGGGCGGCATCTTCGGTGAGATGCGCCAGCTTTTTGCGGATTTCGCCTAGCTTTTCAAGTCTGAGCCTCTCCCGGCTTATGTCAGTGACAAAAGAACCCATGCCCTGCCGCGTTGTTATAAATCCTTCCTGTTCCAGGTCGGTATATGCCCTTTTTATGGTTATGACACTGGTCTTCAGTTCTTTTGCCAGACCCCGGATGGAAGGCAGCGTATCTCCAGGTTTTACTTCGCCCGCCATTATGGCGGTTTTAATCTGGTCTTTTATCTGCTTGTACAGCGGGTCCGGATTGTTCGGAGAAATAGTGATGAACATGCTGTTCTCCCTTCATTGCATATATAGTATATACACACTATATATTATATGTACACATATGTCAATGGAAATATTCTAAAAACGGGCAGAAGAGATGTTCTTTTTTCCCGTTCATAGCTAAATCATATTATCTGTGGACTTATGTTAGTGGGCATTTGATCCATAAGGCCAGCGGTTTCTATTTTTCATATGTGATGTGATAACTTAAGCGGAAAGTATACGTTAAGGCAACAAAAAATAACCAATATTATATATGTTAAAGCTTAACATAAAAAAATACATATTGACTAATGGGATTATTGTGATATAATTCCACTAGGTTCGTCAAAGACTTTTGTGAGAAATGGGGTGTCAATGAATTTTTGATATGCAAATTATACCATGATCCCGATGGCGGTTGGCGGTTAAAGGGGAGGAAACGAAAAAGCTACTATTCGTACCGATACACAAAAAGAAGTAATTGACATTGCGCAGGAAATAGCGAGAAATCAAGGCTCTGAACTTGTTATCCATAGAGAGGACGGAAGGATAAGACAAAAAGATAGCTATGGTAACGCCCGTTTCCGCCAAGAGGTTAGCTTAATCGAAGCCAAAACCATCATCATATAAGATAGATGGCTTTGACTTTCAAGTATTTAAACTATATTTATGAATTTGTTCTCCTGTAACGGTTGTTGAAAAGGAGTGATGAAATGGCATTATTAAATAAAGTTAAATTAGGCGATATTGCCGATGTATTGAATGGTGTATCTGATACTAGACAATCAGTGCTACAATATAATAAAGGAACAACAACATATAGCATCATTCAGCCGAATAATCTAGGAGATTTCAATGAAATACAAGGCCTTACTAAAATAGCAAGGCAGGCTGTTATTGATGAAAGTTATTTTATTCGGAAAAATGATATTCTGTTGAAACGGTTAAACCCGGATACTGCAACATTAATAACTATAGAAATGCCATACACTACCTTTTCAAGCAATCTTTTTATTATCCGTGCGCTAAAAGGCTATTATCCGGCCTATATTGCCTGTCTGTTGGAAAATGGAGGATTGGCTTGGTTAAATAGTAATATTATTGGCTCAGTTTCGGCAATAAAGACAATATCAATTAAAGCATTAAAAGCACTGGAAATTCCCATTATTGAATATAAAAAACAGAAAATAATTGGTCAGATGTGGCTGCTATATAAGAAGAAAAAGCAGTTATTAAATCAACTGATTATAGAAGACCGGCGACTTATGGCGGCAGTAATGAACAGTGTAGTATCAAATGATAAGGAGGGAAAGTGATGGCTACCACGAGAAAAGACATTGAGGCCGCACTCTGGAGAGGTGCCAATACATTCAGGGGGACCATTGATGCAGCTAACTATAAGGATTACGTTTTGTCAATGCTCTTTGTTAAATATCTCAGCGATAAATATATGGACAGCGTTGACGGATTAAGAAAAAAATACAATGACCCAATAAGGTTACAGAGAGCTATTAACAGGCTTCCATTTGTAATAAAAAAAGAACATACATTTTCATGGTTATATGAAAACAGGTATAGAGATAATTTGGGAGAACTCATAAACATTGCTTTGCGTGGTATAGAAGATGACAATCCATCCCAACTTGCAGGCGTCTTTAGAAGTGTCGATTTTAACAGCGAAGCCATGTTGGGCAACCATAAGCAAAGAAATACCCGTCTAAGAGAATTGCTTGAGGATTTTGTATCCCTTGACTTACGTCCGTCTTCCATACAACCGGAGGAAGGTAAAGTAGCTGCCGACACAATAGGCGATGCATATGAATACATGATTGGTGAGTTTGCTAGCCAGGCAGGCAAAAAGGCAGGCTCGTTCTTTACCCCGCCAGAGGTATCGGAGCTTATGGCGCGTATTGTAAATCCCAAAATAAGCGATACCATATACGATCCCACCTGTGGATCCGGTTCATTACTAATACGGACCGGGAAAATAGCCATTGAAAAGGAGGAGGGCAACGGTTATGAAAAAAAACTGGCTCTGTACGGTCAGGAAATGAACGGTTCTTCCTGGGCAATGGCAAGAATGAATATGTTTATACATGACATTTTAGACGCTAGTATTGCTTGGGGTGATACGATTGCTAACCCTCTGCATTTGGACGCTGACGGCAATCTCATGCAGTTTGACGTTATAGTGGCCAATATGCCATTCTCGCAGGATAAATGGGCAGCCGGTTTTAATTCATCCGGGGAAATGGCTGATAAAGGGAAAAGATTCAAGATGGAAGCATCACTTGACAGGTATCATCGCTTTGATTGGGGAGTACCACCGGCCAGTAAAGGAGACTGGGCGTTCTTGTTACACATGATTGCCAGCTTGAAAAGCGGCGGTAGAATTGCTGCCGTTGCTCCTCACGGCGTCTTGTTTAGGGGTGCGTCTGAAGGAAGAATAAGAAAAGCCGTGATCGATAAGAATCTATTGGATGCGGTTATCGGGCTACCTGCCAATCTGTTTTATGGTACAAGCATTCCAGCCTGTATACTGGTTTTCAAGAAAAACCGCAATCGTAATGATGTGCTTTTCATAGATGCTTCAGGTAAAGATGAAAAAGGCAATCTCCGATATAGAAAAGATAAGAATCAGAATAAGCTTGAAACAAAACATATAAACGATATTGTAAAAGCCTATGAGAATCGGACAGATATCGCAAAGTTTGCACATGTAGCGGATGCTGAAGAGATAGTATCCAACGAGTACAATTTGAATATTCCCCGATATGTCGATACTTTTGAAGAAGAAGCTTTGGTGGATATTGAAGAAGTTAGATCCAATATTGTAAACATCCAAAAGGAACTTGCCGAAGTGGAAACACAGATGGCAAGATATCTGGAGGAGTTGGGATTATGAGTAATATTGAAAAATACAGTTTCAAAACCTTTGATGAAATAAAGCATATTAACGAATATGGAGTAGAATGCTGGTTGGCAAGGGAATTGGCTCCAGTTCTCGAATATGCCCGCTGGGAGAATTTTCACAAGGTTTTGGAAAAAGCAAAGGAAGCATGTGAAAATAGTAATGTCAATGTAAAAGATCATTTTCGTGACGTCACGAAAATGATAAAATTGCCTAAAGGCGCTCAACGTAGAATAGAAGATATTGAGCTTTCGCGGTATGCATGTTATTTAATCGTGCAGAATGCGGATCCGAGGAAGAAAATTATAGCTCTTGGTCAGACCTATTTTGCCATTCAGACAAGACGACAGGAATTGCAGGATGAGTTCGATGAATTGGATGAAAACACAAAACGTCTGACAATCCGGAGAGAAATCCGTGAGCATAATAAATCTTTGGCTGAAGCAGCACAGATGGCAGGGATTGAAACTCCGCAAGAGTATGCGGTGTTCCAAAATAAGGGCTATCAGGGCCTTTATGGAGGGCTAGGGGTTAAAGAAATACATAGAAGAAAGAAACTAAAAAAGAATCAAAAAATACTTGACCATATGGGCAGTACTTAACTTGCAGCCAATCTATTCCGTGCAACTCAAACTGATGAAAAAATGAGAAGAGAAAAAATAAAGGGAAAAGAAGAGGCAAATAAAACTCATTATGAAGTGGGTAAAACCGTACGGGATACAATTAGAAAACTGGGAGGAACCATGCCTGAAGACCTGCCTACCCCGGATGAAAGCATAAAACAGCTTGAAAAAAAAGAGTTTAAAAGAATTAGCAGTAAAAATAAAACCAAAGAATTGTAGGTGAAAAAATTGAAGCCTGAGATAAGGGAACGTATAGAGCAGATAAGAAAAGGTGTGGTGCCTGAGGGGTATAAAAAAACAAAAGCAGGTATTAACCCTAAGGATTGGGATGTAAAACAACTAAACTATATACTTGACCATGTAGAAAGAAAAGTGCCTAAGCCTAAGAAAGGTTACTGGCGCTTGGGGCTTAGAAGTCATGCAAAGGGAACATTCCATGAGTTTATAGATGACCCGGATACTGTTGCCATGGAGGAGTTATTCTTAGTTGCCGAAAAGGATCTGGTTGTTAATATCACATTCGCGTGGGAACACGCAATAGCACTGGCAGATAAAAACGATGCGGGCAAATTGGTATCACATAGGTTTCCAACCTATGTATTCAGGGAAAATGCCTGTCCAAATTTTTATAAGTATTATGTGATTCAGCCATATTTTAAAAAGATGTTATCAGATATATCGCCGGGCGGAGCAGGAAGGAACAGGGTTATGAGTAAAAAATCTTTTATGAATCTTTGGGTTCATATGCCTCCTATATCCGAGCAGAAGAAAATTGCAGGAGTTTTGTCTATATGGGACAAAGCCATTAAATTGAAAGAGCGGCTAATTGCAGAGAAAAAGCAACAGAAAAAATGGCTGATGCAGAACCTGCTTACAGGCAGAAAACGTCTTCCTGGATTTACAGGTAAATGGAAGGAGATTAGATTAGGAGATATAGGGCATACCTATGCTGGTCTAAGCGGGAAAAGCAAAGAAGATTTCGGATATGGGAAGTATTATATTCCGTACAATAATATTTATGAAAACCCTGTAATTGATGTAAGGAAGTTGGAGCTTGTAAATATTCTGGATAATGAAAAACAGAACAAAGTCCGTTATGGGGATATATTTTTCACAACTTCTTCTGAAACTCAGAATGAAGTGGGGATGTCTGCCGTTTATCTTGGTGATATAGATGAGGTATATCTGAATAGTTTTTGTATGGGCTTCAGATTGAATGATTTCAATACTTTATTACCTGAATTTGCATGCTATTATTTTAGAGGGTTAGCTTTCAGAAAGATTCTTTACATGTTGGCTCAAGGAGCAATAAGGTTTAATCTATCGAGGGCTAGCCTTACTAAAATTTCTGTTAAGTTGCCCACTATATCTGAGCAAACTGCCATTGCAGAAATCCTCTCCACCGCAGACCGCGAAATTAACCTGCATGAAAAGCAGCTTGAGGAGTTAAAAAGGCAGAAGAAAGCCCTGATGCAATTATTGCTAACAGGAATAGTAAGAGTCAGAGAACAGGGGGTGTCTTGATGCCAGACCATACTATGTTCAATGAACGTCCGGAGAGCCAGGACAGGGCGATAAAAGTGCTGGAAAAACTAGGGTATCAGTATGTTCCACGTTCACAGGCGGAAATCCTGCGTGGCCGACTTTCAAACGTAATTTTTACTGACGTTCTGCGTGAATTTCTGCAGCGCCAGTCCTTCTTTTACAGAGGAAAGCAAACCCCTTTCTCTGACCGCTCTATAGGTAAGGCAATAAATGATATTGATGTACCGCTTGTCTCAGGCCTGATGTCGGCAAGCAAGACTGTTTATGATATGTTAATTTCCGGCAGCAGCTATGAAGAAGAACTGTTTGACGGAGGGCGTCAGTCCTTTGACTTGAAGTTCATTGATTGGGAACATCCGGAGAACAATATATGGCAGGTTACAGACGAATTTTCGGTTGAAAGGTCTAATGGAAAATATACACGGCCTGATATTGTGCTACTTATAAACGGTATTCCAATAGTGGTGATTGAATGTAAAAAATCCGGTATAAATGTGGATGAAGGTGTAACACAAAACATACGTAACTGGCAGCCTGATTATATCCCCCATCTTTTTAAATTCGTCCAAATCGTAATGGCGATGAACCCCAATATCGTTAAATATGGGACCTGCGGAACGCTTTTCGAGCACTTCAGTATATGGAGGGAAAAGGATTATAAATGGCAGCAAGAAAAATGCGGCAATGTTAGTCCTGATGGAAAAATAGTTGAACAGGATAGAACTATTGTATCAATGCTTTCTAGGGAGAGGTTACTGGAGATTATTCGTTATTTCATTCTGTATGATAATAATGTAAAAAAAATTGCCCGTTATCAGCAGTTCTTTGGCATACAGAAAGCTATGAAACGTATAAAAGGCGAAGATGGAAAGAATACGAAAAACGGTGTAATCTGGCATACGCAGGGCAGCGGTAAATCCCTTACC
This sequence comes from Clostridium thermobutyricum, assembly GCA_016842005.1. Classification (GTDB taxonomy): domain Bacteria; phylum Bacillota; class Clostridia; order Ch29; family Ch29; genus JAENYD01. Next base: position 149,687 of record JAENYD010000001.1, on the reverse strand, counting down.
ATGGTGATGCTGGTAAAGAAAATAATATCGGATCCCGATATCAAGAATCCCCGCTTTGTGCTTGTCAGCGACCGTATCAATTTAGATAAGCAACTTAGAGATAATTTCGTAAAGGCACAGATGAGTCCGAGCCGAGCCAAGACAGGTAAAGGGTTAATTGGTCTCTTGAAGGATAAAGGAGAAATTGTTATTACTACCCTTGTGCATAAATTTGATACAGCGGCAAAAACCAGAGTCAGGATTAAGGATGACAATATTTTTTTACTAGTGGATGAAAGCCATAGGACACAATCGGGACAACTTCACAATTTTATGGTTGATGTACTACCCAATGCGACTAAAATAGGTTTCACCGGTACTCCTTTGCTTAAGAAAGATAAGTTTAATACCTACGCGAGGTTTGGTCCGCTTATTGATAGTTATCCTATAGATAAGGCGGTGAAAGATGGTGTCATTGTTCCACTTGTCTACGAAGGCAGGATAATTCCGCAAGATGTGACGAGTGATAAGATTGATGATTATCTTAAATACATCATTGCACCATTGAAGCCCAGTGAACAGGAGGACATGAAGAGGAAATGGAGTCGTTTTTTGCCGTTGGCTCAAACACGACAGCGTATAGATATGGTAGCTTTTGATATTCACGAACACTTTATCAGTTATGCCAAGCCAAAGGGTTTTAAGGCTATGGTAGCAGCCTCATCCCGCCCCGCCGCTATTGAGCTTCATAAGTCGTTAAAGAGGCTTGGCGGTATTAAGACGGCGGTGGTAATATCGCCCGAAGATGTTAAAGAAGGGGACGAACTTACCAGCGAAAGTAAAGAGAAGATAAAGACATTCTTTAAAGAAGAGGTGGAACCACTTTTCGGGAACAATTATGAGAAATATGACGATTGGGCAAAGAATAGCTTTGTTGGCGGTGAAGATGTGGAAATGCTTATCGTAAAGGATAAACTGCTAACCGGCTTTGATGCACCTGTTGCTGCTGTGATATATGTGGACAAACCAATGAAGGAGCATTCATTATTGCAGGCCATTGCCCGCGTAAATCGGGTATACCCGGGCAAAGATTTTGGCCTTATTGTGGATTATTGGGGTATCTTTGGCAAACTGAATACTGCCATGGATATGTATTCTGATACAAAATCCGGAATGGATGGGTATGATACGGAAGACATTAAGAACGCTATCCTTGGGGCAGAAGACCAAAAGCTCAAGCTAAAAAATGCATATCAGGAACTGTGGGCAATATTCGAAGGGAAGGAGTTTGACCGAAATAATTCTGAAGGTTGGCAAAGCGTATTAGCGGACGATGATATAAGAAAGAAATTTTATGAAAAGCTTTCAATCTACTCACGCCTTTTGGATTTGGCTATGGGAAGCTATGCTCTGTATAATTCTATAGGATATGAACAGATTCAAGAATACAAAAAGGATCTACTCCACTTTCAGAAACTGCGAGGGGCGGTTTTGCTTCGATACTATGAGAAAGTAGATTTCAGTAAATATGAAGATGGTATTAGAAGTCTATTAAATAATTTTGTGCTCTCCGAACCCAGTCAAATCGTTGTGGAACCCGTTTCTATACACAACACTGAAGATATGAAGAAGCAGTTGGAAATGTTGGAAAGCAAATCTGCAAAGGGGGATGCCATCCGTACCCGTATGGTAGGAGAATTGGAAACATATCGTTATGATGATCCGTTACTATACAAGAAATTTTCTGAGCAAGTAAGAGAAACTCTTGCTGAATACAAAGCGTCTAGGAACGATGCTTCCTATTTGTCAAATATGGAAAGAATAGCAGAGGATTTTAAAAGGGGTTATACCGGTCATCATTACCCGACCTGTATAGATAACGATAGTGATGCAAAAGCTTTTTATGGATCTGTTCAGGATGTTGTTTCCAGGGCGATAAGGGATATTTCGCCGGAATTAGAAGAAGCTATGGGACAATTGGCCATAGAAATAAAGAAGGCCATTGCCGATCGAGCAAAAGTAGACTGGCGTCATAATGTAGCTGTGCATAAAGACATGGAGCAAGCCCTTGATGATTTGATTTGGGATTTTATTGATGAACATGATGTTGGTCTAACAGTAGAAGAAATAGATATTATGTTGGAGGCTCTCATGAAAACGGCGGTGAGCAGGTATTAGGCCATGAATAAAATAGAGATATCTTTAACAGGCTCATTGAATAAAGTGGAAGTAATTATTGAGCGTAAAAATGTAAAACGAATCCGGCTTAAAGTGTTTCCAAATGGTACTGTTAAGCTAACTACTCCGTTTGGCGCATCAGATGCATGGATACATGAATATCTGAACAGCAAGACTGCATGGATAGAAAAGTCATTAAATTATTATAAAGAAGCGGAGGCTAATGAAGTTGAAACAAGAATACACAGTGGAGTATCAACGCGTATTCTAGGGAGGCAGAAGAGGATTATTGTCAGTGAATCTAAAATATATAAAGTAGAACAAAAAGAAGGCTTTATTAATATACAATCTCCTGTTCCTGATGATAAACAGGCTTTGCAAAAGCAATTTGAGCGTTGGTGGCAAAAACAAAGCAAGTCGTATTTTCTAACGGTTATTGATAAGCTATATCCCATTATTGCTAAACATGATATTGCTAAACCGATACTTCAAGTAAGGAAAATGAAGACCCTTTGGGGTAGCTGCTCCAGAAAGCACAGTAAAATTAATCTTAATTATTATTTGTACAAAGCTCCGCCATCCTGTATTGATTATGTTGTCTTACATGAGTTAACACACTTTCTTTATCCTAAGCATAATAAAGAATTCTATGATTTTTTAACCGTTCATATGCCAGACTGGAAGGAACGGAAAAAAATTCTTGATCATGAGATTGTAAGAGGACTGGGATATTAATTGATGATGAATAAGTAATGTTTCTATTCGAATTCAAAACAGTGCCCGCCCTTATATGTGCAGGCAGAATAAGCTTTTATTAATTTCAAGAAAAAATATAAATCGGTACCTCATACCAGTGCCGGTTTATTTTTTTACTTTGAACGACTGCAGAAGCGAAATTTAAGGAACGTCTTCGATGGGAATTCAGTGAACGCCTCCGATGGGGTGCCAATGGGATGTCACAATATTTGAACGGGAGCGTATACTGATATTAAGGACATTTTTTGAAGGGAGCGGGAAAAATGGTTCACCTTACACTGCTTCACTGGATATATGCCGTAATGGTTGTTGTAATACTTGCTGTGATGGTGATGCGCAAGGATACGGTCATTCCATGCATAGCAGGTATTTTTTTATTGGGTTTGGCCGGCACAGGATCCATAACAGGGGCAACCAGGGCAATTTTTGATTCTTTTATTGTGGCAGGTAACGAGCTTCTGGGCATTATACTGGTTATATCTCTGATTGTTGCCATGTCAAAGATGATGGAGAAGATTGGGGCCAATGTACTTATGGTATCACCTTTCGCCAGATTGATAAAAAATCCCGATATCGCATTCTGGTTTATCGGGATAATAATGCTGCTGGCATCGTGGTTTTTCTGGCCTTCCCCGGCCACTGCCCTTGTAGGGGCAGTATTGCTGCCTGCAGGTATCAGGGCGGGACTGCCGGCAATAGGTGTCGCCATGGCGATAAATCTCTTCGGTCACGGTATAGCCCTGTCCAGTGACTATATCATACAGGGGGCACCCACTATAACCGCCACTGCAGCGGGAATAGGGGTTGTGGATGTGATGGCCGGAGGTATTCCCCTGGTAATGGTAATGGGCGTCACCACGGTGGTGGTCGCATATATATTCCTGAAAAGGGATATGAGGCTGGGAAATATCGAGGAAACAGTGATAGAGGAATTTGAAGAAAAAAAAGAGGCGGAGATAACCTGGATAAGCAGATTTACTGCATGGCTGGTACCCCTGGCCTTTCTGCTGGACGTAGTAATCATGTTTTTCCTGCGTTTAAGGGGAGGGGAAGCCACGGCTCTCATAGGCGGGACGGCAGTTCTTGTATTAATGGCAGTGTGCATTCTGCTGTACGGGAAAAAGGCCCTGGAGGAGATAACCCGGTTCTTGATAGAGGGTTTCAGATTCGGCATGGAGGTATTCGGGCCCATAATTCCCATCGCAGCTTTTTTCTATATGGGGGAGATATCTCCCATTGACGCGGTGTTCGGAGAAGGGATACTGCCCGCCGGTTCCCAGGGTATCCTGTCGGATATCGGAAGGGCCATGGCGGCTGCAGTACCAATGAACACGCCGGCGGTGGCAACCATGGAAACGGTGGTAGGTGCCATCACCGGGCTGGACGGCTCGGGATTCTCGGGTATGTCTCTGGCCGGTTCCCTGGCAAAGGTATTCGGTACGGCTGTTAATGGCAGCATAGCGGCCCTTGCCGCTCTCGGACAGATAGCTGCCATATGGGTCGGGGGAGGCACCCTGGTGCCCTGGGGGCTGATTCCGGCGGCCGCTATCTGCAGAGTGCTGCCCGTTGACCTGGCCCGCAGGAATTTCAAGCCGGTTATGATAGGACTGATAGTAACAACAATTATTGCCATGTTCATTATTTAGGCTTGCCGGCTGTGCCCGGTGCCTCCCTGGCCTGGAAATAGGCACACTTGGAATCGCGGACTTCAGAAACAATACTGATGTGAGTAAGCTGGCATTTTCCATTTTTCTGGTGTATGCAGTTTTCCGCGCAGTTAATATTGGTCAAGGAAACTCACCTCCGATGATTAGCTTTCCCAAATATAAGACAAATAATATATTAAAAGCCAGAGACGTACCGCAGCATTCTGCGGTACGTCTCTGGCTGAATCTGAAAACAATTTTTGGGGTAATGGGGCTTCATGGAAAACAGTGCACGCTTTGAATGGTTTGGCAAACTCAAGTTTCCTTTAAAGCATTTTCGCATGAGTGGATTTCCATGAAGCCGGTTAATGTCTGTCTCTATTAATTGACAGTATAAAAATCAGCGGCATATCAAAACTTAATTACTGACTGATATGGATTGCAGGAGGACATGCCATGATTTTTCCTGATTATACGGAGACAGGGGTTGTGTATCATATTGTCAATCTGAACGATTTGCCCGGGATAAAAAAGGAAGGCGTCAGATATGACAACAAAACCACGTACAGAAGCCGATACCAGGATTTCCACGGTTTTATGAACTCCCATAGACCGTCCCGCATACCATGCTGGGTGGACAGGAGCAGGGCTGTTTTTGCCAGTATGAATTTCAATGACGGTCATCGCTGGCATTCCCACAGCATGCTTCTGGCATTGAGAATAGACCCGGAGCGGTGCTGGATAGCCAATGAGAATAAGGCAAACATTCTCTATGAGCCTTTCGTGCTGCGCAGCCTGGAAGAATTCCAAAAGGCAGAAGGATTTCTGGCAAACGAAGGAAAGCGCATTGCAGAAGAATACTGGGAAACCTCCCTGAGCTTCAAGGATAATCTTATGCGAAGGAAAGACCGGGAACAGGGCTATGATGCAGAAGTGATGATTTTTCATCCTGTGGAACCGGAAGATATAGAATATATTGCCATAGTGTCCGACCACAGGATGTTGACGGTGGAGAAATGGAAAGAGGTATTTTGCGGCAGATGATTCCATGGTATAATCATACTGTATGCCGGTGTATGAAAGGACAGGTTTATTCAACGGCATATTACCTGTTTTCACTTCAAGTACAATCTAGCGTAAAGAGGGGATCAGACATGCAAAGCGGCAAACTTCCCCACCATGTACTCCAGGATGAGATTTTCTCCGCATTTGAGTTCAGGAGGGAAGAAGTACTGGTCAGGCCGAAGATAGGGGAAGATTGTAGTGTACTGGACTTTGGAGAATATGTGTGTGTTCTTTCCACAGACCCTATAACAGGTGCTGCCAGCGAAGTGGGACGGTTGGCGGTGCATATATCGTGCAATGATGTGGCGGCCAACGGCGTGGAGCCCCTGGGCCTTCTCATGACAATAATGGCCCCGGAGGGGACCGCTGTGGAGGAAATCCGCCAGGTTGTTACCCAGGCGGCGGAGCAGGCGGCTTCACTGAAGGTGGAGATAATAGGGGGACATACCGAGATTACCCCTGCGGTAAACCGTTTGGTTGTGTCCACCACTGCCATAGGCAGGGCACCCAAGGGGAAAACGGTGAATTCGTCCGGGGCGGAAACAGGAAACAGAATAATCATGACAAAATGGGCAGGACTGGAAGGCACTGCCATACTGGCATATGACCTTGAAAGCCGGCTGAAAGGCAAGGTGGGCAGTACCGTGTTGTCCCGGGCCCGTTCTTTCATGGAATTCATAAGCGTGGTGAAAGAAGGGATAATAGGGGGACGGAATGGGGCTACAGCCATGCACGATGTCACCGAAGGGGGCGTGCTGGGTGCCCTGTGGGAGATAGCAGAGGCCTCCGGGACAGGTATGAGGGTGTACAGGGACAAAATTCCGGTAAGGGAGGAAACCAGGGTCATATGTGAAGAACTGGGCCTGGACCCTTTGAAACTGATTTCCAGCGGGTGCATGATAATAACCTGTAAAAACAGCGACAGGATGCTGAACGCCCTGAAGGAGACAGGCATACAGGCGGTAGAGATTGGTGAAATAATAGAAAAAGACAGGGTCCTGGTGGAGGAGGGCAGGGAAGTACCGATATCTCCCCCTGAAAGTGATGAACTGTATAAGGTATTATGAGTTTGAAGGATAACGACTGCTGTGATTAAGTACCGCCGGGTTTAATTGTCAAATGCCTGCGGTACTTTTCCATTAATCCGGTGCCCCGGGGATTATAAACAGGCTTCATCCACCCCGGAAAAGGAACTTATAACGGCCTATCACGGTCTAAAATCATGGAAGGGTATATTAAATTCAGCTTAAAAATGACTGAAGGGAGTATAATACGGGTAAACAGGGATACTGTCCGGTCATTCTGTATTGTATTCGTTTTTGCCGGATATACTGTGATAATTGTTCAACAGTTCATCCAATTCTTTGCTTGTGGCAATGACTTCGTTATCGTCCGTGCCTTTTGCTTCAATTAATATCTCCAATTTGTGCCTGATTTGCTGAATTGTCTTAAGTAATTCTTTTGCTTCTGCGTGCAATACCCCTGTCCCTCCCATCAGACATCTGTCTGTAATAGTTTTAGAAATAATCCCAAAAATATACACCAAATAAGCATGTTACAGCAATATTACAGCATTATTACAGCAAGATTAAACTTGAAGAAATGGGTGAAAATGACGGAAAACGGGCAGGGATTTTGGCAAAACAGGTCGAAAGTATACATATTGTCTTTTAGCATGAAATGCAGCCAATACACAATATTTCTCAGCAGGAGGTAATGATGGTGAAGAAGTTTGCAGTAATTGTGGTAGTAATAATGGTATTATTGATATCTGCAGTCCCTGCTCTGGCACTGAAAGCAGAAACCCTTATATTGTTCATGGATGGCAAGCAGATTACATACAATGCCCCTCCGGTTACTCTGAAGCTTAACGGGAAGGTAATACAAACCGATGTGCCTCCTGTAATACTGGAAGGCAGAACCCTTGTCCCTGTAAGGGTTATATCCGAAAGCGCCGGCGCCAGGGTGGACTGGGACGCCGAGGAATATGAGGTTACTGTCACCACCCAGGACAAGATTGTAAAGCTAAAGATAAACAGCGACCAAATGCTGATAAACGATAAAAACATATCCCTGGATGTGCCCGCCAAAATAATCAATGACAGGACCATGGTTCCGGTGAGGGCCATAGGAGAATCCCTTGGCCTTGAGGTAGGGTGGGATGCCGCCACTTATACGGTGCTGCTGGATTATCCTGCAGCCGATATACTTGGTATATCCTATGATACTGAAGAGGATGCGGTCATACTGAAGACCACCGGCAGGGTGATGTACAAAACCATGTTTCTCCAGGAACCGGGCAGGCTTGTAATAGACTTTCCCAACACTGTTTTCAGGTCTCCTGTAAACAGTCTGGATATAAACAGCGGCAACATGATAAGGGTGCGGGCCTCCCAGTTCGAGACAGGACCCAATATCTCCAGGGTTGTCATAGACCTTGAAAGTCCTTCCGGTTACAGCACGGTATATGACGAAGAAAACAGGGAACTTAAAATACGGACCATGAACAGTGTCAAAGGGATAAGTTTTGACCAAAAAGACGGAAGGAATATGGTGTCAATAAATTCCTCTTCCAGAATGGAATACCGGGCAATGGTCCTGGAGCAGCCGGACAGGATAGTGGTGGACCTTCACAACGCCTATCTGGACGGTTTTACAGACGGCTCCATACCTGTTGACAAAGACGGTATCATAGCGGTCAGGTATTCACAGTTCGAAAAAAATACCGTAAGGGTTGTTGTGGACCTCGAGACCCCCCTGCAGTACAGTGTGGAGAACGGCCAGGATGGGATGAAGATTTTTCTTGACGGTGCCCTCATTGATGCAGTGGAGTATAAGGAAACAGAATGGAAAACATCTTCTCTTGCTGTAAATGTGGATAAAGAGGTTGAATACAAAGTAATATATGACAGCAACAGCAAGACGCTGCTGATTGAGATTCTGGGCGGGGGGATTAATCTGGAAGAAGGCGAAGTAATTATAGACGATGGAATTGTGGACAAGATTGAGACAGTCCCTTTCAGCGAGTTCCCAGGGGCCAGTTATGTGGTGCTCTACCTTAAAGACGGAATAAAGTATGAAGTTACTTCACCGGAGAAAACAGACAGGATTACTTTGCAGATATCCGGCGTCCCTGCCCTTTATCAGAATATGCTTATTGCCATTGACCCCGGTCATGGCGGAGAAGACCCCGGAGGCATGGCAAAAAGCGGCCTTAAGGAAAAAGACCTCAACCTGGATATTTCATTCAGGCTTAAAGCTTTGCTTGAGGAGGCCGGGTTCAACGTTCTTATGACCAGGACGGATGACTACCTGGTTGACCTGTACAAGCGGGCGGAGATAGCCAACCAGGCAAATGCGGACCTTTTTGTGAGCGTACACATAAACGCCCATCCCAGCAGTTCAATGTACGGCGTGGAAACCCTATACTATCCCAGCTCAAAAAGCGAAGAGGACAACAGGGATAACTATACCTTTGCCAGGATAATACAGGAGGAAATGATCAAGGAGCTGAATACTGCCGACAGGGGTCTCGACCCCAGGGAAAAACTGGTGGTGACCAGGGAGACAAAAATGCCTGCTGTTATAGCAGAGCTGGGGTTCCTGACAAACAAAAATGAAGAGGCATTGTTCAGGACGGATGATTACCGCCAGAAGTGTGCTGTGGCACTGGTCAACGGTATAAAGCGTTATGTGAATGAAATATTAATGGCAAACAGCAACCAGTGAGAGGGGGAAATTTTTCTCCTCTTTTTTTATAACCCGGTTTTATGGGTTGACTTCTCCCGGAATTAAGTATAGTATTATCTATATTTTACAGGCATAATATATCAGTATTTAACAATATTAAACTCTATGGGGTGATTTTAATGGAATTATTTTTGGGTTATCTTTTGATATTCCTGGCACGGGTAGCCGATGTTTCCCTTACAACCATCAGGATTCTCATGCTGATGAGGGGAAAGAAATATTATGCTGCAATCATTGGTTTCTTTGAAGTTACCATATATATAGTGGTACTGCTCAAAGTGGTCAGCAATTTGTACAATGTGGGAAACATACTGGCATACGCCCTCGGTTTTGCCACCGGCAATATTGTAGGAAGCTTTATTGAGGATAAAATGGCCATAGGAACCATTACCGCAAGGGTAATATCCAACCGGTGCAATGAGGAGATGGTCCAGAGTCTGAGGGATATGGGGTTCGGGGTTACCGAGGTGCAGGGTATGGGCAAAGAGGGTCCCAGGTGTCTCCTGTATGTGGTAATGCCCAGAAAAGAACTGCACAGGCTCATGAATACAGTCCATGAGGTGGATGAGGGAGCTTTTGTGACCATCAGCGATACCAGGACTGCCGTTGGAGGTTATATGAAAAAAATAAAGAAAAAATAACTCATAGTGTCCCTTGCTTTCTAATATATATAATTTGATAGATAAGTATTATTAGGGAGGAATAGGGATGCGAAGACAGGTAATACTGGGACTGAGCATATTTTGCATTGTCTTGCTGATGACGGGATGTTTCAACCCTATACAGGCTCTGAAGGACTTCATATCCGGGGAGGAGCAGGCAGAACCGGAGCCCCGCGATAATATTGACACAGGGGAGGAAGAATCTGTGCCGGAGGATACGGAGGTCAGGTTGAGAGAAACCGTGCTCTATTATAAAGATGACATGGGCTATCTTGTCCCTGTAATGCGGGAAATCGAATGGGAAGAGGGTATTGCCAGGGCGGCCCTGGAAAAGATAATTGACGGGCAGGAAGCTGCGGAGATAGCAGAAGATGCAGGGCTGTATCCTACCATACCGGCAGGGACAAAAATACTGGGACTTACCATAAGGGACGGGCTGGCCAGGATAGACCTGTCGGGAGAAGCCCTTGACTGCCGCAATGCCGGTGAAGAAGAATTGATGATAAAATCCATCGTATATACCCTTACCGAATTCAATACCGTGGACAGTGTACAGTTCATGTTTGAAGGGAAATTTCTTGATACTCTTGAATTCGGTACCCGGGTGGATGGGCCCATAACCAGGGGGGACATAAACCTTACAGGCAGTGCGTCAGGCTCAAAGGTTACTGTCTATTTTTACAGGCAAAATGATAAAGGCTTTCAGTATTTCGTCCCTCTCACTGTCGGGGTAGGGAGCGCAGGCAGTGGCATGGATGCGGCAATGAAATGCCTTTTGGAGGGGCCTCCCGAAGGTTCGGGACTGAAGTCGGATATTCCTGAAAACTCAAAGATTATGGGTATGGGGTTAAAAAACGGTATTGTCTACATAAATTTTGAGAAAGGGGTATTCGATTACCAGGGGAGTGAGAGGATAGCGGAGAATATCGTCAGGTCAGTGACCCTGACCCTGAGGGAATACCCATCGGTTGTAGGCGTGCAGCTGCTGGTGGACGGCAAGTTTGCCGAACTGCCCGGCGGAACGGTACTTGACAGGACCATTGATGTCCCTGTGTTTGCCAATATATATTAGTCCATATGCCTGCATGAGCAGGCATTGACATTGTTGAAAAATATATGATAATGATGTAATATCTTCGTAGAAGGAGATGAGATAGTGGACAGAATTGATGGCAGGGCGTTTGACCAGCTCAGACCTGTTAAAATCACAAGATACTATACGAAATACGGAGAGGGTTCAGTGCTGATGGAGACAGGTGATACCAAGGTTTTATGCACCGCTTCTCTTCAGGAAGGAGTTCCCCCTTTTGTAAAAGGCACGGGTCAGGGATGGATTACCGCCGAATATTCCATGCTTCCCCGGTCAACCCAGGTCAGAAAGGCAAGGGAGGCTTCAAGAGGGAAAATACAGGGCCGAACCCATGAAATTCAGAGGCTTATTGGCAGGGCCTTCCGTTCTATAGTTGAACTGGACAAGCTCGGCGGGGAGTACACCATCTGGATAGACTGCGATGTATTGCAGGCTGATGGCGGTACCAGAACCGCTTCCATTACCGGCTCCTTTATTGCCCTGGTTGATGCCCTGAACTATATGAAGCGGGAAGGTATAGTGGAAGAAATACCCCTTATAAACATGATAGCCGCCGTCAGTGTGGGCATAGTGGACGGACAGCCCATGCTGGACCTGTGTTTCGAGGAAGACAGCAGGGCCCAGGTGGATATGAACCTGGTCATGACCGGCAGCAATAAGATTGTTGAAATACAGGGTACAGCCGAAGGGTTCCCCTTCAGCATGGATGAGATGTACCGGATGATGCGTCTGGGGGAAAAGGGTATTGCGCAGCTTATTGAAGCACAGAAAAAGGCCCTGGGTAAAGACTTGATTGGGGGTTTGCCGAAGGATGGAGAAAAGAATAATAGTGGCCAGCAGGAACAGGAATAAGGTTGAGGAAATCAAAACAATACTGGACGATACGGGTTATTCGGTGATATCCCTTGAAGAAACGGGAATAAATGTGAATGTGGTGGAAGATGGAGCGACTTTTGAAGCCAATGCGTACAAGAAGGCATTCGAGGTTATGCAGGCAACGGGAGAAACAGTCCTGGCAGATGATTCCGGGCTGGTGGTAGATGCCCTGGATGGCAAACCGGGAGTATACTCCGCCAGGTTTGCAGGGGAAGGGGCATCGGATGAAGACAATAACCGGAAGCTCCTTGAGTTAATGCAAGATATACCAGGGGGAGAGAGAAGGGCCAGGTTTGTATGTGCGGTTGTGGTGGTATTTCCCGATGGGACGCATATCCAGGCCTTGGGGGAATGTCACGGGCAGATTCTTTTGGAGCCCCGGGGGAACGGCGGGTTTGGCTATGACCCCCTATTCTATGTGGCTGAACACCAAAAAACCTTTGCAGAATTGAAACCGGAGGAGAAGAATGCCATAAGCCACAGGTCAAAGGCACTGCATAAAATAAAGTGTATACTGAAGGGCCCGTTGAAGGGGGAAAAAGGTTGAAAATCGGCATTGTAAGTGACAGTCACGGCAGAAAGGCCGATCTGCTGAAGGCTGTTAAGAAAATGGGAAATATTGACCTTGTTTTTCATCTGGGGGATTTTGTTTCGGATGCGCAATATATAAAAGAAGTGTACTCCGGAAAAGTGTACACCATTATAGGAAACTGCGACCGGATATTTGGGCACAGGCCGTCCGGGGATGAAATTACCGCCGAACTGGTGGTGGATATCCAGGGCAAAAGGTTTTTCGCCACCCATGGACACAGATACAGGGTGAAGGAAGGTCTGACTTCCCTGTATTACCGGGGAAAAGAACTGGATGCAGATATTGTGCTTTACGGACATACTCACCAACCCCGCATAATCCGGGAAGAAGGAATGATTTTTGTAAATCCAGGGAGCACCGGGAATCCCCGCGGTTTATTCAAACCCAGCTTCGGAATAATTGAAATTGCAGAGGGCAATATTATTTCTGAGATAATTTATATATAATTTTTCATTGCAGCCATGCATATAATGATTTGAGATGAGGCTGCAACCTTTGTATAATGTGTGCTCTGGGAAAATAAACATATTGACATAGATTTGCTACTTTGCTATAATAATTAATTGTCGGAGATAAATGCGGGTGTAGCTCAGTGGTAGAGCCCTGGCCTTCCAAGCCAGTCGCGAGGGTTCGATTCCCTTCACCCGCTCCATGTTACATGCGCCTGTAGCTCAGGTGGATAGAGCAACGGACTTCTAATCCGTGTGCCCGGGGTTCGAGTCCCTGCAGGCGCACCATTTATCTTAATATAATGTTAATATGGTGGGTATAGCTCAGTTGGTTAGAGCGCCAGATTGTGGCTCTGGAGGTCGTGGGTTCGATTCCCACTATCCACCCCATCTACAAATCAGTTTTCTTTGGGGCGTCGCCAAGCCGGTAAGGCACCAGACTTTGACTCTGGCATTCCGCAGGTTCGAGTCCTGCCGCCCCAGCCATCTTGTGGCCCATTAGCTCAGTCGGTAGAGCACCTGACTTTTAATCAGGGTGTCCCGCGTTCGAGTCGCGGATGGGTCACCATTATTTTCTTCAGGCATGATGCGGGTGTAGCTCAGTGGTAGAGCCCTGGCCTTCCAAGCCAGTCGCGAGGGTTCGATTCCCTTCATCCGCTCCAGGTTCATATGCGCCCTTAGCTCAGTTGGATAGAGTCGCTGACTTCGAATCAGTTGGTCGGGGGTTCGAGTCCCTCAGGGCGCACCAAAAATAAAACCCTTGATTTTCAAGGGTTTTTTGATTCTCAAATCCATAAAATAACTCCATTTTTTTGGGTCTAAAGGTATCACTACATAAACAAAAATCAACATGATTACCCATTTGAATACTATACGAACTATAATATTTTGTATATAATAAACTTGAGTAGGAGCGGGGTTCACTCGTTTCTACTAAGTCCCAAGAGGGAAGGAAGTGGTACTATTGAGCGATATGCTTAGTAGTATACTGCGACCAACCCCAGCCTAGATGAGTTTATAGGCGACAAACTTATAAACAAAAGCCCACTGGGGACAGGGTTGCGTCTACCCAAGGGGCGATGGTTATACATCGATGATATTGGTTTAAAACGGGTAAATGGTACGTCCCAAGACGGTATGAGATGTATTTCCTTCCAGGTAAAAATGACGCAAAGTCGGTTCTGGGTTTCCCGTTTTACTAGGGCTGACTTTTTTAAAGTATTCTATTGGATGAGAGTAAGGTATATTCATCTGTCATTGAAGTAATTGCCGGATAAGGTATAATAATTAGTAAGGGTTTACGGATTTAGAAGTATGAGGAGGTGCTAACGTGGGGGGGAATTTTGGGGTAAAGGTGGGTCATGCAGAATTCGGGCAGGAAGAAAAAACGGTAACCAGTGTTATAGAACAGATAAAGCAGGAGAATACCCGGCTGGTCTTATACTTCTGTTCCAGTCAATTTGACCAGGCAAAAATAGCAAAGGCATTCCAAGGAGCATCCCGGGATCCCTGTCTTGCCTCGGCTATATTTGCCGGCTGTACTACCGGTGTAGTCATTACCTCCCGGGGTTTTCAAAGCAATAGCCTTGCAGCTATGAGCTTTAACTCCGATAGCATGAAGGTGGGTATCGGATTGGGGAAAAATATTGACAAAGACCCGATCAGTGCTGCCAGGGTCGCAGTTACCGAAGCCGCCCGTCAGCTGGACACCACGCCGGACCAGCTGGATGACAAATATGTGGGAATTGTATTGATCGATGGGACCTCCGAAGTGGAAGAGTTTGTAATCATGGGGATTACAAAAACCGCCCGGCGGTTAAAAACAGTAGGGGGTTCCGCAGGAGACGACTATAGTTTCAATAAGGTTTTCCTGCATCTTAATTTTGAAATATTCAGCAATGCCCTGATATTTATCCTGATAAAGACCAACACGCCTTTTGCCACCATTTGTACAAATAATTATCTGCCCACCCAGAAGAAATTAAGGGTTACCAAAGCTGACCCCGAAAAAAGGGTGGTATACGAGTTTAACGGAAGGCCTGCCGTAAGCGAGTACTGCAGAGCCATTGGCTCAAAAACCAATAATTTAAATCCGGAGATGTTTGTTACACATCCTTTGGGTATCAACATCGGAGGGAATTATTATCTGAGAAGCCCATTGCGGGCGGAAAAAGACGGAGGCCTGAAGTTTTTCAGCAGGATAACCGAAAACAGCAGGCTTACGGTTATGGACCCCGGAAATCTGATTGCGGAAACCGGAAAGGCTATTGACACAGCCCGGGATAAACTGGGTAAAATAAGTGCAATGATTGTTTTCAACTGCCTCCTGAGATATATAGAATCAGAAGTACAGAGAAACACCCTGGAAATATCAAAGATGCTGAGCGTAGCTCCCGTCTGTGGGTTCAACACTTATGGGGAACAGTACGAAGGGCTGCATATCAATCAAACTTTAACTATGCTTGTATTTGGAGAAGAGTGAAAATATGAATAAGGAAGCTAAAATTATTTCATCGGCTCAAAAATGCCTTCAGATCCTGAAATACATGGCCCATGTAAATGAAGGGCTCAGTCTCAACCAGCTGGCTGAAGCTATGGATATCAACAAAAGCAGTATGCACCATTATCTTTCGACCCTGTTACTGGAAGGCTTCATAATCCAGAACCCAAAGACCAAGGATTACCGCATCGGACCCGAGGCTTTCAGGGTGGGAGAATGCTATTTGAGAAAGGACTTCCCCTATGACGAGATGGGCAAGGTTCTCCGGGAACTCCATGAAAAGGTGCATCAGAGCACCTATTTTTTCCTGCGTACCGATACAAAGGTGAGCTGCATCCTGGCAAAAGAAAGTCCTTCAAGAGACAGCATCCATTTGGATTTGGGCACTGCTTTGCCCATGCATGCGAGCGCTTCCGGCAAGGTTTTTCTGGCTTATATCAGCAAAGCCGAAAGGGACCATATATTAAATATGACCGGGATGCCGGCCTATACCGAAAAGACCATTACCGATCCCGGTCTGCTGGAAAAAGAAATGATCGAGGCTCGTCTTCAGGGCTATATTCTAAGCGACGGAGAATACGGGGATTTCCGCGAAATTGCGGTACCTGTCGTAGGTTTCGGGGACAAAATAGTGGGGGCCCTGTCGGTTATAGGGTTCATTGAGAAACTACCCGACCGGGAGATTAAGGGGATGGTCAGGCATCTAACCCATTACGGCCGTGTTATGTCGGATATGGTTCATAATGTGGTGCTGTAATCAGAGCTAACATATTTTGGAACAGGACAGGAAAAGAGTCTGAATACCCGGGCTCTTTTTTTTTATAAAAAATGATTAAAAAAATAGCAAAACAGTTTGATTTTTATGGGCACTGTTTATTATAATAAAATCAGGAGAATAATATCAAATCTAATTTGATTATATCAAATAACCAACCGATCCTGTATACCTAATACCCTGATGATTTGCAGGTCTGATTTTTTAAAAGATTTCATAAATTATAATGAGATAATGAGCGAGACTCCGACCTTGCCGATCCCTGCGGGATTTGTGAGGCGAAAGGGTGTAAGGAGCAATCGTTATGCCTGCCATGAGCAAAGGAGCCGAATCAATAATTGAGGTGTTTTGCACCTTGAAGGATGAGGTTCCTTTGCTTTTTATATGCAACCTGTCTCTTGCATCTTAAATAATGAAATTTTTTTGTGTGCAGAATGCAGATAGCCAAGGGCTGCAGTCTCACACAAGGTTATATATCAAATAAAAGGAGGTGCAATCTGGTGCCAGGTGAAAATGGTGACCAGAAGCAAAGTGGGTAAAATACTGATGCTGTCGCCCGAAAAATGTATTGGCTGCAGGACATGTGAGCTGATATGTTCCTTCAGCAAAATCAAAGCATTTAACCCCAAAAACTCCAGGGTATCCGTTCTATCATACGATGAAGCAGCTATATCCGTACCTGTCATGTGCATGCAGTGCGAAGAGCCTTCCTGTATGAAGGTATGTCCCACTTCAGCCATACGTAAGGCCGAAGATGGGACGGTTGTGATTGACGAGAAGAAGTGCATAGGCTGCAAACTGTGCGTAAGTGCATGTCCCCTTGGCAACATAACATTCAGCCCGACAGAAAAGAAAATCGTCAAATGTGACCTTTGTGAAGGAGAACCAAAATGTGCGGAGTTCTGCCCGTCAGGGGCCATTGAATTTAAAGAGGCTGCGCCCAACACAGTAGGCAGGAAAAAGGTAATTGCCGAGAAGTTCAAGGATTTGTTCGGGGAGGTGAGTGAATAATGTTCGGTTTTGTCGGTACTTTACTCCGTGTAAACCTGACCGAAGGCACTGTTAAAAAAGAGGCCTTGAACATGGAAGATGCCAGGGCATATATAGGAGGAAGAGGTCTGGGTACAAAAATAATGATGGATGAGGTGGACCCCAGGGTTGACCCCCTCAGCCCTGACAACAAACTCATATTCATGACGGGTCCGCTTACCGGCACATTTGCGGCAAGTGCGGGGAGATATGAAGTTATTGCAAAGGCCCCCCTTACAGGAACAATAGGTGCTTCAAACTCGGGTGGACACTTCGGACCCGAACTGAAGTTTGCCGGCTACGACGGTATTATTTTTGAAGGCAAGTCTAAAAAACCTGTTTATCTCTGGATAAACGATGACCATGTAGAACTGAGGGATGCCAGGCACCTGTGGGGCAAAAACGTATTTGAAACCACAGACCAGCTGCTGGAAGAAACGGCGGAGGATGCCAGAGTTACATGCATAGGACCGGCAGGTGAGAAACTGGTACTCTTTGCCACTGTAATGAACGATAAGCACAGGGCCGCCGGGCGTTCGGGCCTTGGTGCGGTAATGGGGTCAAAAAATCTGAAGGCCGTAGCTGTAAGAGGGTCCAGGTCTGTACAGGTCGCTGAGCCTGACGCATTCCTCGAAAAATGCATTGATGCAAGAAGGAAACTTAAAGAAGACCCTGTAGCGGGTACGGGGCTTCCTACCTATGGAACTGAAGTACTCGTGAATATATTGAATCAATCGGGAGCCCTGCCGACCAGGAACTGGCGAGATGGCGGTTATTTTGAAGATGCGGACGAAACAGGAGGAGAATCGCTGACTGAAAAATTTCTTGTAAGAAACAAAGGCTGTTTCGGATGTTCCATAGGCTGCGGAAGGATTACCAGGGTTCCTGAAGGCAAATTCAAGGGTTTTGGGGAAGGACCTGAATATGAAGCAGGCTGGGCCTATGGTGCGGACTGCGGAGTTAAAGACCTGGCTGCGATCTGCAAGGCAAATTTCATCTGTAATGAGCTGGGACTTGACCCGATTACCATGGGTTCTACAATAGCATGCGCCATGGAAATGAGTGAAAAAGGCATTCTCCCGGAAGAAGAAGTGGGCAGGAAACTGAGATTCGGGGATGCGGACGCCATTGTCGAGCTGACAAAAATGACCGGTCTGAGGGAAGGCTTTGGAGACAAACTGGCGGAAGGGTCTTACAGGATGGCATCCGGTTACGGGCACCCTGAACTGTCCATGACGGTCAAGAAACAGGAGATGCCTGCATACGATGCAAGGGGCGTACAGGGCATGGGTCTTGAATATGCGACATCCAACCGCGGGGCCTGCCATGTAAGAGGATACCTGACATCACCTGAAATTCTGGGTGTTCCTGAGAAACTTGATCCCCTGGTAACAACCGACAAGGCATCCTGGCTGAAAACCTTCCAGGACCTTACTGCAGTCATAGATTCTGCCGGGATATGTCTTTTTACAACCTTTGGTCTCGGACTTCCCGAGATTTCTTCCATGCTGAGGACAGCCCTGGGCATTGACTGTACTGATGAAGAAATACTTCAAAAGGGAGAGCGTATATGGAACCTGGAGAGGCTGTTCAATCTGGAAGCAGGCTTTACCAAAGCGGATGATACCCTGCCGCCCAGACTGCTGAATGAACCACTGCCATCGGGTCCCGCCAAAGGCAAAGTAGTTGAACTGGATGTAATGCTCAAGGAGTACTATGAGGTAAGAGGATGGAACAGTGAAGGTGTGCCTGAGGATAATAAGTTGAAGGAGCTTGCGCTCAAGTAAAGGACAAAAAATATTAATATGGAATACTTACCTGTGAGTTGGCGGCATATTCGTGCGGTCAACTCACGGGTAAAATTTCTTTATCGGGGTTAATGGTCATGAAAATAAAGTTTTTTGCATATATAAGGGACTACACAGGTTCCAGGGAAATTGAATATAACCGGTGTACTACTGTTCAGGAGCTTCTGGATGAACTGTGCATAAAATACGGTAAAAAATTCCGGGAATTAATATTTACCGGTGACCGTCAATTAAGTGATGAGATAATTATTCTGGTAAACGGCAGGAATATCGTTCATATGGAATTTCTGGACACTCCTTTAAGGCCGGATGACGAGATAAGTATCTTTCCCGTTGTAGCAGGAGGTTAAACGATAGATTATTAATCTGGGAGAAGGTGTAACATATATGTCCTCTGAAAAGACACAGGAAATAATTTCTTGTACCCGCTCAATACTGAAAAGATATCCTGAAGAACAGAGGTTCTTGCTTGCAATACTCCAGGATATACAGAAGCAATATAACTACCTGCCGAGGGAATCGCTGACAGTCATACATGAATATCTTGATATTCCTATGAGCAAGCTGTACAGCATGGCTACATTCTACAAGGCATTAAGCCTGAAACCCAAAGGCAGGTATGTAATAAAGGTATGTGACGGAACAGCATGCCATATAAGGGGCTCAGGCCTGATAATTGATGAAATTCAAAAGCTGCTCAATATCTCACCGGGGGAAACTACAGAAGATGGCCTGTTTTCCCTTGAAACGGTAAACTGCCTGGGTTCCTGCGCAATAGCGCCTGTTATGGTTGTTGATGGCAAATACTTTGGGAAAGTTACTCCTAAAATGGTAAAAAAAATTATTGACGGGTTTG
This sequence comes from Clostridium thermobutyricum, assembly GCA_016842005.1. Taxonomy (GTDB): domain Bacteria; phylum Bacillota; class Clostridia; order Ch29; family Ch29; genus JAENYD01. The sequence continues at coordinate 129,676 of JAENYD010000001.1, read as the reverse complement.
GAGGCCGGAACAGTGAAGATATTCAATAGCAGGAAGAAAAAAACGGTTCTTGTTTGCTGTGGTACAGGCTGTCTGGCTAATAACAGTCTTGAGATATATAAGGAGCTTAAACGAAAAGCCGGGGCATCGGGTATAAAAGCAAAAATCCGTCCTGTAGTCAAGGCCACAGGGTGTAACGGACTGTGCGAAAAAGGGCCCATAGTAAAAATTTATCCTGATGACATCTTTTATTGTAATGTAAAAGTGTCAGATGTGGATGAAATAATAGACAGAACCATAAAAAACGATGAAATAATTGACAGGCTGCTATATCTGGATACCTCCACAGGGCAAAGGGTAAAATCCCATAAAGACAGCCAATTCTACGGCAGACAGAAAAAGATCGCCCTGCGGAATATAGGAGAGGTGGACCCGGCAAACATTGAAGACTATATCGAGCGCGGCGGTTACCAGGCATTGAAAAAGGCATTGTTTAATTTATCCCCTGGTGATGTCATATCAGAGATAAAAAAATCCGGTTTGAGAGGCAGAGGCGGAGGCGGATATCCCACAGGCAGCAAGTGGGAACAGTGCAATAAAGTAAACAGTTTTCCCAAGTACGTTGTCTGCAACGGTGATGAAGGGGATCCGGGTGCATTTATGGACAGAAGCATAATGGAAGGTGACCCGCACAGTGTTATTGAAGGTATGCTCATCTGTGCATATGCTATCCGGGCCGAACAGGGATATATATATATCAGGGACGAATATTCCCTGGCAATAGAAAACATGTCGAAGGCAATAGAACAAGCTAAAGAGAGAAGATTTCTGGGAAGCAATATCCTTGGTAGAGAGTTCAATTTCGATATCCAGATCGTGAGAGGCGGGGGGGCCTTTGTATGCGGCGAATCCACGGCGCTCATGTCTTCTATTGAGGGCAATGTGGGAGAACCCAGGACAAAATATATTCATTCAACCGAAAGGGGCCTGTGGGGACAGCCTACGGTGCTTAACAACGTTGAAACCTGGGCAAACGTCCCCGAGATAATAATCAAAGGGGCCGGGTGGTTTAGCTCGATTGGTACCGGGAAAAGCAAAGGTACAAAAGTATTCTCCCTCGTGGGGAAAGTAAACAATACCGGGTTGATAGAAGTCCCCATGGGAATAACCCTCAGAGAGATAATCTTTGATATCGGAGGAGGGATACCGGGGAACAAGAAGTTTAAGGCAGTTCAGACCGGCGGTCCTTCAGGCGGTTGTGTACCCGAAAGTCTGGTGGACCTGAAGGTGGATTTCGATTCCCTGGATGAAGCCGGTTCAATGATGGGGTCAGGCGGAATGATAGTAATGGATGAAGATACCTGTATGGTTGAGGTGGCCAGATATTATCTGAACTTCCTGGCCGGAGAATCCTGCGGCAAGTGTGTTCCCTGCCGGGAAGGGATAAAGAGGATGCTGGAGTTGGTAGAGGGTATTTGTGCGGGAAAGGGACGGGAAGAAGACATTGATTTGCTGCTTGAATTGTCCGGGACAATAAAAGAGGCATCACTGTGCGGGCTCGGGAAGACTGCCCCCAACCCGGTCATTACCACCATAAAATACTTCCGGGAAGAATACCTTGAGCATATAGTCAACAAACGCTGTCCGGCAGGTACGTGTAAAGAGCTGACCAGTTACTACATCGACGGTGATGCCTGCAAAGGCTGCGGTCTGTGCCGGAAAAATTGCCCGTCCGGGGCTATTTCAGGGCAACTGAAGTCGAATTTCACGATAGATGCTTCAAAATGTATTAAATGCGGAGCATGCAGGGACGTCTGCAGGTTCAATGCTGTTAAGATAAAGGGAGGGGTGGCGGAATGAATATTATTATAGACGGTAAAGAGTGCAGTGCGGAGCACGGTGAATACATTCTGAACGTAGCTGAAAGAAACGGTATACACATACCTGCATTATGCCACTCTGAAGCCCTGCCGGGGCAGGGAAACTGCAGGATGTGCATTGTTGAGATTGTCGACGGTTCAAGGCGGAAAATTGTTACTTCCTGCTCATACCCTGTTACAAAAGAGATAGAGGTCATCACCTGCTCGGAAAGAATAAAGGAAATGCGGAGGACCATTATGAGGTTACTCTCTGCCAGGGCCCCCGGCAGTGACTTTATTAAGCGGTTATCCGAAGAATATAATATCCCTCCTGAAACCAGATTTAAGATTGATAATGAGGAAAAATGCATCCTGTGCGGCCTGTGTGTAAGGGCATGCGATGAAGTGGGCGCCCATGCCATTTCCATGGTAAACAGAGGGACAATAAAAAAAGTATCGACACCCTTTGAGGAAACCCCTCCAGAATGTATCGGATGCGGGGCATGCGCCTATGTATGTCCTACCGGTGCCATAGAAATCGAAGAACATCAGGGAAAAAGAAGGATATGGAACAAGACCTTTGAACTCCTCAAATGCACCCGGTGTGGAGATCACTTCATGACCCGGGAGCAGTATGAGTATATAAAGAATAAGAAAGGAATAGACATGGACGGATTACTATGCGATAAATGCAGAAAAAAAACCACAGGCGAGAAACTCAAGGAAGTGCTCCAGACAGTAGGCAAACAGTAGAAACGGTTATTTTTGTCATATGTCAAAAAGGCTGATTTGCTCACACTGGGGCGACGGCTTTTGGATAAAGGCCCTTTCTGTTACAAGATGCTCTTGAGGTATGCTGGCAATAAAAGGCGACGGGGTACGGGAAGTCAGAAGTATAAGTTCATCCTGTGCCCTTGTCATCCCCACATAGAAAAGCCGTCTCTCCTCTCCGATATTAAGGGCATGCCTGCTGTTCCTCAGAGGGATCATGCCGTCGTCTACGCCGCATATGAACACTGCGGGGAATTCAAGACCTTTTGCTCCGTGTATGGTCATCAGTGATACCGCATCCGGAGAATAAACCTTGCTGCCGCTGCGGACAACATCACTTTCACGTCCCAGTACAAGGGTTTGAATGAAGGAAGACATCTGATCATGCATAACCGCCGTGTTTAAAAGCAGTTCCATGGACCTGATGCCTGACAGGTTGTTGTCGTTGATCCATGCATCTATAATCTTATACGGTTTTTCTTTATTGATGGTGCCTTTATATTTCCTTAACACCTCTGCCAAATGCAGGGGTTTGTCCGGGATATGCGGTGGCAGTTGGATGCCTTCTATGATTTTTGCAAGGGAAGCTACGCTTTTCTCAGCCCCAGCATAGATTTCCAGGACCTTTTGGCTCAGGTCTGCCGGATATAGGCCTTCTGCATTAAGGCATACCCGTAGTGAAGCAATATCTCCGGGGTTGAGCAAAAGTTTGAAGAAGGCGATGGCTTCACGGACCGGTTTATCCGAAAGGAACTGGTCCCGCCCCACCACCACATACTGGATGCCCTCTTTTCGGAGACAGTGCTCCAGAATTTCTGCCTGGCGGTTGGTACGGTATAGCACGGCAATATCCGAAAAGCCTCTCGGGTGTCCTGTCACGGGCCTTTTTCCGCCGGATGCCGGCAGCGCATGGGCATCAAGCATGTCAACGCCGCCGACCATACGGTTTATCTCCTTTGCAACAAAAATAGCCTCTGAAAATTCATCACGGGTCTCTACAAGGCGTACCTTGGCACCGCTTTTCCTTGTTGCATCCAGGGAACGGGTGAGCGCCCCTGCAGTTTCCTTTGAGATTACCGATTTGGCACAAACAATTATTTCAGGTGTGGACCGGTAATTCTGTGTTAGCCGGACATGCTGGGTGTCGGGAAAATCCTCTTTGAACCTTTCAAAATAGCGGAAATCCGAGCCCCTGAAACCATAGATGGACTGGTCAGGGTCACCTATGATGAAAATACTTTTGCTTTTTCTGCCCCATTCCTTTATCAAGCGGTACTGAATTCCATTTATATCCTGGAATTCATCCACCAGCAGATATGAGAAAGAGTTATCCAGGTTCCTGCCCGGTATATCCTCTGTATTTGTAGCTTCAAACCTTTTGAGCACTTCGAGGAGAATATCGTCATAGTCCATTACACCGTAACGTTCAAGCTGTGAACAGTATAAATCATATATAAGGTCAGGGGACACACCGCTGCGATGCGGGTATTCCTTGCTGCGGAATGTCCCCTTTTGAATCGATATTTCTTTATTTTCTCCCGGCGATGCACCGCTTTTAATCAGTGATATTTCTCTCATCGCATCCCGCGGAGAAATTTTCAATTCCATGGCCTTTAATATTTCCTCGACTATTGAAAGGGCGTTATACTCATCAATAACGGTTATGTTATTCTTGCCCTTCCATCCGGATAAAATCTGAAGACATATGGAGTGGAAGGTTCCTATGGCCATTGCATCTGCCGTCCTCTTATCTCCAAAGTGTTTTTCCAGACGGGTGCGCATCTCGTTTGCGGCTTTATTGGTAAAGGTAACGGCGGTTATCCGGGAGGGATGTACATCACATTTTTCAACAAGGTATGCGATACGGGACACCAGTGTTTTTGTTTTTCCGGTTCCGGGGCCTGCGATTACCGCAATGGCCGGGCTGGAGGACGAAACAGCCTCCCACTGCTCCCGGTTCAACCTGTAGGGGATGTCCGGGGGAGCAGTTTTAACAGTGTCCTCGCTGCCGCCTGAGGGACAGTTATCTGCTAAAACCGGTGCCGGTTGGGCTTCACCGGTGAAGTTCTTTTTATCTTCAATAATTTCAGGGGCAATAAAGCTCAGCTGACCTGAAAGCATATCTATTTCGCTTTTGTCTATTACTTTAATTCTGCCGTATTCTCCATCAAATCCGGGTTGTATTTCAACCTTGCCGCATCGCAGCCGGCGGATGCCTTCAGCTATGCATGGTCCTGCCGCCAGTTCAATATCCTTCAGCGGGGCCTCACGGAGTATAAACAGCTCCGGTCCGAGGCTCCGTATCAGGTCATCGTACTTTCCCTTTACCTTCGCGCTGGCAGTAGTAAAACCCATTGAGGAGGCTATTATCTCATCAAGCGGAACAAGGCTTTCAAAATGCCTTGCTGCCGGAGGGACAAACCCCTCTTCCCTGTCTGCAAGGTCTTCAACCCGGTGAAGCACTCCCACTGTAATCCTGCCGCCGCATACAGGGCATACGCCTCGTGCAGCCTTTGTATCCGAAGGCTTCCAGCATACCTTACATGCCCTGTGACCGTCGTAGTGGTATTTTCCTTCCTCCGGGAAAAACTCTATTGTACCGTAAAATTCTTTTGTCCTGCGGTTTTTCAAAGCATTCAATATACACGTATAAGAAAGCCCGGTATCAAAAATGTTTGCCTCCCTTCCCAGTTTTGCCGGGGAATGGGCATCAGAGTTGGAAACCAGTGTGAACTCATCCAGTGCGGAAAGACGCCAGTTCATTGGAGGATCAGAGGAAAGGCCCGTTTCAAGGGCATATATACAACCGGTAAGGTCTTCGAAACATTCCCTGATGTTGTCAAAGCCGGAATATGCACCATACAGGGAGAAATGCGGGGTCCATATATGGGCAGGGATGAATATGGCATCCGGGCACATATCAAGGACTATCTCAAGCAGGTCCCTGCTGTCCAGGCCCAATATCGGCCTGCCGTCGGAATGCAAATTGCCTACGGCCTCAAGCCGCCGGGATATTGATTCAGCATACTCCAGGCCGGGCAGAAGTATCAGGTTGTGGACCTTTCTTACCCTTCCGTTTTTCTTGTATATTGAGCTTATTTCCCCGGAAACCATGAAACGAGGCTTCGAACGTGCTTCTGAGACCTTGTCCCCTATACTGAAATCATCCTTAAGGACATAGAGACCTTCTCCGGAAGGCACAAGCTTCTCCTTTAATTCTTCCCGCCATGCCGGATGGGTGAAATCACCCGTTCCTATAACGTCAATCCCTTTACGCCTGGCCCACATGTCAAGCACTTCAGGTACACATTCCCTGCTGGTGGCCCTTGAATATTTTGAATGTATGTGAAAATCAGCTATAAACATTGTAATACACCTGTCCTTATAATATTAAGTATAATTATACCATAAAAATACATTGAATTTGGGAAAAGTACAAACAGGATTCTTGGCTTCAGGCGGGGTTTTGACCCCCCATGTCAGGGGCACTGTCAGGGGGACGGTTCTCCTGACAATTTTTTTGTGTCAGAAGAACCGTCCCCTTGACATTTAAAGGTCGAGTTTGGAAAGGGCGTCTGCAAGGGCGGAATTGATTGGCTTATCTTTCTGTTGCTTTTTAAGGTATTTGGTCACCTCTTTCTTTGAAACCCTGCTGCTTTCCCTTTCTTTTCTTTCCTTAAAGGAAGAGAGTTTTTCCCTGTACCCGCACAGGCAGACAAATATCTGTCCGTCTCCTTCTCCCCGCAGTTCGAGTTTTTTATGGCATTCCGGGCACCTTGCATTGGTTTTTCTGGCAAGCCCTATCCTGTGCCCGCATTCCCTGTCCTGGCACACAAGCATTCTGCCCTTCTTTCCGTTGACCTCAAGCATGTACTTGCCGCAATCCGGGCACCTGGTCCTTGTAATATTGTCATGCCGGAACACCGCTTCCCTGTTTTTTATTTTCTCAACCACCTCTTTAGCATAATCCCTCATTTCACTGATGAAGGCTTTTTTACTGAGGGAACCTTTTGAAATATGGCTCAGTTTTTGTTCCCACTCCGCAGTCAGGGCCGGAGACTTAAGGCCTTCGGGAACCAGCTCCAGAAGCTGTCTGCCCTTGGAAGTAATAAAGATGTCTTTCCCTTTTTTTTCAATCAGAAAACTGTTAAACAGTTTGTCTATGATATCCGCCCTTGTGGCTACCGTTCCAAGTCCCCCGGTTTCTCCAATGGTCTTTAGCAGGGCCTTGCTCTCACCGGCCATATATTTTGCCGGATTTTCCATGGCTGAAAGGAGACTTCCTTCATTGAAGGGCACCGGTGGTTTGGTCTCTCCTTCAGTCTGGGTGAGGCCGAGTATCTTTATGGCATCACCTTTGTTCACATCCGGCAGTATCTGCTCAGAAATATCCTGGTCCTGCTCTTCATCGTCGTAGCCGTTATCATAGACCTCCTTCCAGCCCTGAGCCATAACAACCTTCCCCTTTGCAATGAAAAGTTCCCCTCCAATTGTCGCCCTTATTGTTGTCTGCTGGTACTCGAAGGGAGGATAAAGGACAGCCAGGAAGCGTTTGACAACCAGGTCATATATCTTTTTTTCCCTGTCGCTCAATTCATCCAGATAAACCGCCTGCTCGGTGGGGATGATGGCGTGATGGTCCGAAACCTTACTGTTATCAACGAAAGGCATTTTCTTCGTTATGGGATATTTAAGGGCTTTACGGGCGGTTTTGGAGTAAGGGCCAACCCCGCAGGCCTTAATCCTATCATCTAAGGTACCTACGATATCTGTTGAAATATACCTGGAATCGGTTCTGGGATAGGTTAACACCTTATGATGTTCATACAGTCTTTGCATGATTGAAAGGGTTTCCTTTGCCGAATAGCCGTAAATCCTGTTGGCATCCCGTTGAAGCTCTGTCAGGTCATAAAGCAGGGGAGCAAATTTTTTCCTGTAGACTTTATTTACTTCTGTAACTTCAGCATCCTTGTCCTGTATCTGCATAAACACCTTATTTCTTTTATCCCTGTCAAAGGTCCTGAAGCTTTTGGTCCGGCCGTCCTGCCATGTCAGCTTCAGTCTGTCGGCTGCAGCAACAATACCGTAATAGGGCCTGGGTGTAAAGTTCCGGATCTCTTCCTCTTTCCCGGCGATGATGGCAAGGGTGGGGGTCTGAACCCTCCCGCAGGAAAGCCGGGCGTTATACTTGCAGGTCAAAGCCCGTGTGGCATTTATGCCCACAAGCCAGTCCGCTTCAGCCCGGGCAACGGCAGAGGCATAAAGGTTTTCATATTCCTTGCCATCCTTTAATCTGCTGAAGCCTTCCCTGATAGCCTTATCGGTCACCGAGGAAATCCACAGACGTTTGACCGGCTTCCTTACGCCGGCCTTTTCTATTATCCACCGGGCCACAAGCTCACCCTCCCGACCCGCATCGGTGGCAATAATAATCTGATTTACATCCTTTCTGTGCATCTGCTGCTTTACGGAGGCAAACTGCCGGCTGCTCTGTTTTATTACAACAAGATTCAAATGCTCAGGCAGCATGGGCAGGTCTTCTATCCGCCATGATTTGTATTTTTTATCGTAGACCTCGGGCTCAGCCAGTGTAACCAGATGCCCCAGGGCCCAGGTAACTATATACTCTTTTCCCTCCAGGTAGCCGTTCCCTTTATTGCTGCAATTCAGTACCCTGGCCAGGTCTCTTCCTACAGACGGCTTTTCGGCCAGTACTAACGCTTTACTCATATCAACATCCCTTTCAAAACAACTATGAATAGCCTGTTGTTAAATATTATCCGGTTAATAAGTCTATTTTAACACAAAAAGAAAGGTCTTTTCAGCCCTTTATACATTATGCTTCGCAGCATCACGGATATTTCCTGTTAATACTGATGACGATGCAGTTTCTGTGCGCCTATAAATGTAAGGCCCTTTTCGTATACCAACTGCATATTTTCTAATCAGATTCTAATGTTGTCCTAAACATCCTTTAATAATGGTCCTATATGATAGTATCAGCAGATATGGAAAGCCACTGTCAGTGGCGTTCATTTCAGGCAAATATAATTTACATATTTTGGGGAGGAATTTAACATGACCGGTAATCTGGAACAGATTGACCTGATCAGGCAAAGGGCAAATGTGGGCTATGAAGAGGCAAAGGCGGCCCTGGAGAAGTGCAACGGCGATATTGTTGAGACACTGGTGCTACTGGAGAAAGAGAACAGGACAAAACCAGGGAAAAAACCAAAGGACTGCAGCAAATTTATGAATGGGGTTAAAGAAATTATCCATAAAGGGAACAGGACAAAGCTGGTTATCAGGGGAAAGAACAGTGACCTGGTAAACCTGCCCCTTACCGTTGCAGTGATAGTTACCATTTTTGCAACCCCGGTGGTCATTATCGGGATACCTGCCGCATTACTGACAAAGCACAAAATAAAAATCGAGAAAGAGGATGGGGAAGATACCGAGATAAATAAAGTATTTGATAAAATGTCCACTGCTGTAAATTCATTCACAGACAGGATATGTTCGGACAACAGCAGTGACCCCACCGATCAAGGGTAGAGTGAAACTGCTATCCGCTTCAGCGGCCAGGGGACACATCTGCTGAAGCCTCCACATTTCTGACAGCGGTCAGGAATGTCCCCGATATTTTCAAAACCTGTTTGCCTTTTGCGCCAAATTGCCTGCATCTTATGTGCAGGCAATTTGTCTGGATATATGGTCGTTCAAATTATTCTGATGAATGCAAAAATGGAAGTAATATAGTAAAATGAAAGAAGGTTCAATAAGGTCTTTGGGAGTGATGGACTTGGCACAGACCAAAATTCTGGTAGTGGAAGACGAAGTGAAGATCGCCCGGTTTCTTGAACTGGAACTGCGGCATGAAGGATATACTGTCGACCGGGCACATGACGGGAGGACAGGGCTTGAAAAGGCGTTGAGCGGGGATGTATCCCTGGTGGTGCTGGATATCATGCTGCCGGGGTTGAATGGGATGGAGGTCTGCAGACGTATCAGACAGGCTTCGGATGTACCGGTGATAATGCTTACTGCCAGGGATGAGACCATGGACAAGGTTATGGGTCTTGATATCGGAGCGGACGATTATATAACAAAACCTTTTGCAATTGAGGAACTGCTGGCCAGGATACGTACAGTCCTGAGGCGAACGGAAAATCTTGATGTCCAAAGCACCGGCCTGGCAGCCGGCCCCCTGGAGATGGACCCGGACAGGTACCAGGTAATATACAAAGGGAGTATTATCGAATTAACCAAAAAAGAATTCGATTTGCTGAAATACCTTATGGAGAATCAGAATATTGTGCTGCCAAGGGACAGGATAATGGAAGAAGTCTGGGGATACGATTACATTGGCGATACAAACGTTGTGGATGTGTATATAAGATACCTGCGAAGCAAGATTGACGACAGGTTTGATGATAAGTTCATCTATACGGTCAGAGGGGTGGGATATCTCTTAAAACATGAAAAATAACAGGAAGCCGGACAGTGCATTAAAACAGATTTTCAGGATACTGCTGTTTTTTTTGGGGCTCTGTTTTAAGGGGCTTTTTCTCATCTTCAGGACCGCTTTCAGGGCAATCCCCCTGTTGGGTCTTGCAGTAGAGAAGATCAAAGAACTTTTTCGGTTCTCAATCACCTTTAAAATTACAACGGTGTATGCTTTTCTGTTTTCGCTGCTGCTTCTTTTTTCAAGTGCTGTCATCCTGGTAGGATTCAGGTTTTATGCATTCGACCAGGTACGGCGAGAGCTCAGGGGGAACAGCCAGGATATCGGGTATATCATAAACCGGTCGTCAGCGCTTCCCGAGGAGCAATTGACCATGGTGGCCCAGCGGGAGGAATATCATATAACAGTATTTGATGAAGGGAAAAAGGTTTTATATGCATCTTCAGATAATGACGAGATAAACAGGTTTCAGTATTTTCCCGACCTTCCGGTCTTAAGGGATATTGATGGCAGGCAGGTAATGGTCTTCAATACTTCTGTGAATAAAGATGCCCGGCCATTGTACATTCAGATCACAAAAGGAGTGGAAACCGAAAACATGTATATAAGAATGCTGTTTATTGTCCTGATGGCAGCAAACAGCATTAGTGTCTTAACATCCGTCCTGGTGGGTTCCAGAGTCAGCAGAAAAATGCTGAAGCCTATAGAAACAATGACTGAGACAGTCAAATCCATTACCATTAACAATCTAGACAAACGCCTTGATGTAAGGGGCTCCAAGGATGAGCTGAAAGAACTGGCTCAGACTTTCAACCAGATGATTGACCGGATACAGAATTCTTATGAGCGTCAGAACCAGTTTGTATCGGATGCCTCTCACGAACTGAGGACGCCCATCTCGGTAATTCAAGGGTATGCCAGCCTCCTGGACCGCTGGGGGAAAGATGACAGAAATGTGCTGGAAGAGTCCATCAGTGCGGTAAAAAGTGAATCCGAGAACATGAAGGACCTGACAGAAAAACTGCTGTTCCTGGCAAGGGCAGATAAGGACCTGCACAGACTCCAAAAAGAAGATTTCATCATGAATGAACTTATTGACGAAGTTGTAAGGGAAACAAAGCTTATAGATGCTGACCATGAGATAATATCTGAAGCAGGCGGAGACGTCCGGATTTATGCAGACCGCAAAGCACTGAAACAGGCAATCAGGGTGTTTGTAGACAACAGTATAAAATTTACTCCGCCAGGGGGGAAAATAAAGATTGGGCTGTATACCCATAAAAATCACCTGGTTGTGGTCATTGAAGATACGGGTATTGGCATTCCGGCAGAAGACATCCCCCATGTCTTTGACAGGTTTTACCGCTCGGACAAGTCAAGGTCAAAGGTAACCGGAGGTCACGGTCTGGGATTATCCATAGCGAAATGGATTATTGACAGCCATAAGGGTAAGATTGAGATAAGAAGCAATGTGAATGAGGGTACCAGGGTTAGTATTCATCTTCCCTGCAGATAGGTGGCAGAAACAGGTCCGGAATATAACCACAGGGAGATCAGGGCTGAATCATGCATCTTCTATGGGTTTTCCATTTTAGTGACAGTTTGCAAAAATCGGCACAGTCCGTATTATCGGCTTCCAAAGATGCGAAAATTATAGAATATGGTATAATTATGTATAATATGCAATAATATCAGCCAGTTATGCCTAAATTTGCGGTGAAATTTTTTTACCAAAAAGAAGGATTTCCCCTTTGGAAGTCAAATATTATCTAAGTTTGCTTAAATCCTTTAAGGGGGAATGTCATATGGGAGCGAACCGCTAAAGGAAGCAAGGGGCGTTCTCAGCAGAATAGGAGAGAGGATTGACAGGGATCCGGTTTTAAAAGAGGTCCTTGTTAGGGGAAAAGCGGATTATGGGGATTTGACATACCATTACGGAGAACGAGTGATTAAAGCGGCTACAGAACTGGTCGAGATATATGAGCTGCTTTTGGAAACGGTGAAGATACGGTAACAGAAATGCTAGGAGGCATATTATTGATGGTTGGTAAAGATAACAGGGGAAATGACCTGGCTGAAAGGATCAGAAGTCTGAAAACCGAACTTACTCAGGAAATAAAGAAGACACATAACGGCCTGAAAGGGGAGAAGATTCTCGAGCTGAGCGAAAAACTGGATGAACTGATATGCGAGTACATAAAATTTATTGAAAAGCATGGGGGAAAGGCATAACCCCCGTGTTATTTTTTGTCCCTTCCTAACCCGGACAAGCCGGGACCAAAAAGTTGAAAAATTTTTTCATCCTCTGAAATCCCTGCTATAAGCTGGTCTAAAGGTTTGCACAAAAATTTCTTGCCATATTTGCGCAAAATTTTACTTGTAAGATACTAATACTAAAATTGCCCGGTTATCAGTTTAACCTTTTCTTCCCTTGACAGTTGCTTAATAACATATTCCCTCTGCAGGGCTTCTTTTCTTGTCATGAATTTTTCAGAATACTTTAATGATACCGGATATCTTGAACGGGTATATTTGCCACCTTTACCCCGGTTATGCTTTGCTATCCTCTTGTCAATATCAGTGGTCCACCCGGTATACAAAGTCCCGTCTCTACATTCCAGTATATATACGTAATACAATGATATAACCCCTCTCCCGATCACTTGAAAATTAGCATGTTTTCAGCGGCCGGCTTCCGGCAGTTATTCAGGATAATATATTACCATACTAAGTCTCGCAATACATTATGATGTATAATAAAAACATACACATATTTTAACGCACTTCCTGTGTATTATAACATACAGATATGATGGAGGTATAGATATGCTTGAACTTGTTCCTTTTTTATCTTATGTATTGGTTGTAACCTTTACACCGGGACCGAACAATATTATGTCCATGGTCAATGCCGGTAAGTTTGGATTCAGGAAGACATTCAAATTCTTACTGGGCATATTCACAGGTTTCGTCGTTATTATGGTGCTGTGCAGCTACTTTAACCTATTACTTTTTAATATTATTCCCCGGGTTAAGTTCTTCATGGGAATTGTGGGGGCAGTATACATGACATACCTGGCAGTAAGAATTATGAAAAGCGATAAGCCGGGGCACGGGGACGGAAATATGGCTTTAAACTCGTTTTTTACAGGCATGACGCTTCAATTTGCCAATCCCAAAGTGATATTATATGGTATAACAGTTGTATCCAATTTCATCATTCCATATTATAAGACAAATGCAGCTTTAATAATGTTTTCTGTGTTGCTGGCTTTGGTGGCACTTATAGCCACTTCTTGCTGGGCTTTATTCGGTGCAGTGTTTCAAAGGTTCCTGTCAAAATACAGAAAGGCATTTAACATCGCCATGGGGTTGTTGTTGATCTACAGTGCCATATCCATATGCGGGATTACACACCTCCTTCAGAAATAAGGAGATTCACATATACCAGGGGTCATTCAGTATTCGAATGAACCTTCTAAATCTGGACAATAAGCATCAAATCCTCATAGAATTGTAGAACTCTGCATGGTATTCTCTCATGCTCCATTCCCAGGCCGCTGCAGGGATTTTGGAATATCCGGGATGTGAACTGCGGGCCGTTATCAGAGGGGATACCCGGTTTATTTTCATCAGTAAGCAGTTTTCTGTTCCGTTTTGCAATTTAACTACCCCTTGAGGAATTATATTTTATTAAGGTTTTCAATGTTCAATTCTGGTAGGGGCTTAATAGGCCGATACATCCTATTTATTTGGTTTGTTGGTACATTCCAGGATAAAGGATGTATCGTTTTTTTTTTCTATTTTCTTACCTGCAATTTGGCAAGGTATTTTACAGGATTTATTTTAAACCAAAAAATTTAACGCTAAATAAAAAAAAAAGAAGGAATCACAGGATAAAAATAGAATACTACGCCAAATACAAAATTGCATGCAATCATGAATACTATTATGCATGCGTATATGGATGAATTAGAAGGAGGCACATTGTCTAATGAAAATCAAAACTATTGGTCTTCCGGTAATGCATAAAGAAGCCGGAGAAAGAAGAGCCTTTCTTCCCAGTTTCATAGAAAAGCTCAATAAATATGATGTTGACGTGTATATGGAGGAAGGGTACGGGAACAAAATGGGTTTCACAAAAGAGGATTATAAAAAAGTAAACAGAAGAGTCCGGTTTGTAAACAATAAAGAGGTGTTCCAGCAGGACCTGATTATTGTATTAAGAGCACCAAATTATGATGAGATAAACAATATGAAAGAGAACGCCGGCCTTCTTTCCATGTTGCATTACGATTCCAAACCGGAGTTGAGAGAAGCGCTCAAGAAAAAAAAGGTGAACTCATTTTCTCTAGATTCCATTGTGAACGATGCTAATCAAAGAATGGTGGTAACTTATGAACAAACTGCATGGGCTGGTGTATGCACCGCAGTTGATGAAATGGAAAAAAGAAGAAACGACTTTTATTCTGAAGATAGGCCTCCCTACTACATTACGGTCCTGGGTATGGGAAACCTGGGTATTAATGCGGGATATGCCTGTTTTAAATATATGGAGGAAAAGATTAACAATAAGGGTGTCTCTAAGAAAATACCGGGAATGATACTGACCTATCTGGAAAAGGATACCACACATCTAAAGGAAGAGTTAAAAAAAATATTTGCTGTCACTGACCTGTTAATTGATGCTACCAAACGAGTGGATTTTACAAAATACATAATAACCAATGATTTGATAGAATACTTCAAGAAAGACACAATAATCCTTGATTTGACTGCCGACCCGTATGATGCATCAAAGGACCCGGTACAAGTCAAGGCGATAGAGGGAATCCCTTACGGGACCCTTGACAAGTATGTTTTTGAAACTGATGCACCCGAGTATAATGATATTCCGCCCGGTATCAGCACTATTCACAGGAGGGTGGTAGTTAGCTGCAACGGGTGGCCAGGGGTGTTCCCTGAAAGGGCTATGCGCATATACGAAGACCAGTTGATACCACTTATAAGCATTTTAGTAAACAAAGGATATAACCTTTCCATAGACAGCGATAACCCTTATGAAAGGGCCCTCTACAGGTCTACAATTAGGTTCTTTGAAGATGGTTTTTAATTTTCTGAGAGGTAATCAGCGAAGGCTATTAAACAGTAATAGATTATCTAAAGGTGGTGTTCATATTATGACCTGATGCGATGCTGCGTTAAGTACCCCTCTAAATATATTCTTGCTGGAGGTGACTGTTTGAAAAGGTTATTGAAGAGAAAAACAGCGGTGTTAGGTTTAATAATAGTTATTTTCGTAATCTTAACAGCATTGTTTGCTCCATATATTACTCCCCATGACCCTGAAGAGGTTAACCTCGAGCAAAGGCTTAAACCCCCATTCTGGCTCAAGGGTGGGAGTTTAAAATATCCGCTGGGTACTGATAGTTTGGGGAGAGATGTGTTTAGCAGGGTAATTTTCGGTTCAAGAAAGTCTTTGTTAGTTAGTTTCTCTTCTACCATTATCTCAAGCGTTCTAGGAGTAGCGTTAGGCCTAGTTGCCGGGTATCACGGAGGTTTACTGGATTCCGTAATCAGCAGACTGGGGGACATCCAGCTGGCATTCCCGCTTATACTACTTTCAATTGCAGTAATTGCGGTTTTGGGTACCAGCACAATAAATCTAATCATAGTTTTTGGCATCGCCAACTGGGTGGTTTATGCCAGGGTCACCCGTGGAGCCGTTCTGTCGGTTAAAGAGAAGGAATACATAGAAGCGGCAAGAGCTATAGGTTGCAGTGATTTTCGTATCATGGTCTTCCACATTTTCCCGAACATATTTGCATCCATCATAGTAATAGCAACCCTGTCTCTGGCTGGAATAATCATATCAGAATCCTCCCTGAGCTTTCTCGGCCTGGGTGTTCCCCCGCCACATCCTACATGGGGTGGTATGCTCAGCGAGGGGAGGCAGTATATTTATGATGGATGGTGGGTAGCAACTTTCCCCGGTATTGCAATTATGCTCACAGTGCTGGGGGTAAACCTTTTCGGTGATGGATTGAGAGACGCATATGACCCCAAATTGTCGGTGTCAGAGGTGGAATAAATTACAAGGAGGAGTAGAAAATGAGAAAAATGTTGTTTGGAGTGCTGGTACTAACATTATGTATTGTACCTTTACTCACTTCGTGTTCCAACAGTGCAGAAAATGATAATGCTGGCAGCGGTGGAGCCGAAGAGATTGTCGTTGTCATAGCACAGACAAGGGATGTCACAGCCCTTGATTATGCCCTTGCATCTCAGACCGAGACTCAAAACATATCGAATAACATTTTCGATACACTGATAAGGATAAATCAGAATTACGAATACGAACCATGGCTTGCAGAGTCATGGGAGAACCCGGATAAGAACACATGGATATTTCATTTGAGAGAAGGCATTACATTCACCAACGGTGAACCCGTTGATGCCAATGCGGTTAAGTATTCCCTGGACAGGATAATGGACCCTGAGGTAAAATCTCCCCAGGCCTGGAGGCTCAGCCTGGTCGAAGATGTTCAGGCACCCGATGCAAAAACGGTAATCATTAAAACAAAGCAGCCCTATGCAGCACTTCTTAATATAATGACACTAATGTTTATTGTACCTCCAAAGGCTGTTGAGGAAATGGGGAATATTGAGTTTGGACAAAATCCCATAGGTTCCGGGCCTTTCATCTTTGAGGAATTCGTACCCGGAGAAAAGGTCGTCCTAAAAGCGAATAAAGGCTACTGGAAGGGAGCACCGAAAGTCGATAAGATTATTTTCAGGCCTATTTCTGAAGCTTCAACCCGTGTAGCATCCCTGACTACAGGGGAAGTCGATATTATAACATCGGTACCTCCAAATAGGCTGAAAGAATTGCAGGATAATCCGGATATCAAGACCTCAGCCAAGACAGGTGTGATGCTTTATATGGGACTTGATACCTTTAATGCGCCCCTGGACAACGTGAAGGTACGGCAAGCAATTAACTATGCTATTGATAAAGACGCTATAGTTGAGAATATTCTTCTGGGTACAGCAAGGCCTATGGCCGGTCCTGTATTCAGATGCACAAAGGGATTTGATGATAGCATTAAACCATATCCCTATGATCCGGAAAAGGCAAAGCAACTGCTTAAGGAAGCAGGATGTGAAGACGGTTTCACCCTTAGGTTGGCTACCCCACCCCAGGGGGTTGAAGGAACAACCAATACCCTTGATGTTGCCCAGGCTATAGCTGCCCAGCTGGGAGAGGTTGGAATTAAAGTGGAACTTGATATAACAGACCCCGCCACTCAATTTCAACGCTACAAAAACAGGGAGTTCCAGTCTTATCTGTTTACCTGGGACACGCAAATAGAGCCGGACAGATACCTGTATTCGCTTTTCCATTCTGAAGCAAGAGGTTACTACTATAAGAATACCAAGGTTGACGAGCTTCTTGATAAAGGAAGGTCTACAATGGACCAAAGCTCCCGTGAAGATATCTATAAGCAAATACACAAATTGCTTTATGACGATGCAGCATGGGGTTACCTGTACAATCAGGAAGCCTACTATGCATACAGGGCAAATGTCAACTTTGAAGCACCGGTTGATGGCATGGTATTCATGTACAACGTGGAAAAACGGTAAAAAGGACAGCAGAAAGAATAAGATGATGGTTAGGGGTCATATGGCCCCTAACCACAAACCTTATTAATCATAGGAGTGGTGGTATGGTACAATACTTGTTAAGGAAGCTCCCACAGGCTGTTATTGTAGTTTTAGGGGTCTCTGTAGTGACATTCTTTATCATGCATCTTTCAGGAGACCCAGCACAATTACTGCTGCCTCCCGATGCAACCGATGCGCAGATTGCTGAATTCCGGCATTCCCTCGGATACGATGACCCTATCTATATACAATACGCCAGGTTTTTAAAAGGTGCTGTAAAATGCGACTTTGGCCTTTCGATGGTTCACAGGAGACCCGCCTTTCAAATTGCTATCGAAAGACTTCCCGCAACTCTTGAACTTGCAGTGTCGGCTATGGTGTTCGCTATTATTTTTGCAGTTCCTATGGGGATAATTGCGGCAGTTAAAAGAAATACACTGGCAGACTACACCTCCATGGGAATAGCCTTGGGATTGCAGTCTATGCCGACATTTTGGCTGGGTATAATGCTTGTCATTGTGTTTTCTGTAAAATTGGGATTATTCCCTACTTCAGGCCGCGGTACTTTCAGGCATCTTGTACTCCCTATGGTTGCACTGGGGTCATTCTACCTTGCGATGATAAGTCGTCTCACAAGATCCGGTTTACTGGAAGTATTATCCGAGGATTATGTGAGAACTGCCCGTGCAAAGGGAGCAAAGGAAAAGGTAGTAGTACTCAAGCATGCGTTAAAAAATAGTCTTATACCTCTGGTTACCGTGGTAGGACTGCAGTTCGGGAAACTTCTTGGGGGTGCGGTGGTAACAGAAAGTGTTTTTGAATGGCCTGGGATCGGCAGATTGGTAATAACTGCAATAGGACAGAGGGATTATCCCGTTGTTCAGGCGGTAGTATTCATTTTAGCTATAACCTTCGTTGCTGTAAATTTATTGACCGATTTAACATATTCATACCTTGATCCCAGAATCCGGTTTGATGCGGAAGACTGATATATGTTGCAGGCAGGAGTGATAATTATGAGTAATATAACTTTGGAAGTTAAGAACTTAACAACTGTATTCAACACTGAAAGGGGAAGAGTTACGGCGGTCGATGGTATTAGTTTCAGCATTGGAAATGGTGAAATTTTAGGCCTGGTAGGCGAAAGCGGCAGCGGTAAAAGTGTTACTTCCTTATCGGTAATGCAGTTGGTGCCAAATCCTCCGGGGAAAATAGCGGGCGGTGAAATAATTTTCCGTGGTGAAGACCTGCTAAAGAAGACCAATGAGCAGATGAGAAGAATAAGAGGAAATCAAATTTCAATGATATTTCAGGAACCAATGACCTCGTTAAACCCGGTGTATACCATAGGAAACCAGCTAATAGAAGCATTTTCAATACATACCGGTATGAATAATAGGGAAGCACTAAAAAAGTCTATAGAACTGCTCGACCTAGTAGATATACCTTCGCCTGAAAAACGCATCAATAACTATCCGCACCAGTTTTCAGGGGGTATGCGTCAAAGGGTAATGATAGCGATGGCATTAGCGTGTAATCCTCAGTTGCTGATTGCAGACGAACCCACCACCGCCCTGGATGTCACTATACAGGCTCAAATACTGGATCTCATAAGGGATATTAACAGACAGTTTAATACTTCCATACTACTGGTCACCCATGATATGGGGGTTGTAGCACAGATGTGTAGCAGGGTTTGCGTAATGTATGCGGGTAAAATTATGGAGGAAGCAGATATTGAGACCATTTTTGAGAAACCTGCTCATCCGTATACCCAGGCATTGCTGGATTCAATCCCAACCCTTGAAAAAGATCGTGACAGGCTGAACACTATTGAAGGGGGACTGCCGGATCCTCTTAATATGCCGAAAGGATGCAGATTCGCACCCCGGTGCAAATACGTAACGGAACAGTGCAAGAAAGAAGAGCCACAATCCCGAATAATGCATAATAATCATAGGATATGCTGTTGGAATCCCTTGAATGGAAGTACTGGGGGTGAATCATAATGCGGGATGTATTACTTGAAACCAAAGACCTGAAAAAATATTTTACTGTGCGCTCAGGTATGCTATCAAATATTAAAGGTTATGTCAAGGCAGTAGATGGTGTTTCTTTAGCAATACGACGGGGAGAAACCTTTGGCCTTGTCGGCGAAAGCGGTTGCGGAAAAAGTACTCTCGGGCGTTTGATCCTGAGGCTGATTGAGCCTACCGATGGGCAGTGTATTTTTGAAGGTACTAACATATATAGTCTAAAAGGGAAAGATATGCGTAAACTCCGACGGGATATACAGATTGTATTTCAGGACCCCTACGCTTCTTTAAACCCCAAAATGACGGTAGGGAAGATTATTGGTGAGCCTCTCCTGGTTTTCAATATTATTCCCGATAAAAAGGAAAGGGAAAAAAGGGTTAGGCATTTACTTGAAATTGTCGGCTTAAACAGTGAACATTATGGAAGATATCCCCATGAGTTCAGCGGAGGTCAAAGACAGAGAATTTGTATTGCCAGAGCCCTATCCCTGCATCCTAAGCTTATAATATGTGATGAAGCAGTATCTGCCCTCGATGTTTCAGTACAGGCCCAGATATTGAACCTTTTAAAAGATTTACAAAAAGAGTTTAATCTGACATATATTTTTATTTCTCATGATTTGAGCGTTATAAAGCATATCAGTGATAAGGTAGGGGTTATGTACCTGGGAAGAATAGTTGAACTGGCTTACAGCAAAACTATATTTAAAAATCCTGTCCATCCCTATACCAAAGCCCTGCTCTCAGCAATACCTGAACCTAATCCAAAAATAATCAAAGATAGAATTATTCTTCAAGGAGATATTCCAAACCCAATAAATCCGCCGGAGGGATGTACATTTCATCCAAGATGCACGTATTCATGCAGTCAGTGTATGCGTCAGAGGCCTGATTTGATACAAATCAGTGAAGACCACTTTGTAGCATGCCCTGTTGCTGCAGACAATCGTCATTGTGATGCTTAATATTTTTAGAAACAGAATACTTTGCATAAACTGTATCTTTATATATAATATATTCAGCCGATTATCTATTGAAAGACAACAGTGTTTCCAATAAACAATGATTCTTAAGCAGACCCTAGGAGGTAGGTGCATTGAAAAAAGATAAAAAAACACTGGATGATATTGTATATGAAAAACTCAAGAAAGCTATTATGTTAAATAAGTTCCCTCCCAACTATAAGCTGGTGGAAAGTGAGATAGCAGATATTCTTAATGTTAGCAGGACCCCGGTGCACACGGCTCTTAAACTTTTAGAAAGAGATGGCTTGCTGGCAATCATTCCAAACAAAGGTGCATTTGTAACCAAAAAAACCTATGATGAGATTAAAGATGCTTTTGCGGTAAGAGTTGAAATAGAGAAAATGTCTGTCAGAATTGCTTCTGAGAGGGCATCCCATGAGGACATAGAAAGACTGGAACAGATACTGGAAAAAGAAAAAAACGCGTATATGGTAAAAAATCGTGCAGAGGCCTATACACTTGGAGCAGATTTTCACAAAGCAATAGCTAAAATCACCGGTAATAAATGTCTGTATAATTACGTAAAGGACATTATTATCAAGACTGATATATACGATGTGTTTTATATACTCAATGACCCTATGCTGGAAAAACAGTATTTTACTCCCGATCAGCATCATGATATTCTTGAAGCATTGAGACAAAAGGACGCATCAAAATCTGTGAAGGCTATAGAAGAGCATATCAAATCAACAGAAGCTCAATTGAACCTTATTTCATATGAAGGGTTGGGGAATATAGGGGAACTGAAGCTATAGACAGGATTTCAAGCTACAGGCGGGGTTTGAACCCCATCTGAAGCTTGAAATCCGTTATCCGGGGGCGTAGCGCCGACTATCTCCCGCATAAAAGGACAGAAGTATTGACGGCGGTAACATCGGACAAAATTCTAAGCCAGGGACTAACCCCGGCTTTTTCTATGGAAGCCAGTTGGATTTTCAGCAGTATGCTTCACCGCCAGTAAAGAATAAGATTATTGTTGCCGGTTTTCCTCAAAAACCTTGCGCCTCAAGGCGAGTTATCGTGTATAAGAGAGCGGAGGTTCAGATACTTTTCCCTCACGAGTTTTTTTCTATCCTTTAAGGTTTTACAACCTCATATGCATCCACCATCTACTCCCTATTATCTTACTCCGGGCACAGGATGAAGGTCTCTGAACCTGGCAAATGATAGTAAAAAGGGTTTTCTGATATCTTATAGAATTATATTATATTCCGGGCACAGTTGTTGACCCATTGACAGACAGCTTTTTAATAATTGGAGGAAAACAGCATGAATGCGAAAAGTATAATGTCCGAAAAAGTTATTTATCTGAACGTTGACGAAAAAGCCCGTAAAGCCGTGGAGATATTCAAGGGGCATAATTTTAAATCCATTCCTCTGGTAGAAGGGCGGTGCAAACTTGTAGGAGTGGTATGGCTCAAGGATGTGCTTGAAGCTCAAGATGACGGGATCAGGCTTGAACTGCTGTCAGACAGCAATTTCATAAAGTTTGAAGAGGAATACACATACAGACAGGTTGTAAAGGAGTTTATAGAGAGACCTAAATGTTCGGTAGGATATGTGGTTGACAGCAGCGGGAGATTGAAAGGCATTATCTCCCGGAACGATATTTTCAATCTGTTTATGGAAGGAAAATTCAAAGACTTTAATTATGGAGAAAAGCACAGCAGTTTGTTTTCTTTGAACAATGATATATATTTAAAAGAATCCCTGGACTGTCTTCGGGAGGGGGTTGTAATCGTAGACGCAAGTACAAAGGTGGTATTTGCAAACAAGGCATACATGCGGATACTGGATGTGAAGCCCCACCATATAACCAACAAGTATCTTTCCGAGGTGGAACCCAACGCGAGGATAATACAGGTCCTGAAAACAGGAAAGCCGGTTACCGAACAGACCATAAAGATAGAGAGCCTTGGGACTACCATTGTTGCAAATATAAATCCCATTAAAACGGGTGACAGGGTAGTGGGTGCCATTTCTACCTTTCACGATATTACCGAGATCCTGCAGCTGGCCAACCAGCTGGAAAAGATGAATGTAGTAAACTACTATCTGGAGAAAGAATTGAAAAGCGAGATAAAACTGCCCGGGGCTTTTGACAGGATTATAGGAAACAGCAAGAAGCTGAGAGAAGAGCTGGCTGTGGCAGCCCGTATTGCCAAAACCGATTCAAGTGTCCTGATATTGGGAGAAAGCGGAACTGGGAAGGAACTTGTGGCAAAGGCCATACACCATGCCAGTAGAAGACGGGACAGGGATTTTGTTGCCATAAACTGTTCCGCCCTGCCTGAGAATCTGATAGAGAGCGAACTGTTCGGGTATGTTGAAGGCGCTTTTACAGGAGCCAAAAAGGGAGGGAAAAGAGGGAAAATTGAACTGGCCCATAGAGGTACTCTTTTCCTGGATGAAATCGGGGATATGCCCCTTTCCATGCAACCCAAGCTGTTAAGGTTTCTTCAGGAGGGTGAATTTGAAAAGGTAGGGGGAGAGGAGGTTCTCAGGGTGGATGTCAGGGTGATTGCCGCTACCAGTAAAGACCTGTACAGTATGGTGAACCAGAAAAAATTCCGGAAAGACCTTTTTTACAGGCTGAATGTTTTTGCTATCAATCTGCCTCCCCTAAGGGAAAGAAAAATAGATATCCTCGCCCTGATAAGGTACTATACAGAGCATTTCAACCGGAGATTCGGGAAAAAAGCGTTTTTTTCCAATAAATGCCTCAAACTGCTTCTTGAATATGATTGGCCCGGGAATATAAGGGAACTTAAAAATGTGATTGAGCATGCCATTGCCCTTGCAGACCATGAAATCGTATCTGAAGATAAAATCCCTTCATACCTCAGGGAGACCGAAAAGACTGATTCCAGAGGTATCAAGAAAAGGATGACAGGTTTCAGGAAGCTGGATGAGGTTATCAGCGATGTTGAAAAAGAAGCCATCATAAAAGCCCTTGATATGAGCAACAACAATAAAAGCCGGGCCATTGAGCTCCTGGGAATAAGCCGCAGGACCTTTTACGAAAAATTGAAGAAATATAACATCCAATAATGTGTATACTAAGTATACAACTCCAAAATTCTGTATACTTGATATACACCTGAAACATGGCAGAAGAAAGCAAAAAGCTTACAGTTGTATACAAAATATACAACTGTAAGCTTTTTATTCTCCCTGAAGGGCGCTATTACCAGGTATTTCAATATGGCACGGAAGTTGCGTGAATATATCATAACAGGACAAACAGAATATGAAAGGAGGTGTTCCGATGGATAACAATAAAACTGCTGGCAGTGCCGACAAGGGCGGCGCAGAAGAAAAGGTGGTAACGGCAGAAGTATGGGGAGATTATGTGAACTTTAAAGAATTGCTTTATTCGCTTGCAATCTGTACTGCGGGGGCGCTGGGGGGTTATATAATTGCTCCCGACACACCGCCGAAACCGTTGTTTTTCGGGTTAGCCGGTGTTTTAATCGGATTTATTATCTGTACAATTGTGTTCAAGCCGAAAAGAAATTTAATATATGAAGAGGGGAATGATTAGGCGTGTTAATAGTCCAGATGATAATTGCATCTGTGCTTGGATCTGTGGTTTATACATTTATCGGGGTCGCTCCGGGAACTGATGAAACTGCCGTGCTGGCGCCAATCACCCTGGCGCTGGTCCTGACCGGCATGCATCCTGCTGTTATCCTGGCATTTTTTATAGCTGCCATTGTTGCAAAGAAACTGACGGATTCCATACCGGTTGCTGTGGCAGGTATCCCCGGCGGGGTTATGGCAGCACCCATGGTGGAGCATGCCGTAATATTGAAATCTCACGGAAAGGCTGATGTGAGTATACGTAAGATGGCTTCGGGTTCTGTGATAGGCACATTGATTGCCGTACCGGTGAGCCTGATTCTGGCAAATGCGCTGGTACCGCTGGCGCCGGTCATCAAACAGTATTCCAATCAGCTGTTCTTCTTCGGGGCTGTATTCCTGGCATTGATGGCCAGGGAAAAGGTAATATCCCTTATAAGTATAGTACCGATGGCCCTGCTTATACAGGGACTGCGCCACCTGTACTGGGGAGTGGAAGCGGTACAGGAAGGCAAAGTGGTATTTATTTCTTTCTTCCTGGCCATAACAATAGGGCCCATGATTGTAAACATTCTGGAACTTATGATAAAGAGCAGCAGAGAGAACCTTACCAGACATTCCTATAAGACTGTTACCCTGAGGGAAGACGGAGGACACAAGGGGCTTCCCAACCCCTTCAAGATACTCGAAAAATCCGAAATAGTCAGTTCAGTAATAGGCAGTATAGTGGGTTGTGTTACATTTTTCATGAGTCCTGTAGGGATGACAATATTCCTGGGAGAAACGCTGTCGTCCCGGGTAAAGGATCCCGTGAAGAGGGCTTCCCGTGCCATATCCACTATGGATGCCCTTACCAATGCCACCTATATTTCGGGGACTCTTATACCGCTGATTGCGTTGGGTATACCCCTGAGCCCCATGGCGCTGGGTCCCGCCAATGCGCTGTTCAATGCTCCCCCAAGATTTTCCCTGGAGAACAACATGCATCATATTCTGAACAGCGGAGACTTTATCCTGCCGGTTGTTGTGGGAGCGGCAGTTGCTCTTTTGGTTACCTATCCCATAACAATCAAGTATTCAACAAGGATATGCAAATTCGTTTTTGAGAGAATATCCCATGAGGCATTGCTGGGGATATTCTTCGGACTGGTTATGATGCTGGCATTTATGGATGCCGGACTGATAAATATCGGAGGCGTTCTTCTGGTTGCACTGGTTGCGGGGGTATTGAACCGATGGGGCGTTAACTACGGCGTCCAGTTCATGACCCTTTACTGTGCAGGATGGCTGGTAAACCTGCTGGTAATCTAAACCGGGAAACTACCGGCGGCGCTGCCAAAGGATGACTGTTTATCCGATGACCACCGCCGCTGATACTCCCGTCCTTTCAGGCGGGAGATAAGCGGCGCTACGTCCCTGGATAGCGGTTTCTAAGCTTCAGATGGGGTTAAAACTCCACCTGAAGCCAAGAATCCTGTTTATAATCTGTCATGGTCTTATGCAGCGCTGCCGGAATTATAATATCTTATGAATGTTTGAGGAGGACTGTACTATGGCACAGACATCGCGCATATCAGGTTTTTTCAAGCTGAGTATAGATGAAAGACTGGAGATAGTGAAAGACTTTGCAGGACTGGAAAAAGAAGATATTGAACTGCTGAAAAATCCGGGGGCCCTTGGCATAGAAAAGGCAGACAAAATGATAGAGAATGTCATAGGAAAGATTGAAGTGCCTCTGGGTGTGGCAAGCAACTTTCTGGTCAATGGGAAAGAATACTTTGTCCCCATGGCCACCGAAGAACCTTCGGTGGTAGCGGCTGCCAGCCATGCAGCCAGATTCACCAGGAATAAAGGGGGCATTTTTGCAAGCAATTCGGGACCGGTGATGATAGCCCAGATACAAGCTGTAAATATTGCCGACCCCTTCGGCGCCAAGATGGCCATCCTTGAAAACAAGGAAGAGATAATGGAACTGGCCAACGGTCAGGACCCCATACTTGTAAGGCTGGGCGGAGGAGTGAAAGATATCGAAGTGAGGGTAATTGATACCAGGCTGGGGGCAATGGTAATAACCCATCTCATAGTGGATACAAGGGATGCCATGGGGGCCAATGCGGTAAATTCCATGGCTGAAGCTCTGGCCCCGATGATAGAAAAGATAACAGGCGGAAAGGTATATCTGAGGATACTGTCCAACCTTGCGGTCAAAAGACTTGTCAGGGCGAGGACAGTGATTGGAAAGGATGATATAGGCGGGGAAGAGGTTGTTGACGGGATAGTTATGGCAGGGGCCTTTGCAGAGGCTGACCCCTACAGGGCCGCCACCCATAATAAGGGGATAATGAACGGGGTAACCGCGGTAGTGCTGGCCACAGGCAACGATACCAGGGCGGTGGAAGCAGGGGCCCATGCATACGCGTCCCGTTTTGGCAGGTATACTTCACTGACTGCCTGGGAAAAAAACATGGACGGCAATCTTGTAGGAACACTCGAAATGCCCATGGCAGTGGGACTGGTGGGCGGAGCGACGGCCACCCATCCAATAGCAAAACTGGCAGTGAAGATCCTCGGGGTAAAGACTGCGGTAGAGCTGGCAGAGGTCATAGCGGCAACCGGTCTGGCACAAAACCTGGCTGCAGTGAAGGCCCTGGCCACCGAAGGTATACAGAGGGGGCACATGGCTTTGCATGCAAGAAATATAGCGGTCAATGCCGGGGCAAAAGGGGAAATGGTAGATAAAATAGCAGAAATAATGATAAAAGAAAGAAAGATCAGGGTGGACAGGGCTGAAGAGCTGTTGAGAGACTTAAAATAATATGGGGTGAGGCTTATGAATGGATATGCGAGACATCGGATGAAATATCCCGGAAAGGTTCAGATTGGCGATATTACAATACGAGACGGGTTCCAGCATGAAGAAAAGGTCATTTCAACGGATGCAAAGGTCTATTATGCAGAAGAACTGATTCTGGCAGGCATAAAGAAACTGGAGGTAACAAACTTCGGGAATCCGCAGAGAATGCCCCAATTCAGGGATGCGAATGAGGTACTCAGGCGGTTGAGGAACAGCAAAAAATTAGAAGCGAATAATATCGACATGAGGGAAATTGAATTAACTGCTGTCACTATCAGGGAAAGGGCGGTAGACAGGGCTATAGAAGCAAAAAAAGAAGGTTTCGGACCTGACAGACTGATTATGATGGTATCTACCGATGAGGAACATCATTATGCCAATTCGGGCACTACACTGGCGGAATACTGGAAAGAAGCCGAAAGATGTATCAAAAAGGCAAAAGATGCAGGCATCAAGGTATGCGGAACGGTAAGTACCATATGGGGAAG
The DNA here is from genome assembly GCA_016842005.1 of Clostridium thermobutyricum. Classification (GTDB taxonomy): domain Bacteria; phylum Bacillota; class Clostridia; order Ch29; family Ch29; genus JAENYD01. The sequence continues at coordinate 101,946 of JAENYD010000001.1, read as the reverse complement.
TCCCATATCAGGACCTACCAGACTGGAGGATGCATTGGAGTTCACCAGGCGCTGGCTGGATATAGGGGCTTCTGATATCGAACATGCGGATCATGACGGATCGGCCGCTCCCGCGGAGGTTTACAGATATTTTTCCATGGTGCTGGACGCTTTACCGGATACCGATTTACACATAGCCCATTTCCATACTTCCAGGGGATGGGGAACGGCGAATGTTCTTGCGGCCCTTAATGCAGGGATTTGTATTTTCGAAGGTACTCTGGGAGGAATAGGCGGACAGCCTGCGAATTTTGTAGATGACACTCCGGTAGGCGGAACCGGCGATTATTATTATGAAGACGCCTATGCTGTCGGGCTTGTCAGTCTTGAGGATATGGTTACAATGATGGACGAAATGGGAATAGATACGGGGCTGGATGTGGACCGGATACTACAGCTTGGAACTCTTATGGAAAAAACTCTGGGGCGCCGGCTCAGGTCCGGTTCCATATTGAATGGAAGAGTGCCAAAAAAACCCAGGCCCGAATTCAGGAGAGCAGGGCTTCAGGAAAGGAAAAAAATGCTGGGGGAGAAATAAGGGAGAGATCGCTGAACTGGCCGGTATTGACAAAAAAGAGATGGATAAGGCCATAAAAAAGCTGGAGAAGGAAGAGAGAATAATATCCCCCAAGCGGGGCTATTATTCCGCTGCGGAGTAAGAGACAGGCACCGGTTCGGAATAAGTCGGGAATATTATGGATGATATCGGGCGGGAGAAATGAATGCGGTATCCGATGGGCGGAAAAATATTTTCCGCCCATCGGCCTGTAAACAGTATTTAACCGGTAACTGAATGACGATGAGCTTCAGGATCGGTTCATCCGGATTTCAGTTAAATAAACCACCTATGAAGCAGGTTTCCCACCGTACGGCCGTACGGCGCTGCGGTCACAGCAGCCGGCGTACATTGAACAGGTTGTTCAGGAGATAGAGGGTGGATATGAAGATCTGGTTGAGCTGCCAGTAACCCACTCCCCTGATACCAAGCTCTCTGGCCAGCCGGTACTTTTCATTCTGGCTTCTGATGTCCTCAAACCAGACTTCATGCCGTATTCCTTCGCCGTTGGTATAGAACATATAAGGGGATTGGGCGTAATCGCTCCAAAGTATCCGGGAACCGTAGTCTATAGCCAGCTGCCATGCCTGGCTCAGGGTTACCGTTTGGGCCACATTCTCGGGGGTGTCCGGCAGTTCCCAGTCGTAACCGTAGACAGGCATCCCCATTATTATCTTGTCTGCAGGCATTAAACCCAGGGCATACTCAATAACCCTTCTTACCAGTGGAAGGGGGGCTATGGCATTGGGAGGGCCCCCTATCCATCCCCATTCGTAAGTCATTATGAACATGAAATCCACTATGGCACCCAGGGCGGCATAGTCAAAGGCACCTACCCAGGGCCTGTCGGGCAGGTCGGCATATTTGGGGGCTGCTGCCAGAGAGCTTATATAGCCGAAGGCTTTAAGCCGTCCTGTGAGCAGGTCTATAAACTCGGTATAGAGGGAACGGTCTTCAGGGGGCATATTCTCAAAGTCCACCAAAGCCCCTGCGAAATTGTACCGGCTGAGAAGCACCAGGGTATTGGCAATAACCCTGTTCCTTATACCGGGATTTGACAGTACTGTATGGGCCAGTTCCCTGCTGAAGGTGGTTCCGTCAAAGTTGGATATTACGGCCAGGGGCAGGGCGCCGTTCCCCCTTATGGTCGGTACAATATTTCGGGGTATTTCCTCCGTAATCTCTCCTTCGCTGTTCACCGGAAAGCTGAAAACAGGTATATAGGTCATACTTTCTCCTGTTATGTCTATTAACTGAAGAGTATCCTGCAGACCTATCGGGATCAGGAATCCCAGCGTTTCAATTTCAGGTCGGGGGCTGGGCGGTCCAACGGGGATCAGGAGGACCTGGCCGGGGTATATGATGAAAGGAGGGGCCAGATTGTTGAGGGAGATCAGCTGGTCAAGGCTGATGTTAAAGCTTCGAGCAATGCTCCACAGACTGTCTCCGGGCCTGACCCTGTATCTCCTCACGCTTTCAAGGGGAATATTCAGTACCTGCCCGGGGGATATGGTATACGGGATACTGATGTTGTTGTACTCGGCAATGCCGGTAACATCCACGCTGAACAACCGGCTTATAGTGAACAGGGTATCCCCCGGCTGAACCACATATCGGAATACGGCACCGCTCTCCGGCAGAGGTATCAGAAGATTCTGGCCTGCTGCCAGGGTGTCGGGATTCTGGAGATTGTTTGCTTTTATGATAGACTGCATTGTTGTTCCCAGTGTCCGGGAGATACTCCAGAGAGTGTCCCCCGGATTGACAGTATATATGCTCATTACCTATACCTCCAAAATAAGTCTTTTATACATTCTATGATTGATTAGAGGAAGTTGATTTGAGATACTGACCAATATGTTACCTGCAGGCCCGGGGAATATTGACAAAAAAATAAAAAAAATTAGAATCCGGGAAGGAATATATGAAAGTATATAGAATATATATTCTATACATCCCTATTTTAAAACAGCGTGCGACATTATAGAACGGAGGTACCTATGAAAAAATCACCGGTTAATCTAATTCAATCTGTATGCAGGGCATTATCAATTATCGAATTGTTGAGCAAGGAAAAAATGCTGGGGGTTACCGAAATCAGCAATTATCTCGGGCTTCACAAGAGTACGGTATTTGGTATCCTCAGCACATTGGAGCATTCAGGATATGTAACGCAGGACAGGCAAACGGGGAAATACCAGCTGAGTTTGAAACTGTTCGAAATAGGGAGCGTGGTGTTCGAAAATCTGGACTTGAGGAAGATAGCCAGACCCTACCTGGAGGAACTGGTAAAACTGCACCAGGAGACCGTTCACCTGGTGACCCTGGATAAGGATGAAATAATTTATATAGATAAGGTAGAAAGTTCCAAATCCATCAGGATTTCTACCCAGATAGGCAAGCGCCTTCCTGTACACTGCACCGGTGTGGGGAAAGCCATGATAGCCTTTAAAACAGAGGAAGATATTGAAGAGATTGTGAAGAACAAAGGGTTGAAGCCTTTCACCCGTAATACCATTACTGATTTAAATGAACTGATGGTGGAATTAAGGAAGATAAGAGAGCAGGGCTATGCAATTGACAACGAAGAGATTGAAGAAGGATTGAAATGTGTTGCAGGGCCTATAAGGGATATCAACGGTAATGTGATATCAGCCATCAGTATATCCGGTCCCACAGGACGTATGAAAGACGAAAGAATAGACGAAATAATCAAGAGCATTAGGGATGCTAGCCAGGCTATATCCAGAGAATTGGGGTATCGAACATAATTTTTTTTAAAAGCCTATAAAAACGATATGCGATAATATAGAACACCTAACAATATATAGAATTAAACCGGGGGTACAATTTTTTTCATGCTATACCAAAACATTGTACGATAATATAGAACAAAATACCTGTTATTCCAGCCATGGCTGGGATATTTGGATAATATTCGGGGAGGTGGTTAATGGAAGTACCGGTTTGTATCAGTAGGCCTGTATAATAACAAAATTAAGGGGAGGGTTTTTGTTGAAACTGATTACAATGAAGGCAGTCGTGGACAAAGAAACATGTACCGGCTGCAAGCTCTGCGAAAAAATCTGTCCTGTTCTTGCGATCAAGATTGTAGACAGAAAATCGGTGGTAGATGCAGACAAATGCATAGGCTGCGGGAACTGCGAGCAGAGGTGCCCGGTACATGCAATCCGGATGGAAAAGCTTAAGGAGCCTTATACACTGAAGGTTGAAATTGACAGCCAGGACTATGAAAAAATCAGGGAGATATGTATTAAGGCCAGGATGCATCCGGAGCAGAAGATTTGCTACTGTACAGGAACACGGGCCCAGGAAATTGCAGCTGCTATTCTGAAGGGGGCTGATTCTCCTGAAAAGATTTCTGCAATGACAGGGGTCAGGGGAGGATGCAAGGTGGAATGCATACAGCCAATGCTTAGACTGCTGAAAGCCGCCGGGATTACACCAACACCGCCCGAAGGCGGGTACCAGTGGTACGGCATTACTCCAACTGTATACGATATCCCCGAGGAAGTGAAAGCCAAGCATTCAAAGAGAGGGTTTTATTTCGACAGTGATGTAGAACTGTTTGAAAAGGTAGTCAAGGCAGCAAAGAAAGGAGGTAAATAAGTCATGAGAAAACCAATAACCCCTGCTCCTCCCAAACCGTCTCAATACGGTGTTGACCCGGCTTATGTAAAAAACAGGGCGGCGGACCTGCCGGGGATGACATCCATCCTTATAAAGGACCTGTTCAGGGATGCCCCCGATGTTATTTATCCAAATGCAGAGGATGACTTGTCGGTAATCAGAGAGAAAACAGTAGAGGCTCTTAAGAATGTGGATATGAGCATGATTAAACCTGAACATTCTGTTAACATCTGTGCTTCCCATCACGGGTTTACACTGCTGGGAGGGGAACCCTACGCAGAAATGCTAAAGACGCTAAGGGATGTGATAGAAGAGCGTACAGGGACGAAAAACATCAGACTGAGGGCCGGAGTGGGTCTCAGATTCAGGGAAACTGAAGAATACATCAAGAGATACGGCCTGGATGAGTACTACAACGGCAAGGCAAAGGGAGTTGCCCCTGTTGACCAGGGTATAGCCATTGAAACAGAAATAGGGACGCTGTATGGCATAAAAGCTATATATGATGCCGACTGGATAGTCCATGCCCATAACAGCGACGTCAGGGAAGTGCATTTTCACAGGCAGGTGGACAGGGCAGTTAAACCTTTTTCCATGTCCTATGCACGGATAGAGTCAAGGTCCACCTACCACCACAATCTTGGCCCGAGGGGCGCCAACTTTGCTGCCAGGGCAATATTCGACTCGGAATTTGTCCAGAGCAAATTTGCATTCACCTGCTTCCTGGTAATGTCACCCAGCGGGGCGGTCGGGGTAGATGCCGACAATAATCTCTATGACGTAAACGACAGGCTGACGGTGGCAGGGCTCAAGTACTACGGCAAGATACTGACACTGTTGTCCGAAATAGACGAGTGCATTGTAGTGCTGGATTTCCCGTGCCCGGTGCCTTATGTGTTTGCTGCAGGGGTAATATATGCAAACTTCACCAGTTCCAATATAGACGTTTTTGACCTTGATAATCCGCTGCCGCCTTATACATGGTATACCGAGGAGTTCTTCGGCGAGGATGGTGAACCGCTGATTGACGGTATTTATCCTCTCAATCCCGCCATAAAGATGGTTGTCCATAACTACGCATGGGGAGGATATCCAAGTGCCTTCTTCTCCGAACATACTCCCACAATAATTGTAGGCAGGGAGCAGGCGGACCACATAGATAAGGATCCGCAGAATCTTGAATACAGCAGTTTCTGTCTGATTGCCGATACACTGAATACGGCCATGGACTATGCTTACAAATTCGGCGGTACCGACAAAGTAATAATATTCGACGGGGCTATGGGCGGCATAAATGTAAGCGCATCCCTGGCCAAACTCCTCATGGAAAAAGCACCGCTGGTGGACAAGAAAGTTGATGGCGAGTTGATGCCCAAATGGTTAAGACAGCGCGGAATAAACCCTTCTACTGTGAAATAGGGTGATTGTCTGGCAGGTGAGACCCACAAAAAATAAAGGGAGGAAAGTGGAATGGCAGAAGTGCAAGGTAAAAAAACAAACAGGGTAATAGAGCAAGCTCCTGGTATTAAACAGGGATTGAGCGATTTGCCCAAATATCTGAATGCCTCAACCGTTACAGCCGGTCTTGTTGCTGCAATATTCGGGTGTTCAGGTCCTGCATTGATTATAATGAACTCGGCTATGAGCGCCAATTATACTACCGGCCAGACCATATCATGGTTGTTCGCGGTTTACTTTTTCGGCGGGTTGCTGAGTTTGGTGCTGGCCCTGAAATACAAGCAGCCTATTACAGGCGCATGGTCTATACCGGCGGCGGTAATGCTGGGAACCACCCTGACTTATTTCAATATTAACCAGGCAGCCGGAGCGTACCTGATTGCAGGAATAATGGTACTGATACTCGGGTTCTCGGGGTTAATAGGAAAGGTCATGCGATGGATACCGCTTCCTATAGTTATGGGTATGATAGCAGGGGCAATGATAAGATTTGGTACAGGTATAATCTCATCTCTTCAGGGAATGCCCATAATCTGCGGAGCTGCCCTTTTGGGTTATCTGGTGTCCACCAGACTGTCCAGGAAAATACCCAATATACTGGGGGCCCTGGTCTTCGGGGTTGTAGCAGCCGCGGCTACCGGTAACATTGATTTAAGCGGAATGACTTACTCCCTGGTAGGCCCCCAGTTTATAGCACCCCAGTTTTCAGTGGATGCTTTTCTTTCCATAGCCGTACCGGTCGCCATTCTTGTTATCGGGGCTGAAAATGCGCAGGCCACCGGAGTGCTGATAGCTGAAGGTTACAAACCTCCTATCAATTTCATGACCATTATAAGCGGTGTGGGAGGTATATGTACTTCTTTATTCGGCGGGCATAACGCCAATATTGCAGGTCCCATGACTGCCATATGCTCTTCTGAAGCAGCGGGGGAGGATAAAGAGGGCAGGTATGCAGCCACTGTGGTGAACGGTATACTGTTCGGCGGATTTGGGCTGATAGCTTCCATAGCGGTAGGTTTCATCGCAGGTATTCCGAAACCACTTATCGGTATCGTTGCAGGTCTGGCAATGATAGGGGTGCTGACGCAGGCCTTTGAAAACGCTTTCTCCACCAGGAAATTCAGATTTGGTGCCTTCTTCGCCCTTATCATCGCTATGTCAGGCCTGACTATTGCCAAGATCAGTTCACCCTTCTGGGCCCTGGTAGGCGGTGTAATTGTATCCCTAATACTCGAATCCAAAGACTTCGAAAGCAACTAATATATACCTTGGATGCTGAATTAATATATATTTTAACAGGATATAATTGGGAGTAAGTTTCCATCATCTTTGGGGTGGAGATCAATGCTCAATAAATCTTGCATTTGCAGTTCAAAATTCAGATGGGGCGCAAGCATCCCACCTGAATTTTGAACTTGCTTAAACAGGGTCTTGCCTGCCATTTTTTCACATCAGGAGGTGTCATGTTTGATGAAAGACCTGAGGGACGATATTTTCAGAGATATATCCGGTTATAAGGTGGAAGCGTGTATTACTGCGGAACATGATGGAGTAATCGCCGGGTTGAAGTATCTGGACCAAAAGGCCGGGGAATTGGGCGTGCATTACAATATAACCGTTGAAGACGGGAGGGAAGTCAAAGCGGGGGATGTTATCGCCGTTGTCGAAGGTAGCCCCAAACAGATAGCCCTCTGTGAAGACCGGCTGATTGCAGCGGTTTCCAAGATGTCCGGAGTGGCTACCGCTTCCAGACGGGCGGTTGAATATGCAGGAGGCCGGTGCAGGGTAGTATCCGGTGCATGGAAGAAGATGCCGGTGGAAATCAAGGAGTACCTGAGGGAAGCTATTTCAATCGGTGGTGCCAGTTTTCGGATATGCGACAGTCCTTTTATATATCTGGATAAGAATTACGTTAAGATGTTCGGGGGAATTGCCGGTACCCTGAGGTCGGTAAAATGGATGAGGGGGTTTTTGAAGGCTATACAGGTGAAAGGTAATACGGGACCGGTGACCGAAGAGGTTTGTGAAGCGGTTGAGGAAGGCGCGGATATTGTAATGATTGACACCGGAGAAATTGACCATGTCATATCGGCAAATAAGGCTCTTGAGGAAAAGGGTCTGAGAAAAAGGATACAGCTTGCTTTTGCAGGAGGCATTAAAATAGAGGATATCAAATATATAAGCTGTTTGAATATTGATGCCCTTGACGTAGGTACTGCAATAATGGACGCACCGTTGCTGGGTATAAAACTGGATGTACGAAATGTCATTGAGCAGGGGGAGACTGTATGGAACTGAATCTGCTGGAAAAAACCGAATTGTGGATTAACAATATAGAACTGAAAAATGCAAACCTGAACCAGGTAGCGGACATTGTAGCGGAGATACTGGGTATGAAGAGAAAGAATGTGAATGTGGTAGATGTGCGGGATACCTGTATAACCCTGGATATATTGCAGGAATGTATAAAGGCGGAAGATATTGCGGGCAAACAGGAGGAGATGCTGTCCGCCCTTGGTGCAGTGGAAGGGGTGAATATATCCGGGGAGACGTATATCCATTCGGAAGGCATTCTTGGCATGATTTCCCTGGATAAGGATACAGCCCTTGAAGCCATTGACACATCCAATAAAATGGTGGAAGAGATGAAAAACAGGATAAGAAACAGGGTAATGGTATTTCCCACCGGTTTTGAGCTTATCAGGGGCATGATAGAGGATACCAATACCCCTGCCATTGTGGAAAGGCTGGGACAGGAAGGATATAAAGTTTCTAAGGGCGAGATACTGGATGACGATATGTATTATATATCCGCAAAAATTGATGACGCGGTTAACAGCGGTTACGGGCTTGTTATCACCACGGGTGGTGTGGGGGCTGAAGACAAGGATAAAACGGTGGAAGCGGTCCTGCGGCTGGACAGACAGGCGGCAACCCCGTGGATTGTGAAATATACAAAAGGGCAGGGGCGTCATGAGAAAGAAGGGGTCAGGATTGCAGTGGGGAAAGTGGGAGAGACACTTATAATCGCCCTGCCCGGACCCAATGATGAGGTAAGATTGGCCCTGGAAGTTATAACGGCCCAGTTAAAGGAACACAGGGACAAAGGAAGGCTGGCAGATGCCATTGCAGGAGTTTTGAGGGATAAACTGAAAAGCAAGTATTTTCACAAACACCATTAGGAGGTATGATAAATGGCTGTGAATAACATGATTTCCGAGCTGGCCGGAAGTCTGGAGCTGGCCCGGGAAAACAGACAGGCAATAAAGGCAATCACATCGGAACATCCCGAGATCGGTATCGCGGATGCATATGCAGTACAGTTTGAAAATATTAAGAAAAGGCTTGATAATGGTGAATTAATTGTAGGTAAAAAAATCGGGCTGACCAGTAAAGGCATGCAGAACCTGCTGGGAGTTTTCGAGCCGGATTACGGGCATATCCTGGACACAATGGTAATTGATGAGGGGGATACAATCAGTTTTGAAAGACACAAGCTCTTGCAGCCAAAAGTTGAAGGGGAGATTGCTTTCATCCTGAAGGAGGATTTGAAAGGCCCCGGGATTACGGTTGCAGATGTCTACAGGGCCACCCTGGGAGTGGTGGGAGCCATAGAGGTTGTGGACAGCAGGGTGAAGGACTGGAAGATAAAGATACAGGATACCATAGCTGACAATGCTTCAAGCGCCTATATTGTTATAGGTTCAAGAATGCTTGATCTGAGCCGGGTTGACCTGAAATACACGGGTATGGTCCTGGAAAAGAACGGACAGATTGTCAATACCGGTGCCGGAGCTGCGGTAATGGGTAATCCCGCTGCCGCCGTTGCATGGCTGGCCAATAAACTGAGTGAATTTGACGTATATCTCAAATCGGGGGAGATTGTCCTGGCAGGGGCGTTGACTGCTGCCTGCGATGTGAAACCGGGAGACTGTACGGCTGTAACCTTTGACAGGTTGGGTAGTGTCTCGGTTAAATTTGACGATTAGATTGTGAGGGAAGGAATTATGAACAAAAAAGTTAAGGTAGCAATCATTGGTCCAGGAAATATAGGCATAGACCTCATGTATAAGGTGCTGAGAAGCGATATACTTGAACTGAGCTTGTTTGTGGGAAGAAATCCCGATTCAAAGGGCCTTGCAATAGCGGAAAGAGAGGGTATAGAGGTTTCCTACAAAGGGATAGAGTCTATTTTGGCGAGAGAGGATATCAGGATAGTTATGGACGCTACAGGCGCAAAGGGACACCTGATGCATGCCCCTCTCCTGAAGGAAGCCGGAAAATTGGCTATCGACCTGACGCCGGCTGCAGTGGGTCCCTATGTGGTACCCTGCGTAAACCTTGATGAGTACCTGGATGCAGACAACATAAACCTTATTACCTGCGGAGGGCAGGCTACAATCCCAATTGTAGCGGCAGTCAGCAGAGTAACAAAGGTCAGGTACGGGGAAATAGTGGCCACCATTGCCAGCAAGAGTGCGGGAAAAGGTACCAGGCAGAATATAGACGAATTTACCCAGACCACTGCAAGAGGTATAGAGATAGTGGGCAAGGCGGAAAAGGGCAAGGCCATAATCATCCTTAACCCCGCAGAACCACCCATTATAATGAGGGATACCATATACACCATCGTAGAGAACCCCGATGAGGAGGCCATAACTGCATCCATAAAGGATATGGTCAGGGAAATACAGACATATGTACCCGGTTACAGGTTAAAGGTGGGGCCCCTGTTTGACGGCAATAAAGTGACCACAATGGTGGAAGTGGAAGGTGCAGGAGATTACCTGCCCAAGTACTCCGGCAATCTTGATATAATAACCGCAGCGGCAGTAGCTATGGCCGAGAGGCTTGTGGAAAAGGGAGAGGTGAAACAATGACAAGGATTTATATAGGTGATACGACTTTAAGGGACGGAAGTCACGCAGTAGCGCACCAGTATACCCCTGAGCAGGTGGCAGAAATAGCCGGAGGACTGGATGAAGCCGGGGTGGATATTATAGAGGTAACTCATGGTGACGGTCTTTCAGGGTCTTCACTGCAGTACGGTTTCAGTGCCACTTCGGATGAAGAGCTAATCAGTGCCGCATCCCGGGTAATAAGCAGAGGAAAGCTGGCAGTGCTGCTGATACCGGGTATAGGAACCAAAAAGGACCTGGAAATGGCACGGAAATACGGTGCACAGATGGTGAGGGTGGCCACCCACTGCACCGAAGCGGATATATCCGAGCAGCATATCAAGCTGGCAAAAGATATGGGTATGACCGTAGGGACCTTCCTGATGATGGCTCATATGATACCTGCCGGGCAGCTGGTGGAGCAGGCCAAGCTGATGGAAAGCTACGGGGCCGATATTGTGTACTGTGTGGATTCCGCCGGAGCCATGCTGCCTCCGGATGTAACAGAGAGGATAGCGGCAATGAAAAAGGAATTGTCTGTAGAAGTGGGATTTCATGCCCATAATAACCTGAACTGTGCCATTGGGAACAGCCTGGCGGCAGTAAAGGCAGGGGCCACATACATTGATGGCTGTTTAAACGGTGCCGGAGCCGGTGCCGGTAATGCCAGGATAGAATCGGTGGTTGCGGTTTTAAAGAAGGCAGGATATGATATAGGTGTAGACTTTTACAGGCTTCTTGATGTGGCGGACAATGTGTTCAGGAAGATTGTTCCCGAGGCCACAAAGCAGAACGGTACCACCCTTATGCTGGGATATGCCGGCGTCTATTCAAGTTTCCTCCTTCACACCTACAGGGCGGCGGAAAAGTTTGATGTTGACCCGAGGGACGTTCTGGTTGAACTGGGAAGGAAGAGGATCGTCGGAGGGCAGGAAGACACTATTGTGGATGTGGCCTATGACATGGCCTGCAGGAAGGTTTAAGGGTTCTATCGGTAGCTATAAGGAGGTTATAAATAATGTATAAAACACCTTTAAAACATTACATGTACGGTTCATTTTTCCTCGGCCTGGCAGTGTTGATTCCCCAGTTCTTTCATATGGCCGGGGTGGCGGGAACAATATTCCTGCCCATGCACATACCGGTGATGCTGGCCGGGATGCTGGTATGCCCAATGATAGGGCTTTATGTGGGGATATTTGCACCTGTCATAAGCTATTTGTTGACGGGCATGCCTCCCGTATCTCCTCCTATCATGCCTCTGATGATAGTGGAGCTGGGGGCATACGGGTTTATGTCGGGGCTTCTGTACAGGATACTAAAGAAAAACGTGTATGTATCACTGATTATTTCCATGGTTGCCGGAAGGATGGCTTTGGCAGCAGCAGCCTTTGCCGCCATGCAGTTTTTCGGTTTCAAACTGAGCCCCATTATATATGTTAAAGGCGCTGTTGTAACCGGGTTGCCCGGCATTGTTATGCAGCTGGTACTGGTCCCGACCCTGGTCGTACTGGTCCGGAAAGGAGTAGAATATGCAAGATCTGCAGATAGCAGCGGAACAACTGAATAACCATGGCTGCTCACTGGTCATAGTGAAGGAAGGGCGGGTTATTGCCCGGAAAGAGGGCCGGGGCATCCGTCCCCTTTTCGAAACAGTGAGGGAACTGGGAGAAGATATATACGGCAGTTCATTGGCGGATAAAGTGATAGGGCGGGCTGCTGCCATGCTTTGTATCTATGCCGGGATACAAGCCGTTTATACCCGGATGGCCAGTGAAAGCGCTGTTTCCGTTCTTGAAGACAGCGGTATTGCAGTCAGGGCATGCGAGATTGTTCCTGCAATTCTTAACAGAGACATGTCCGGTTTATGTCCCATGGAGAAAACGATAGACATATCTTCGGAACCCAGGGATGCGGTGAAACTCATTGAAGATTTTCTGGAAAGGATAAAGACCGACAGTCCATAAAGGCTGATTAATATTATTTTTGGGGGATGAATTGAAAGGAGGTTTTTGGTGAACGCCAACATATTTAACCGGCGAATACAGAAACTGCAGGAAATCATGGCTGAAAAGGGCATAGATATAGGCCTTGTATTTGACAGGGAGAACCTGATATATTTTGGGGATATTGAACAGGTGGAATGTATGGTTATAATTATCCCCCAGGAAGGCAAGCCTGTAGGCATTACCCTATGGCTTGACATGGAATATGCCAGAGATAACTGCTGCCTTGAGGATGTCAGGGCATATGTATTTCCCCGTCAGAGTCTGGCAGGATCAATTATTGAGGTCATACAAGAAATGGGGTACCATGACCCTGTAATCGGTTTCGAGAGATATTTTGTATCCTTCGGTGTGTTTGACCAGCTCAGGAATGCTTTTGATGCCGCAAAGTTTGTCAGCCTGGCCGAGGATATATATAAACTGCGTGCAGTAAAGACGGCTGAAGAGATAGAATTGATAAAGAAGGCTTCCAGGGCGGTATGTGCAGGAATGGAAGCGGCCGTAAGGGTTTTGAAACCGGGGCTGAAGGAACTGGACATTGCTGCGGAAGCCGAGTATGCCGCCATGAAGGCAGGTTCCCAGGGAACCCCTTTCCGGCCCCAGGTGGTATCGGGATTAAGGACACTGACCACTCACCCCTTTGCTACCGAAAAGGTGATAGAGAACGGGGAGATAATGCTGATACACATTGGCGCAAAATGCGGCGGGTATATAGCCAAGATGTGCCGGACGGCGGTTATTGGAGATGTACCGGAAGAACAGAAAAACATATACCAAATCATAAAGCAGTCCCAGATAGAAGCCATAGGCAAGCTGAGGCCGGGGGTACCTGTAAGGGATGTGTGTTTTGCAGCGGGTGAAGTGGTGGAAAAAGCGGGGTACAGCAAGCACTTTCTCAGCGTTATCGGCTACGGCGTAGGTCTCAGGCAGTCGGAGTTCTATCCCGTCATAGCCGTTAACAGCGATGCCGTACTTGAGGAGAACATGGTTGTGGACGTACTCCTCCCTTCCATTTACAAGAAAGGGGTCGGGGGGGCCAGGATAACTGACACCATACTCATAACGGCATCCGAACCCGAGATACTGACAGATTACTCCAATGACCTGATTATTGTATAAATATCCGGTTGAATTTAAGGATGGGCATTGAATTTCAGGCGGTGTAAAAGCCGCCTTTTTAATTGCCAAAAGTTTTATGATGAATAAATAACATTTCTTGAAGGAGATTTGCGGTTGATATATAAATATAGTAGTTGTGGAAGGAGAATGGGAATGGACATAAATGTATCAACTGCATGTTTTTACCCTGAACTGCTTACCGAAGAGGCTGTGAAGGTTATAGCCGGAATGGGTATCAGGAAGATAGAAGTATTCCTTGAAACCATGTCCGAGTATGAGGCCGACTACTGCAGGGAACTGTCCGAGACAATCAGTGAAGAAGGCCTTGAAGTATATTCGGTACATTCTTTTGCCGTCCAGCATGAACCCTATCTTTTTGACAGGTATCTCCCGAGAAAAAAGGATGCATGGGAACTTTTCCGAAAGGTTGTCAAATCCGCCGGCATTCTCGGAGCAAAATGCATTACTTTTCACGGGCCCGGCAGGAAATGGCTCAACGAGCAGGACGGACTTGATGTGAAAAAAATTGCAAATGAGATGGACCGGCTTGCGGCGGAAGCCGGGGAGTACGATGTTTCACTGGCCTGGGAGAATGTGTACTGGTGCCTTTCATACAGTCCCGATATGATCAGGGCGGTGATGGAGCATGTTACAGCGGGCAATATCGGATTTACCCTGGATATAAAGCAGGCCAACAGGGGCGGTATAGATTATGGAGAATATCTGGATGTTATGGCTGAAAAGCTGATGAATGTCCATGTAAACGACTATTCCCCGGGAAATATGTGTCTGCTACCCGGCCGCGGGCAACTGGACTTTGAAAGGTTTTATCGTCAACTGGACAAAATAAATTACAAAGGGCCCCTGACAATAGAAGTGTACAGGGACAATTTTCTTCATTACGGCGAGATAATTGAATCCAGAGACTTCCTGTACTCGTTTTTGAAGTGAAAATTTCTATTGAAAATGATTTTGATATATGCTAATATATCATCTGTGACATATTTCTGCGGGAGTGGCGGAATTGGCAGACGCGCTAGACTTAGGATCTAGTGTCTACGACGTGGGGGTTCGAGTCCCTTCTCCCGCACCAATGCCAGACAAGGGGCAGACAAGGGGACAGGGACTTGTCTGATGGGAAAGCAGTATGCAGTTATGCAGTAGAGAAGTGATGCTTGCAGTCACGATAAGGATATTTTTGCTGTATTCATACAGTTTAGAAGACTGAAATCTAGGCCAATTTATTTTTTGTATAATAGTCATAGTTTCGGGTTCTTTCCTATAAAATTTATGAGTATAAGGGTGATGGCACGTGTTGTGCTAATAAATGGGTAATTTCAGTGCCATGCGAAAATGCAAAAAAAGCGGGGAACTGTCCCAGCGCTTGCTTCGAAGATAATTGGGATAGGAGACATAGGGACGGTTCTCCCGTCCATATTATGAAATTACTCATAACATGGTATGATACAAAAATATAGATGAAAAATGCGGCTTGCGCCGCTTTTCTCATCATTTGTATATAACATCCGCATTTATGTCCGACAGCTGGCTGCAGCCTGTCATAATCATGGATTCCACCAGTTCGGAACCTATTTTTCTGGTGTATAATTCCACTCCCTCCTCACCTCCTCCGTAGGCGGCAACGGCGTAGGGCCTTCCGATAAGCACGGCATCTGCACCCAATGCCAGCATCTTAAGTACATCGGTACCGGTCCGGATGCCGCCGTCAATAAATATTTTTATCTTTCCCCCCACAGCCTTGCTTATTTCGGGGAGCACTTCAATCGTTGCAGGAATATGATCCTGAACCCTTCCCCCGTGATTGGAGACAACTATGCCGTATGCACCTGCCTCTATAGCCTTCAAAGCCCCTTTTACGGTCATTATGCCTTTTATAACAAAGGGCAGATCTGTGCTTGCCACTATTTCCCTGAGTTCCCGGACGGACTTGGGGGATACGGGTTTGCCCAGAAGTGCAAGGGTGGTCAGACCCGCTGCATCTATATCCATTGCTACGGCAAAAGCCCCTGCAGCTTCTGCTTTCTTTATCCTAGCCTTTACTTCTTCCTTTTCCCATGGCTTTATTGTGGGTATACCCCATCCTCCCGCTTCCGAAACCGATTTCAGCTGCATTTCGTATTTTTCATCTTTGATATCGTCCCCGGTAAACCCCGCAGTGCCTGCTTTCCTGCAGCCCTGTACAATAGCCCGTGTATACTCTTCATCATTGTAGAAATCGCCGTAATGCAGATTGAGTCCCCCTATGGGAGCGGCAAATACAGGAAAGCTGAACTGTTTCCCGAACAGCTCTATGGAAGTGTCCACATCTTTGAATTCATATATGGTATCCATGTTCAGCTTAATCTCATTCAGCTTTTCAACGTTCCTGATAAAGCTGCTGCCGGTGCCCTTGCCTCCCATACCGGGCAGTTCCCCCCTGCAGGCTATGCCGTTGCATTCCCGGCAGACCCTGCACTTTGATCCTATTCTGGATTTTGCATTCTCCAGCACCTCTTTATAATTCATTTCAACCCCTCCCAGCTGTTTTTTTACTTTGTAGTGCTGTTTATCTCCATATCCTGCACGTAAGATTTGTTCTGTTTAAGTATAACATTCGTATCAGGATTATTACAAATGGATGATTTCACAATCAGTTATATTCCTGATTTCTTCGGTTATCAATATCCGGTGGCAATGAGCAGGTGAAGCCTCACTGCATAAAAAACAGGCATGGTCCAGCTTTTCCGGGTCCAATTGTTTTATTGCATCTCTTTCTTTCAGAATTTCCCTAAATATTACTTCAAATTCTTCCCAGTCTATCAGGTTGGATTTGTAATCATTCATGAGCTTTTTAGTGGGAGCCAGACGGGTGTTGTGTTCATATTCAATATTTCCGATTGTTTTTAAAAAGTATTTCAGGTCGTTTCCCTTTGCAAAGCCGGCCAGTTGGGATGTGTTATTCAGTCTGATATCCAGTACTTTATTTACATTGTTATTAATCAGCAGCTCGAAAAACTCTTCAGCATTTTTCTTTGTAAATCCGATAGTAAAGACTTTCATTATTCCTCCCCGCTTTCATTAATATTTAACAGGGCTCAGACTTTGGATATATATCTGCCCAGGGCTTAACCATTCCTCAAGACTGTAATAAACCCGTCCAGTATCCGGTGACTTATTTTGAAACCTTATGTATATATGCCTTGGATTTTTGATAGGTCATCAAATCGTTGCACAAATCCTTAATGCAACTAATATTATCCTCCGAAACAACTTCATAATGGATACTCATATTGATCTCCCTTTCCGGAAAGTTGAAAAACCCATTTGATTAATCAATCAGTTTTCGATATTATTTTATCAGTTACAATGATTATAACAAGTATGCAGTATTTTATGTCCAAGTAAGCAAAAACTGAGTATTGGAGTGATATTGTGAGCAATCAGTCATTGTATAAAAACAGGCTTGACAGCTGTCCGTTAACCTTTGCCCTGAACCTTATCGGCGGAAAGTGGAGACTGCCAATAATCTGGGCATTAAGTAAAAATGGAACCATGCGGTATAATGAATTAAAAAGAAGTATTGATGGTATTACCAGCATGATGCTGACCCAATCCCTGAAGGAACTGGAATCCAATGGTATTGTAAATCGCAAGCAGTTTATGGAGATACCGCCGCGGGTAGAGTATTCGTTGACCGATAATGGGGAAAATCTCATTCCGGCTCTTAAGGCACTGGCTGACTGGGGTAAAATAATGAAGAACAGTGATAATCCCAATTGTGAAGAGCCTAAGGTATAATCTATACCACTTCAGTATACAGTTGCATGAAAGGGAACAAAACCCCGGAGCTGTTCATGCCCCAGGGTTTATTATTTTCCGGAACAAGGTGCATCCATTTTTTTATGACCGGGAACATCTATTTTATATCAAGGAGATGCAATCAGCAGGCTCAGTTTTCGTTCTGTAAGGGCTGTTCATTTTGCAAGGGCTGTTCAATTTCCATAATATCTTCGGGTCCGATTTCAGGGAAGTCTAATTGTTGATCAAAGTCATAATAGATAAATTCACCTTCGGTATGGGCTATTATATCGATATCAAAATCCGGAATATCTTCTTCACCACCTACTTCAACCTCTTCAACGGTTGCCCCGATGGTTGATATGAGCTGATCCATTGCCAGATAGGCATCCTGGGAGATCCACATTTTTCCAAAGTCCTTGGTTTCTTTGTCAATGTAAAACTTATATTCGGTTTCAATCTCTATCTGGCTTATTAGCTGCATCATTATCTGCTCATACTGGTCCGGGTCAATGACAAGGTCTTCCTGAAACTGCGCAGTTCCAGCCTGCATTTCTAACACTAAATCCATAGTCTTTTCCATGGCCTCCATGATATACTTTCTATAAGTATCCTTGTCAATGCTGATATGTATCACATAATATGCCCTGTCATCCAGTTCCACATCCTCGCCAAATCTTGCATATTCCTTGAAGAAGTCCAATTCATCATCCGAAATCTGTGACATTGTGTAGGGGTCATTGGTTGATACCGATTGTAGCATATTCATGATAGGACTGATATCCTGCATCATCCACTTATCAGCATCAGCCATTCTGGTATACATAATAGTACCATCCATGAACATTTCAATCTCCTGCTCCATGTCTTCCTCTAAGGCCTCCGATTTAACTATTTCTTTAATATAGACCTTGTCAGGAGTCTGGACGTGTATGTCCATGTCTATTAACATGTTCATGTCTATACCTTCATCAAGAAGTGCTGCAATTTCCGGATTGCTGTCTATTTCTTCCTGCGGCAAACCATCTATCTTCATCTGCATGTTCATTGTCATTGTACCCTTTTGCTTATAGGTATTGTAAGAATTACTACTTTCGGTGGCAAGCATCATCATCTCGGAAGCGGATAGACCTTCGCGGGTAAAGAGAATCTCATAAGCACTCTTTGCCTCTGAGATCAGGCCCTCTGCCTGGTCAGCGGCGAGAGGTGCCCGGGGATGGAAGGTGTTGCTATCTTCCTTTACTAAACCTGTATCCAATGCATATGCGATATAGGGTCTCGCCCACCCGGATATATCCGGCTGATCTGAAAAACTGAGGGTCCTGTCGATATCTTCCTGGGATATTTCTTTTAATGCAGTCTTTTCTCCAAAGGTGTTCACAATGATTGCTACAGCCTGCTCCTTGGTTATATTTGCATCCGGGTTGAAGGTTTTACCGTATCCTGAGATAATCCCCTTTTCATAAGCGGTTTCTATGTAAGGGATATAATCAGGGCTTGTTACATCTTCAAAGAATGATTCTGAGGCTTCACTGACATCGATATTTGCGGCTATTATAATATCTCTGATGAATTCCGCTTTGGTAACATATACAGGATGGTTCATCCCGAAGGATGGTACAGGCACACTGATGATAATTAAAATGGCCAGTAAAACACATAATCTTTTCATGGGAAATCCTCCCAAATTTTTATTTTATAGTGCTGTTATGATTATATCATCTAAATTATTCCAATATAACCCTATAAATAAAAAATTGTGATTATCGTGCAATAACGTCGCCTGGCAGGATGATGCGGGATATTATTTTATTTAAAAGGCAATGTAAAAACTTTGTACAATATACGATATTCAGGATAAACCGCAGGGTCTATGCTTCTCTGACCCGGGCCTTTCACTCAAGCCCAAGTCAGAGGTTAGTACGGAATAATAAAGTTTCTATTCTTCTCTGTATTCAAGAATATCCCCCGGCTGGCAATCCAGTTCTCTGCATATTGCCTCTAATGTAGAAAACCTTATTGCTTTGGCTTTATTGGTTTTCAGGATAGATAGATTGGCATTAGTGATGTTAACCTTGTTTGCAAGGTCATTGAGGGATATTTTGCGCTTTGCCATCATAACATCGAGATTTACTATTATTGGCATTATAAGACCTCCATTAGATTGTTAACTCATTTTCTTCTTTGATGTGAATAGCTGACTGGAATACCTCTGAAAGAATAAATGCCATACCGCCTATTACAAAATATAGCAATACACTGGTGTGGATATTGCCGTAAGGAGTACCTATAATCAAAGAGCCTTCACTATTATTAAAATTTGAAATAATATCTATAAATCCAAGAGTAAAAATTAAATATCCAATTCTCTTGAACCTATTAACATTTTGCGGGAGAAAAGGCTCTTTTTTAATAACCGTGTCAACAATTTTACGAAGGTAATGAATGGCAGTTAAGAATATACACATTACACTAATTTTGATTATCATAGTCTGGACTGTACCGACAGAAAAGATACTTAACACTGCTGTGACAAATATCCCCAAATAAAAGACAAAGTTCAACAAAACTTTTAAAAACGGAGCAATAGATTTATTTTTTTTCATGAAAAATCACCTCGCAAACAGTTTATAAATCAATTATAATAAAAATATTATTGTTTATCAATAATAAAATATTTATAAACGGAAATAATTTATTGCTAATAAGTAAGAACCATACCAGGAGATTTAAACAATTAAAAGAAGGCCGAATAAATGTAGCAGAAAGCAAAGAAGAATTGTATAAAGATCCAGGGTCAGATAGAGAATAATAAAACATTAAAAAATCCATGAATACCGTTGGAACCGGAGAAACATATAACCGCAGGGTTTCCGGTTCTCTGCCTTAAGCCCTTCATCCATACCTGAGTCAGGTGGGTGCTACAAATGTTATTGGATGTAACTCCCTCCCTCTATAATCTCCTGAAGAAGTGTATATGTCTGCGTGCTTCCCCAAAACACATAAAAATGGGGTTTATTGAGAAAGATATATCTAGGATAAGTAACAAAAAACGTTAGATTGGGGATGCGCATGTACAGGAAAATCAGTCTGCTATTAATAGGTATAATATTGGTTACAGCCACAGGCTGCGTAAACCGCAGAATCGCGCCACCCAAGGATATACCCGCCCCGGGGCAGCAGACCGACCAGGTCAGGAAGGACAGACTGGCCAAATCGGACAAGGAAGCTGTGGAGGAGAATATTAACGGTCTCAGCATCGAAGATGACCTGAGGGCTACACAAACCGCCCAGCGGGATGGAAAGGGCAGAATATCAGGGCTTAGCAGACAGCAGAAAGCACAAATGCTTAAAAAGATTGGCTCCAAGAAGATGAACACCGTACTCCATGAATATAACACCACCCTGCCTCAGGGGATAAATGATGCAGTCCGGTATGACTTATATGACTTCTCCTACGATTATTTCCTCGTAACAGCGGAGGATGGCGCTGACGTCCGGGAGAAGCCGGCACCCGGCACCACCGTCGTCGCACGGCTGGAGAACCTGGACAAGGCGTCGCTGCTCCAGAGGGTGGAAAGTGAAGAGATAAAAGGTTCGAAGATTTGGTACAGGATTGGGTTTCAGAATGGTGGTAAAATAATCGAGGGCTATCTTCATTCAAGCGAAGGTACTCCCAGGACCTTTAGATTCGGCAAGATGCAGGATGCGGTAAACAGTCTGAAGCAGCAGGTGGACAAGGGAGCCTTGCACTTTGTCAGTAACTATAAGAATCAGAACGGGGCACCCCCTTCAAAAGGAGGCGCCGCAGTGGACCAGTACGGATACAGGGTTTATCACAGTGCTCCTGCCTATGAGCGGGCGGATACGAACAGCAACTTCCGGTATATACCGGACGGTATGCTGGTAAGGATACTTGATGAGACTGATGAGTTTTATCATGTCAATGTTCCTGCTTTTGGCGGAGATTATTACATACCCAAGAAGTACATCGACCCGGATGCTATACTAAGCCGGCTGAAACATGTGGTTGTAGTGGACAGAAATCAACAGAACCAGGCTGCCTTCGAGGTCGGTGAAAATGGCCTCAACCTTATTTCATATACCCTGTGCACAACCGGGTTACCGGGAGATTTCTCCTTTGAGACCACCCTTGGCAGTTACAAGGCCATTGAAAAAAGAGACCGTTTTGAGTATCTGAAAAAAGACACCCAGTATATAGCGGGTTATGCGCCCTTTGCCGTACGCTTTACCGGTGGAGCCTATATCCACGGCGTTCCGGTGGCATATGAGGAGAAGGACGGCAAGAGGGTGGACCCCGGTCCTATAGAATATCTCCAGACCATCGGCACCTTTCCCCGTTCCAGTATGTGCGTGCGCAATTATACCAGTCACGCAGAATTCCTCTATAACTGGATGGACACTCAAAGCGGCGCCGTCATAGTCATAGAATGAAAGCTGTACTGCTGGGAGCCGGTACACGGTATATCCATGTTAATCGCAAGAAAGGAATTTGTGCATGATGGCGATTATCTGGAGCTTGCCGAAAAAGTTCTCCGGAGCGAATCATTCCTGGAACAGGGATTTTGCATGGCATCAGGCATGCGCCAGGATGTGCAGGCGGAGTATATACAGCTTATTGTGCGCGTTGCCAGATACGCCAAGGATGGTGCGGATATAATGATTAAGAACGGCTGGATGGAGAAGCCACCCCAGATTGCCGACCGTAAAATTTTGGCAGGGCAATAGTTTAAGTTCTTCAAGGGACTCATTCAGCCCAGTTTTGAAGACGCAGCTTTGGAATTCTATTAAACCCTTTTGCATTGTTTGTGACCAGAACAAGATTTTCCGAGAGGGCATGGGCTGCAATTAAGAGGTCATAAGCTCCGATGGTTTGTCCTCTATTCTCGAGGTCGGCACGTATTTGTCCATATAAAGATGCAGCTTTGTCTGAAAAAGAAAGTGTTTCAATTGTATGGGGCCCGCGGTGCCCCTGACCTATTGTCTCGGCAGAAAGAAAGCCCTGGAGCTTGTATTAACAGGGAAACTGATTGATGAGGAAGAGGCCCTGACAATTGGTCTGGTAAACAAGGTTGTACCTGAAGAAAAGCTGGAGGAAGCCACCATGGAGATGGCCGCCGGGCTTGCAGCAAAAAGTCCCGTTGCCCTTCAGATGGGGAAGATGGCATTTTACAAAATGGCCGATTTACCGTATGAAAAGGCTGGTGAGCTGGCCAACTGCCATTTTGCCGCTCTATGTACCACCGAGGATGACCATGAAGGGGTGGATGCGTTTTTTAACAAGAGGAAACCCGAGTGGAAATCGGACAGTTTCTGAAGACACTGTGCCGGACCATGACAAATACACACAGCAGCCCGTGCCGGGGAAGTGTGCTGTGCGTATTTATTGTCTGCTCAAAGTCAATAGGCCGTATACCTGGTCCAGCTTATGGAACTGAGGTCCACATCTTCCAGCAGGTTCACTATATGCTCCCGACCCTGAAAAACCGGAATCCGGTTTTCATCCAGCGCCATGAGGACGATGGGCATGCTGTGAAAGATGGGTGCAAGGCTTTTCCTTACTGTATCGGCTTCATTTTTGTGCTGGATGACGGAAAGATCAACCTTTACCAGTGCAAATCTTATACCCTGTTCTTTGATTATGGCACTGTCGTACTTCAAATGGAAACATCCTTTCAAATCCTTACTGATTGTAAATTCTACTCATAACCGCTTGAACCTTCATACAAATACAACAAAATATCCTGTTTTATCCCTATATATTTACAAATTCATACCTTTTACCGAAATGCATATTCCCAGCGGGTATATGCAGGTACGGGTTTTAGCGCAGACCCTTCTTTTTTCAGCCTAGCCATATTTACCCGAATAATTCACCAAAAATCACCTCGGTCCATATAATGTAGTGTATGCTGATGGGGAGGTGAAATTGTGGAAGGTAAAGGGTTTTTGGATAGTTTCTTTGGCGGTGGCGATGGTACATTATTCCTGCTGCTGGTAATAATAATAATATTCTTTGCTGCAGGAGTCCAAAAATATTAGGACATTCAAAACAATGGGAAAACAGTACGGCCGGGAGATGCATAATCTCCCGGTTCTTTATTTTGCCGGTTTTCATCACAGCAGGTACTGTGAAAGAGATTTGAATAATATACCATTTTAAAATTTTTTTGCAGTGGAAAACTATTATTATTCAGGGGAAAAGGAGTTGATATGATGGAAAAAAATGTGGGTCTGATTGATAGCTATATAAGACTGACAGGGGGATTGTTTTTTCTGGGTTACGGAATAACAAGGGCTTCAACCGTCATGATGGCCCTGGGGGCTATGAAAGCAGCCGAGGGGATAACCCGTTTCTGTCCCATGCTCTATCTATTGGACATGTCAACAGTAGAGAAAAAGGGTGAAAAAGATGGAAAAGAGGACCAGGCTGCTGTCGGGGCACAATAACGCCGGTGTATCAGTATGACCCGCAGTACATAATAAGATACAGAACAGTCAATAATATTTATTGATATAAAAACCCGGTTGTACAAGGAGGTGTTGAAATGGTTGCACCAAGCATGAAAGTGAAATGTGGTGTAAGCAACTGCCATTACTGGCATAACAATTATTGTACCGCCAAGGGGCTGGAAGTAAACGCAATGGGGGACGGACATGCGGACACGAGCGATGGAACCTGTTGTACCACTTTTAAACCCAGGGGACAGATGCCTACAGCAGAGATGTAAATCACGGGGGCCGGATGGCCCTTTTGTTCTTTTGTTAAAGGGAAACGGCGGTAATCACAGGATAAACAGGATTTTTGGCTTCAGGAGGGGTTTAGCCCATCTGAAGTTTAGAAACCGTTAGCCAGGGACGTAGCGCCGTTTCTCTTCTGCCTGAAAGGAGGGGAACACTGACGGCGGGTCGGACAAAAATTGCTATTGAAATGAACTGTCAAATATGCTATCATACAGTATGTCCAGCTAAAATGTGAATAGCATGCGGGAGTAGCTCAGTGGTAGAGCGTCGCCTTGCCAAGGCGAAAGTCGCGGGTTCGAATCCCGTCTTCCGCTCCAGGAGAAAGCAGACCATGCAAAAGGTCTGTTTTCGTGCGTTTTCCTTTGATTTGCCGAACTTGTTATGTATATACCATTGTGTTATAATTTATCTTCGAAAGGAATTAAGCAGCTTTAAGGACGAGGAGGAGCATATATGGGTTCGAAACTGGAGAAAATAGAGAAGAATGTTGCAACCGTGGAGATAGAGGTGGATGCGGCAAAATTCGAGGAAGGACTGCAGAAGGCATATAAAAAGAATGTTTCAAAGTTTAACATACCCGGTTTCAGAAAGGGTAAAGCCCCCAGAAGAATAATAGAGAATTATTATGGTGAGGGTATTTTTTTTGAGGACGCCATAAATATCGTTTGCCCGGAGGCATACCGTGAGGCGGTGGACGAACATAAGCTGGAGCCTGTTGACAGCCCTGAAATAGATATTATTGATATAGGGAAGGGCAAGAATCTTTTATTTAAAGCTGTGGTAACCGTAAAACCCGAGGTTAAACCGGGAGAATACAGGGGTATAGAAGTAGAAAAACAGGAATATCCTGTTACTGACGAGGATGTTGAAAAAGAACTGGAAGCGATGAGAGAAGCCAATGCCAGGATGATAAACGCGGAAGACAGGCCTGCCCAAAAGGGTGACATGGTTATCATCGATTATGAAGGATTTGTCGATGGGGAGCAGTTTGAAGGAGGGACAGCGGAGAACCAGTCCCTGATCCTGGGTTCCGGTCGCTTTATTGAGGGGTTCGAAAAACAGCTGGAAGGTGCCGGTGTTGGCGATGAAGTTGAAGTAAGGGTTACTTTCCCCGAAGACTATCATTCCGGGGAACTGGCGGGGAAAGAAGCGGTGTTCCAGGTAAAGGTAAAAGGCATCAAGGAGAAGGAACTGCCGGAACTGGATGATGAGTTCGCCAAGGATGTCAGCGAGTTTGATACACTGGAGGCATTAAAATCCGATATAAAGGCCAGACTTGAAAATAATGCTCGATTAAGGGCCAGGCGAGAAATAGAAAATCAGGTGATTAAGAAGGTTGCCGGGCAGGCGGAGATTGATGTTCCGGATGTGATGGTTGAGCGACAAATTGACGCATCCATAAGGGATTTCCGGATGCAGCTCATGTATCAAGGCATACAGCTGGAAGATTATTTGGAATATACCAATACCTCAATGGAAGACCTGAGGAACAATTTCAGAGAAGACGCCCTGAACAGGATCAGGACAGAGCTGACCCTGGAAAAGATAGGGGAAATAGAAGGAATTACCGAAACTGAGGAAGAATTAAATACCGAGATAGAGAAACTGGCAAAGCAGTACAGGCAGGAAGACGTGGAGAAATTCAAAGAATCCATGGGAGAAGACGAACTAAATTATATGAAAGAAAATATAATATTAAGGAAAACCGTTGACTTTTTGGTAGAGAATGCCAAACTTACAACTGTAAACAAGGAGGGTTAATCACATGGCACTTGTTCCCATTGTAGTGGAGCAGACTAACAGGGGAGAAAGGTCCTATGACATTTATTCAAGGTTGCTTAAGGACAGGATTATATTTCTGGGAGACGAGATTGACGATGTAACCGCCAACCTGGTGGTGGCACAGATGCTGTTTCTGGAGTCCGAGGACCCGGACAAGGATATACACCTGTATATCAACAGTCCCGGCGGATCCATCACTGCAGGCATGGCCATATACGATACCATGCAGTATATCAAGCCGGATGTATCAACCATATGCATAGGTATGGCCGCATCAATGGGTGCTTTTCTGATGGCGGCCGGGGCAAAGGGGAAGAGGTTCGCCCTGCCCAACAGTGAGATTATGATACACCAGCCCCTGGGAGGTACCAGAGGCCAGGCAGTGGAAATCAAAATCCATGCCGAGAGGATTATCAGGTTGAAAGAAAGAATAAACAAGATATTGAGCGAGAGAACCGGGCAGCCCCTGGAAAAGATTGAGAGAGATACTGACAGGGATTTCTTCATGACAGCAAAAGAAGCGATGGAATACGGTCTGATTGATAAGGTAATAACTTCCAGGAGATAAAATATTAAGAGAGGTGTAATAATGGCCAGGTTTGACGATAAGAAGCAACTGAGGTGCTCATTCTGCGGTAAGAGCCAGGAGCAGGTCAAGAGACTGATTGCAGGTCCTGGGGTTTATATATGCGATGAATGTATTGAGTTGTGCCAGGAAATAATTGAAGAGGAATTTGAAGAGGACCTTGATGAGGTGCTGAAGGATATTCCCAAGCCCCGGGAAATAAAAGAATTTCTGGACCAGTATGTAATAGGGCAGGATGAATCAAAACGGGCGCTGGCAGTGGCGGTCTACAATCATTACAAGAGAATAAACAAGGAAGGCAAAGATGATGATGACGTGGAGCTGCAGAAGAGCAATATTGCCCTGATAGGTCCTACAGGTTCGGGCAAGACCCTGTTGGCCCAGACGCTGGCGAGAATGCTGAATGTGCCTTTTGCAATAGCAGATGCCACCTCTCTTACCGAGGCAGGATATGTTGGCGAAGACGTGGAAAACATTCTGCTCAAACTCATTCAGGCGGCTGATTTTGATGTTGAAAGAGCCGAAAAAGGTATAATATATATAGACGAGATTGATAAGATTGCAAGGAAGTCGGAAAACCCGTCCATTACAAGGGATGTAAGCGGTGAAGGGGTTCAACAGGCACTGCTGAAAATCCTTGAGGGCACAGTGGCAAGCGTACCTCCCCAGGGAGGAAGGAAGCATCCTCATCAGGAGTTTATCCAGATTGATACCACAAACATCCTGTTCATATGCGGAGGCGCCTTTGACGGTCTGGAAAAAATCATCCAGAAAAGGATAGGACATAAGGCCATCGGTTTTGAGGCGGATATCCGGAGCAAGGAACAGATGGATATAGGCCAGATTCTGAAAAACTGCCTGCCGGAAGACCTGCTCAAGTACGGTCTTATTCCGGAATTTGTGGGGCGGGTGCCTATTATCATAACCCTTGACGCCCTTGATAAGAAAGACCTTGTAAGGATTCTGACCGAACCCAAGAATTCCCTTGTGAAGCAGTACAAGAAGCTGTTCCAGCTGGATGAGGTGGAACTTGACTTTGAGGAAGAGGCGCTGGAAGTAATTGCCCAGAAGGCCCTTGACCGGAAGACCGGTGCCAGGGGACTGCGTGCCATTCTCGAGAGCATCATGACCAATGTCATGTACGAGATACCGTCCCGGGAGGATATTGAAAAGTGCATTGTTACCAAAGAAACCATTACAAACAATTCTGAACCCACCCTGGTGTTTGTTGATCCTGCCCGGAAGAAAAAGCCCAGACAGAAGTACAGCAGGAAGACTTCAAATAAGACAGACGAAACGGCATAGAGTGGAACCAGAAGGAGTACATGAATGTACTCCTTTTTTCTAGTCTTCTATAAGTTGTCCGGAATGCCAATATTGTCAAATCCCTCTTTATGCTAAAAAGACCGGTGATGCGCATACTATTATTGTGAAACCCGGATGCGATATGAACAGGCTTCCTGGTTTCAGGCGGGGTGTTAACCCCGGCTGAAGGTCAGAACCGTTATCCGGGGATGCAGCTCTGCTTAACTGTCCTTTGAAAGGACGGGAGTATTAGCGGCGGTAGCACCGGACAACCGGTTCAAACCGGAGAAATATTCCGTAAAGGGAGGGAGAGAGCATACAGGTGTCGGACATTCTTTTTTTCATCCAGTTCTTTTTTGCCGTGGTAATAGGCCTGTACTTTCTGAACCTGCTGAAAAGCCAGCAGGGACACAGGGCTGCCATAGATAAAGTATCCCATAAGGAAATGGAGAACCTCAGGAGATTGAACAGTATATCCCTTACCATGCCCCTTTCGGAGAAAACCCGGCCTACCAGTCTAAAGGAGATTGAAGGGCAGGATGATGGCATAAAAGCCTTGAGGGCAGCGCTGTGCGGGCCCAATCCCCAGCATGTGATAATCTACGGGCTGCCGGGGGTTGGCAAGACTGCAGCCGCCAGAATTATACTGGAGGAAGCGAAGAAAAGCAGCCTTTCCCCCTTTTCCCCCGAGGCAAAGTTTGTTGAAATAGACGCCACAACCATAAGGTTTGACGAAAGGGGTATTGCCGACCCGCTGATGGGTTCTGTTCACGACCCCATATACCAGGGGGCCGGGGCCATGGGTGTTGCCGGTATCCCACAACCAAAACCGGGGGCGGTGACAAAGGCCCACGGAGGGATACTGTTTATAGACGAGATTGGAGAGTTGCACCCTGTACAGATGAACAAACTGCTCAAGGTTCTGGAAGACAGGAGAGTGTTTCTGGAAAGCGCTTATTACAACAGTGAAGACACAAATATACCCCTTCACATTCATGAAATATTCCAGAAGGGCTTTCCGGCCGATTTCAGACTTGTGGCGGCCACAACAAGACCGGCGGAAGAACTGCCTCCCGCCCTGAGGTCCCGGTGCATAGAGATATATTTCAAACCCCTCCTGCCCTGTCATATAAAGAAAATAGTCCGGAATGCCGCCCGGAAAAGTGCCTTCACAATAGAAGAAAAGGCGGTGAGCCTTATTGCGGACTATGCGGGTAACGGCAGGGAAGCGGTGAACATGGTGCAGATAGCCGGGGGAGTATGTATAACCGAGGGCAGAAAAGAGATTAAGGCCGCCGATATCGAATGGGTTATAAACTGCGGCCATTTTTCCCCCAGACCGGACAGGAAGGCTGGGAAAACGCCCCAGGTGGGTTTTGTCAACGGGCTGGCGGTATACGGTTCAAACGGAGGCTCCCTGATAGAGATTGAAGCCTCCGCCATTGAGGTGGAAAAGGGAAAAGGGAAAGTGATTGTGACGGGGATAGTGGATGAAGAGGAGACGGGTATCGGGACAAAGCGGCTGAGGAGGAGAAGTACGGCCAAAGGATCGGTGGATAACGTCATAACCGTTATCAGAAAATATCTGAACGTCGACCCCAGGGATTATGATATACATATAAACTTTCCCGGAGGGGTTCCGGTGGACGGGCCTTCGGCAGGGGTAACCATGGCCACTGCCATTTACTCGGCCATTATGGAGAAACCGGTTGACAATCTTGTGGCCATGACGGGAGAGGTATCCATCCGTGGAGATGTAAAGCCGGTAGGGGGAGTGCCCCAGAAAATCGAGGCCGCTGTCCTGGCAGGGATAAAAAAGGTAATAATACCGGAGGAAAACTGGCAGGAGACCTTTGCCGGTTATGATGCGGAAGTCATAAAGGCCGCCCGTATCGAAGAAATTATTGAGATGGCGGTTATTGACGGGGACAGGACCGGAAAAGGGGCGGCATTGCCCTTCAATCAGTACTTCAGCGCTTCGCCGACGGGCTAAAAAAGCAGCCGGCAAAAGCTGCTTTTTATTTGCAAATTTTTTTCTATGAGTTTATCATATTATAGTAGCCATATCATTATCAGTACACAAAAGGGCGCAATAATACCCGTGGGATCTACAATAGTTTTAGGGAGTGATGCGAAGTGGAAGACAACAGGAAGAATTCCGGCATGATACTGCCCTTGCTGCCTCTAAGGGGCATATCGGTTTTTCCATATATGGTACTTCATTTTGATGTGGGCAGGGATAAGTCAATAAACGCCCTGGAGGAGGCTATGGTAAAAGACCAGTTGATCTTTCTTGTGAGCCAGAAAGACCCCTCGGTTGACCACCCCGGCCCGGACGACTTTTACAGCGTAGGCACCATCACCAGGATAAAGCAGCTTCTGAAGCTTCCCGGGGATGCCATAAGGGTTATGGTTGAGGGGGTGGCCAGGGGAAAGATTGTTGACCTGACAAAGGACGATGAATTCTTTGAAGTCCGAATAGAAGAATTGAAAGAAGAGGAAAAGAAAGAGACGGATAGTGAGACCGAGGCCCTTATGAGAAGTGTTTTCGGCTTTTTTGAGGAATACATCAAGCTTACCAACAGGGCCACTGTGGAGACACTGGTGACTGTTTCCAATATTGAAGAACCGGGGAGATTTGCCGACGTGGTGGCATCCAACCTGCGGTTGAATATAGCAAAGAAACAGTCCATACTGGAGGCCTTTGACACCCGCAAAAGGCTGGAAAGACTTCATTCAATACTTGCAAGGGAACTGGACATATTGAGGATTGAAAAGAAAATCAACCTGAGGGTCAAAAGGCAGATAGACAAGGTACAGAAGGAATACTATCTGAAAGAACAGATGAAAGCCATACAGAAAGAACTGGGAGAGGGAGACGGCATAAGCGGGGAAGTGGAGGAGTACAGAAAGAAGATAAAGAAGGCCGGCCTCCCGGAGGAAGTGAAGGAGAAGGCGCTGAATGAGACCGAAAGGCTGCTGAAGGTTGCTCCCGGCTCTGCCGAAATGGGAGTAATAAGGGGCTATCTGGACTGGATCCTGGATTTGCCCTGGAATACCAGTACCGAAGATAACCTGGAACTGAAACATGCCAGGGAGATACTGGAAGAGGACCATTACGGGCTGAAAAAGGTCAAGGAGAGGATCCTGGAATATCTTGCCATACGACAGCTTGCCAGGGACATGAAAGGGCCCATCCTGTGTCTGGTGGGGCCTCCGGGTGTGGGCAAGACTTCCATCGGGCGTTCCATAGCCAGGGCCATGAACAGGAACTTTGTACGCATGTCTCTGGGAGGGGTAAGAGATGAAGCCGAAATAAGGGGACACAGGCGTACCTATGTAGGGGCCATTCCCGGCAGGATAATATATTCCATGAAGCAGGCCGGTTCCAATAACCCTGTATTTCTTCTGGACGAGATTGACAAGATGAGCAATGACTTCCGGGGGGATCCGGCTTCCGCCATGCTGGAGGTGCTGGATGCCGAGCAGAATTTCGCCTTCCGGGACCACTACCTGGAAGTACCCTTTGACCTCTCCAGGGTCATGTTCATTACCACCGCCAATACTACCGGAACCATACCCAGGGCACTGCTGGACAGGATGGAGGTCATTCATATTTCAGGGTATACCGAGGAAGAAAAGCTCAATATCGGGATCAGGTACCTGCTGCCCAAGCAGCTTAAAGAGCACGGGTTAACTCCCGGCAATATCTCCATATCCCACGACACCATAAGGGATGTTATAAACTACTATACCCGGGAAGCCGGGGTGCGAAACCTGGAAAGAAGGATTGCGGACATCTGCAGGAAGGTTGCCAAGCAGGTGGTGGAGGATAATAAAACCAGGGTGCGGATTACCCGGGGGAACCTGAACAAATACCTGGGCATTAGAAAATACAGGTATGAGAAGGTCAAGGGAAAACATGAGGTAGGCATTGTGAACGGCCTGGCATGGACTCCGGCAGGCGGGGATACCCTTTCCATAGAGGTCACCGTCATGCAGGGAGAAGGAAAACTGGTGCTCACCGGTCAGATGGGAGATGTAATGAAAGAGTCGGCCCGGGCCGGCATGAGCTATGTGCGTTCCAGGACTGCGGAATTGGGTATAGACCCGCAGTTTCACGAGAAGATGGATATACACATACACATACCCGAAGGCGCTATTCCCAAAGACGGACCTTCCGCCGGGATATCCATGACTACAGCGGTTATATCGGCAGTGTCCGGGAGACGGGTGAGGAAAGATGTGGCCATGACCGGGGAGATCACCCTGAGGGGAAGGGTGCTGCCGGTGGGCGGTATAAAGGAGAAAGTGCTGGCCGCCAGGAGGGCGGGTATATCCAAAGTACTGCTGCCTGCTGAGAATGAAAAGGACCTGGAGGAAATCCCCGGCAATGTAAAACGAAAAATGGAGTTTGTACTTGTGGAGCACATGGATGAAGTGCTGGAACATGCTCTGGTAAAGGATGGGGAAAATGAAGATAACAAAAGCTGAGCTGGTGATCAGCGCTGTTTCCAGAAACCAGTACCCCGGGGAAGGCCTGCCGGAGATAGCCTTTGCCGGCAGGTCCAATGTGGGGAAGTCCTCCCTGATAAACTGTCTGCTGAACAGGAAAAACCTCGCCCGTACCAGTTCCCAGCCCGGAAAGACCAGAACCATAAATTTTTACAGGATAAACGACAGCTTTTTTATGGTGGACCTGCCCGGTTACGGTTTTGCAAAGGTTTCAAAAAGTGAGCGGCTCAAGTGGGGGAAAATAATGGATGAGTACCTGAACACCCGTACCACCCTGGAAGGCATTCTGCAGCTGGTGGATATGAGGCACAGGCCCACCGAACTGGACGTTATGATGTACGGCTGGATCAAGGAAGCCGGATTTCCCGGCATAGTCATTGCCTCAAAGGCGGATAAGGTCTCCCGGGGAAAATGGAACAGCCATCTGAGGGATATTATCAATACCCTGGGTATGGAGGGTGAGGATATAATAATTCCCTTCTCGGCGGTGAAGCGAGAAGGGAAAGAGCAGCTGTGGGATATAATAAAGCATTTTGTGGGGAACGACGAATAATCTAGTGGTTTGTGGTTTGCTGGAGCGCAGAGGCGCTCTTCCTGCTTTTTGCGGGTTTCAATTCGGACACCACCATGCCCGTCAGCATCAGTATACAGCCAAAAACCTGCTTCAGACTCAGGACCTCTCCCAGCAGGATATAGGCGAACAGAGCCCCGAATACCGGTTCACCCACAAATATTAAGGCTGCATGGGTGGGAGAGGTGTGTTTTTGCATTATGTTCTGCATCACGATGGCGTATACCGTGGCAAACAGGGATGTAACAAGCAGTGCGGTCCAAACATCCATCCGCACCGGCATGACGGGTTTTTCCAGCCAGAAGGTGAAAAGGGTGCTGAGCACTGCCACAACAGCTATCTGCAGGGTGGCCAGGCAGATGGGGTCATAATCCTTCGTAAACTTGTCTATCAGTATTACCTGCATGGCAAAAGCAAAAACACAGAACAGCGTATATACGTCCCCAATATTGGGTATAAACCCGCCGTCCAGGGTCAGCAGCCCAAGACCTGTTACGGCAAATACAACTCCTGCCATGGCTGCGGGTTCGGGTCTTTTTTTCAGTATTATGGCCGACAGTATTGGCACCATCACTGCGCTGAGACCTGTAATAAATCCGGATTTTGAGGCGGTGGTATAATTCAGCCCGATCGTCTGAAAGGCATACCCTGCAAACAGGAACAGCCCGATCAGTATGCCCCCCACAGCGGTGGCCCCGTCCATCCGGGAAATACGTTTTCTGAAGATTATCCCCAGTATCAGCGTTGATATTACAAACCTTATGCTGAGAAAGTTGTAAGTAGGCAGATACTGGAGGGAGTTCTTGGTCAATACAAAGGTCGAGCCCCAGGCAATCGTTACGGTAAGCAGAAAAATGTCCGCTTTCAGCTGTTTTTTCATTAATACCATCTCCGTCATGAATTTGCGTAGCATATTGTTTCATTATGGTCGTTTTTTTATTATATCATCTTGGCTATGGGTTTGCGTACAATACTATTTTATTTCATAGGAACGGTTTGTCAAGCACACACCTTTTAAACCCCTTTCCAGTATTATGGTAATAAAAACCGGAAAGGGGGTGGGATGGAATGCCGCTGGGCCTGGCACTTTCGGGGGGAAGTGTAAGGGGGATGTCCCATATAGGTGCTCTAAGGGCCCTGGAAGAAGAGGGTCTCAAGCCGGACATGATCTCGGGCACAAGTGCCGGCAGTATTATTGCCGCCCTGTATGCCACGGGAATGTCTGTAGACCTTATAGAGGAAAATGTCCTCAAGTATTCCCCGTGCATGATAGATTTTGATGTGAGGGGAGCTATAAATGCAGTATTTAATTTGTGGCTTCTTTTCAGGGGAAAGCCGGTACTGACCGGGTTGATAAAAGGGGACAGGATCGAGCGGATAATGTTTAAACTCACTGAAGGGAAGAAGATGTATGAAACAAGTATACCACTGGCAATAACGGCGGTTGACATAAACGACGGCAGGTCCATAGTCTTTATTTCCCGCAAGATAAAAAGCTCCAGGGACAGTGACATGGACTTTTACGATAAGGTACGGATAGCCGAAGCGGTGAGGGCCAGCATAGCCATTCCTTCGGTATTCAGGCCCAAATTGCTGAACCTGGACGGCAGAGAGAGAAGGCTTGTGGATGGCGGAGTGGTCAATAACCTTCCCATAAACCTGCTGAAACTGATGGGAGCCAGTAAGATTATCGGGATAAACCTGGGATACTGCGGGGAAAGAGAGGAAAAAGTGGACAATATACTGGAAATAGGCAGTCAGACCATTGACGTGATGTCTTACCACATAACAAAACTGAGAAACAAAATGAACAATGTAATAGAACTGGTATACAGAGAGCAGCCTTCTTTTTTTGCGGGCAGAATAAGGCAGGACGCTGTAGTGATAAATCCCCGCATATATAATGTATCCCTGCTGGATAGCGGTAAAATCCCCGAGTGCATAAAGAGGGGATATGACGCCATGAAGGAAAAACTGCCTGAGGTCAGGAGAATACTGGATATATGATAAAAAAGCATTTCCTCCATTACGGGGAAATGCTTTTTTATCAGTTATATATTATCTGCCCACAAACATTTGAGTGAACATCTTACCGTAGGGCCCGCCGTCTACTATACCTATACCGATGTAGTTGTAATTTGCATTCAGTATATTGGCCCTGTGCCCGGAAGAATTCATCAGTGCCTGATGGGCGCTGTCCACCGAACGGTTTCCGGCAATATTCTCTCCTGCATATCTGTACTGGATGCCGAAATCATTCATCATCTGGAAGGGTGAACCATAAGTGGGCGATGTATGGCTGAAGTAGTTGTAGTCTATCATATCCTGGGACTTGAGACGGGCCAGTTTTACCAGGTCCTTGTCCATCTTCAGGGGACTGAGGCCGGCTTTTTCCCTTTCCTGATTGATTAGCTGAAGCATGTACTGCTCTTCCTGTGACGCATATGAATTATTATTGGAAGGAGGCTGCTGCTGTTCCACATAAGGTTTTGTATACCAGCTTGCCACAGCACCGACGGTGTCATTGGGCAGATGTACCACATACCAGTTTCCCAGTTTGCCTATGACTTCAATAACCTGGTCCCTGTATATCCTGTCTACAACGGGGAAACCTGTGCTGTTCCCTGACCTGACATTAAGGGCGGACGCCGTTATAACAACCCTGTCCACTCCGGCATCCTGGAAGGAGGTGTAGGCCTCGGTATCCGTTTTTCCAACGGGTGCCAGGGCGATAATTCCCATCAACAATATTGCTATTATCGATATAGAAATCAGTCTCTTCACCATATCACTCCTTGATATATATTAATAAATACTTTATGTATATATTACAACAGGGGACAGCATATCGCACGATAGAATTTATGCAATTTTTTCATGATTTTCCCATTGTCAAGGGGACGGTTCTTCTGACAATGACTGTCAGGGGGATGTCAGGGGGACGGTTCTTCTGACAACATTATCATTCCGTGACTGTCAGGGGGACGGTTCTTCTGACAACATTATCATTCCGGAAATTATGCAAGAGAAAAGTATTTGTCTGCCGGTGCCATTTCAAAGGAACGGTTGTCAGTGTCAGGGGGATGTCAGGGGGACGGTTCTTCTGACACTATTGACGGCCCGGATATTATACAGCAGAAAAACATTTGTCTGGCGGGACCAATCCGGATTAGCGGAGGTTGTCAGGCAGAAGCTGTATGGTTTGTGGTTTAAAAATATATACATGAGAAGAAATATATGGGCCAAGACAGGAAAATGGTAGTGATATTCAAGCGGGGTTTGCAGGTTCAACAGTGTGGGAATAAATTTCTATCGGTTAAAGGATTCTCCGCCGGATTATAGAAGGTATATTTAAAATATACGAGATAGGAGGCATGTTCATGGATAGTCTGGCCTACAGGGAAAATATCGGTAAAAAACTGAATATCGGCAGAGAGATTTTGTATCTTACCCGGGAAGACTGCATGAGTACCGGGCTGAGTACGGAGGATATTATATCCATTACCCGGTCTGCGCTGGAGGCCCACGGCAGGAAGAAAACCGAGATGCCTGCAAAAATCGGGATACATCCCCTGAAAAACACTTTCTTCCATGCAATGCCGGCGCTGGTGCCGGGAGAGAATGCCTGCGGCATGAAGTGGGTGGAGTGCTTTCCAGAGAACCCGTTCCGTTTTAACCTGGCCCAGACTTCGGGTCTGCTCATCTTCAATGATATGGAATCAGGGTTTCCCCTGGCCATAATGGATGCCATATGGATTACCGCCAAGCGTACTCCGGCAGTATCTGCCCTTTCGGCACGATATCTGGCCGACAGCAGTGCGGAGACCTTCGGTATGTTCGGGTGCGGGGTCCAGGGCAGGGAGCATGTGAGATTTATGCCCAAAGAGCTGAAAAACCTGAAGAAGATATACATATATGATGTAGTACCTGCCGCAATGGACAGTCTGATTGAGGAAATACAGCCGGAAGTGGATGCCGAAATAATTCCGGCCGCTTCGGTGGAGGAGATGGTAAAGAGCTGCGAGGTACTGGCTTCAGCCACTGCCATTCTGGAAAAACCGGATCCCAAAGTGAGAGACCAGTGGATACAGAAGGGGCAGACGGTGCTCATATGCGACCTGGATTCCTTCTGGGAGATAGAGACCATGAGGAGGGCGGACAAGTTTCTGGTTGATGATATCGGGCAGCACAGGCACTTTGATGAAGCGGGATACTATCCTGACGGGATGCCTGAAAACATATACGGCGAGACCGGAGAAGTGGTTGCCGGCATCAAGGCGGGACGTGAGCGCAAGGACGAATTGATAGTAGCCAGCAATATAGGTATGGCGGTGGAAGATGTGGTAATGGCCAGGACCGTGCTGGACCGTGCGCTGGAGATGGGCCTTGGGGTTAAGCTTCCCCTGTAAAGGACGGACAAAAGAGCCGCCAATAAAGCAGGATAATGGACATAATTGATGGCAATAATGCGCAGCCCACCCTTTGAGGGTGGGCTGCAGGTTTCAGCTGCTGCCTGAGGGAAGCGTTTGCCGCAAACTGTCTGCTCTGCGGAGTTATTGCGGAAAGGACGGTAAATATATATTTACAACCATGTATTAATATGAAAGTTGTGTCATGGAAGGGAATCCTTTGACACGTTTTTACCTCCCGGCTTGTCGCATCTAAGGAAAGGGTTGCGTTATTGGTGCCCTTTGGGCGCAATTTGTTGGGAAAAATATGGTTGATGTCCGGACTTTTAACAAAACATTCCTTTCCTGTCCATGTCATAATTTAAAAGGTTCATCAACGACTTTTGTGAGAAATGGGGTTCAATAAATTTTTGATATGTAAATTATACCATATGGATTTATAAAACCCTTATAAATATTGATTTTCACAAAAGTCACTGGCAATAATTCCATGCTAAAAATCTCTTGACCACAAAATTCAACGTTGAACCATTTAAAATAGACTTGGATACCAAATAAAATAATCTATGGAGGGGATTATCCGATGATGAAGGATCTGAAACGAAACAGGGTGCTGATGCTGGTCATTGCCCTTGCGCTGCTTGTTTCGACTGCGGTTTATACCGAGCCGGTGCACAAGGACATATTCAGCGACTATTCTACCGGCAACGCGATAGGGCATATAGAGAGGTGCTGGTAGCCACCGATGATGCCCGGGAGGCCGAGACCGAAGGAGAGCATAGGCGGGGGACTACATTGTAAATTACTTCGAGAAACTGGGACTTCAGGTAGAAAGGCAGATCTTCCCGATGATACTGTTCAAGGACCTGGGTTCAGAGCTGGCCATGCTGGCTCCTTCGGTTGAGAAATTTGAGACCAAAACCTTCATGTACTCACCGTCCACCCCGGAATGCGGCTTGACTGCAGAGCTGGCCTATGCAGGACTGGGGTATCCGGAGGATTTTGAGGGGCAGGATTTCACAGGGAAAATAGCCTTAATAAGAAGAGGTGCATTTACATTCTATGAAAAGGTCCAGAATGCCGCTGAAGCCGGAGCCGTAGGAGCAATAATATTCAACAATACCGATGGCATCATAAACGGCACATTGAGTACTCTGACCGACATTCCTGCCCTAGCTATACTGAAGGCGGACGGCGAATACCTTGCCGGGCTGCTGTAAGAACTCGCAGTCACTGTCAAAATGGATATTGAGACTATTATCGATGAAAGCTATTCCCAGAACATAATTGCGACAAAACCTGTCGACAGGGCAAAGACAGAAAAGCCCAGACCATAGTGGAGGGAGCCCATTACGACGGTGTCGACACGCCTGGTGCAAACGACAACGTCTCGGGAACCGCCACCATAATGGAAGTGGCAAGGCTCATGGCGGACAAGAAGCTTGCCTACGATGTCAAGTTTATTGCCTTCGGCGCCGAGGAGACGGCGCTGGTAGGCTCGGAGGAGTATGTGCTCGAGATGGAGGAAAAGGGCCGGATTAAGGACATAGCTGCCATGATCAACCTGGATATGGTGGGCGTAGGGGTACCCTGGTGTTCTACATGGCATACGAGGAAACTCCTACATGGCTTCAGGAGCAGTTCATCGCTTCGGCCCAGATTTTGGGACTGCAGTACGATACCGACTACAGCGACAGGAGCGACCATGCGAACTTCGAATGGTTCGGGATCCCGACCACCTTCTTGAGCTATAGGCCAGACCCCTATTACCACACCGATGACGACAGCATTGATAAAATCCAGGAGGAAAACATGTACAATACCGGCACTTTGGTATCAAGTGTACTGTATCAGATAGCGAAAACACCCATGCCCAAGTCTCCTAAAGGGTTAAAGGCCAAAGCTGCCAAACTTCATTCTGTGGTCAAGGGTCAAAAGGTATATATGCAATAATTGGCCGGCAAAAGGGGCCTGCAGCAGCTGCAGGCCTTAATACTTTTGGCATGACAGATACATTGCCGGTACGCCGATGTGGGGCTCCGGCATTATTTTTATAAACATCATAAAGGGGAATCCCAAGTTAGTGTAGAAATAATCAAAGAGGAGGGACGAGTATGGGAGTATCGGATAGTTTCGAATTTATTCTACCTTCCCGAATAAAGTACGGGATAGGGGTTATAGAGCATCTGGGCGATGAACTCAGGGCACTGGGTGCCAGCAGAGCGATGGTGGTTACCGACAGGGGGGTAATCAGAGCAGGAGTGTGCGACAGGGTGTCGGGGCTGCTGAGGGCGTCGGGTTTCCACTGCGTGGTATATGATGGGGTGGAGCCGAATCCAAAGGATTACAACGTGGAGGAAGCGGCGGAGGAGGCAAGAAAATACGGCGCAGACTGCCTGGTAGCGGTTGGGGGAGGAAGCCCCATAGATGCGGCAAAGGCAGTATGCGTGCTGGCAAAGCAGGGAGGGAGGGCAAAGGATTACAGCGGCAGAGGCAAGGTGAACGGAGAATGCCTGCCCTTTATAGCGGTACCCACTACAGCTGGGACGGGCAGTGAAGTAACCTTCTCATCGGTTATAACCGATACTGAGGAAAACTTCAAGTTCACCATTAAAAGCCCTGCCGTTGCAGCAAAGACAGCGCTGGTGGACCCTGAACTGACGCTGACGGTTCCACCGGGGGTGACAGCTTCCACAGGCGTGGATGCCCTGACGCACGCTATAGAGGGGTATACGGCAAACGTAACGGAGCCTATAGCCGAAGCGCTGGGACTGTATGCCGTAGAACTCATCTCAAAGAATATTAGGGAGGCGGTTGCAAACGGAAGGAACCTGGAGGCAAGGGCCGGCATGATGCTGGGCAGCCTGCTGGCGGGCTTATGCTTCAGCCACTCCGACGTTGCATCGGTGCACTGCATGGCCGAGGCGCTGGGCGGCATGTACGATGCACCCCACGGGCTCTGCAATGCAATACTGCTGCCTTACGTGATGGAGTACAATCTCCCCGACGCTGAATATAAGTATGCAAGGATTGCGAGGGCAATGGACATAGAGGAAAGGGACGACAGCAAGGCTGCTGTCCTATGCATAGAGGCTGTCAAGGACATATCCAGGGACATAGGACTGCCGGGGTTTGACAGCCTAGGCGTGAAGGAAGGGGATTTTGAGATTCTTTCGGAGATGTCCGAGAGGAATCTGTCCACCGCGAGCAATCCCAGACCCATTGACAGGGCTGGTTACCTTGCTCTATTCAAGAAGGCCAGCGGCAGATAGATATTATTGCACTTTTCCTGTATGTTTAACAGACAATGGTTACCTAGTACAGAATTCCAGAAGTCAGTATCTAAAAGGATAATATAAGAAAATCATATACAGACATAGCACTTAAGAGCAGAATTACCAATGAACATTTATGTAAACCATGTTAAGATAGGAGCATGAGAAAACTTATTGAAAGGATAAAAGTTAACCGGAAGCAAAAAGAAGAACTTGAGAAAATTGTAAGGGGTCAAAAGTCAGAAAAGCGAATGGATCAAAGAGCGTCCATAATACTTTTATTGGCACAGGGTAATCATGAAGAGGAGGTAGCCAAACAAATAAGAGTTACTATAAAAACTGTGCGCAAATGGAGTTGACGAACTTTATGATTTGCCCCGTAGTGGCGCGCCAAGAAAGTTTACGGTAGTACAGCGGTGCGAGGTTATTGCCATTGCCTGTGAGCATCCCAGGAATTACGGATATGACACACAGAACTACTGGACAAGCGATTTATTAACGCAAGCCGTTAACAACAATATTGATGGACTTAACATGAGCCGTTCAAGCGTTGTAAGGACGCTTAATACAAATAAGTTAAAGCCTCATAAATTCAGGATGTGGCTTCACAGCAAAGGGCCTGAATTTAAAGATAAAGTAAATGAAATTGTGGATTTGTATATTAATCCGCCGGAGAATGCGGCTGTTTTATGTGTTGATGAAAAGACAGGCATGCAGGCTAAGGAAAGAAAGAATGAAACTGTAATGCCAAAGTGCGGTGAAGCCGGAAAATACGAACATGAATATATTCGACATGGCACGCAATCTCTGATAGCTGGCTTTGATATAAAAACCGGGAAAGTAGTTGCCGAATCTGGAGATAGCAGGAAGGCTGAAGACTTGATAGCATTTATGGAAAAGGTTGCGCAAGAGTATATGAATGAAAGAAGAATGCATGTAATATGGGATAGTCTTAATATCCATATGGATGGCCCTGGTGAGAGATGGTCTGAATTTAATAAAAAGCATGAAGGAAAATTTCAATTTCATTACACGCCTAAGCATGCTTCCTGGGTAAATCAGATTGAACTGTTCTTCTCAATCATATATAGAAGGTGTTTGAAGCATGCGAGCTTTAGAACCAAAGAGGAACTTAAAGAGAAAGTAATGAAATTTATCATGTTATGGAATAAAGACGAAGGGCATCCGTTCAACTGGACGTTTAGGGGATATCCTATGCAGAGCGTGGCAAAAATAAGTTAAAAGCTTAAGAAAGAAGGATTTAAAAATGAGTAAAGCAGACAAGGGAAAATGCAGTTATTGCAAAGAAATTTTCAGTAAAGCAGAGATAAAAGATCATCTCAAGGCTTGTGAAGCAAGAATAAAAAAGCATAAACCCGGTAACATAAGTTCTGATGATGAGATTTATTTCGGCATTCTCGTTGAAGGATTTGAACTACCTGAATACTGGATGTATGTAGATATACCGGTAAGTGCATCTTTGAAAATTTTAGATAGATTTTTGAGGGATACATGGCTTGAATGCTGCGGACATTTGAGTTCCTTTGAAATAGCGGGTGAAATATATGCTTCCAACCCTGTCAAATCAGAAGGAGACAAAAGCATGAGTGTTAAGCTTGGAGATATTTTGGATAAAGGAACACAGTTTCTGCATGAATATGATTTTGGTTCTACCACGACATTAAAATTGACAGTTGCATTCGTGCGTTCAGGAAAGAAACGTAGACAAAAGATTGAAATTATGGCAAGAAACCTACCCCCGGAAATCAAGTGCTCGGAATGTGGCGGTATTGCTACCCAGGTGTGCTGTGAGTGTATCTATGAAGACAAGGGATGGCTTTGTGATAAGTGCTCTGAAAATCACGAGTGCGGTGAAGAAATGCTGCTGCCGGTTGTAAATTCTCCAAGAGTAGGCGTTTGTGGCTATTGCGGGATGGAAGATGAATAACTAATGTTTTCCTGCCAGAGAGAGTAGGGGAACGAATTTATGAGATATTGTACTAGCTTCTACCATAATCTTCTATGATAAATTTAAGCGAATTTTAGCCTCAGGTGGTTCTGGAAATTATAGTATCATAGCTAACTCTAGTACTAGGTGCTAGCCACTGTCAACTGGGAACTGACAACTGATTTCTGGTCACTGGCCACTGACAACTGCCCGGTAACCCGGGTGTTTGTTATTTTATCGATGGTATTGGTGAATAAAACAAGTATATGATAAGAAAGTAGCTATCATACAATCATATGCTATGATATGATATGATATAATATATCCAATAACAAAAAGTTATGGGGGATGAAAAATATGCAGCTGCGGGTTATCCAGTATGTCCTCAAGGTTGCGGAAACAGGGAGTTTCTCAAAGGCTGCAGAACTGTTGTTCGTCAGTCAGCCTGCTCTCAGCCAGTCGATTAAGCGGCTGGAAAACGAACTGGGGGTAAAGTTATTCCGCCGAGAAAACAATACCGTGACGGTGACCTCAGCGGGAGAGCTTTTTCTGGAGGACGGCAAAGCCATTGTGGAATTGAGCGAGCGCATCAAAAAAAGGATGTACGACGCCCAGGATTTAAAATACGGAGATATTTCCATCGGCGTGTCCCCTTTTTATGAAAAGTATTATCTCTCCAAAATCTTGCCGGAGTTTCATAGGCAGTATCCCGGCGTACAGATAAAAGTAGTTGAGAACTATACCGGTGTCCTGGAGGAATTGGTTGTGGCAAGAAAGATTGATCTGTGCATTATGTCTCTGCCTTTGTCCATACCCAGTCTTCACTTTGAACCGCTGTTTGAGGAAAATATATTCTTGGCGGTGCCTCCCCGGCATCCACTAAACAGCCAGATTCCCTCCGCGTACGGGGGAGAACGCCCGGTTGCCGACCTCTCATTATTCAAGAATGAGAAGTTTATCATGTACAAGCAGGGACGCAGGATGCGGGCAATCGGCATGGACCTGTGCAACCAGGCGGGTTTTGTTCCTGATATTATCTTTGAAACTCATAACTGTGAGACTATTAATGCACTTATCGCCAGTGGTATGGGGGTTGGTTTCGTCCCAATGTCCACCGAAATCTGCTGCCCTCCGGAGCAGCGAGCCGTTTATTACTCTCTTAGCTTGAAAAAGGCCGTACGGACTTTTGCCGTTGTATATAATAACAATGTTTACCATTCAACTGCGGTCCAAGAGTTTATCCGCATTGCCCATTCGCTGTCGGGCAGCATCAAAAATAACCGTCAAAACAACAACATATGCATATGATGCATCAATGCACTATGATGTATTGCGTCTCATACTTAGGGGTCCTTCTTTTGAGGAGGATCCCTAAATGCTTATTTGCCGCTATATGGTAATTCTTTGCATCAGAAGCGCCAGCTATAGAGCTAGCAGAGGGTCTTCGGATTTTCCTATAACATCGTGTTATAGCTACCATAAAATATTGGTATTTCATACTTCGAAAATTAAGTTATAGAATATAAATAAACACGGGGAACGGTAGGATACAGAGCAGCACAGAGAAAGGAATTAAAATTAGAAGGGAGATTCAATAATGAAAAAGAGAGCTTTGATACTGTTAGCGATGACTATGGTCATGGTACTGATGCTGGCATCTTGCAGTAATCAGGCATCCAACGGAACGCCGGGTGCCGGTTCCAACACTGTCGAGAAATACCCTGTCAAGCCAATCGAGATCGTCGTTCCCTTTGCAGCGGGCGGCAACGTTGACATGAGTACCCGTATCGTCGCTGCCGAGGCAGAAAAGATTCTGGGGCAAAGCGTTGTTGTTATCAACAAGGAAGGGGGCGGTGCGTCTATCGGCCAGACTTATGTTGCCAACTCCAAGCCGGACGGTTATACCCTGCTGGCCATGACCTCCTCCTATTCCACAAACGTTATGGGCGGAACAGT
This sequence comes from Clostridium thermobutyricum, assembly GCA_016842005.1. Taxonomy (GTDB): domain Bacteria; phylum Bacillota; class Clostridia; order Ch29; family Ch29; genus JAENYD01. The sequence goes on along the minus strand of JAENYD010000001.1, from coordinate 57,309 downwards.
TGACTTTGATTTTGATGCCATCACCCCTGTTGCAATGTACTGCTTCGACCCCGAGCTTATCGTTGTATCCGGTTCTTCGGACATCCGGACGATGGAGGATTTTCTGGCCAAGGGAAAGGCTGAGCCTCTGCTCAACTCAACACCCGGACACCTTACATCCCACCACATCGCAAGCATGATGTTCAGCAGCATTACCGGCTGCCAGTTTGAGTACTTGCACACCAACGGGTCCGCAGAGCAGACCGTGCAACTGGCCGGCGGACATGCCGAGGTGGGTATGACCACGTATGGCGGAGCGGCTTCCCTCATCGAGCAGGGTAAAATCAGGGTACTTGCCGTTTGTGATACCGAGCGCCATCCTGCTCTCCCCGATATCCCCACCATATCTGAGGCCTGCGGCATAGATTTCAGCTATGGCGCATGGAGAGGCTTCGGCGTTCCAAAGGGTACTCCCGACGAGATAATCCAGACCCTGCATGATGCCTTCAAGGGGGCCCTTGAGACAGACACAGTCAAGGAGCAGTTCGAAAACGCAGGTTTTCCACTGGTATACAGAAGTTCTCAGGATTTCAAAGACTATTTGAAAGCCGACTGGGACAGATTGTATGAACTTAAGGACACCATATTTTCCAACTGATACAGCTTTTAACCAAAAGGAGTGACTGCTTTGAACAATAAAGATATAGGCCTTGGCATTGCGTCCATTGCGCTGGGTATTGCCGCATATCTCGCTTCCAGCACATTTCCAACCGGTACCAGTGCAGATACCCTGGGTGCGGCCTTCTTCCCAAGGTTAGTCGCTGTAATTGTGATGATACTAGGAGCGTCGATTATTATCGGCGCTCTGCGAAAGAAAGAGGATGAAAAGGCAGCCGGGAAAAAGGCTGCCTCCAGATCAAACTCTTATGGAAGGGTTGCAGCAATTATAGCGCTTTTGTTTGTCTATTATTTCGCATTAACCAATATTGGATATATATCTTCTACCTTTCTATTGATTACGGTTGGCGCATATATCCTGAACTACAAGAATATCAAGGTTATCCTGGTTACATCGGCCTTCATCAGCGCCGGATTATACTTATTGTTTACTAAGGTTTTCTATATTCGATTTCCAGGCATATTCTGATCAGGAGGTGTTGAATAATGTTTGAAAATATAATATTAGGCCTTGGCAGCGTATTTCAGCCCTCCGCACTGCTCTTTCTAACGTTGGGGACCCTTATCGGTCTGATTATCGGTGCGCTTCCCGGGCTCACCGGCAACATGGCTATCGCCCTGATGGTTCCCATGACCTTTGCGATGGATCCTGCCACCGGCTTGGTCTTTCTCGCAGCCATATACTGTTCCGCAATTTTCGGCGGCTCTATCTCGGCTATTCTGCTGGGCATTCCCGGAACCATATCTTCTTTTGCCACCACTCTTGACGGGCACCCGATGGCTAAGCAGGGCAGAGCCGGAGAGGCGCTGGGCATTTCAACCCTCAGTTCGGTGTTCGGCGGCATGTTCAGTGCTGTTGTGCTGATGTTTTTCACGCCGTTTTTGGCTGAGCAGGCCCTCCGATTCGGGCCGGCCGAGTATTTCGCGGTGGCTGTTCTGGGACTTTCATGTATAGCCAGCATTGGAGGCGGTTCCCTGAAGAAGGGTTTGCTGTCGGGAGCCATAGGGCTGTTGATCTCCTGCATAGGAATGGACCCGCAGTCCGGTTATAAACGCTATACCTTCGGTATGATGGAACTGCTGGAGGGCATCGACCTTGTGCCGGCCCTCATCGGCTTCTTCGGAGTGCTGGCTGTCCTTAAAACTGCTGAGAAATGTAGGGACCTATCCAAGTTTGATGCCATTCCCGATGTTGGTTCGGTTTGGATCGGATGGAATGCCGTTGTAAAGCTGCTGCCCACATGGATAAGGGGAGCTATTATAGGTACTCTGGTAGGCATTATTCCCGGCACCGGTACCAATGTCGCAACCTTTATGTCCTATGATATGGAGAAAAAGACCTCTAAAAATCCCGAAAAATTCGGCACCGGCGAGCCCAGAGGCGTAGCGGCCCCCGAGTCGGCCAACAATGCAGTAACCGGAGGTTCGATGGTACCGTTGCTGGCCCTTGGTGTTCCGGGGAATGCTACATCCGCCTTATTTCTTGGTGCCATAATGATCCACGGCATGAGAACCGGTCCGGTGTTCTTTACCGACCACCCGGATGTTATCTACGGCCTGTTTATAGCCTTTTTCCTCGCCAACTTGCTCATGGCGCCTTTAGGGTTGTTTGTTCTCAAATACATGAAGACCATACTTTCGGTGCCAGAGAACCTTTTGGGCAGTATCATATTGGCCTTCTGCGTCACCGGCGTTTATTCGCTGGGCAGCAATCCCTTTGATGTGCTGATTGTCATACTCACCGGGATTCTGGGTTACGCATGCTATCAGGTCAGCCTACCGACAGCCCCGATGATTGTTGCTATGGTACTGGGTCCGCTTACTGAAAGGAACCTCCGGCAGGCGCTTGTCGCCAATAAAGGCTCCTGGAACTTCCTTTGGGAGAGACCGCTTACCCTAGTTATACTGCTCATTTCTATAGCCAGTTTCTTTGTGCCGATAGTATTGGATTATGTTAAAGAGAAAAAGGCTCAAAAACAGGATACTCCGGCACAGTAAGGAGGCCTTATGGAATATACTTATGAGATATGCAAGCGTATTAACAACATAAAACGGGAGGATATAAGCCCGGAAGTCATAAACGATGTCCGCTACAGGACCCTGGATTGGCTGGGCTGCGTTATCGGCGCCCTTGGAAAGGAATGCGCCAAGGCTGTGCTGGATCTGACGGCGGAGGCGGGAGCCGAAGGCCCGTGTACCGCTATCGGGCTGGCATGTAGAGCCCCGGCCCTATATGCCGCCTTTTCCAATGGTGTCATCAGTCATATGTTGGAATACGATGACACCAATAAAATTGCCATAGCACACCCCGGCGCAGTGGTTGTCTCTGCAGCGCTGGCGGTAGCTGAGGCGGAGGGGCTTTCCTTCGGGGAATACGCCCTTGGCGTGGTGGCGGGCTACGAAACGATGATCCGCCTGGGAGGCGCTCTCAACCCCGCTCACTATGATTACTGGCACACTACAGGAACCTGTGGCGCCTTTGCCGCTGCTGCCGCTGCCGGCAAGCTGATGGGTTTGGACACCACCCAGCTTCAGACTGCGATGGGACTTGCGGGCACCATGGCTTCAGGATTGATCTGCACCTTTGGTACTGACGCCAAGCTGGTGAATGTGGGTAATGCGGCATCGCGCGGGATACTGGCAGCCCAGCTTGCCAGGCGAGGGTTTACAGCCCCTTTGGACATCATTGAAAATCCAAAGGGCTACGCTGCGGCGGCAAACGGAGAAAGGGATTTGTCCTTTATCACCGCTTCCCCAAACGGGCAGCTGATGATTGAGGATGCCTACTACAAGATATATGCCTCATGCGGCCATACCCACAGTGCGCTGGACGCCCTAATGGATTTGATGGAGAAAAATCCCTTTACATACGAGGATGTAGAGAGCATACAGATAGGGGCTTACAGCAAGGCGGTGGAACTGACTGGGGCTTTCAACAATTCAAGCGAGTCCAAGGCGAAATTCTCCATGCCTTACTGTATTGCGGCCGGCATTGTACTTGGGCAGGTGGGCCTCGACGCTTTTACGGCCGATGCTCTGAATGACCCTAGAATTCTTGAACTGGCAAAGAAGGTCACTGTGGTGGATGATGACGCATGCAGCGCTGCCTATCCGGCAAAGCGTACCCAGACGGTGTCTATCCGGCTAAAGGATAAAGCACTCTTTGCCAGGGTGGATTTGCCCGATGGTCATCCCCCCGTGCAATTTCTGGAGAAAAAATATCTGTCGCTTTCAACTATGGTCATTAGTGAACAGCGTGCCCGGAGCATTATGGACCGCATCCTCGACATCAACGACGGTCAGGCTATTACCGGGTTGGGAGAAATATTGAGGAGGGAAATCGTATATGGCAAGTAACATGATAGATTCTTTATTATATCGAAATGTATTCAGTACCCCGGTAATGCGGGAAATCTTTGACGATAAATCCATCATGCAAAATTGGCTGGACCTGGAGGTCGCCCTGGCACAGACCCAGGCGGAGATGGGCATCATCCCCAGGGAGGCTGCAGAGGAGATCACCAAAAAAGCCAAGGTGGAAAATCTGGACATTGCTGAAATCGAGGAGGGTATCAATAAAATAGGCCATTCGCTTGTCCCCACCCTGCGGTGTTTTCAGCGCGCCTGCGACGGCAGTTACGGCGAGTATATACACCTCGGGGCTACTACCCAGGATATTCTCGACACGGGCTTCATGATGTCCATTAAAAGGGGCTTTGACGTTATCTACAACGACCTGCGCGATGTCGAGCAGGCAATCCTGGATCTGATTGACCGCCATGCTGACACGATTATGGCGGGCAGAACCCACGGCCAGCACGCAATTCCCATCACCTTCGGCTACAAAGCCGCTGTGTGGGGCAGCGAGGTGCGAAGGAACATCGAGCGGATGAAGGACTGCCGGAAAAGATGCTTTGTCGGGCAACTCAGTGGCGCCGTGGGAACCATGGCGGGTTTTGGCCAGAGGGCCGTGGAGGTCAGCAGCCAATCCATCAAAAAGATAGGTCTGGATATCCCTGACATTGCGTGGCACGCCAGCCGGGACAGAGTTGTGGAAATAGTCAGCGTACTGGCTATGATAAGTGCGACACTGGGTAAAATAGGCAATGAGGTGTACAACCTGCAAAAAACCGAAGTATCTGAGTTGGCGGAAGGCTTTGTTGAGGGTGCGGTTGGCAGCAGCACCATGCCGCATAAACGCAATCCGACCATTCCCGAGGCATTGCACAATCTTGGCAGACTGGTCAAGGCGAGCATGGAGGCTACATACGAATCGATGTTCTCGGAGCACGAAAGAGACGGTGCGCTGTGGAAAGTTGAGTGGAAGAGCGCCAACGAGGTGGTTATAATGACCGGGGCTGCGGTGGCTAAGGCGAAAAAGCTGCTTTCAAATTTAACGGTTAACGAGACCCGCATGCGCAAAAACCTTGATGTGCTCAAGGGTCTGATGATGTCTGAACCGCTGATGCTGGCATTGGGCGAGAAGGTAGGCAAGCAGACGGCCCATGAAATCATCTATGAAATATCCATGGAAGCCTTTGAGCAGGATGCCCCATTCCTCGAAAAGCTTCTGGAGAATAAAACTGTAAGGGATAATTTGTCCAGAGAAGAGCTTGAGAAGATTTTGGATCCTGCGGGTTATACGGGCCAGAGCGCCTACTTTGCACGCAAGGTATCCGCTGCAATTAAGGCCGCACGGGAAAACGACTAACACTATAACATAGAAGGCGGGTCTTTGTCTGGCGTTGTGGCGGCGCCGGCCGGGCAAAGGCCCATAGCGAAACGATAGGAGGAGAACCATAATATGGATACGAAACAGCGTGCCCTGGAAAAACATTACCAATGGCAAGGCAAAATAGAGGTTATTTCCAGAGCTCCGGTTACCAACAGGGAAGAGCTTTCACTCTGCTATACTCCCGGTGTTGCCGAACCATGCCTTGTCATAGCCGGCCAGCCTGACAAGGGTTACGAGCTTACCCGGCGTTCCAATCTGGTGGCGGTGATTACCGACGGAACTGCGGTTCTGGGCTTAGGCGACATAGGCCCCGAGGCCGCTATGCCGGTGATGGAGGGCAAATGCGCCCTGTTCAAGGCGTTTGCGGGCGTGGACGCATTCCCCATCTGTATTGACTCAAACGACCCCAAGGCTATTATTGACACCATCGCGCTTATATCCAAAAGCTTTGGTGGTATCAACCTTGAGGACATATCGGCACCGCGATGTTTTGAAATCGAAAGAGAATTGAAAAAACGATGCGACATCCCGGTGTTTCACGATGACCAGCACGGTACCGCTATTGTCACCGCCGCAGCGCTCATTAACGCAGTCAAGGTTGTAGGAAAGAAGTTCGGCGAGCTTAACATAGTTATCAACGGCGCCGGCGCGGCGGGTATATCCGTCGCCAAGTTGTTGCTTGAGATGGATTTCGGCAGCATAGTCATGTGCGATACCCGAGGCATCATATACGAAGGCGCAGACTGGCTCAACCCGTCCAAGCAGGAGATAGCAAAGGTGACCAACCGGCATAAGAAGCAGGGTAAGCTGGCCGATGCCTTAAAGGGTGCGGATGTGTTCATCGGCGTATCAAAGCCGGGCGTAGTCACCCCTGAAATGGTTTTTTCAATGGCCAGAGGCGCAATAGTGTTTTCGATGGCCAATCCCACACCCGAGATTATGCCGGATCTTGCCAGGCAAGCAGGAGCTGCGGTGGTTGGAACGGGACGTTCGGATTTCCCCAACCAGATAAACAATGTTCTGGCGTTCCCGGGCATCTTCAAAGGAGCTCTGGCTGTGCGGGCCAGAGATATCACCGAGGGCATGAAGATCGCAGCGGCCCAAGCCATTGCCTCCATTATCGATGATGCAGAGCTTAACGCCGAGAGAATCCTTCCCGATCCCTTTGACCCCAGGGTGGCTGAAAGGGTTGGCCGGTCTGTGGCAGAGGAAGCTATTACATCCGGAATTGCCAGGATAAAGGAGATGCCCGAGGACCTGAAATAGTCATAGGAAAGAGACGAGGTGACATAATGGAGTATAGAATCGAACATGATACGATGGGGGAGGTAAAGGTGCCCGCGGACCGGTACTGGGGGGCCCAAACCCAACGTAGCTTTGAAAACTTTAAAATTGGTACCGAGAAAATGCCGATGGAAGTTATCCGGGCCTTTGCTATCCTAAAAAAAGCTGCGGCCATTGTAAATAATAAGCTGGGCGTGCTGGACGCAAAGCGCGCTGATGCCATATCCCGGGTATGTGACGAGATTATCCGCGGAGAGCTGGACGGGCATTTCCCACTGGCTGTATGGCAAACGGGCAGCGGCACCCAGTCAAATATGAATGTGAACGAAGTGGTGGCTAACCGCGCCAATGCGCTGTTGGGCGAAAAGCTGATCCACCCCAATGACCATGTGAACAAATCCCAAAGCTCCAACGATACCTTCCCCACAGCAATGCACATCGCGGCGCTGGTAAGCATCGAGGATAAGCTGATTCCCGCCATCGACATGCTGGAGCGAACCTTTGGCAGGCTGGCGGAGGAGTACAAGGACATCATCAAGACCGGACGCACCCACCTCCAGGATGCCACTCCGCTCACCCTGGGGCAGGAGATAAGCGGCTGGCAGGAAATGCTGAGCAAGGGTAGTACGATGATCGCCGCTTCGGCCGACAGCCTCCGGGAGCTGGCTTTGGGCGGTACGGCGGTAGGAACCGGACTAAATGCGCCGTCAGACTTCGGCGGGCAGGTGGCGGAGGAGATTTCGCTGCTTACCGGTAAAAAGTTCATTTCCGCACCCAACAAGTTCCATTCCCTCACCAGCAAGGATGCACTGGTTTTTGTCCACGGTGCCATCAAGGCGCTGGCGGCAAACCTGTTTAAGATTGCCAACGACATTAGATGGCTGGCCAGCGGGCCGCGGTGCGGCATCGGAGAGCTGACAATTCCGGAAAACGAGCCCGGAAGTTCCATTATGCCCGGAAAGGTAAACCCTACTCAATGCGAAGCGCTGACGATGGTGGCCGTCCAGGTCATGGCTAACGATGTGGCGGTGGGCATGGCGGCCTCGCAGGGTAATTTTGAACTCAATGTGTTCATGCCGGTATGTATATACAACTTCTTACAATCGGTGACACTGCTTGCGGACGCTATAGTATCATTTAACAACAACTGTGCTGTGGGCATAAAGCCTAATCTCCCGAAAATCAAGGATTATCTGGAGAAGTCCCTTATGCTTGTAACGGCGCTCAACCCGTATATTGGATATGAAAACGCCGCTGAGATTGCAAAGACCGCCCACAAAGAGGGCATCACGCTGAAGGAGGCGGCGGTGAGGCTGGGAATGCTGACCGCAGAGAAATTCGATGAAATCGTAAAACCCGAGAGTATGGTATCTCCTTTGAAATGACCATTCAAACACCGAAAGGAGCCTTTGCTGTGGAAACAATAAAGATACCGTATTACACATCAAGTGTTGATCTGCATATAGACAAAAAAAACCTGGAGGCTGTCCTGTACCCCAGGATGCATAGGTACAAGGCCGATAAGAGCGAGGAGGAGATCGTTCGGGATGCACTGGCGAATCCCATAGGCTCAGACACCCTAGTGAACATATCCAGGGGCAAAAGGCGCGTGGTCCTGGTTACCAGTGACCACACCCGCGCTGTTCCCAGCAGGATAACGCTGCCCATACTCCTGGGGGAAATTCGCAAGGGCAGTCCCGACGCCGATATCACCATACTGATTGCCACCGGCCTGCACAGGGCGACCACCGAAGCGGAGCAACGCAGGATGTTCGGGGACGCCATAGTGGATAATGAGAAGATCGTCGTGCATGACGCTTTTAGAAGCGAGGATATGCGCAGGATCTGCGTGCTGCCCTCCGGCGCCGAATTTGTGGTCAACCGTCTGGCGGTGGATTGCGACCTGCTGGTGACCGAGGGTTTTATCGAGCCGCACTTCTTCGCGGGCTTTTCGGGAGGCCGCAAAAGCATATTGCCGGGTATATGCTCCCAGGAAACGGTCAATGAAAACCACTCTTATAGGGCCATTGCCCATGTCAATGCCGCTCCGGGCGTCACCGCCGGCAATCCTATCCATGAGGACATGGTATACGCCGCTCGTAAGGTTAACGTCCGGTTTATCCTTAATGTGGCTTTAGACGGTGAGAAAAGGATAATTGCCGCCTTTGCGGGTGATTTGGTGGAGGCCCATGAAAAGGGCTGCGAGTTCATCAAGGGTCTTTCCCGGGTGCCCGCTGTGACCGGCGATATAGTGATAACCAGTAACGGAGGCTATCCGCTGGACCAGAATCTGTACCAGTCGCCCAAGGCGGTGACTACGGCGGAGGCCTGTGCCGGAGAGGACGGGGTAATCATTATGTGCGCCTCCTGCATCGACGGATTCGGCGGCACCCACTTTGAGAAACTGATGCTTTCAGGTACAATACACGAGATTTCAGAAAAACTCTCCAGGATCCCGCCTAAGGAGACCATTCCCGAGATGTGGTGTGCGCAGATTTTTACTCGTATAATGAAGAAACACAAAATTATCCTGGTAACCACATACCTTGACCATGAGTTGGTCCGCAAAGCAAATATGATTCCCGCCTCCACTCCCGACGAAGCGCTTGCCATGGCCTATGAGATGAAGGGGAAGGACGCCCGGGTGGTAGTAATACCGGATGGGGTTGCGGCTCTGGCGGTTAAACAGTGACGCACACCTTTGTCAAGGAATACATTTTATGAAGTGTTTAGGAGGTCGCAGAGTTATGAGTTTGAATTTAGCGCTGAAGGTTAACGACAGAGACAACGTTGCTACCATTTTTGACGAGGTTAAGGCCGGTACACAGGTGGAGGTGCGTGACAAAAAGGGAAACAGCGAAATCATCACGGTGGTAGATAATATACCCTATGGACACAAGATCGCCCTTGCTGATATACCTATTGGCGGACAGATAAACAAGTACGGCGAAGAAATCGGGACGGCCACACGCGAAATCAAAAAAGGCAGCCATGTGCATGTCCACAATCTGGATAGCATGCGCGGGCGGGGCGATCTATAGAATACTAAGTTTCAGGCAGGTGAATATTGATGAATTTTATGGGTTATGTGAGAAAGAACGGCAAGGTAGGCGCCCGGAATCTTGTGGCGGTAATTCCCAGCGTTGTTTGCGCCAATGACGTTGCACAGACAATTGTGGCACAGGTACAGAACACGGTGGGCTATTTCCACCACCAGGGCTGCTGCCAGCTTCCCCCTGACCTGGAAAGGGTCACCGATACTCTCATCGGACTGGGATGCAGCCCCAATGTGGGTGCGGCGCTGGTGGTCAGCCTAGGCTGCGAGGGTACCGACACCGAACGCCTTGTGGAGACCATAGCCAAAACCGGCAAGCCGGTCGAGGTCATCCGCATACAGGAGCTGGGCGGAACCAGTCGTGCTATTGCTGCCGGCATCGACGCCGCACAGAAGCTTTCAATGACCATATTCGGACTCCGCCGGCAGCCGGTGGATATCAGCAGCGCCGTGATGGCAATAAAGTGCGGCGCTTCGGACACCACTTCGGGCATGGCGTCAAACTGCGTCATCGGCTATGTGGCCGACAAGATAGTGGACCTTGGCGGAACGGTCGTGTTCGGTGAGACCACTGAATTTATAGGAGCCGAACACATACTGGCCCGAAGAGCCAGAACTCCCGAGATCGGACAGAGGATTTTCGACATAGTGGAGCGGATGGAGGGCAGGGCAAAGTCCTTGGGCTGCGATATGCGCAAAGGTCAGCCCACTCCCGGCAACATTGAGGGAGGGCTGAGCTCCATCGAGGAAAAATCCTTGGGCGCTATCATAAAATCCGGTACAAGGACGATTGAGGGTGTGATGGAATACCCTGACATGGTTACAGACCATAAGGGCCTGTGGATTAAAGACACCCCGGGGCGTGAGCCTGAGATACTGACGGGTATGGCCTGTAGCGGCGCCCAGTGCATGCTCTTTTCCACCGGACGCGGTGCACCACAGGGTTTTCCCACAATGCCGGTGCTGAAGATCTGCGGAAACCCCAACACTTACGAGCGGATGGCCCACGATATGGACATCAATGCCGGACTGATCATTACCGGTGACAAGACCATCGAGCAGGTGGGCGAGGAAACCTTTGATTTTATGCTTCGGGTGCTATCCGGCGGGACCACAAAGAACGAAGCCATAAAGTATTTTAACTCCATCGACATCCACACTTTAGGGCCCGTTATCTAGGGTCAACAATAATCAAGGACCTGGCGGTTTATCCTATAGCGATAGCAGCCAGGTTTTTTAATTGCTGGCACAGCATAGGGTTTTTGTTGCCAAAAATCGACCTGAAATGTGCAGGTTGTAATTTTGGCGTAGAGAGAGGAATTTAAACGCCGTTGTGGAAACAATAATAAAAAGTACAGCTATGTACATGCTTAGATTTCGTACAAACATTATCATAAAATATGGGTAATATTATCTTGGTAAACAGGCCCTAAAATGTAAAGATGGTACTACCGCTCCTATCGAAGTAGTAATTCATCACGACATGCGAGCATCCAATCTCGTAACATAATGATACTCCCAGGCAGAATGCTATTTTAGATCTACAATGTGATCCTACTTGGGGATGGTGCGGTAAAATCAAATAAAATGCTTTCCACTAAAGAGCAAATATGGCACGGCTATTAGAAAAGACGGAAGCGGTTTGGTGAAAAAAGTAGGGGTTAAACAGAAATATTGAGCCTTGAAATATATACAAATAAAGCTTTCTGAGTTTTGGAGATCGTACTATTATTTGGAAAGGGGGGGCACTCCTTCTGCAGAGGAATGTCCCCCCTTTCCTTTAAATCACCCAGGAAAGCACGTTGTTCTCCCGGCTGTAATTGCGCCTTACGACTTTAGCAGGGCAGCCCACGGCGGTGCAGTTGTCCGGCAGGGATGCCAGTACAACCGAGCCTGCCCCTATTTTCACGTTGCTGCCGATGGTTATAGGTCCGAGGATCTTGGTGCCCGCTCCTATCATTACATTGTTGCCCACGGTAGGGTGGCGCTTACCCTTATCCTTTCCGGTCCCCCCCAGGGTCACCCCGTGAAATATAACCACATCATCCCCTACTTCCGCTGTTTCACCTATGACTACCCCCATTCCGTGGTCTATGAAAAACCTCCTGCCTATTCTGGCCCCGGGGTGGATCTCAATACCGGTCATAAACCTGCTGATATTGGATAGGATACGGGCTGCCAGGAAAAGCCTTTTATTGTACAGCCAGTGGGCCATCCTGTGGAACAGGATGGCGTGCAGCCCGGGGTAGCAGAGAAGCACCTCGGGTATACTCCTGGCTGCGGGGTCGTTCCGGAAAACCGCTTCAATGTCTTCTTTTATTCTGCCGAACATATACACCACTCCTTGCAGATTTTAATACAGTCCCGAACTCATATATCTTTCCCCTGTATCCGGAGCAACGGTAAGGACCCTTTTGCCCGCGCCCAGTTCAGAGGCTGTCCTGAGGGCTGCCCATACTGCCGCCCCGGAGGATATGCCCACAAGAAGACCTTCCCGGGCAGCCATTTGCCTTGCGGTATCTATGGCATCATCATTGCCCACCCTGATTATACGGTCTATTATGCCTGTATCCAGCACCTCCGGCACAAATCCGGCCCCTATACCCTGTATCTTATGGACACCGGGAGAACCTCCCGACAGCACCGGCGAGTCCTCCGGCTCTACGGCCACTATCCTTATTCCTGGTATCCGCTCCCTCAATACCTTACCGACGCCGGTCAAGGTGCCGCCGGTGCCCACCCCTGCCACAAAGGCGTCCAGCCTGCCGCCGGTCTGCTCAAGTATCTCCAGGGCAGTAGTCCTGGTATGGGTTTCGGGGTTGGCGGGGTTATTGAACTGCTGGGGCATGAAATAACCGGGGTTTTGGGCTGTCAGCTCGGCAGCCTTTCTCACTGCTCCGGCCATTCCCTCTTCGCCGCTGGTCAGCAGTACCTCCGCCCCCAGGGCCTGCATCAGTTTGCGCCTTTCTTCACTCATGGTTTCAGGCATTACCAGCATCAGCCTGTAGCCCCTGGCAGCAGCCACCATAGCAAGGCCTATGCCCGTGTTGCCGCTGGTGGGCTCCACTATAACGGTATTTTTGTTGATTTTGCCTCGTTTCTCCGCATCCAGCATCATGTTCAGGGCGATCCTGTCCTTTACGCTCCCGCCGGGATTGAAGCATTCCAGCTTGACGAGGACCTCTGCACTGCCTTTTCTCACCAGTCGGATCAACCTCACCACCGGGGTTGAGCCAATAAGTTCGGTAACATCCCGTGCCACCTTCATTATCCACAATACTCCTTTCTATTTTTTTTGGGTCAACAACGAATTTTGTGGTCAAGAGATTTTTAGCATGGAATTATTGCCAGTGACTTTTGTGAAAATTAATATTTATAAGGGTTTCATAAATCCATATGGCATAATTTACATATCAAAAATTTATTGACACCCCATTTTTCACAAAAGTCGTTGATGAACTTTTTCTCAGGCCAAGGGACAGTTTTTTGTCCCAATAAAAAACTTCCGCCCCTATATCAAAGAGGCGAAAGCTCAATTTCGCGGTCCCACTCTTGTTGAACCATATGGTCCATCTCATTTCGGGCACAGCGCTATGCCCTAACGCTGTAACGGGCGTATCCCGTTGAGGCCTACTCAGTTTTTCGGCCCACGGCTCCGGAGCGCACTTCGACCGGTTTTACCTCAGGACTGCTTTCAGCCGGGGCAATCCCTCTCTTTGAGACACCTTCCAGTCTACTTTACTCCTTCACAGCCTTTAAATCCTAGTAAATCAATAGGAATACTGTGTTTCAATTTTACTAGCTTATGGGGCAGGAGTCAATAGTTTTTTATATTGTTAATTATTTAACAATAAAATTGGCTGAATAACCTTGATATCGGATGGAAAAAATAATATAATTTTATTTAGTAAAACATGGTTTCATCATACAGGACAGAGGTGAAAATATGGCAAATACGGTGCAGTCGCTGGATAGAGCTCTCGAGATACTGGAGACACTGGCGGTGGAGGGCAGGGGGCTGGGGGTAACCGAGCTGAGCCAGAGGGTGGGTCTTCACAAGAGCACTGTCCACAGGATGCTTGCGACCTTTGCTGAATGGGGCTATGTGGAAAAGAACAGTGAAGACGACCGGTACAGGCTTGGCATGAAGGTCATAGATATAGGCAGCATCTACCTCAACAACATAGAGCTAAAGACCGAAGCGCTGCCCTACCTGAGGGAGCTGAGGGAAAAAAGCCAGCAGCCCGTCCACCTGGCCCGGCTGGAAGAAGGGCAAGTGATATATATAGAAAAGGTGGACGTGATAAACAGCATAAGAATGTACTCCCAGATAGGGCGAAGGGTCCCGGTACACTGCACCGCCCTGGGCAAGGCCATGGCCGCACATCTCGGCGTGGGTGAGATAGAGGAAATCATAAGGGACAGGGGCCTGGTGCGCGTTACAGAGAAGACCATTGTGGACAGGGAGAGGTTTCTGGAGGAACTGAAGCTGACACGGCAAAGGGGATACGCCCTGGACGACGAGGAGAACGAAGCGGGGATAAGGTGCGTGGCGGCGCCCATCATGGATTACCGCGGGAAAGTCATAGCTGCCATAAGCACTTCGGGCCCGGTGGAGGCCTTTACCTACGAGGTTATTGAAGAGCTGAAAAAGCATGTGATGGCAACAGCTCGAAAGATTTCCGCCAGGATGGGATATATGGTTTAGGCAGGTCTATTTGTTGGACATGCGGCATAAGTATTAATAATAGAAGTAAGGTTTTGGACTTTGCCGAGAGGCAAAGCTCTTTCAGCACCAATGCATAAAACGATGTATCATAATATGAAACGACTGGAGGGGTATTATGTACAAATGCGGGGTCTTAAAAAAGATTGTGGAGAAAGGCATTGTTGCCGTTATAAGAGCGGAGAGCAGCGAAAAGGCCATCCGCATTACAGAGGCCTGCCTGGAGGGAGGCATCAACAGCATCGAGATTACCTTTACCGTACCGGCAGCCCACAGGCTTATCGAGGGCCTTGCCAAAAGGTTTCAGGGGCAGGACGTCCTGCTGGGGGCAGGAACCGTCCTGGACGCTGAAACAGCAAGGGCAGCCATCCTGAGTGGTGCAAGCTATGTGGTCAGCCCGGCCCTTAACCTGGAAACCATGAAGCTCTGCAACAGGTACCAGGTCCCGTGCATGCCGGGAGCCATAACGGTCAGAGAGGTTATTATGGCGATGGAGGCAGGGGCCGATATAATCAAGGTATTTCCGGGAAGCGTATTCGGTCCGGAGCTAATAAAGGCAATAAAGGGGCCCCTGCCGCAGGCTACGCTCATGCCTACCGGAGGAGTGGAGCTGTCCAACGCGGAGGAATGGCTTAAGGCAGGCAGCATTGCCCTGGGGGTGGGCGGTTCGTTAACAGCCGGTGCAAAGACCGGAGACTATAACAGGATAACCGAAACTGCCAAAGAGTTTGTAAGGGTTATCAACGATTTTAGGGGGAATGGAAATGTCAAATAGGGTGGTCTGCTTTGGTGAAATAATGCTGAGGTTATCGACTCCCGGATATGAAAGGTTTGTACAGTGCAACAGCTTTGACGCCACCTATGGCGGGGGGGAGGCAAACGTAGCGGTATCGCTGGCCAATTACGGTGTGGATGCCTGTTATGTGACCAAGCTCCCGGACAACTCTATTGGTGATGCGGCGCTAAATCACCTCAGGAGATACGGTGTGAAAACGGATTACATAGTTCGCGGCGGGGAAAGGCTGGGCGTATACTTTCTTGAAAGCGGTGCTTCACAGCGACCTTCCAAGGTGGTATATGACAGGGCGCATTCTTCGATATCCGGCATCAAACCCGGCGAGATTGACTGGGATAAGGCATTCGAAGGGGCAAAATGGTTCCATTTTACCGGGATTACGCCGGCCCTAAGCGACAGTGCTGCCGAAGCAACCCTTGAAGCTGTGAAAAAGGCAAAACAAGCGGGGTTGACCGTAAGCTGCGACCTGAACTACAGGAAAAAGCTCTGGAGCACCGAGAAGGCCAGCAGGGTGATGGGCGAACTGGTTAAATATGTAGATGTCTGCATCGGAAATGAAGAGGATGCGGAGAAGGTCTTCGGCATCAGGGCGGAGGGTTCGGATATTGTTTCAGCGGAACTGAGCGAGGAGGGTTACAAGGAAGTAGCCAGAAAACTGGTGGAAAGGTTCGGGCTGAAGATGGCGGCCATAACCCTGAGGGAGAGCCGCTCGGCCAGTGACAACGGCTGGTCTGCAATGCTCCATGACGGAACAGGATACTACTTTTCCAGGAAATACGACGTGCATATCGTAGACAGGGTGGGCGGCGGAGATGCCTTTGCCGGCGGGCTGATTTACGCGCTGCTGAACGGGTACGACAGCCAGAAGTCGGTGGAATTCGCAGCGGCGGCTTCATGCCTCAAGCACACCATTCACGGCGACTTCAACCATGTCACGGTTGCGGAGGTAACCAGCCTGATGAAGGGCGACGGGTCTGGAAGGGTCCAGAGGTAGGCTTTTGTTTATCTGCTTTTTACGAAACCGTTTTCAAAAAGACTGTTTACCTATATCCATTTAACGCAGCTGCCAACCCATATAGGTAAATGGATTTTTGAAAAATAAAAAAAGTATAATATTAGCAAAGGGCATAATATTATACAAATCAAAAGGGGGTAAATAAAAAATGAGCAAAAAAATTGTCCTAATCATCATGGCCCTAGTGATGGCAGTGACATTGGCTGCGTGCAAAGGACAAGTCCAAAACAATGGGGCGGCAGAAGAAGAAAAAACATACGTACTTAAACATGCACACGTTCTATCGGCATCAGAGCCTTTTCATGCGGGTTTTTTGAAATGGGCCGAGGCTGTAAAGGAAAGAACTAACGGCAAGCTGATAATTGAAGTATTTCCGGGATCACAGCTGGGCGTTGAAGAAGACTTGCTTGAGCAGGCAAAGCAAGGGGTGAACATCGGACATAATACAGACGCTGCGAGACTTGGCATGTACGTAAAAGAAATCGCCGTCATGAATGGGCCATATTTTGTGGAGACCCTTGAAGAAGTAGAAAAGCTAAAGGACAGCAAAACTTTGCAGGCATACATTGATGAAGTCGAAAAATACGGGTTAAAAGTAATCTCTTACAACTGGGTGCAAACATTGAGGCACTTTTTTACAAATGTTGAAATTGACAGGCCTGAAGACCTAAAAGGACTTAGAATTAGGACCCCGGGACCTCCGATATGGCAGGAGTCTGTTAGGGCATTGGGAGCAGAACCGGTTGCAATGAACTTTGGGGACATGTATAGTGGGATTCAGCAAGGGGCCGTCGACGGAGCGGAACTGGTTTACGCAAATATCCCGGGCGGGAAGCTGTATGAAGTGCTGAGCTATGCGAATGAAACCGGCCACATACTTTTGATCAATTTTCAGGTGGTAAGTGCCGACTGGTTCAACAGCCTGCCGGAAGAGTACCAGCAGATACTTATCGAAGAGTGCGATAAGGCAGGGTTGGAAGTCTCCAGGGAAATGGAAAAAAATATTGATAAAATTAAGGCTGATTTGATAAGCAAAGGCATGACCATCAATGAGGATCCGGATGTAGAAGCTTTCAGGGCAGCTGGCGAAAAAGCCTATGAAGTATTGGGCCTTACAGATGTAAAACAAAAAATCTGGGAAGAGATCGGCAAAAAATAGGCATAGGGTAATTCTTTTTATAAACGGGGCTACCCTTCGGTAGCCCTGTTTATAAAAAGAAGCAGAGACCAATAAAGAGGTGGTTGCGAATGAAGTTTTATAACTGGATAGGGAGAGTGGAGGTTAGTGTTGCCAAATATTGCTTGATAACAATGACGTTTCTGGTTTTCACCTCGGCTATGAGCAGAAAATTTGGTCATCCAATATCGTGGGCGGTAGATGTGTCTACTTTTCTTTTTGCATGGGCGGTTTTTCTGGGCGGGGACGCGGCTTTGCGAAATGACAGGCTGGTAAGCATAGATGTGCTGGTAAAAAGGTTTCCGGAGAAAGTACAAAGGATTATTGCGTTAATCAATAATATTATAGTAATTGCATTCTTATCCATTATGGTTCTATATGGGATTAAGCTGTCGATAACCACCTACTACCGCAGTTTTTCCGGATTGCCTTGGCTTAGCTATACATGGGTAACCATATCGGTTCCGTTGGGGTGTCTTCTAATGCTGGTGACAATCCTGTTAAAAACAAAGAAATTAATCACTAAGGAGGGAGCAGCATGATATTTGTGGTAATAACCTTTGTGGTACTGCTCCTGTTGGGCATGCCGGTAGCCTTTGTAATGGGGATTAGCGGATTCGTATTCTTTATTGGCCAGGAAACCTTGAATTTTTCAATACCGGCGCAATTGACACTGACCCAGACACAAAATTTTGCCATACTGGCTATCCCAATGTTTATATTTGCAGGGAATCTAATGAATAAGACGGGCATCACAGAGCATTTACTGCGGTTGGCCAGTGTATTGACGGGACATATGCGTGCAGGACTTGCACAGACGACAGTTGTGCTTTCTGCACTAATGGGAGGGGTCACCAGTTCAGCCATCGGTGATGTGAGCATGCAATCCCGCATTTTTCAATCAACCATGGAAGAGAAAAAGTATGACAGAGGATTTGCAGCCGGTTCTGTGGCCTTCAGCTCGATTATAACACCGATAATCCCTCCGGGGACCGGTCTTATTCTTTATGGAACTTTAGGCGAGGTATCAATAGGAAGATTGTTTGCCGGAGGCGTCATACCCGGCATTATCATGACGCTGACCATGATGGCCGCTGTCATGTTCTCGGCAAAGAAAAACAACTACCCAAAGGAAAGGGAAAAAAGAGCATCTGTTGGCGAAATGCTGAAAGCAGCTATAGACTGCATATGGGCTTTAATATTCCCCGTCATATTGATCGTTGCTCTGCGTTTTGGTTTTTTCACCCCTTCCGAAGCAGGCGCATTCGCTTCGGTTTATGCTATCGTAGTTGGATTGCTGGTGTATAAAGAGTTGACATGGGAGAAGTTCATAGATGCATTGAATACAACCATTTTAGATGTAGGGATGGTTATGATGCTGATTTGTTTTTCGGGAAGTCTGGGCTATGCACTGACCTGGGAGAGGATTCCCCAAGAGATTATGAATTTTCTGCTTGGTATAACCGAATCCCCCGTGGGGATTATGACCATCCTTGTGTCTTTTCTATTAATCGCAGGCATGTTTATAGACTCCACCGTTTTGATTTTGTTATTGACGCCAATTCTGGTACCCGTTGCTGTGCAGATCGGGGTTGATCCCATTCACTTCGGAATTGTAGTGGTGCTCACTCTGACTTGCGGATTACTGAGTCCTCCTGTAGGAGTATGCATGTATGTTGC
Source organism: Clostridium thermobutyricum (assembly GCA_016842005.1). Taxonomy (GTDB): domain Bacteria; phylum Bacillota; class Clostridia; order Ch29; family Ch29; genus JAENYD01. The sequence goes on along the minus strand of JAENYD010000001.1, from coordinate 38,184 downwards.
GTGCAGCATATTCAAGTGCTCTATACTGGACTATATTAAGGGAGCCAAATACCTATGGATAGCTGCCCTGGTTTCGATAATAATTATATTGCTGGTGTCACCGCTCAGCACATGGCTGCCTGATATTGTGTTTGGCAGATAGGCATTTCAAAGCTTTTGCAGCCTTTCAGGCCTGCTTTCAGGCCTTTGCAAAGCGCTGTAAACCAGCAGTTTAAATCAAAAAGTATAGATAAAAAATTAAGGAGGGGGAAAATGGATTTTAAAGATAAGGTTGTTTTGATAACCGGAGCCAGCAGAGGTATTGGGAAAGCCACAGCACTTCTTTTTGCTGAAAATGGAGCGAAGATTGGAGTGAATTCGTCGAAATCAGATGGGGCAGCTGTTGCCGATATGATTAGGGAAAAAGGTGGGAATGCGGTTTTTGTTCAGGGAGATGTGTCAAACCCAAAATCAGCCGGGACAATCGTGAAAAAGACAGTTGACGCCTTTGGGAGACTGGATGTTTTGGTAAACAACGCAGGAATAGTAATCCCCGGGTGCTTGGAAAACACATCGGAGGAAGATTTTGATTTGACTATGGGGATAAATGTAAAGGGTACTTTTTTTATGTCGAAGTATGCAGTACATGAAATGAAAAGGCAGCAAAAGGGCGGTGTCATTGTCAATATTGCATCGGTGGCGGGCCTGAAAGGGCATATGGACCGGGCTGTATATTGTGCGTCCAAAGGTGCAGTAATAGCTCTTTCAAGAGCCATTGCAGCCGACCATGTGAAGGATAATATCCGCGTCAATGTGGTTTGCCCGGGGACCACCTATACACCTGCTATTGAAGAAAAAATCCGAACAGCTCCGGACCCTGCCGCCATGGAGTCAGCCTTTATGCAGAGACAGCCGATGGGGCGCTTGGGGAGCGTGGAAGAGATTGCTCATGCGGTGTTATTTGCCGCCTGCGATGAAGCCGGCTATATGACGGGAAGCGTCATCGTCATTGATGGTGGAATGACTATGTAAATCTATTAAAGAAAGGAATTGGGATGATATGGGAATAAACTTCCATTTAACAGGTAAAACAGCGGTCATTACCGGCGGTACAGGAGTACTTTGCAGTGTTATGGCCCGGGAACTGGCAAGAAAGGGGGTCAGAGTAGCCATACTCGGTCATAGTGGAGACAAGGCACAGGTTCTGGCTGATGAGATTGAAAAAGACGGAGGGAGGGCTATCGCCTGTAATGTAGATGTTCTGAATCTGGAAAGCCTGAAAAAAGCCAGGCAATATGTGGTGGATAAATACGGTACAATTGATATCCTGATTAACGGGGCGGGCGGGAACAAAAAAGAGGCTACAACTTCAGAGGAACTGAGTTTTTTTGACATTGATATTGATGCTTTGAAGCGGGTTTTTGATTTGAATATAATGGGAACAGTCTTGACAACACAGGTTTTTGGCGAGCTGTTCGCAAAAACGGGTAAAGGGTGTGTTGTAAACATATCTTCCATGGCAGCATATCACCCTTTGACCAGAACTATAGCTTACTCGGGGGCTAAAGCTGCATTGTCCAATTTTACCCAGTGGCTGGCAGTTCATTTCAACCAGAATTATTCAACCGATATTAGAGTGAATGCTGTAGCTCCGGGTTTTATATTGACGAATCAGAACAGATTTCTTTTGACAGATGAAAACGGCAACCCTACAGAAAGAGGGAGAAAAGTACTGGACAAAACACCAATGGGGCGTTATGGAAAGCCTGAAGAGATTGCCGGGGCGGTATTGTGGCTGTGTTCAGATGCGGCTTCCTTTGTCAATGGCGCCATTATACCCGTTGATGGCGGTTTCTCTGCATACTGGGGTGTATAGGGAGGGATTGTGTTGGATAATCAAAAAGTGATTGATCCGGTGGATTTAAATAATTTTTGTGTTCAGGTTCTGGCAAAAGAGGGAATGAGCCAGGAATATGCACAGATTACGGCAGAAGTTCTTTGTGAAACAGACTGTTTCGGGATACATTCCCATGGAACAAAGAACTTGCACAATTACATACGGAAAATCCGCGCGGGAGGCATGGAATTAAATGCAAGCCCTGAGGTTCTGCTGGACGGCCCGGGCTATGCCCTGATAGACGCGCATGCTATAATCGGAATGGTATCGGCATATGAAGCCATGAATTTAGCCATGGAGAAAGCCAAGAACAATGGAATAGCCGCCGCATTGGTGCGAAACGCATCACATTTCGGAGCGGCTGGCTATTATGCTGTTATGGCTGCCAGACAAAATATGATAGGGCTCGTGTTTAGCAATGTTGATGCCAATATGACCATACCCGGGGCCAAAGGCAAAGTAATAGGCAATAACCCTATGTCGTACGGTGTGCCTGCCGGGTCCTATCCTCCTGTTTTTCTTGATATAGCTATGAGTACAGTGGCATCCTTAAAGGTTATTCAGGCCAAGAAAGATGGAAGCGCCATTCCGGATACCTGGATTGTTGACGAGGACGGGCTTCCCACTACTGATCCCGGCGGTTACCCGGATGTTGGCGCTATGCAGCCTATGGCCGGGCATAAAGGCTACGGAATTGCTCTCATGATTGAGATTTTAACCGGTGTGCTGTCGGGGGGCGGGATTCTGTCGGAGGTTCCCAGTTGGCTGTTCAGCATGGAAGAGAAAAATAATGTATCTCAGATGTTTATTGCAATTGATGTGTCCAGATTTATAGAAGTGGAACGTTTTAATAAGAGAATGGAAACCTTGATAGAAACGCTTCACTCAACAGCCAGGGCTAAAGGAACAGAAAAAATTTACTATCCTGGCGAGATGGAATGGGGCAAATACAGGGCTGCGAAGGGAAAAGGGCTGGCACTTCCAAAGGATGTAGCCCAAGCTTTAGCCGGTTTGCAGGAAGAAACCGGCATAATGCTCAACTGGAAAGAAAAACCAGGTCTCCGCTAAATTGTAGAACAGCATGTCAATCGGTATATGTGCCTTCAAGCCAGGGTTGCGCATACCAGATGTGAATACCGGGAGTAGAGAAAACTTCATTCTTGTACCTCCTGTTGGAAGACTGACAAGGTCTTCTTTGACCGGCTACGGCCTAGACCGTAGCTATTTGCTTTAAGCAGGCTGTTTCTGGCTTCAGTGCCGGCACGCCAGCGCTGCAGTCTCTTAAAGGCAGGCTGATTTTTCTTTGCTTTCTGATACAGTAATACATTCCGGAGAGATTTTGATAACATAGTTGAAGCCAGGGAGAAGGTAAATCTGCAGGAGACTCTTGCCAGAGTATCCTGCCTGCTTATAGAATCCGGAGACGATAGTTCAGTCTTAAAAAGGGATGGTGGACTTCAGTATGACAACTATACAAATATTAAGGTAGGGGGCAACCCGGCAGGGTATTTCAGGGTCAGCAGGGGAATAAGGGTAAGCTGTGTATCTGATAATGGCGAGTTATTATTAAGGAAATATGGCAGGGAACCTGATGTTAATAGGCAGCCATAGGCTTTTTATGTCCCGGTAAATATTCGATATTTCAGGAACCCAAATTAATGTGGCACTTTTTAAATATTTAGGGCAATTAATGCAGGAATTGCTAAATAATTGTAGAATATCTTAATCGGACCATTCAGGCTGTAAATTTAATTCAATCGTTATCTTCAAAAAATATCAGAGGGGGCATATACCATAAACCTAATCTACAATGACATATTGGTTATGATGACTCCTGAATCCAATACCCTGAAAATCAGAGACGTAAATTTTCTGGTACGGAATGTATTGAGGCTTTGCTTCAGGAGAATTACCTGCATTACTCCCCGTAATAATTGTAGTATTTGCAAAGTACGTAACAATTGCCTGTACAATTTATATTTCAACAGGTCGGTTGATGGTATGAATGCAAAGGCTTTCAGTTTGAGCGGGGATTTTTCTACTGATTCTGACGGATATGTTAGCAGAATGGAATTCAATTTGAAGATTTGGGGGGATGCAGTTAAGCACAGGAGTTTCTTTATATTTTCTATTATGGGTTTGGCCGATGGAGGACTGGGGAAAAACAGGACAACTCTGAAGATAGACTATATATATGACAGGATGAGCGGGGAACTGTTATACGGAAGTCTCCCGGAGCTGGGGCCAGACATGCAGGAAGATATTGACGAATATACGGGTGGCAATAAGATATATCTGAGACTGCAAACGCCTGTCAGGTTGAATGCTAACAGAAATATTCTGATAAACATCGGGCCATATGAAATTATTGAATCAATACACAACAGATTAAAGCTTTTGCAAGAGGCATACAACATATGCGGTTCCCATCAAATATCGCCTTTGAATCTGCCTTGTATAAAAGTGGAACAAAAAAAGGTGAAATGGGTCCGGTGGGAACGATATTCTTCCGTACAAAGAAAAAGACTGAGAATGGGAGGATATATCGGATATATGGTATTCTCCCCAAAGGAAAACGAGCTAATCAAATGGCTGTCCATAGGCGAAGTAATTGGCGTCGGAATAGGAACTTCAATGGGACTTGGCAGTATAAAATACAAAATTTTGTAAATGGAGGTGATTAAATGATTGACAGAGATGAAATAATGGGTATACAGCTGTTTTATCTCAGGGTCCTTGCCGAAATGGTGGGAGACGAAGGGATAAAGCTTTTTGACCAGTTAATTGACAGTAAAAAAAACGAGAATGTGCTTGAAATCTACAATGCGTTAAAAAATTTTGATAAACAATACTCTGTTGTACAGAGGATGGAAAAGATTATCGGGAAAGATGAATTCACCGCCCGCGCATATCCTGATATGGCTACAGTTTTTTCTATTGTAAATCATGGCGAAAGAGAAAAAAATCCGGTTAATAACGTGGAACAGGCTGAATTATGCTATTCATGGCAGTATATATCAGAATACGGAGTACCCGGTACCTCCAACAGTACACAGCCCCACAAATACAAGAATGACTTTATAGAAGATGTAAAAAGGCTTTGTGAATGCAGATATTACGACGAAGGAAAACTTGACATCTTCATGCAGAAATATGGAAGTTTCATCGCGTGGGGAAAAGACAAGCACTATATATCGGTATACCATAGGATGAAAACCAACATCTCCATTTTAAGTGTACTGGAGGAAAATGACGATTGCCTGTTGATAGGGGCAGACCTCTCCGGGATACAGGATTTTATATACACCATATCATCAGAAAGTGCCTTAAAAACTTTGAGGGCGCGTTCCTTCTATCTTGAATGTCTGGTAGAGCATACTGCCTCGCAGATACTGGAGCGCCTTGGGTTATCAAGATATAGCCTCATATACAGTGGTGGTGGGGGATTCTATATATTGGCAAAGGGAGGAGAAAAGTCCAGAGAATATATAAGAAAATTATATGAAGATGTAAACAGGCATCTTTTCTATCTCTTCCAAGGTGGAATATATATGGCAATTGAAACCGTATCCGTACCTGTATCATCTCTTACAGCCAATTCTATCCAGGACTTATCATCCGCTTTTACAACTCTTGCAGAAAGAATGCAGCGTCAGAAACTCACAAAATACAGATTTATGCTGGACGAGGTATTGGAAATAAGAGACCCGGAGTATGAAGAATGCAATGTATGCCATTCAGGCAACATGGAATTGCACACCGGGTCGACTGACTTTGACGGGCCTGTATGTCCATTGTGCAGCAGATTTGTTTCCCTGGGCAAAAGGCTCAAGGACAGTAAATACAGGTTCATAGGGATGGGCATGGAAACGGTGAAGTTAAGAGATGGGAAGGAAGCCAGCAGTCTTCGGATTGAAACGTCCGAAAATCCTGAGGAAGCCGGTACAGGGTATTATACATTGAACAGCTTCAATCTGGAGGACTATACATCGGAATGCAAAGGGAATATAATGGCCGGGAACTATTCGTATGGAGATTTACAAGACAGAAGTATTGACTTTGACGGTTTTGCCGAATTGTCAAGGGGAGCCAAGCTGATAGGTGCCTTAAGGATGGATGTTGATGACCTGGGAAGCCTGTTTTCCAAACGTATTGGAGCAGAGAACAGGAGACTGGAAGTGTACGCTGCCCTTTCCTATTACCTTAACCTGTTTTTCAAGTATTATCTTAACCGGATATGTGGCGGAGAACTGGACCATCAATTTGAGGTCTGCAACAGAAAGGAGGAAGGCAGGAAAGTCTCAATTGTTTATTCGGGGGGAGATGACCTGTTTATCACCGGCTCGTGGGATGATATAGCGGAGTTGGGGTTTGATATAAGGGATGCTTTCAGGGAGTTCATCGGAGGCGATAATGTAACATTATCGGGAGGCATGACAATACACAAGCCCAAATTCCCCCTTTATCAAATGGCGGAGCTTTCCAAAAAGGCCGAAGGAAGGGCCAAGAACAATGAATTTGACACGTATAAAAAAGATAGCTATTGTATGTTCTATTCAGGTACGCTGGATGCTTCTGTCTCTGCAATTGAGAAGCACAATAAAAAGATTGGACGACCCAGAAAAGATATAATCAAGGGTGAATTTTTCTGGAAAAGGACGGAGGATGTCCAGACATTGACAAAGACCCTTTTCAGGATAATACAGTCAGTGCCGCAGAATTATGTGCATAAGCTGTTTCAGGTAATCGACATTTACAGGTACGAAGGGGAGTTTTACATGCCTTACATGTACAGGATTGTAATGAACATTCAAAGGGAGATTGAAGGCAGGCTTCCTGATGCCGGCAACCTGATTGAGGTATTAAAGGGCCTGTATTCCGAAGATTCATCTGAGGAGGGGATATCCAGCAGGGATATGAACATATTGCATATACCTCTCACCTGGGCAGAGTATTTGAACAGGGAAAAGTGAAGAAAGTTTTATAAGCGGAAAGGACGGCTTTATGTTAAGGACAAGGCCACGACTTATAGTGTGTGCCTGCAGTTCAGATTATTGAAGGAGGGGAATACATGAACTATAGGGATAAGATATTAGACCATCTAAAAAAAGAGAGCAATACTTTTTCCACTGTGGACCCGGAGGATTTGATAAAAGCTGCTGAGGAATTAGGCAAAGAACTTAATAGGGATATCTTAAAAAATCATCAGTTAAGGAGATTATTCAACGCTATTAAAGGAATAGAATATGGGACTACAGCCCAGAGGGGCGATGATAATCTTGAGAGTGATATTGTTGCACAGCTTATATTTCTTAAAATTCATATAGCCAATGTAGAGAAAAATGCAAAGGGTGAATTATTGAATTTCAGAAAGTTTATGGATGAAGTTTTAAGCAGCAAGAATATTAAGAGAAAAAAGGACCTTGACTATTTTGTGAGGTTCTTTGAAGCCATTCTGGCTTATCATTCTTAAAGTGGAGGTGTTATACATGGGTAATTGCGAGTATGATACAAAAAAATTACACGGGAATGTGGTCATAGGCGGAGTAATTGAATGTCTGTCGGGGATAAGCATAGCAGGCGCAATGGATACTATCAAAATCGGGGATATTGATAAGCCGGTAATAAGGCATCCTCTGACGGGCGAACCGTATATACCGGGCAGTTCATTGAAAGGCAAGATGAGGAGTATAGTAGAAAAGGCAAAAGGTTTGAAGGCATTAAGGACAATAGAGAACAAGGGGAACAAACTAAAGCGCCATGAATGCAGTGACCTGGAGGAGGCTTTAGGTTGTCCGCTGTGCAGGGTTTTCGGTTCCACCGGAGAGAGAAATGGAGGCAGAAACCATCCTGCCAGGCTGATTGTCAGGGACTGTAACCTGAAGAATAAAGATTACATCTGCCGTGATGGTGTATACGTAATGGAAATAAAGATGGAGAATACCATTGACCGGTTGACTTCTGCGGCAATGCCTCGGACAATGGAAAGGGTTCCTGCCGGCGCCGAGTTCCAATTTCAGCTTATTTACAAGGTGGAGAGTATTGGAAAAGGGGGAGAAGGCAAAAAACTTGACAAAACTATTTTGAAAGATGATTTAACCAATATACTGGATTCTTTGGATATTATAGAGAAAGACGGTCTGGGAGGCAGTGTGTCGAGAGGATACGGCAGGGTAAAATTCACGGTTAAAGAATTCAAATACTATGATATAGGCAATCAACCTTCTGATGGCGGGTTCCTTGGCGAAGTCGGACATAGCATAGGTGAGTGCAAAAAAGAGATTGAAAAAATCATAGCATCTTTGAAGATGTAAAGTTATACAGAAAGGGGGGAGGTTGTTGGACAATGTTTATATTGTAAGGCTAAAATTTGACGGCCCGCTTCATATAGGAACTGATATTCCGGGAATTGGCGAAGAGGCGGTTCAGGAGATTATCCACTCGGATACAATTTTCAGTGCATTAATAAACAACTACAGTGAGATAAGCCAGAACAAAGAGAGTATTGAAGGCCTCTTGGAAGACTTCAATAAAGGTGAAATTCCTTTCCGGATAACATCGGGTTACATATACAGTGGTTCTGACCTGATGGGGTTTGAGTATTACGTACCCAAACCCAAGATTGACCCTCCGGATTTTTATCATGAGCAGCATGGTGCCGAGAACAGGCTTGAAAGAGGTAAAAGGGTAAGGGAAGCAAGATTGATTAAACTTGATACCTGTTATAACTGGATACGGGATAAGTACGTTTTACAAGAACTTGAAGAGAGTAATAGGCAGTTCGGCGAAACTCACTCTGTGGAAATCCGACCCCGGCATACCAGAGACAGAATAAGCGAGGAGGCTATGATATTCCATACAGGGCTTATCCACTTTCAAAAGAGTGCAGGAATATATTTTTTAATTCAGATTAAGAATGACTGTACCAGTTTTAATATGGATACATTGAGGTTTATCCTTGAAGCCATGAAAAAAAGAGGGTTAGGAGGAAAAGTAAGCAGCGGATTTGGAAGTATTGGAGGATTCGAAATTCAGAACGCAGACCAGGATGAAAACTGGAAAAGAATACTGGGACTTCCTGAACAGGAATACAGCCTGTTGCTGTCCCTCTATCATCCTGGATCAACCCATTCTCTCGTGGCTCAAAATTATCCAGCATATGGATTGGTCAACAGGAGTGGGTGGGTCTATTCTGCGTCTGTACCTGTACAGGTTAAAAGAAAAAGCTGTTTAATGTTTGCTGAAGGTTCGGTGATACGTGAAAGACGTCCGGGGGTACTGGTGGATGTAACGCCTGAGAGTTTTGAGGGATATCATCGTGTATACAGGTACGGTCTTTCATTCGCACTACCAATAATGAAGTATTGGAGTGATGACTTTGAATGATAGCATAGAGTCCAAGGTCTACCGATTGTCGGCAATTACACCGGTACATATCAGTGATGGAAGAGGAAGTGAAAACCGGGGTATTGTCCTTATGGAAATCGAAAGCGTTAAGTACATGATAGATTCGGCGAAACTCTTTAAAGAGATTGCCGGGAAAAACGATATAAACAAATTGGAATCATATGTTGAAATGCTGGCATATGAAATCAGCAATAAAAGGGTTCCTGTACTGGAAGACCTTAAAAATAAAAGCGGTATTGAACTGGATACAAATATCTATCGTATGATGCAGAAGGGGATTATTATATCTTATCATCGCAATGAATTTATTAGAACGGGATTAAATGAGCCATATATTCCCGGAAGCAGCATAAAGGGAGCTATAAGGTCAGCGGTTCTATGGAAAATGATTGTGAGGAACAAGTATAATCTTAATGATTATATTCTGAAACAGACAGATGACTATAAACAAGAGATACAAAGAATAAGAAAAGAAGGAAAAAGAATTCCCAATTCTATTAAAAGCAAGCAAGGCAAAAAGATGACGGAGGAAATTCTTCAAAGGTATAATCTTGTAAACAGAAGGGTTAAAGCTCCTTTCAGAGACCTCTTTAAAGCAGTAAAGATTTCGGACAGTCTTCCCATTATCCACAATTTCCATACAGGAGAAAAGTCGAATGGATATGTTTACGCCGTATCATCAGGAAACGGAGAAGGAGTCATTAAAGATAAAAGTGGGCAATTTCTGTATTTCAGGTCCAAAGGGATAAAACAGGGAGATATGGTCGCTTATGAAATTTCAGAAGACCAATATGGCTGGACGGCTGAAAAGATTGAGAAGAGCAATGATAAAGCCGGAGTTTTATTCGAAGACTACTATGTATCCCTGTATTCCTACGGGAGCGGAAATTCCTTAAGACGCGTTGAAAACAGACAATATGAATGTTTTGTCGGTTCTGCCCGGATAACAATAACTTTGGACAGGGATATGCTCAGGAGATTCAGAGGCAGATATGAAATCCCTTTTAACAGTATTGACGAACTGATATCCATATGCGAAGAATATGCGCAGGCCCAGTGGCAGGAAGAAATGCAGATATACATGAGAGCTTTTATGAATGATAATCTGGCTAGAAACAGATTAGGGGCAATAAAAAGACTGTATGATAAGGATGCTGTTCCTACCCTGAGGCTTGGCTGGGGAACCGGAATGCTGGGGACTACAGTAGCCCTGCATATGGACATGACCCAAAGAAGGCAAATAAGAAATTTATATATGAAAAATAGAGGGAATGCCATAGCCCCAAAATCCAGGCGTTTTATTTCCAACAATGGAAGAATTGCATATCCCCTTGGATGGGTTTCTCTGAAAGAGGTGGTAAGTGAATGAACAGTACTGAGATAAGAGAGATGCTTGACAGGGAGTTTGGCGTGGAAACTAACTGGGGCATGAAAATAGATGAGATAAGCAAGAACTACAGAAAGAAAAATGAGAAAGATAAGAAAGAAGATCATTTTTGGGGTGATAGCAATGGTAATTTGCGTAAAAGATTTTATAAGCATATAATACCTGATCATCTGGAAGTATTGAGCAATATTAACGAATATATGAACAGAAGCCGTAAGGAATCCGAGGTTGTCCGTGCAGGGGAGTACGACTTTGGGATTTATCTGATAGGTTTTTCTGAAGACCCGACAATACTTAGCTTGGGGTTTATGCGACCACGTAATATATATTTTATATTCTCTGAAGAATCAGAAATAATGATTAAAAAGATTAAGACTGCCCTGGGATATTTTGATGAGGAGATGCAGGAAAGAATAATAAGGGCAGAAAAAAATGATCAGTTCTTTGAATTGAGCGATTCTTCAGATCCTGCTGAAATATTTAAAGTAATAAGGGATGTCATTGAGCAGGTTAAAAATAGAGAGCCAGAAAAGAAAATAATGGTAGATATAACCGGTGGAAAGAAGACTATGGTGAGTGGCGCTTTTAGCAGTACCTCTCTGTTTGATGATGTTGATATTGTATATGTGGATTTTGGCAGTTATGATCCGGGCGACAGGAAGCCCGTGTACTGCACCGAATTTATGGCCAAATTGCAAAATCCTAATAAAATCTACCGGTATACGGATATGGAAAGGATAAAGGGGCTTTTTGATAACTACAGATATGATATAGCAATAGAGGATATTGATAGACAGCTTCGAGCGATGGGCCAATACAGTGAGGACTACTATGGGAAAGAAATTGACGAACTGAATAAACTGAAAAAATGGGCAGAGATTTATAATTACTGGGACCAGTATAATTATTCAGAGGTTTCAAAGTCAGTTGAGGACGTTGTCACAGTTCACGGTCCTGATAAAAGGGGAAAATCGTTGCTAGAGCAAATCGGGCAGAGTTTCAGCCTGATAGGGCAAGAAAATCCCTCATATATCCTTCAAAAGCTGTTTTATGATGTTGTTGATAATAAAGAAAACATCGAGCAGGTATTCAAGTTTATCGCAATCGACAGGTATTGCAATGCTGTCAGGCGTAAGGATACTGATAACGAAGGTTATATAGTAAGATTATGCAGTATTATCGAGATTTTGACATATTATTATCTGATAAAAAATCATGATTGTTTAAATATAACAAAAAAGAATAACAGTAGAATAAAAGATACGGAAATCGTAGAACTCATATATGGTGACTATTCAAGGGAAAAGAAACATGGTGAATTACAGAGTGTCAAAAGCAGGGTTAAAATAATAAATGGGGGAAAGGTTAAAGGTAGGAATGGATACAACTTTGAATGGAAAAAAGGAGAATGCAGAAATAGGTTGGTGTTTGTTGATAAATCATTATGCGAGGAATTAGCAGAAATTATATATAAAAGAAACGAATCGAGCATAACCCATAGCGTGGGGGTTGTTGATGCTGAAAAAGCCGATGAATATAAAAAGGTAATAAAAGAATTTATCATATGGATCTTTGAGATGAAGTCCGGAGAATTCGAGAATTTAGAAGAAATAATCAAATTCAGAAACTCCGGGGAAATACTGAATCATGTCTATCGGGAGTATCCATAGACTGATTTTCCGTGATTCAAATATTTTTTCAGGGGGTACGATATGAGGCTTGAAATTGAACTTATTGCTGAAGGGGAAAAACGTCTTGATTTGAATTACAACCATTACTTCACTTCGCTCATATACAACCTGCTTTCCCAGCATGACGAGGACTTTTCTGCGATGCTCCACAAAGAAGGTTACAGCCTTGGGACCAAGAAGTTCAAGCTGTTCGTTTTCTCCCGGTTCATGCCTGCGAGCTACGGCATAGAAGGCAGGTTTATGGTGATAAAACCGGGCATATGCCGGCTTTATGTCAATTCGCCCGTTGACAGGTTCATTGAGTGTATAGGGAACTCCCTGATAAATAATGGAGCTGTCAGGATAGGGAGGGACGAGTATACTGTCAGGAACGTATACCTGAAGGACAAGTCTTCCTTTGACTATGAAACCGAATTCCTGACTTTATCCCCCATTGTCGTAACCACCGGGAAAGAGGTGGATGGGGAGATAAAACCAAGGACTGTGTATATCCACGAGGATAAATTCATAGAGAATATCAAGAATAACCTGATAAAAAAGTACTTCCTGGTGCACGGCAGGCTGCCGGAAAACATGAGTATGGACATTGAGTTTGATAAGGAGTACATAAAGTCGAGGCCCAAAGGCAACCTTATAAGGTTCAAGAATATCACCCTGAAAGGATTTGTTGCGCCTTTCACAATGAGGTGCTCGGATGATGTCAAGAAAATAGCCGTTGACTGTGGACTGGGAGAGAACAACAGCATAGGTATGGGCTATATTCTTGAGAAGGGGAGGAGGTGAGAGAATGAAAAACGTGTTCGGCTTTACCGGCAACCCCTTTGTGGACGGAGGGTTATGGGGGTTGATGGAATGGCTGAAGGTGAAGGAACCCGGTGAAATTGACACAGAGGATCTGAATGACGTTTTTGAGGAGATAACAGACCTTTATACTACAGAGATGTGGAAAAAACTTATATACTATGTATTCGCAAATAACGATATAATTAACCCCTCCCACAAAGGGCAGGAAAAGGAAAAGTATCTGAATTATCTGCACGGTTTGGCTAATTCGATAGATGAGGTTTCTGATGACCGGTCATGTATAGCATGCGGTAAACGGGGTGTTGTGGGACCAGCCAAAAGAAAGGATGTGCCTCTTACCGGCTCGGGCAAACTCCGGAATTTCTTTTCCTATGCGGCGGAAGGGGCTGATTACTGTCCTGTGTGTACGCTGGCAGTACAGTTCCTGCCCTTGGTGCTGTATACATGCGGGGACAAGGTAGCCCTGGTAAGCTGCCATAGCAAGAAGGTTATGCGCAGGTGGGCCCGTGAATGCCATTCAAGGGTTAACACCCAGCGACTTTCAAAGCAGTATACCAAAGGTATCGATGATGGATATTCAAACCCTCGCAATACTCTCTTTCATATAGCAGGAGACCTGATACTGGCTCATCAAGTAGAAGAGTTCACAGGAGAAGATATAACTATAAGAATATATAATTTTACAAGTTATAATCAGGCCCCGGATATTGAGATATACGACCTCCCCGTTCCCGTGTTCAGATTCATGGTATTTCTGAAACAGAGCGGAGAATATGCAAAATGGTTTGAAGTGGTAGGGAGAGGGTTCAACAGAAAAGAGGAGATAGGGGAGGAACACTTCAAAAAGTATAACAACCAGGTCTACAACAACATGTTGATGAACAGAAGCATACTGGGATATTTCACCGACAAAGAAAGGAATATATACGGGACGTGGAATATCCTTGAACTTTACCTGAAAGAGGTGATGGGAATGGATGAAAAGAGGATTCGCCTTATTAAGGAATTGGGGGACGAAATTGCAGGATTCATAAGGAAGAAGGACCACATAAGAAGGCTGAGGGACCTGGAAAATGTCTCGAATTATCACAGCTTCAGAAATGTCCTGAGACTTATAGCCAGAGACAGGCTGCAGTACGGTGAAGCTGAACCATTGTTTACCCTGGATGAATATGTTGAGATGATTTATGACGGGGAGATTGCCAACTGGAAGGAAGTACAGGACCTGCTGCTTTTCAGGATCTATGAAGTACTTCATGACTGGCTTGTAAACAACAAACTGGATGATGAGAAAAACGGGGAGGAGGCAATAGGATGAAAAATATAATTGGTTTCATGATGGTGGATGCACCCCATTCGGCCCTCAATAATGCCGGCACAGATGTGGGTGCCAGGACCGAGAATATTGTTGCTGTAAAGAAGATAGTAAAAAGAGGGGAGAGGGGTTATGAGACCTATCCCTATGTATCAGCACAGGCATTGCGGCACTGGTGGAGAGACACCCTTGAAGAGAGATGCGGGTGGAGCATTTCGCCGGTGGAAAGGCAGAGTAAGATAGCATTTACGGCTGCCAATCCTTTTCAATATGATGATGACGATGTTTTTGGTTACATGAGGGCCCAGGGGAAAAAGGAAGGGGGTACCGTCACCAGAATATCGCCTCTGAAATGCTCGCCTCTGATATCTGTATGTCCTTCCGCGCCTGTTGACGACTATGGTGTTATGGCAAGGCAGGAAGGGGACCCTGTTCCCTATGAACACCAGTTTTATTCCACGGTGCTCCAGGGTGCATTTTCACTGGACATTGAAAGGGTTGGAAGATTTACCAGAGAAAACAGGACAGGGTATCTCAATATAACCGAACATATGAAAGAGGAATGGGAAGCAGTGGGGGCTGAAGAAATAGATGGTGTGGTGGAAATGCCGGAGGATATCAGAATTAAACGGGTCAAGGATGTTATTTCGGTATTGCCTTACCTGTTCGGCGGGGCAAAGCAGACACTTCATCTCACCGATGTTACTCCAAAGTTCCTCGTACTGGGTGTACTGAACGGAGGCAATCACCCATTCATGAATATTTCCAGAAACAACAATGGTGTCCCGGAGGTAAACTTTGAAGTGCTTAAAGAGATTATTTACGATTATGGCGAAGAATTTGCCGGGGATATATACATCGGGAAAAGAAAGGGATTTATGGATTACATTGAAAAAGATATGGAGAAGTTTATTGCTGATATGAACGGGAAGGGTAAATTCAGGCATGAAATAATATCCGGTACCATAAATGAAATTGTGGAGAAGTTCATTAATGGAATAAGTCTGTAGGGGTGGTCATATGAAATGCCTAAGGGTTAAAATCAGGGGATGGACCGCTTCTTTCAGGTATCCGGTCTTCATAAGCGGATTTCAGCCAACACTGCCCGTACCTCCTCTGTCCACAATATATGGGCTGATTTCTGCTGCCCGGGGGGAGATAACCCGGCCGGAAGGGACGCCTGTGGGGTTTCTGTTCTTCAGCCAGGCGAAGACTGTTGATATAGAAACAGTATACGAACTGCAGGAAAACCTCAAGGTGAGCAAGACCAATATAATGAAGAGGGAGATACTGTACAATCCCCTTCTTTATCTCTATACCACCAGGCTTGACCTGAAAGACTGTTTCAAGAGGCCTGCTTATCAACTGCTACTGGGAAGGTCGTCCGATTTGTGTACTGTTGAGGAAATCAAGGAGATAGAATTGGACCAAGGGGAGAAGGATATGAAAGTGGGATGCACTCTTGTACCCTTTCCCCTTGAAGGAATTAACGGGGTAATACAGGCCCTGCCCACCCATTTCTCCATGGATATTCCTAGAAAAGCCTGCGGAACCAGGATGTTCTGTGTGATGGACAGGCTGAACAGGTACAATGGCGGCGAATTTCTAATGGACAGGGAAATGAACTGGGGGGTATATGTTCATGGGCTGGACAGATGAAATCAAGGCTAAGGAAGACGAAACCCTTCTGCAGCATACCGAGAATGCATTAAAGGTGTTCAGGAGTCTCCGGGAGGCATATCCGGAGGCTCCCTCGGTCTGCTCGGTTGACAGTTTTTTTGAACACCTGTTTTATGCCATATTTCTCCATGACCTGGGCAAGGCAGCTCCGGGTTTTCAGCTTCAACTGGCATCAGGGAAGCACTGGTACAGACATGAAATCTTATCTGCTTCCTTTATAAATTCTCTGGATTATCCGGAAGAATACAAAAAAGCCATATGTCTCGCTGTCGTTTCCCACCACAAGTACCTGGACGAGCTGGTGGAAAAGAACGCCACATATATACCCGGGTCACCGGGGAAGCTCCGGTACATGGAAAATATGCAGGAAATCAGGAAGAATATCCATTACATAGAAAACATGTTTGAAGAATTGGAACGTCTATCAGAGGAGTACCTGGGGTACAACCCGTTGCGCCATCATCTGCCAGCTCCGGAGGAAATGGTGGACCCGTTTACATATTGCATTAAGGATTACAAGGATATGATGTATGATGACCAAATAACTCTATATCACGGGATTTACGGTATTCTGCTGAAGGGATTCCTGATGGCCTGTGACCACCTGGCCTCTGCCGGAAAGTATGAGATCAGGAAGGCCATAAAAGAACTGTCAGAGGTATACAATTTTCCCCGACTGCGTGATATTCAAATACGGGCCTCCGTACTAAAGGGAGACGGGCTGCTGGTATCTCCCACCGGTTCGGGTAAAACCGAGGCATCTCTGTTCTGGACCGCTAATAATCAGAATGCTAATCAGGGGCGCAGGATTTTCTACCTGCTTCCCTATACTGCCAGTATAAACGCATTATACAAAAGGCTGACAGATGATTTTTCTTCCTGCGGAGATGATTTGGTGGGACTTCTCCATGGCAAAGCATCATATTTCATCTATAAGAGCCTTAGTGAAAATGAGCAGGCTGGATACAGGGAGAAGAAGGAAACAGTCAGAAATATTCAAAGTGTCACCAAAAAGATATACCGCCCCTATAAGGTGATGACACCCTTTCAGATTTTGAAGGCGTTCTTCCGCACAAAAGGATATGAGACCCAGCTGAGTGAAATGTGCAGTGGTTTGTTCATTATGGATGAAATACATGCTTATGACCCCCATACCACCGCTTTGATTCTCAATACTCTCGAAACCCTGCAAAACAAATTCAATGCAAATTTCTTTATCATGTCGGCGACACTTCCGGCATTTCTCATGGACATGTTCAAATCAAGGCTGAAAATAGGAGAGGAAAACATTATACGTATGTCTGCAGAAGAATTGAAAAAATTCACAAGGCATCGTGTGAATATCCTGTCCGGCGGTATAGAGGACAATATCAATGCTATATACAGAGATATGGAAGAAGAAAAGAGAGTCATGATTGTCTGCAATACGGTAAAAACAGCTCAGAATATATACCGGAGACTGGAAGGGAAAGCCATGGAACCATGCCTGCTTCACGGGGCTCTGGTTCTGAAGGGCAGGGAGCAGGTTGAGGAGAAACTGAAGTACGCTGACCTTTTGGTAGGTACCCAGGCTGTAGAAGTTTCCCTGGATATTGATTTTGATGTGCTGTATTCCGAGCCTGCACCGGTTGATGCGCTGCTTCAGCGATTTGGGAGGATAAACAGAAAGGGTTCAAAAGGCATATGTCCTGTATATGTTTTTGAGGAAGGCTCAAAAAATGACCGCTATATTTATGACCAGGCTGTTGTGTGCAGGACCATGAAAGCCCTCAGGGGAGTTTCCACACTTGAAGAAAGCCTGATTCAGTCACTGGTAGACCAGGTGTACAATGGCGGATACAGCACCGGAGAACAGAAGGAATTCGACAGGGTCGACAGGCACTTCAACAGGCTTCTTGGTGAACTCATACCCTTTGACCATAACAGGGATATAGGGGAAGATTTTTATGGACTTTTCAAAAGCATAGAAGTTATACCCGAAAAATTCAGGACCGAATATGAAGAGGCTATAGAGGAAAAGAAATATTTTGAAGCAATGGGATATGTGGTTAATGTGTCCAGCAGGAGATATGCAATGCTGGCCAGGGAGAACAGGATTGACAAAGCATCGGACGGTATGCCTGTAATATTATGCAATTATGATGACGGGCTGGGCCTTTTGATTGACCAAGAAACGGATAATTTCCTGTAGGGATGTGATTGTATGTCACTGGAAATTGGTTTGCAGGTCAGGGGCGTGGAAATCAACTATTATTTTGTCTGCAAAAAAAAACTGTGGTTTTTTACTCATGAAATGAATATGGAATACAATTCCACCCTTGTGGAAATGGGGAAGGAAGTCCATACCAGCAGTTACCTGAGGGACAGGAAGGAGATAATGATAGACAATCTCATATGCCTTGATTTTGTGGAAAAGGAACTGGTGGTAAACGAGACAAAGTTAAGCAAATCCATGGAAGAGGCTACGCGTTTTCAGCTGATGTATTATCTATATTATCTGGAAAGCAAAGGTGTTGAAGGGTTGAGAGGGGTTATCCGTTACCCCAGGGCTAAAAAGAGCGAGGAGATAATTCTCACCCAAAAGGACAAAGAGGTAATAGACGAAGTTATAAAGGATATTTACAGGATAAAAGATATGTCATCCCCTCCTTCGGCTGCAAAGGAAAGGAAATGTAACAAGTGCAGCTATTATGAATTCTGTTTTTGCTAGGAGGAGAGAAGAAGTGAAAAGGAATTATTATATTACAACCGATGGGAGGATACGAAGGAAGGATAATACCGTATATTTTGAGGGCAGTGGCACCAGAAAATACCTTCCGGTGGCAGATATAGAAGCGCTGTATCTTTTCGGAGAAATCGATATGAACAGCAAAGCTTTGAACTTCCTGGGGCAGAATAACATAACCATTCACCTGTTCAATTATTATGGGTTTTACACCGGGAGTTTTTATCCCAGAGAGCATCTGCCGTCGGGATTCTGTACGGTGAATCAGGTTAAAAAATATCTTGACGGTAGGGAAAGGCTACATATTGCAAAAAGCATTATCAATGCCGCCAGCTACAACATATTGAAAAACCTGAAATACTACAATTCCCGCAGGGATAACAAACTGGACGGAGCAATACGGCAAGTTGAGGATGAGAGACGTGCAATTGAGAAGACACGCAGCATTGAGGAGCTCATGGGGTTGGAGGGAAGAATCAGGGACAGCTATTATGGGGTATTCAAGGTTATAACCAAAAGCAAATTTGTATTCAGTAAAAGGGTAAAAAGACCTCCGGATAATGCTATGAATACCCTTATATCTTTCGGAAACAGCCTTATGTATACCACTGTTTTGTCCGAGATATATCACACTCAGCTGGACCCCACTGTGAGCTATCTTCATCAGCCCGGAGAAAGGAGATTTTCACTGAGTCTGGATATTAGTGAGATATTCAAGCCTATTGTTGTTGACAGAGTAATTTTCAAACTGATTAATGAGAACATGATTGATGAAGATGACTTTACAAAGGAACTGAATTTTTGTCACATGAATGATAAAGGGAGAAAGATTTTTCTACAGGAATATGACAGCAAACTGGGCACCACGATTGGGCACAAAGACCTTGGAAGGCAGGTCAGCTACAGGAGATTGATAAGGCTTGAATGTTATAAACTGATGAAGCATATTAACGATATTAATGAATATGAAGGATTTAAAATGTGGTGGTAATATGTATGTTCTTATAGTGTATGATGTGGGCGAGAAACGGGTAGCAAAGATATTAAAGTTTTTAAGAAAGTATCTCAACTGGATACAGAATTCTGTATTTGAGGGACATGTAACCGATGCGCAACTGCTCAAGATTAAGAATGGGATAAACCGTATAATTGACCCGGAAACCGATTCTGTCATTATTTTTATTGCCAGAAGCGAGAAATGGTTAAATAAAGAAATAATTGGTCAGGAGAAGAATCCTACATCAAACTTTGTATAATAGTTTGTCGACCTCCGGTAATGCAAAATACCAGGGGGGTCGACAAACTGAATCAGCCTTGAACAGCGCATAACTTCGTTATATAATCTTCTTAGCAGGGAAATACTTGTTTTGGTAAACCTTTATTTTTAGGGGTTTTTGCTGGGATTTAATCGCACCAGAGTGGAATTGAAACTTTGACAGGAAGGAGGGCAACGTAGATGGAATGGGAAGATTTAATCGCACCAGAGTGGAATTGAAACTTTAACTGGTCTGTAACATCACATGTTCAAGCATGGGGATTTAATCGCACCAGAGTGGAATTGAAACAAGTAATTCTTCGTACTTCAATTGTATCTCGCAGAGATTTAATCGCACCAGAGTGGAATTGAAACTGTTCAGGGCCTTAATCACCGGGAATATCCCTTTTCGATTTAATCGCACCAGAGTGGAATTGAAACTTATTATCACATTACGGAACAATATATTCTATACAAGATTTAATCGCACCAGAGTGGAATTGAAACTATACTTGAAACTCATATAAAGTGAACGAAGACACACGATTTAATCGCACCAGAGTGGAATTGAAACGAGATATTCACATTTGGCTTCAAGTTATACTGTGAAGATTTAATCGCACCAGAGTGGAATTGAAACTATTTTGTCAGTATTGCTATTATATGATACTCATATGATTTAATCGCACCAGAGTGGAATTGAAACATTATCCCCTTGAAGGGTCCATATACTATAAAGAACGATTTAATCGCACCAGAGTGGAATTGAAACGGTGCGGTTATATAAACTACATAAATACAGAGGTCCAGATTTAATCGCACCAGAGTGGAATTGAAACTTACGTAACGCCCATTTAACGATATCTTTTTGGAAAGATTTAATCGCACCAGAGTGGAATTGAAACATGACTTGACTGACTGACTGACATACACACATTACTAGATTTAATCGCACCAGAGTGGAATTGAAACGAGGATCGTACGGGGGAGGATGCGAAAGCTCAATCTGATTTAATCGCACCAGAGTGGAATTGAAACTGTAGTCTATACCCCCGGCCGCCTCCGCCGTCAGCGATTTAATCGCACCAGAGTGGAATTGAAACTAAAGTTAGTGTCATATGCTTTAAAGACCTCCTTATGATTTAATCGCACCAGAGTGGAATTGAAACTCTCTCAGAAAAGGACCTAAGCGTCATTTTGGAAGGGATTTAATCGCACCAGAGTGGAATTGAAACCTGGTAATATGTTCTTCTGTTCACATTCACTGCTTCGGATTTAATCGCACCAGAGTGGAATTGAAACTAGCTTCCGCCAATGTTGCCTGGTCTTTCGGATACATGATTTAATCGCACCAGAGTGGAATTGAAACTCACATATGAAGTGGAATACAACTTGCACACTTCGCAGATTTAATCGCACCAGAGTGGAATTGAAACGTCTTTGCGTTTTGTTCTTCCAAGCAGATAATCTGTGATTTAATCGCACCAGAGTGGAATTGAAACGTATCTGCTGTTCGATCGATTTGATTAAATAGAAAGGATTTAATCGCACCAGAGTGGAATTGAAACACCCTTATCAGCTTATTTCCGGAGTTCCTTCGTCCTGATTTAATCGCACCAGAGTGGAATTGAAACGCTCTAATTGTTCAAGAGTTTCATACGGCATGATTTGATTTAATCGCACCAGAGTGGAATTGAAACAAGGAAGCAGATGACGTGCAGAACGCAAAAAACATGGATTTAATCGCACCAGAGTGGAATTGAAACAAAGGAAATTAAGCCAGGTGAATACGCATTGAGGGAGATTTAATCGCACCAGAGTGGAATTGAAACTGAATTTGAAAATATCAAGGGTAATAGGCATAATAGGATTTAATCGCACCAGAGTGGAATTGAAACAAGTAAGGTTCAAGGTATACCTTATGTTCCGGCATTGATTTAATCGCACCAGAGTGGAATTGAAACGAAAGTGTGTTGTGCGGAGGTCGTTGAATTTTACATGATTTAATCGCACCAGAGTGGAATTGAAACGATTGCAAGGTTTTTGTCCGTTACATGTCGCATATTGGATTTAATCGCACCAGAGTGGAATTGAAACTACAAGAATATCTACAGCATCATCATAGGTGGGTTCGATTTAATCGCACCAGAGTGGAATTGAAACCTGGCTGAAGAAATTGGCCACTATTATACTACATAGATTTAATCGCACCAGAGTGGAATTGAAACTGAATATAAACAATTATAGCGATATTCACGAACCTGATTTAATCGCACCAGAGTGGAATTGAAACGGTAATGCAGACGAACGTAGAAGGTGTAACCGTGGAGATTTAATCGCACCAGAGTGGAATTGAAACTACTTAAGCAAGGTAGATCGCATTATGAAGCCAGACAAGATTTAATCGCACCAGAGTGGAATTGAAACTGGTCTTTAGTTATCATAAACTTATGCATACATTTAGATTTAATCGCACCAGAGTGGAATTGAAACTTTGAAAAGCAAAAGGTTACACAGAGCTATACTTAAAGATTTAATCGCACCAGAGTGGAATTGAAACAAAACGGCGTTATAAGACAATGTTCAGCTTTTGAAAGATTTAATCGCACCAGAGTGGAATTGAAACTATAACAGCATATCAGTAATAAGGTTGTAAAATTTTGGATTTAATCGCACCAGAGTGGAATTGAAACCAAATTGGCCGTGTGCATCCAGGAGGAACTATGCCGGATTTAATCGCACCAGAGTGGAATTGAAACGGGGGTGATATACAACGATAGCGCTCAGCTGGTGCAGATTTAATCGCACCAGAGTGGAATTGAAACTATTTTGTCAGTATTGCTATTATATGATACTCATAGATTTAATCGCACCAGAGTGGAATTGAAACTATATGTAATGCGTCATGCCTGTGCTGTCGTGCACGAGATTTAATCGCACCAGAGTGGAATTGAAACGACCGTTGCATCACAGAGTTTTATTGAGTTTTCGGAGATTTAATCGCACCAGAGTGGAATTGAAACATATTTTGCAAAATTGGACGGTGTTTTGAAACTAATAAGATTTAATCGCACCAGAGTGGAATTGAAACATAGTTATCACGGCATTACTTGCTGTTCTATCATTTGGATTTAATCGCACCAGAGTGGAATTGAAACTTTCAATTAACTCTAAGTTTTCGCATAAATCAATGTAGATTTAATCGCACCAGAGTGGAATTGAAACCATATTTGCCCAGTCCTCCCGTATATCCCCTTATTGGATTTAATCGCACCAGAGTGGAATTGAAACTTTATATATATATATCGGTAAAAATACAGAATATTGATTTAATCGCACCAGAGTGGAATTGAAACTAGAAGAGCATTTACTCAAAACAGATGCTTTCAGGCGATTTAATCGCACCAGAGTGGAATTGAAACTTCTTTAAGATATTGCTCGATATATTCAAAGTCTTGATTTAATCGCACCAGAGTGGAATTGAAACTGCTCCATATTTTGTAGGAACAAATATTTCGTCCCCGATTTAATCGCACCAGAGTGGAATTGAAACATATGCAGGCTGTTAGACGATATCATTATAGCTGCCTGATTTAATCGCACCAGAGTGGAATTGAAACTTTGAAGTTGGTTGGAGATATGAAACGAAGATTGTGAGATTTAATCGCACCAGAGTGGAATTGAAACGAAATAATCAGCAATAGCCTTTTTTACTTCATCGCTATTTAATCGCACCAGAGTGGAATTGAAACTATTTCTTTCCAGTTGCTTCCGTCAAAGTATTCGTACAGATTTAATCGCACCAGAGTGGAATTGAAACCTTTGAAAAGGAGATTATAAAAAATGGCGAGAACAAGATTTAATCGCACCAGAGTGGAATTGAAACGGACAAAGACGAAATATTCGCATTGGTAGACAATGAGATTTAATCGCACCAGAGTGGAATTGAAACATAGTTATCACGGCATTACTTGCTGTTCTATCATTTGGATTTAATCGCACCAGAGTGGAATTGAAACTTGGTACAGGGGCACAGTAGAGTTCAGGTATTTTCAGATTTAATCGCACCAGAGTGGAATTGAAACTTTTACGATGAAAACGGCGGCGTTACAGCAACAAAAGATTTAATCGCACCAGAGTGGAATTGAAACTTGTCTCTTTCAAGGCATAAAGTTGTGGTTCTCGGCGGATTTAATCGCACCAGAGTGGAATTGAAACTTCTATATGGGTATTAGGCAATTCATTGTCTATTTTGATTTAATCGCACCAGAGTGGAATTGAAACAAATCAAGATAATTCTGATAAGCTGAGCCAAATGTAGATTTAATCGCACCAGAGTGGAATTGAAACAGTAAAGAGACAAGGAGTGTTCCAACTGCAGTCAGGATTTAATCGCACCAGAGTGGAATTGAAACAATCTGGTTTCATAATTCTGAACGCTACGCTTTATGGATTTAATCGCACCAGAGTGGAATTGAAACATAAGTTGTAATAAAGGATGTGAGGTCTATGACAAGAGATTTAATCGCACCAGAGTGGAATTGAAACTGCTTGTGCTGTTTCTTCTCGGTTATTTCGTCTATAGATTTAATCGCACCAGAGTGGAATTGAAACATTAGTATTGTGCACTGGCTGAAAGCTGAATTTTTTGATTTAATCGCACCAGAGTGGAATTGAAACGCATCAAAGCAGGCTAATAAGATAATAGCTTTCTTTAGATTTAATCGCACCAGAGTGGAATTGAAACTCAAGAGTAGAAGATATGAACTACTGGAGATGTGGGAGATTTAATCGCACCAGAGTGGAATTGAAACTGGAAATCAGGGAGCAGCAGCGCATGTGCATCGAAAGATTTAATCGCACCAGAGTGGAATTGAAACCCTCTTCTGCCGCGCTTTCCCACGCTTGAGCAAATTCGATTTAATCGCACCAGAGTGGAATTGAAACGGGGCGCACAGTCTGACACAAAGCGCACAGCCACGGGATTTAATCGCACCAGAGTGGAATTGAAACTACGCCATATCCAACCTGGCAGATTGGGACAGCGTGGGATTTAATCGCACCAGAGTGGAATTGAAACAAAGGGAATTGAAGAAGAAAGAGCAGGAAGGCATATGATTTAATCGCACCAGAGTGGAATTGAAACAGGATGGATTTGAATGGCGTGAATTTGGTCCGGAGGGATTTAATCGCACCAGAGTGGAATTGAAACGCCATATCAGCTAATGCCTTTATGGTTACGCTGTCTTGATTTAATCGCACCAGAGTGGAATTGAAACAATTTCATCGCTTGCGACAGCTCCGACCCCTGCCATGATTTAATCGCACCAGAGTGGAATTGAAACAAATACAAGGTGATAAAACGGTAAAAGAATGTGAAAGATTTAATCGCACCAGAGTGGAATTGAAACGCTTGCCTTCCTCTGACATGGCGTAGGTCATTTGGTGATTTAATCGCACCAGAGTGGAATTGAAACCTGTATACCCCTGCTGGAAGTACCAGCTCTGGAGTTGATTTAATCGCACCAGAGTGGAATTGAAACAAATATATTTGGCTGCTTTTTCTGCCTGGCTAGCTGGATTTAATCGCACCAGAGTGGAATTGAAACAAAAAATCCAGGAGTGCGATTTATCTAACCGCAAAGATTTAATCGCACCAGAGTGGAATTGAAACAAGGAACTTGAAAAGGCATTTGCTGTACCGGTGGTGGGATTTAATCGCACCAGAGTGGAATTGAAACGAGAAGGAACGGGAAAGGGACGGAAAAGAAAAACAGGATTTAATCGCACCAGAGTGGAATTGAAACGTGAGATAGTTGATAGGACATTAGCGGATTTCCCAAAGATTTAATCGCACCAGAGTGGAATTGAAACGAGACTAACACAGAGACTAACACAGATATTATTATCGATTTAATCGCACCAGAGTGGAATTGAAACCAATCAGTACTTATTGCATGATATTCGTTAAACTGCGATTTAATCGCACCAGAGTGGAATTGAAACGATGCATTAAGAGCACTGGCAGACGAGGTGGAGGTTGATTTAATCGCACCAGAGTGGAATTGAAACTTTTAATTCTAGTTTTTTGTAGTAACTCTGAACCAGATTTAATCGCACCAGAGTGGAATTGAAACTTATAAAGGTTGAAAAAGTAACAGATCTGGATGGCGATTTAATCGCACCAGAGTGGAATTGAAACAGCATCCCAGGGATGGTTTCAGGGACCTGGAGAGATGATTTAATCGCACCAGAGTGGAATTGAAACGGTACTCATCAACAAATACTTGCTGTTTCGGGGTTAAGATTTAATCGCACCAGAGTGGAATTGAAACTATTTTCCTTAAACACCAGTTTGCACTGTCCTTCCCGGATTTAATCGCACCAGAGTGGAATTGAAACGCTTTCTTCAAAATTCAACAGAAAGCCTATAGCTCCGGATTTAATCGCACCAGAGTGGAATTGAAACACAGTTATTTTGCAGATGCGCTTGTGGCCGGGGAACGATTTAATCGCACCAGAGTGGAATTGAAACTACAGCTTGCTCCTGTTTACTCATCCATCTGTCAAGAGATTTAATCGCACCAGAGTGGAATTGAAACTTTAACGCTTCAAGTATTTCGTGGATAAAAGTTTCTTGATTTAATCGCACCAGAGTGGAATTGAAACGACACAGGAGATACACAAACAAAATACAGGGTGCTGGGATTTAATCGCACCAGAGTGGAATTGAAACAGCTTACCGCTAAAGGTAAAGACCTGTTGGAAGGCAGGATTTAATCGCACCAGAGTGGAATTGAAACATGAATTTTGCAGAGAAATTCCATATAGTATCCACTCGATTTAATCGCACCAGAGTGGAATTGAAACTGGAAGAGGTCAGGTGTAAGAAGTGTGGCAAGAAGCGATTTAATCGCACCAGAGTGGAATTGAAACACAGACCCGACAGGAACCAGTGAATCAGCCGGCTATGTGATTTAATCGCACCAGAGTGGAATTGAAACTTTCTTTTCTGGCTTTTCCATGCTTCTGTTTTCTTGGATTTAATCGCACCAGAGTGGAATTGAAACAAGATACCATCGGTTCAAGAACTGGACGGCATGCCACGATTTAATCGCACCAGAGTGGAATTGAAACTAGCAATGGAAGTATATGCACATTGGGACCCGACAGGATTTAATCGCACCAGAGTGGAATTGAAACTGCTTTTGATTTATAGAACTGTTCAGCCCAAGTTTTGATTTAATCGCACCAGAGTGGAATTGAAACTGAGAAAAAACGCAAAGACATCGGTAGAGCTTATGGGATTTAATCGCACCAGAGTGGAATTGAAACTGTACTATGACAGCCAAGCAAGCGGCTCAATATATAGATTTAATCGCACCAGAGTGGAATTGAAACGTCATCAGCAGCAGGGGTATAACTTGAAAGATAGATTTAATCGCACCAGAGTGGAATTGAAACGCAGCAACGCTGGCAGAAGGTATCAAATATTACTGGCGATTTAATCGCACCAGAGTGGAATTGAAACCCAGGTTTGGAGTGATACTATTCGCTATTATGGCGATTTAATCGCACCAGAGTGGAATTGAAACGGTGCTGATATACAACGATAGCGCTCAGCTGGTGCATGATTTAATCGCACCAGAGTGGAATTGAAA
Organism: Clostridium thermobutyricum; assembly: GCA_016842005.1. GTDB lineage: Bacteria > Bacillota > Clostridia > Ch29 > Ch29 > JAENYD01. The sequence goes on along the minus strand of JAENYD010000001.1, from coordinate 10,383 downwards.
CGGGTGAGTGATCAACAGGTAATGCTTGACACCGGCAAAGATTTAATCGCACCAGAGTGGAATTGAAACCAAGGGAAATAGCATACTATGGAGAATAAATAATTCGATTTAATCGCACCAGAGTGGAATTGAAACTGAGCTGGGGGTGGAGGTATGCTCAAAATAACAGTGATTTAATCGCACCAGAGTGGAATTGAAACGTCTCATAGTCTGCCAGGGACCGGACACTCACATTGATTTAATCGCACCAGAGTGGAATTGAAACGACAAATCTGATTTTGAGCTTACAATTCAATTTTTTGATTTAATCGCACCAGAGTGGAATTGAAACATAGAACTCACATTTCCAGTTAGTTCTCCGAACCAAGATTTAATCGCACCAGAGTGGAATTAAAACACTCATACTCTTTTTGTATGAGTGTTTTAGTCGAAAGATTTAATCGCACCAGAGTGGAATTGAAACGATAACTGCATAATTCCTCGAAGCTTATATCATTATTGATTTAATCGCACCAGAGTGGAATTGAAACGGTGTCATGCCTATCGTGTCTTTTGTGAAAAAATGGGATTTAATCGCACCAGAGTGGAATTGAAACGTCCTTAAATGCCGGGTCCCTGGTGTCCGTCTCCCCGATTTAATCGCACCAGAGTGGAATTGAAACTATCTGCATTTAAGTTTTCCTGTAATGAACCGTCAGATTTAATCGCACCAGAGTGGAATTGAAACTATACACATTAATGCCCAGTTTTATTACTTCTCCATGATTTAATCGCACCAGAGTGGAATTGAAACTTCAAAATAAATGTGTTATGGTTGACACAATAAAAGATTTAATCGCACCAGAGTGGAATTGAAACTGAGTATGTGTGCTAGTAGCAATGACTTACTAGTATGATTTAATCGCACCAGAGTGGAATTGAAACGTTATACTTGCAGTAAAATTTTCTCTTTTAGGTATTGCGATTTAATCGCACCAGAGTGGAATTGAAACTATCTTCTGATGTTTCGGGGAACCATTTTTCTTTACATGATTTAATCGCACCAGAGTGGAATTGAAACACCCAGATATGGACTATGAAAAGGCTTACCACTTAGGATTTAATCGCACCAGAGTGGAATTGAAACGCTTTCCTGCGGTATAGGCGAGGCGCTGATGATGGGATTTAATCGCACCAGAGTGGAATTGAAACGCGATGAATGGGATGTTGTGATGACCTGGTACAATGGATTTAATCGCACCAGAGTGGAATTGAAACGCGAAATACATATCTTCCAGCGCTCCCCTGACCGCGATTTAATCGCACCAGAGTGGAATTGAAACGAAGAGAAGCGAGGCCATGAGGGTGGCGATGAGCAAGATTTAATCGCACCAGAGTGGAATTGAAACGTGTATTTAACAATGCATTTGACACAGGCGTAACAGGGATTTAATCGCACCAGAGTGGAATTGAAACGAAGTATCCCAGTCAACGTCAGTACCGTCAGAAGTCGATTTAATCGCACCAGAGTGGAATTGAAACGACAGAAATTATTAGAAGAAACTGGTCAAGACCCTAGATTTAATCGCACCAGAGTGGAATTGAAACAATTACAGGCTGAAATAGTTGAAATGATGCAGGTTAGATTTAATCGCACCAGAGTGGAATTGAAACTATATTTTTCGATGTCCCCGGCATGGTTAAGGCATCGATTTAATCGCACCAGAGTGGAATTGAAACTTAAATATCGCACCCACATTTATACATGTCGGTGCTGGATTTAATCGCACCAGAGTGGAATTGAAACATGGTTCATATAAGGCAATAGATGAAGCCAACAATGATTTAATCGCACCAGAGTGGAATTGAAACGTGAACGTTTGGATTTGTCCACGTTGAAGACTATTGGGATTTAATCGCACCAGAGTGGAATTGAAACGTACTGTCGGTTATTTTTATCATTTTGCCGTTAAGTGGATTTAATCGCACCAGAGTGGAATTGAAACGTGTATTTAACAATGCATTTGACACAGGCGTAACAGGATTTAATCGCACCAGAGTGGAATTGAAACCCGTTTGTAGTAGATTGGTCTATTTGAAAGGCTATATGATTTAATCGCACCAGAGTGGAATTGAAACACATAGCATTCCTTACGGTTTCTATGTTTTTGGGTGGATTTAATCGCACCAGAGTGGAATTGAAACATTTCTGCATAAGCCCTATCCCACCTATACCGAAGTGATTTAATCGCACCAGAGTGGAATTGAAACCTTAGCACGTGGAATGAATTTTGACAAATTAGTGCAGATTTAATCGCACCAGAGTGGAATTGAAACTATATATTCAAAGGCTGTACATATACTGTTACGGTTGGATTTAATCGCACCAGAGTGGAATTGAAACACATTTATCCCATGTTTGAAATTTGTTCCATTTAGATTTAATCGCACCAGAGTGGAATTGAAACAGAGAAAAACAAAACGCAAATAAGGAGTGATACACGGATTTAATCGCACCAGAGTGGAATTGAAACCAGACAGATGACTTATGGATAGGCGGGTATCTTGAAGATTTAATCGCACCAGAGTGGAATTGAAACACCGTACTCGCCTATAGCCCGAGGCCCAGGATGCAGGGATTTAATCGCACCAGAGTGGAATTGAAACGTAATCCCGTATTTCTCCCCTGCCATACCTTTTACAGGATTTAATCGCACCAGAGTGGAATTGAAACGTGATCCCGGATGGCTAGGGGGTAGTTGGTGCTTGCGATTTAATCGCACCAGAGTGGAATTGAAACATTGAACTTGAGTAAGGTTTTTTTCTTTTCTCAGTTGATTTAATCGCACCAGAGTGGAATTGAAACGGATACTGGGTTTAATGTATGTGAGGAGGTAAATTCGATTTAATCGCACCAGAGTGGAATTGAAACTTATGTTTGGTGGACAATGATGCTGGGACAACATGTGATTTAATCGCACCAGAGTGGAATTGAAACCAACATCAGGGATTCAGGGATGTGTAGAGCACTGGCGATTTAATCGCACCAGAGTGGAATTGAAACACCGGAAAAGCAAAAATAAGCGTCAATCGTCCAAAGATTTAATCGCACCAGAGTGGAATTGAAACCTTTGATGTGGTGGACGAGGAAGAAGCAGAAGAAAAGATTTAATCGCACCAGAGTGGAATTGAAACAGCTGATAATTCGGTAATCAGTCTGTATTGCCCTAAAGATTTAATCGCACCAGAGTGGAATTGAAACTATATGAGCTGAAGATAAGTAGGCCGGAGCTGGCTAGATTTAATCGCACCAGAGTGGAATTGAAACTATCTTCCTCAGTAGATTTTGCAGTTCGCTTGCCGGGATTTAATCGCACCAGAGTGGAATTGAAACTCTGTCTCTTGTCCGGCACTCTCAGCCTCGTTTCCGGATTTAATCGCACCAGAGTGGAATTGAAACTACGTCTTTTTTCCTGTTCTTGAGCCAGAATATCTGATTTAATCGCACCAGAGTGGAATTGAAACCCGCTAACCATATGGCCATATGCTTCTTCAGAATCTCGATTTAATCGCACCAGAGTGGAATTGAAACAATATACATATCCTTTTCGTTTTAATCTTTCTTTTGGATTTAATCGCACCAGAGTGGAATTGAAACGAAATTCAGTTTCTTCTGTATTTCCTTGTATGGTATGATTTAATCGCACCAGAGTGGAATTGAAACTTCACCTGTACATCGAAGAGCTTGAACCTGGCATAGATTTAATCGCACCAGAGTGGAATTGAAACGAAGGTCATAACTGCAAGAAGGGCTGAAATTAACAAGGATTTAATCGCACCAGAGTGGAATTGAAACAAAACGTTTTAAAAGTTTTGTCATCAGAAGAACTATGATTTAATCGCACCAGAGTGGAATTGAAACTATTAGCTCACCTGCTCTTTGCAAATGAGGTGCAGCGATTTAATCGCACCAGAGTGGAATTGAAACAAATATTCGAAGGCAGTGGGATGGGTACCATTAATCGATTTAATCGCACCAGAGTGGAATTGAAACATAATCTCACTCTCTATTTCCCTAAGCTGTTTCTGCGATTTAATCGCACCAGAGTGGAATTGAAACTGTTCTACTCTGAGGACCTTATCAGGCTCTGAGACAGATTTAATCGCACCAGAGTGGAATTGAAACCACTGTATGATGTCTCAATGATCTCTATAGAAGTGGGATTTAATCGCACCAGAGTGGAATTGAAACGCAGTATCTTCCGTCTATCCTGCCAGTGGAGCTGCTCGATTTAATCGCACCAGAGTGGAATTGAAACGAAAATACAGGTAAAAATATAAGTAAAGGGAGGTTAGATTTAATCGCACCAGAGTGGAATTGAAACGCTCAAGGGTTTTTACTACCTGGCTGTTTTCATCATGATTTAATCGCACCAGAGTGGAATTGAAACGCTTCTGACGATATTTAAGCTGGAATAACTGATTAGATTTAATCGCACCAGAGTGGAATTGAAACTAGGGTAGAACATACCGATGATGACAGTCTAATTACGATTTAATCGCACCAGAGTGGAATTGAAACTTTTACAGCTGGCCATGATGATATTTCGAAAGTATCAGATTTAATCGCACCAGAGTGGAATTGAAACTGCCAACAGCGTCTATTTCGTCAAAACAAAGTACACAGATTTAATCGCACCAGAGTGGAATTGAAACGAGGGCCCAAATATTCTTTCCTGATACGCAACAACGATTTAATCGCACCAGAGTGGAATTGAAACGGAAAGATAGTATTGGCGTATGGCGAGAGCTGGCCAGGATTTAATCGCACCAGAGTGGAATTGAAACATGGCATAACACTTGTCCGGGATACTGCCGGCTATGTGATTTAATCGCACCAGAGTGGAATTGAAACAACAAGCTCTCAAACGCTGGAAGAAAACTTTGCGTCGATTTAATCGCACCAGAGTGGAATTGAAACGTAGATACCTGGGTAGACGTGGCAACAGTATGGGCCAGGATTTAATCGCACCAGAGTGGAATTGAAACATGTGTTCGGCGTGGATCCTGGGGAAGTGTGGGAGAAGATTTAATCGCACCAGAGTGGAATTGAAACCACAAGGACTGATTCGTCCGCTGGAAATTCTTCATCGATTTAATCGCACCAGAGTGGAATTGAAACGTAGCAATTCCCCGAACTTCCTGAAGCGAGGGGGTAGATTTAATCGCACCAGAGTGGAATTGAAACATTTCTTTTATCGTCAGCCTCTTGTTTCGCTTGATTGATTTAATCGCACCAGAGTGGAATTGAAACGCCAGTGGAGCTGCTCGTTGAAGTATAGCGGGCTGGGATTTAATCGCACCAGAGTGGAATTGAAACTATATGTCTATGTTTTCACCCCGGGCATCTAGGAAAGATTTAATCGCACCAGAGTGGAATTGAAACTTGTCTCCGGAGGCGTGTATACATACGCCTTCCTACCGTGATTTAATCGCACCAGAGTGGAATTGAAACGAGGGTTATGCCATACTTTTCGCACCCGGTCTGGCGGATTTAATCGCACCAGAGTGGAATTGAAACAAAGAACATGTCTGCGCACCTGGAGCCTCTTCCCCGGGATTTAATCGCACCAGAGTGGAATTGAAACGTGGTTTCTGCTGATTTTGCTCTTCTTCTTTAATGCATTTAATCGCACCAGAGTGGAATTGAAACGCATCACGCACTACTCAATGCCGGAACCGGCGCTCGAGATTTAATCGCACCAGAGTGGAATTGAAACGAGACTGCAGCAACTGGAGGAACGGCAGAGGGTCCTGATTTAATCGCACCAGAGTGGAATTGAAACAGGTTCAAAAGCTTCGGGATGAGTGGTATGAGGTTGGATTTAATCGCACCAGAGTGGAATTGAAACTAATTATTATCTGGATTAAGATGTTTTATGTACGCAGATTTAATCGCACCAGAGTGGAATTGAAACGCCGGTATCTATTATTGTTGCCTGATCGCTCGCTTTCGATTTAATCGCACCAGAGTGGAATTGAAACTACTGGTCAAGGACCTTTCCCGATGCGGTCGGTATCGATTTAATCGCACCAGAGTGGAATTGAAACTCCGAAACTGCGTTTCATGCCTGCCAGGATGGAAGGGATTTAATCGCACCAGAGTGGAATTGAAACAGATAAGAACTTACAACACTGGAAAACCTTACGTATACGATTTAATCGCACCAGAGTGGAATTGAAACTACATTGAGTGACTTAACCGGAAATACTGACATAGAGATTTAATCGCACCAGAGTGGAATTGAAACGGCCAGGCCCAGGCCTGGGCCTGGCCTGGGCCTGGAAGATTTAATCGCACCAGAGTGGAATTGAAACGACAATATAACAGACAGTGACGGGGACGGTATACCGATTTAATCGCACCAGAGTGGAATTGAAACTTACGCTGGCATCTGATATGATTTCCCGCTGTGACGATTTAATCGCACCAGAGTGGAATTGAAACTCTAATTAATTCCTCTGCTTCCAGTCCTGTCCTTGGATTTAATCGCACCAGAGTGGAATTGAAACGAAGCCCACCACCTTCATAGGATTTACCCGGCCTGGGATTTAATCGCACCAGAGTGGAATTGAAACCACCCAGCTCGGGGAGGCAGGGGAGGGAGGAGAATGGGATTTAATCGCACCAGAGTGGAATTGAAACGTATATCCTTGTTGTATTCATTTAAGCCCCCGGTTGCGATTTAATCGCACCAGAGTGGAATTGAAACGAAACGAAAGGGGAGTGGGAAAGGCTGCTGCTGTTGGATTTAATCGCACCAGAGTGGAATTGAAACATCAACCGCAGATGTATTAAATGTACTTGACGAAAAGATTTAATCGCACCAGAGTGGAATTGAAACATGCAATAGAAAACGCTGAAACTATCCGCAATGGATGATTTAATCGCACCAGAGTGGAATTGAAACCCGGAACTGCAAAAGTTTTCTTCCCGCTGTAACCATGATTTAATCGCACCAGAGTGGAATTGAAACTTTCCAAAGTGTAACCACATCATTTCTTTCTACTTCGATTTAATCGCACCAGAGTGGAATTGAAACAATTCTGAAAATGGTTTCATCGGCGTCGATTTAGGTGATTTAATCGCACCAGAGTGGAATTGAAACTGACTTTAGTCGTGGGTAGTTGACCCTCAACATAGTGATTTAATCGCACCAGAGTGGAATTGAAACGCGTGGTTGTATTCGGAAAACAGGCAATGGCCGGTAGGATTTAATCGCACCAGAGTGGAATTGAAACGGCTTGAATTCATGGATGGCAAATATATCAACCCGGATTTAATCGCACCAGAGTGGAATTGAAACTAATACGGTATTTGCGGAACGGATCAGCTCTCCGAAGATTTAATCGCACCAGAGTGGAATTGAAACATCCTTTTCCAATGCTTCTATCCGGTCTTTCATTATGGATTTAATCGCACCAGAGTGGAATTGAAACCAATACTTGGATCGATTGTGTATATCTCTTCCCAGATTTAATCGCACCAGAGTGGAATTGAAACGAATATAAGCATGACTACCGCCCAGGCTATGAGTATAGATTTAATCGCACCAGAGTGGAATTGAAAC
>JAENYD010000001.1:0-2673 GCA_016842005.1 Clostridium thermobutyricum | reverse complement strand
AGTTTTAAACCGTTCACCAAGTTCTGATTTAATCGCACCAGAGTGGAATTGAAACGTTGGTAAAAATTGTGATACTTCTTTTGCTTCTTCGATTTAATCGCACCAGAGTGGAATTGAAACGAAGAAAAAAGCATTAAAGATATTTCTGCTGACACTGATTTAATCGCACCAGAGTGGAATTGAAACACATGGACAGATAATTCATCTTGTGGCATGTACCAGATTTAATCGCACCAGAGTGGAATTGAAACATGTATACATTGTTGAAAAAGGTGACACGCTCTGGGATTTAATCGCACCAGAGTGGAATTGAAACTCTTTTTGTAATGCAAAAGCTACTCTCCAGGGGATGGATTTAATCGCACCAGAGTGGAATTGAAACCTGTCAGCAGTTATAAAACTGGCATCGTCTCCCTCCTGATTTAATCGCACCAGAGTGGAATTGAAACCTCTTCTAAGCAATATGCTCACTCCTTCCACTTCTGGGATTTAATCGCACCAGAGTGGAATTGAAACTAAGTCCCGGGAGATAGAAGCTGATGCAAACGCACCGATTTAATCGCACCAGAGTGGAATTGAAACTTTTTTACATACAGCATTGTCCTCCCGCCGTTTGCAGATTTAATCGCACCAGAGTGGAATTGAAACATACGATCTCTGCGGATACGGATTGGGTGAGATTAAGATTTAATCGCACCAGAGTGGAATTGAAACTCAGTAAACATTTTCATCAGGTTTGGCGCCCACTCAGATTTAATCGCACCAGAGTGGAATTGAAACAGTGTGTCGAATATTGATAATTGCTTCATCCACCTAGATTTAATCGCACCAGAGTGGAATTGAAACGTTCATGTGCATCGAATTTCTCTTCCACGCTTGGAAGATTTAATCGCACCAGAGTGGAATTGAAACGAGGTAAGCGCTCCCATTGTCATCCTCCACACGTCTGATTTAATCGCACCAGAGTGGAATTGAAACTAATAAGTCACTACGGTTATACTCACCCCTGCAGGCGGAGATTTAATCGCACCAGAGTGGAATTGAAACTCGCCAGCATACGTTTAGACGATTCAAGCAGGTCCGGGATTTAATCGCACCAGAGTGGAATTGAAACCCATGCTTGGCAGTGCAGAACGGGCTCAGGCATTCCGATTTAATCGCACCAGAGTGGAATTGAAACAGATGCTGGGCTGGCCGGTGGTGAATATATCATAGGATTTAATCGCACCAGAGTGGAATTGAAACACGGCTTTTGGGCCTAATATTTATATTGGTTCTTTAGATTTAATCGCACCAGAGTGGAATTGAAACACTCTTGAGCCGATGGTATCTTTGGTACTCCACTCCAGATTTAATCGCACCAGAGTGGAATTGAAACTAATAAAAAATATTTTAAGGCGTTCTGGAATGAATTGATTTAATCGCACCAGAGTGGAATTGAAACCTCTTTCGCCGGATCTTACGGGCCAGAGGTACCATCGATTTAATCGCACCAGAGTGGAATTGAAACGAAAATGATAAGTGACGCAATTGGCAGGCTGAAGGGATTTAATCGCACCAGAGTGGAATTGAAACGGCTGACAAAAGGGGCGGGAAGGTTGAATTTATTCGGATTTAATCGCACCAGAGTGGAATTGAAACGCCTAAAATAAAACTTAATAAAGGGGGTTTATCAATGATTTAATCGCACCAGAGTGGAATTGAAACAGTTCTGGTGACTTTTATAAGTCCCAGGCCTTCACCGATTTAATCGCACCAGAGTGGAATTGAAACGACTTGGACCTGAGACGGCCAAAGGACCTGCCACGAGATTTAATCGCACCAGAGTGGAATTGAAACTCAAGATTACTTTTTATACATCCTCAAATTCCAGTGCGATTTAATCGCACCAGAGTGGAATTGAAACTTCCCAGGAGTGAATGTGGTTACTGTTTATCTCTCTGATTTAATCGCACCAGAGTGGAATTGAAACCAACATCAGGGATTCAGGGATGCGTAGACTTGAAAAGATTTAATCGCACCAGAGTGGAATTGAAACCATGAAATTTATCAACCACTATTTTAGCATGAGGTAGATTTAATCGCACCAGAGTGGAATTGAAACTGCGGCAGATTTTTATGGCGTTTTCTGGTGTCACATGATTTAATCGCACCAGAGTGGAATTGAAACTGCCGTTTTTGATGTTTTTTGCGGTTTCTATGGTGTGATTTAATCGCACCAGAGTGGAATTGAAACAAATCAATTAATTTTTTAATATTTTCTAACATCTCTGATTTAATCGCACCAGAGTGGAATTGAAACCTGCAAAAGGGAAATGTACTCATCCTGGGAACAGCCGATTTAATCGCACCAGAGTGGAATTGAAACCCTTCTTTCTTTCAGCAGTTAACGCATAGGAACCCAGATTTAATCGCACCAGAGTGGAATTGAAACTTACGACGGACTTTGTACCGCCGGTGGCGCCGGTTAGATTTAATCGCACCAGAGTGGAATTGAAACCTATTTCAGGATTTTTTAGCGGTTGTGGAGCATTTTGGATTTAATCGCACCAGAGTGGAATTGAAACTGCTTCAACACTGCCTTCCCAGTCTCCTCTAATACCGATTTAATCGCACCAGCTTAGAGTATAATTTTAGTTGGCAATAGCAACAAAAAAAACAGGAAGAAGGTAA
>JAENYD010000012.1 GCA_016842005.1 Clostridium thermobutyricum | reverse complement strand
ACCTATGTGTACATATTTATTTATATGGTATTTTCATCCTGCGAAATACCGGTTATAAGAAAGGGATGGAGACGGACCACTGCAAAAGGTTATTGTTTAACGTAACGTCGAAAGAAGTCTCCCACCTCTAAGCGATAGCGTAGGTGGTGGTAGTATGTCACTGGAGGATTGTATGGTTATGATGAAAACGCTCACAGGTGTTGTTGAAAGAATAACATTTGTAAATGAAGAAAACGGCTTCTCGGTTATCAAAATCAAGTCCAGGGGTTTCCGGGAGCTTGTTACTGTAGTCGGGAACCTTGCCGCTGTCAATGTAGGGGCCGTAGTCAAGCTGCGGGGTGGATGGAAAATGGACAGCAGGTATGGAAAACAGTTTGTTGTCCAGGACTACCGGGAAACCATACCCGCAACGGCAACAGGTATTGAGAAATACCTCGGAAGCGGACTTATAAAAGGAATAGGACCGGTCAATGCAAAAAGGATTGTGCGGCAGTTCAGGGAAGATACCATCAGGGTCATAGAAGAGGAACCGGACAGCCTTATTAAGGTAGAAGGAATAGGTCCCAAAAGGGTAGAGATGATAAAAAAGGCATGGCAGGACCAGAAGGAAATAAAGAACGTGATGCTGTTTCTCCAGAGCAACGGTGTGTCTACCGCCTATGCGGTTAAAATATTCAAAAGCTATGGTAATGAAAGTATTAAGATAGTCCGGGAAAATCCCTACAGGCTGGCAGATGAAATATGGGGAATAGGGTTTAAAACCGCCGACAGGATTGCTCAGAAGATGGGATATGACAAGGATTCTTACGAGAGATGCCGGGCAGGGATAATATATGTGCTGAATAAACTGTCCAACGAAGGCCATTGTTATGCTACCCGGCAGCAGCTTGTGGAAGAAGCTGTGAGGGTGCTTGACCAGGAGGAAGACAACATAAACACAGCCATAGAAAACATGTTGCTGGAAAAAACAATAATACTGGATTACCAGGATGCCATATACCTGCCCCCATTGTTTCATAGTGAGGCAGGTACTGCCAGAAGGGTAGTGGAGTTGAATACCCCCGTTCAGACATTCGATCATTCGGAACTGATAGAAAGAATTCAGGCTGAATGCGACATAAAATATGATGAAGTGCAGTTGGAAGCCATAAACACTGCGTTATCCTCCAAATTCATGGTTCTGACAGGTGGACCCGGCACTGGAAAGACGACCACAACCCTTGCTATCATAAAAGCGTTTACCGGGATGGGGAAGAGGGTATTGCTTGCCGCACCCACCGGTAGAGCTGCCAAACGCATGACAGAAGCCACCGGCATGGAGGCCAAAACAATTCACAGGCTTCTTGAGTATAAGCCCTCGGAAGGATACAAGAAAAACACCGGCCAGCCCCTGAAGTGTGATGTACTAATAATTGATGAGACTTCAATGGTCGATGTAATGCTGATGTACAACCTGCTCAAAGCGGTACCTGAAACCGCTACGGTAATTCTGGTAGGAGATGCCGACCAACTGCCATCGGTGGGAGCGGGCAATGTCCTCCGGGACATTATAGAATCGGGAAGCGTAAAAGTGGTCAAACTGAACAGAATCTTCAGGCAAGCCCGGGGAAGTCTGATTATCACTAATGCCCACCGTATCAACAGAGGGGAATTCCCCAAAATACAAGGGGGGAGGAACAGTGACTTTTTCCTGATAGAAGAAGAATCCCCTGAAAGAATACCCGAACATATAAGACAGCTGTGTAAAAGCAGGCTGCCGGCATATTACAGGGTAGACCCTGTTAAGGATATACAGGTTCTATGCCCCATGCAGAGAGGAGATGCAGGGGCGGTCAACCTCAATGCGGTGCTTCAGGAAGCATTAAACCCTTCAAGGATTTCTATTAAGTACGGCGGGACCTTATTCAAAACAAAGGATAAAGTTATGCAGGTAAAGAACAACTATGAAAAGGGTGTTTTCAACGGGGATATCGGAACCATTGAACGTATTGACCTTGAGGACAAGAAGCTTTTGCTGCGATTTGACGAAAATGAGGTAGAATACGATATTGCCGAGATGGACGAGGTTATGCTGGCATATGCCATTACAGTGCACAAAAGTCAGGGCAGTGAGTTCAGCATTGTTATTGCCCCCTTCACAACGCAGCATTACATGATGCTGCAGAGAAACCTTCTTTACACCTGTGTCACCCGCGCAAAAAAGGTGTTTATAGCCATAGGCACAAAAAAGGCCCTGGGGATGGCAGTCAGGAACAACAAGATAATCAAAAGGAATACAATGCTGGCAAAGAGATTGGCTGACTGCCACAGGGGTTGTCACGGGGACAGTTCTCTTGACAATATTGGATAATAATGGTATGCTTAAGCCGAGGTGGTGCCTATGCCGAGAGGTCCCAGAAAGTGCAGCAGTACTCAGATTTATCACGTCATGCTCAGAGGCAATGAAAAGAAAAATATATTTATTGATGATGAAGATAAGACCATGCTAATGGATATAATGTTAGAGAAGAAAAGAATGGGTGAATTTTTGCTTTATTCATATTGTATATTGGACAATCATGTACATATTGTAATAAAAGAGATGAAGGATCCATTGCCCAGGATAATGGGCAGAATTGCTACAAGCTACGCACAATACTTTAATAAAAAGTATAAAAGGGTGGGGCATGTATTTCAGGACAGATATAAGAGTGAAAATATTGAAGATGAGAACTATTTGATGTGCGTAATAAGGTATATACACAACAATCCTCAAAAGGCAGGGATATGTTCTGCCGGGCAGTATAAATGGAGCACCTTAAGGCTATATCTGGATAGCCTGAAATCCGGAAGAGAGCTACCAGAGATAAGGGACGTTTTAAGCATATTTTCAGATAATGAAATTGAAGCTGTTAAAGCATTTGCCGAGTTCAGTAAAAAGAATGACAATGACAGCTATATGGACATCGAACAGGAAGGTATATATGATATAGATGAAGGGAATGTTGAAGAATATATTAGGAGCTGTTTGAAGGAGAGAGGAATAACCCTGCAGGATCTAAGAACAAAAAACTATCGGAAAATAAGGGAGGAATTGATAAAGGAACTGGTAGAGCACTCCTGTCTGTCAAAGAGGAGAATTGCAGAGCTGACAGGGATTAACCGGGAGACGGTCAGAAAATTGTCAAAAGAACCGTCCCCGTGACAACGTGACATCAAAGAACCGTCCCCGTGACATACCCGTGACACGGTGACACGACACACTGTGGTTGATGGTGCCGGTGGATGGGTATGCTGTCCTGGATAATGTTAAACAGCTTCTGATGTTGAAACACAAAAAAATTACATTCCAAGGTGACCCGGACTGTTTCGCCAGGGTCATCTTTTTCATTATTGGAAGCAGGACTTAAGAAAGAAGCCATCAAAAAATAACAGAAGAACTGATAAAGGAACTGGTAGAGCACTCCTGTCTGTCAAAGAGGAGAGTTGCAGAACTGACAGGGATTAACCGGGGATGGCCAGAAAATTCAGAAAATTGTCAGAAGAACCGTCCCCATGACAGAAAATTGTCAGAAGAACCGTCCCCATGACAACTTATATTGTTGTGCTTAATGGACAACAATATGGGTATGGGTAGCTGCATACTTGCTGAAAGAGGTGATAAACTGTGGCTGCTGAAGACGCTATCAGGGTGAACTCGGAAATCGGAAGGCTAAGAGCTGTTATGCTGCACAGACCCGGCAATGAGCTTGAACGGTTAACTCCGGAGTTCCTGGCAGAAATGCTTTTTGACGACATCCCCTGGCTGAAACAAATGCGGGAAGAGCACGACAAGTTTGCGGAAACACTTCGAAACAGGGGGGCAAAGGTTTATTATGTGGAAGAATTGTTGAAAGAGGTACTGGAGATACCTAAGGCCAGAGTCCATATGGTAAAAGAGGTCCTGGGCAGTTGCGACATAGAAAATCCGTATATTATGGAAGCCATAACCGGTTATATGGAAACCCTTACTCCAGAAGAACTGGCCTTTAAAATGATTGCAGGGCTGCCCAAATCCGAGGTGGCTGATGTGAAGCGGCACTACAGCCTTGTTGATTTTGTAAATGCGGAATACCCCTTTTACATCAATCCCCTGCCCAACCTTTATTTTACCAGGGACCCCGGTTCAGTAATAGGTAAGGGCCTGTCCATCAACAGCATGAGAATTAATGCCCGGAAAAGAGAAGGTATTTTCCTGAAATATTTTTACAAATATCATCCTGTTTTCAACAACAGCCTGATACCCTTATGGTATGATTATAACAAGCCTTACAGCATAGAAGGCGGGGATATACTAGTGCTCAGCCGGGAAGTAATTGCAGTGGGGTGCAGCGAGAGGACTTCCGCCCACGGTATCGAACTGCTCTGCAGAAATCTGTTTGACGGTCATGAAACACTGCGGGAGGTACTGGTGATGCATATCCCTCCCATCAGGGCATTCATGCACCTGGATACCGTATTTACAATGGTGGATTATGACAAGTTCACCATCTACCCGGGTATTGAGGACCACATAAGGGTATTTAAGGTCACAAGAAACAACAAACCATACAGCCTTCATGTGGAACCCCAGGACAATTTTATGACGGCTATAAAAAAAGCCCTGAGGCTCCGGACGGTGAATTTCATCAGAAGCGGGGGCGGAGATGAGATAACCGCGGCCAGGGAGCAGTGGAATGACAGTACAAATACCCTTGCCATAGCCCCGGGAGTTGTAATAACCTATAACCGTAACGAGGCTTCAAACGAAGTGTTGCGGAAAAACGGGGTTGAAGTGGTGGAAATTGACGGGCAGGAGCTTGTCAGAGGGCGCGGAGGTCCAAGATGCATGAGTATGCCCCTTATAAGGGAGGACATTGATTAAAATAAGAGAAAGAATACCGTATTAAGACCCCCGCCTGAAGCTAGCAATCCTGTTTATAGTGCTGAAGGCTGCCCGGCTAATCCCATGACAGACGGGCTGTTGCAACCGGTTCGTCTATTTTTTTTGGGTTTTTTCAAGCTGTTAACATATTTTCAACGGGTTATTAATATTATTCTAATAGGTTGTTTAAAAAATGATTGAAGAAAGGGGGAATAAGGATGGCTCTGGAGCTGATAAGAGATACCTTGAAAACCGACCGGGTTATTGGGGAAGAGATGAGTCAGGCTGTGGTGGAAGAGGATATAGTAGTACCGGACAGTAAACCGGATATCAATAAGGTTTTAAGTATAAATGGAGAGGTCGTTATAACCGATAAAAAGATAACGGATAACCGCGTAGAAGTGGACGGAGTTATAAATGTCAGAATTTTATATACTTCTCAGGAGGGAGAACAGCCCCTTTATTATATGGAAGGGAATTTCGGAGTAAATCAGCAGCTTGATGTTCCGGGGGCGGAAAGCAGGATGGATACCCTGGTCAGTGCAGAAATAGAGCATATGGACTGCGCAGTGGTAAACAGCAGGAAGCTCAATGTGAAGTGTGTTATGCATCTTTCCGGAAAGGTTCTGGATGGATCTCAGATAGATGTGGTCAAAGATATTAAAGGTATCCAGGATATTCAGGTCCTCAAAGATTATATTGAGATAAGCGATATAGTAGGGGAAAACAGTTCCTATACCACAGTAAGGCAGGAATTCGAGCTTCCGGCAGACAAACCGCAGGTCAGGGAGATATTAAAAACCAGTGTCACCGTAGGAGAGAGGGACAGCAGGGTAACCGAGGACAGGGTGAATATCCAGGGGATAATCAATGTGAGTTCCCTTTATATTGGGGATGACGATGAAAGTTCAATCAACAGGGTAAAATACCAGATACCCTTCAGCAATTATCTGGAAGTTGCAGGGGCGGGCCCGGGGATGAAGGGCAAGATAAGGTACTCTGTAGAGGACTTTTATTCTACCGTAAAAGAAAATGCCGAAGGTGAAAGAAATATTATTGAGTATGAAGTGGTTGTCAAAGCTGACGGCAAAGTAGAAACAACCCGGCAGATGGAGATACTGGCAGATGCCTATTCTCCGACCAGGCAGCTGGATGTCAGAAAATCCTCCCTGAAGCTGAAAAAGCCCATGGAAAGTGTCGTGGAGGATATAAGCATCAAAGAGGAGATAGATATTCCGGCAGAGTGCCCCGGGATAGCGGAAATATGCGATGTAGAAGCCGTTCCGGCTCTTGTGGATTTTGAAATAGATGAAGGGCTTCTGGCTGTAGAAGGGTTCATGACTGTAAGGATATTGTATACTACAGACGGTGCAGGAGACAGGGTTTATATGTATGAAGATGAGATACCTTTGCGCCATACAATGGAGCTGCCGGATGAAAACGGTCAGATGGATATAGATGTGAACCTTTATTTGGAGGACCTCCAGCACCGTCTCCTGGGAGATGACCTGGTGGAGATAAGAGGACGGGTAAAAGCCGAAGTGGACATAAGCCAGGTATTTGACAGAGAGGTTATGCTGGATGTGGAGGAAAGCGAAGGGGAACGGCGCACCGATGCCAGTATTGTGGTATATGTGGTGCAGCAGGGAGACACCCTCTGGAATGTAGCCAAAAGGTATAATACCACCATTGAGGAGCTTGTCAAAATAAACGACATACAGGAATCCCAAAACCTGATACCCGGCGATAAACTGATCATCTCCAGAATTGTCAAATATAAGCTGTCGTAAAAAAATCCGCGCAAGCGGATTTTTTTTTTGACATTATAGCGGCAGACGGGTAAAATGAATAAATAAAAGCGGGTTATTGTACTTAACTAATGAATGAAAGGATGCTTAGTATGGATAACGTTGTTCCAACCAGGGAAGAGGCCTTTGCGCTGCTGAAGAAGTATAACGGACATGATGCCCATATAAAGCACGCTCTGGCTGTTGAGGCGGTTATGATGCATTTCGCCGGGTTGCTCGGTGAAGATAAGGAAAAGTGGGGGATTATCGGACTGGTCCATGACCTTGATTATGAGATGTATCCTGACCAGCACTGTAAAAAGGTGCGGGAGATTTTGACTGAGGAAAAGTGGCCGGAAGAGTACATAAGGGCAATTCAAAGTCATGGATGGGGTTTGTGTGGGGACGTCGAACCGGTGCACAGGATGGAAAAAGTACTGTATACAATTGATGAACTGACCGGGTTGATAGCAGCTACGGCACTGGTAAGGCCAAGCAAGAGCATACTGGACATGAAAGCCAAGTCGGTGAGAAAGAAATGGAACCAAAAAGGCTTTGCGGCAGGGGTGAACAGGGAAGTCATAGAAAAGGGGGCACAACTGCTGGGGATGGAATTGAACCAGGTAATTGAAGAGACCATAAAAGGCATGCAGAGCGTAGCAGAGGAGATTGGCCTCAGAGGGAATCTGTAAGCCGGATATACAGGAGAGCCGCCAGGCTCTTTTTTGTTTTCCTTTTTCCGGGTCCACCGGCGGGGATTCACCTGACTGGTTTTGGCCGGTCTTTAGTGTTTAAAGTCAAGGGTATAAAGGGATGTTCCGTGGAAAAAATAACTATTGAGCTATTTCCGGGGAGGACGGGACATGGACAGGACCGCTCAAAAATAATGGGTGTTGATAATACGCCGGGCAGGAATTACAATTGATATATATAATATATTTATAGTGGCTTAATTATTATCCCGGATGGGGGCAGTGCATATGCAGAGGATTTCCATGGAAGCCAGGGCAAAGATAAATCTTACCCTGGATGTCATTAACAGGAGGGAAGACGGTTATCACAATGTGATGATGATAATGCAGCAGGTCTGTCTCAGTGATACTGTACAGCTGGTCTCCGGTTCCGGAGACGGTCCCGTGACAATAGAATGCAGTCACCCCCAGGTACCCTCCGGAGGGGCTAATATCGCCTGCAGGGCTGCACAGCTTATCAGGGAACATTTCAATATCCGCAGGGGGATAGAAATCCGAATAGACAAAAACATCCCTGTGGCGGCAGGCCTTGCCGGAGGCAGCACTGACGCCGCTGCCGTTATAAAGGGACTGAATCTTCTGTGGGAATTGAATATGGATATGAGAGAAATGATGAACCTGGGCAAGGTCCTGGGAGCTGATGTGCCTTTCTGTATAATGGGTGGAACCGCCCTGGCAGAGGGTATGGGTGACATACTGACTCCTGTACGGGCACCGGCAGAGCTGGATTTACTGCTGGTTAAACCGGACGCTGCTGTGTCCACGGCATGGGCATACTGCAATCTGGACCCTGCGGCAATACATGAAAGGCCGGACAGCCCTATGATGATAAAGGCCCTGGAGGCGGGGGACCGGCCGGGGATAGCAGGGGGGCTGTGCAACGTTTTTGAGACGGTAATCCCGGTACACTATCCGGAAATCCGGGATATAAAAGAAACAATGCTGCGTACCGGTGCACTGGGGTCGGTGATGACCGGTAGCGGGCCTGCCGTGGTAGGCATATATGAAAGCAGGGAAGGGGCGGAAAAGGCAGCGGGATGCTTTGCGGGCAGGTACAGGGATGTGTTTGTCACCCGGACTTTTGCGGGATGAGTACATGCGGGCAGGTATATTGCTGCCCTGGATTAACGGGGAAATTATCTCAGGAGGAAGTGATGACATGTTGAATGCGGTGGTACTGGCAGGCGACAAGGGGGGGTCCTTTTGCGGGGAACAGAGCAACAAAGCCCTTTTGACAATAAAGGACAAGGTAATGATAGAGTACGTGGTCAATGCCCTGAAGGAGAGCACCCTGGTAGGCAGGATAGCGGTAATAGGTCCCGTGCGGCAACTGAAACCCTATCTAGAAGAGAGAATAGATTACCTGATTGAGGGGGAAGAGGACCTCCTGCAAAATGCCCTGAAGGGCCTGGAACTGTTCAGGGAGGACCAGAGGGTATTGCTGGTTACATCGGATATTCCCATGCTTACTGTTGAAGCGGTTGACCATTTTATCATCCAATGCCAGGAAACCAGAGCGGACCTGTGCTATCCCATCGTGAGAAAGGAAGACAACAAGTCAAAGTTCCCGGAGGCCAGGAGAACCTATGCCCGGCTGCGGGAGGGTACCTTTACAGGGGGAAACATACTTTATATAAATCCCCGGGTAGTAAACCGGTGTATCAATTTTGCCCGGAAGATGATAGAGTACAGGAAAAAACCCTGGAAGATGTGCAGGGTGCTGGGATGGGACCTGGTATTCGGCCTGGTCATAGGGGTGTTGACCATTCCCGGGCTGGAGAAAAGGGTATCCCAGCTGCTGAATATTGAAGTGGCTGCAGTCATGTCTCCCTATCCCGAGATCAGCAATGACGTCGACAAGGAAAGCGACCTGGTCATGGTACGGGAATACCTGGAGCGCATAAGCTGAATCCCATGACGGGTCCGGCGTATATAGCCGGACCCGTCGTTGTTTTTTTGGGCTTAGAGTTATATTTATCCGATGGCTTCCGCCGCTGATACTCCCGTCCTGTGGGAGGTCAGGGGACACACCTGCTGAAGTCCCGGTATTCCTCTGTGGACAGGAATGTCCCCAGCTAAAAGATAAGCGGCGCTACGCCCCTGGATAACTGTTTCTAAGCTTCAGATTGGGTTAAACCCCCGCCTGAAGCCAAGAATCCTGTTTATAATTACCAGCAGTGGAGTTATATATAAAGGCATAGAATTGAAATCCCCTTTGAGGCAAGTTTCATTTCCCCTGAATAAGGATGAAGGATAGTGTAAACATTATATACTATCAGGAAAATAACATTTTCACCGGACAGGGAGAATACTGCATGGATTTTCTGGGCAAAGCGATGAAGGAATTCAAGTCCATATACAGCAGCTATCTTTTTCTGCTGATATTGCTGACCGGCCTGTATACCTTTTTTTTTGAAGGAAAGCGCCTGAAAAACAGCGGGATGAAAAAAGAAGAAATTTCCGCCCGGATTATAGGTGCGGGGTATGTATTGCTGTCCGTAGTCACATATATTGCCGCGGCGTACATGTAGGAGGGAAACCATGGGATTCATGGACAGGCTGAGGAGTAAGAAGAAAAAGGAAAGCCCCGGGGAAGCATCGGCAGTCAGGTGCTTTGAGCAGCTGGACAGGAACCTGGCGTATTTCAGGGAAAAACTGAAAGACTGTGATGACGTGGTCTACCGGGAGTTCAACGTGGGAGACAGGCAGCAGTACAGTTTCGCTACCATATATGTGGATGGTATGATAGACAAGATACTTGTCAGCGAAGACGTCCTGAAATCCCTGATGCTGGATGCCCGGCAGGCGGACCCTGCCCCGGGGAGGGCCGGCAGGGACGTCTACAGTATGGCCCTCAGAGAAGCCATTTCCACCGGGGAAGTGAAAGAAGAAGAGTATCTGGACGAGGCTATGACCTCACTCCTCTCGGGAGATACCCTTCTTATGATGGACGGCTTCGACAGAATAATAGTAATCGGTTCCAAGGGCTGGGTCAACAGGGGGGTCCAGGAGCCGGGCACCGAATCGGTAATAAGGGGCCCCCGGGACGGTTTCAGTGAGACCCTGAGGATAAACACCTGCCTTGTAAGGAGAAGGATAAAGGACCCTGACCTCAAGATGAAGCACATTATTATGGGCAGATATACAAAAACCCATGTTGTCCTGGCCTATATGGACAACCTGGTCAACAGAAGGGTGCTGGAGCAAGTAAGAAAAAGACTGGACGCCATAAATGTGGATGCTGTACTGGAAAGCGGGTACGTGGAACAGTTTATAGAAGACAGATGGTATTCCCCCCTGCCCCAGGTGCAGAACACCGAGAGGCCGGACGCGGTGGCGGCGGCCCTGCTGGAAGGGAGGGTGGCCCTGATAACCGACAACACCCCCTTTGTACTGCTGGTGCCGGCCACCCTGAACATTCTCTTCCAGTCACCGGAAGACTATTATACAAGGTGGTTGATTGCCACTGCCGTCAGGTGGGTCAGATATCTGGGGGCATCCATTTCACTGCTGCTTCCGGGGATATATATAGCCATTATCTCTTATCACCCGGGGCTTATACCCACCCAGCTTGCCCTGTATATCGCGGGGACGCGGTCCGGGGTACCTTTTCCCGCTTTCCTGGAGGCCCTTATCATGGAATCCACCCTGGAGCTCCTGCGGGAGGCGGGGGTCCGTCTTCCCGGCCCCATAGGACAGACCATAGGCATAGTGGGAGGCCTTGTTATAGGCCAGGCAGCGGTGGAGGCGGGGCTGGTGAGCCCCATAACCGTGATAATAGTGGCGGTAACGGCCATAGCCTCCTTTGCCATACCCCACTACAACCTGGCCATCGGTTTCAGGCTTGTAAGGTTTCTGTTTATACTGGGGGCGGCTATATTCGGGCTGTACGGTATAACACTCACCCTGCTGATATTTACCGTCCACCTCTGCTCCCTGAAAAGCTTCGGTATACCCTATCTGTCCCCCTACGTAAGTTCGGAGCTGACCGAGTTAAAGGATAGTTTTGTGCGGGCCCCCCTGCTGTCCATGCACCGGCGGCCCAGGAGCCTGTCCAAGGCTGACAATACAAGGATGACAGACAGGAGGCGGGATAATTCCCGGGAAAGAGACGGTGGAGATATTGACGGAGAATAATGATAAGATAACCAATACCATGCTGATTGCCATAATTATAAATACTCTCATTGGCATCGGTATAGTGAGCCTTCCGTCCGGGGTGGCTGAAAAAGCCGGTGTGGACGGCTGGGTGCTGGTGGTGCTGGGGGGAATAATCGTTATCCTGGTAGTGGTTATTATGGCCAGGCTGGGCAGCCTTTTTCCCGGGGAGACCTTTGTGGAATACAGCCGCACAGTGCTGTCCGCGCCGGCAGGCATACTGCTGTCCCTGGGCTTTGCCCTTTATTTTGTCATATTCACTGCCTTTGAAGCCAGGCTGTTTGCGGAAATCCTGAAGCAATTCCTGCTGGACAACACTCCTACCGAAATAATAATGGTAACCATGCTTCTGGCCTCCGCATACCTGGTCAGACAGGGCATAGAAGTGATAGGGAGGCTGGCGGAACTCCTGGTGCCGGTGATCCTGATCCCCTATTTCCTGTTAATACTTCCCATTGTACCCGACATGGACTTCACCAATTTTCTCCCCCTGTTCAAAACACCACCCCTGACAATCATCACAGGGACGGTTGTCGTGGTGACAAGTTACCTGGGGTTTGAGACAATACTGCTTTTTTACCCCTTTGTAAACAGGCCCCGGTATGTGGGCAGGGCCCTGGTCACAGGGGTTGCGGTGGTGATGGCGGATTATCTCCTGGTGGTGGTGGCCAGCCAGGCCATATTCGGGGTAAAGGGGCTGAGGCATATCATATGGCCTTCCCTTACTGTTCTGAGGGCAGTGGATATCCCGGGGGCTTTTCTGGAAAATGTTTATGGCATTATGATGGCCATATGGGTTGCGGCCATTTATTTCACCCTGTCCATGTTTTATTTCAGCGGTGTTTTCACCATAGGCAGGATACTCCGGCTGGAGGACTACAAGTTCCTTGTGCTGCCGCTGGTGCCGGTGTTATATGTTATTGCCCTGGTACCGGACAACATCGCCCGGACATACGACCTCCTGGACATGTTTTCCATGTACCTGGGGATACCCTATGCCTTTGTTATACCTGTGATGCTCTATATAATCGCGCGGATAAGAGGCTTCAAGGAAGGGAAGGGAGAAGACCGTGAAAATACAGTTGAAGGGAATAATTAGCTGCATACTGATAGTGATTATCATGCTGAGTGCTGCGGGGTGCTGGGACATGGTGGAAATAGACGAAAAGGCCTTTGTCCTGGCAATGGCACTGGATAAATTCAATTACCAGGAGGTCCTTGAAAAGGAGGAGGAAGGGGAGAATAAGGAACAGGAAGCCCCGGAGGAAGGGAAGGCATCTTCCGACGGGAAGAGTAATATAGGCTATCCCAACGACAGCCGGTACCAGAGGATGATCCTCACCATAGTATACCCCAATGTGGGGCTTTTGACAGGGAAGGGAGGCCTGATTCCCGAAGAAATGAAAATCCCCCTCTCCACCACCGGGCCCAATATAGAGGAACTGGTGACCATGTTGTCCACCCGCCTCAGCAAGACACTGTCTTTCGAACATACCAAGGTGGTCCTTGTGGGGGAAGAACTGGCCCGGGATAAGCAGCTGTTCCGGGAGGTGCTGGACCAGCTGGAGCGGGACAGGGATATAACCAGGGTGGTGGATTTCGCCATAGTGGAGGGAAAGGCCCAGGATGTGCTCTTTGTCAAACCCAAAGTGGAGCCTATAATAGGCACCCATATTGAGAAGGTTTTCGAGGGCAGGAGAGAGACAGGTCGTTTCCTGGGGAGAAATCTCGGGGAGATAATCCTTTACCTTCACAGCACCGGGAATGCCCTGGTGCCCCGGGTGGTGCTGGGTAAGGAGGAGATAAAGATTGCCGGGAGCTGTGTCGTAAAGGACTACAGGATGGTGGGTTTCCTGGGGGAGTTGGAGACCCGGGCGGTCCAGCTGATGGACAATATGCTGCAGGGGGGGGTTTACACCGTTTTTATTGATGAGGCAGCCGTACCCTTCGCAGTGACTTTCGCGGACAGGAAGTTCAGTATAACCGCGGACAGGGAGGGCAATATATACCTGGACATCAATATAAAGGTGGAAGGTGACATAGAAGGGAACATCTTCGGCCCCATAGGAACCGTCATGGACGACAAGTTCATAAAAAAGGTGGAGAAAGAGCTGGAGAAAAAGATTATCGGTGAATGCTCCGGGGTAATGGACAAGATGCAGCACCAGTTCGGGGTGGACCTGTGGGGGCTGGACGATTATATGCACAAGTTCCACCATGACCTGTGGGAGCAGATTAAAGACCGGTGGGACCAGGTGTACCCTGAGATAAAAGTGAATATAATACCCGATGTAAGTGTAAGGAGGATAGGGATCATCAAATAAATGTTTAAAAAAATCACCCGTGTAAATACTATAAACAGGATTCTTGGCTTCAGGTGGATTTTTAACCCCGGCTGAAGGTTAGAAACCGTTTTCCAGGTACGCACCGCCGCTTATCTTTTAGTTGGGGACATTACTGTCCACAGAGGAATACCGGGGCTTCAGCAGGTGTGTCCCCTGGCCTCTGACAGGACGGGAGTTATTAGCGGCGGCAGTCATCGGAGAAATATATAAAATGGTGAGGGTGATGGATTTGAAGAAAATTTTCATATATATGGTGCTGGTATTGCTTTTGTCTGCCGCTGCCCTGTACATGCATGACCTTGCGGGACAGGAGGATGAGATGGCGGACAGCCTCCTGAGGCTTCACGTCATTGCCAACAGCGATGCTCCCGGGGACCAGCAGGCCAAACTGGAGGTCAGAGACAGGATAATCAGGGAACTGGGGGATGAAATCAGGGTTATGGACAGCAAACAGCAGGTAATTGACTTCATAAGGAACAACAAAGGCAGGATAGAGCAGATTGCAAGGGACCAGCTTAAGAGTTCGGGAAAGAACTATGATGTAAAGGCTGAGACAGGCAGCTTTGTGTTTCCCACAAAGCTGTACGGTAACCTGGCCCTTCCCGCCGGGGAATACGATGCCCTGAGGGTGGTACTGGGGGAAGGGAAGGGGGCCAACTGGTGGTGTGTGATGTTCCCTCCCCTGTGCTTCGTGGATGACAGCAGCGTGGCTTTCGCCAGGGACCAGGAGCGGGTAAGGGAAATGCTGGAACAGGAGGAGTACCGGATACTGGCAGAATCCGGCAGCAGGGACCGGATCCCGGTAAGGCTGCGTTTCAAGGTTATAGAGCTGATAAACAGGTCCAGGATAAAAATGGCGGAGGTATTGGGCCGGAAATAATGGGCAAAGGACCGGAGGGCATCCGGTCCTTTAATTTTGCCTCCGGGCTGCCGTCCTGGAGTCATCTTTTTCCAGGTCCCTGCCTTTGCCGGTTTTTTTGAAAAAATATATTGCATTAAAGGGGTATTTATGTTCTAATGTATAAGTGATTTATTTCAATGGGGACATTCCTGTCCATGGAGGAATACCGGGGTCCCGGCAGGTGTGGACCCTGACCATAAGCGTTATACGGGAAGGAGGCGGTAAATGTGAAACATTATGACCAGAGCAGGATGCCATTGTTCGAGGCCCTGAAGGAGTACCATTCCCGAGAGGTGATTCCCTTTGACGTTCCCGGACACAAGCATGGTATGGGCCTGCCCGAATTGGCCGACTATGTGGGGAAAAAAGTGCTGGAAATAGATGTGAATGCAATGGAATGCCTTGACAATATCTGCAATCCCATAGGGGTCATAAAAGAGGCTGAAAAGCTGGCTGCCAGGGCCTACGGCGCTTCGGACGCCTTTTTCCTGGTGAACGGCACCACTTCCGGCGTTCAGGCCATGATTATGGCGGCCTGCCGTCCGGGAGACAAGATAATCCTGCCCCGGAACGCCCATAAATCCACCATAACCGGTCTTATACTCAGCGGGGCAATCCCCATTTATATACAGCCCGAAATAAATGAGGACCTGGGTATAGCCATGGGGGTATCGGTGGATGCTGTCCGGAAGGCCATAGAAGTGCATCCGGATGCCAGGGCCGTTTTCCTGATACATCCCACCTATTATGGGGCGGTTTCGGACCTGGCCTCCATTATAGAGATTGCCCACCGGAACAACATGGCGGTACTGGTGGATGAGGCCCACGGTGCCCATTTCCCCTTTCATCCCCGGCTTCCTGCAGGGGCAATGGAACTGGGGGCGGATGCCTGTGCGGTGAGCACCCACAAGACAGGGGGGTCCCTTACCCAGAGCTCGCTTCTGCTTTTAGGCGGCAGCAGGATTGATGCCAGAACCATGAAAACCACCCTCAATTTAACCCAGACCACCAGCGCCTCCTACCTGCTGATGGCTTCTTTGGATATTGCCAGGAAACAGCTGGCCACAAGGGGTGAGGCCATGCTGGGAAACATCTTATCCATTGTCAGGTGGGCGCGGGAAGAGATAAACAGGGTGGAAGGCCTTTACGCTTTTGGCAGGGAACTGGTGGGTTCACCCGGGGTGTTCGGTTTTGACGAGACCAAGCTGGGGATTAATGTAAGAAAACTGGGCCTTTCAGGATACGAGGCGGAAAAAATCCTGAGGGATCGGTTCAATATACAGGTTGAGCTGGCGGATGTGTACAACATACTGGCCATTGTCGCTATCGGAGACACCGAGACTTCCATCAGGGCCCTGGTGAACGCTGTAAAGGATATGGCGGTCTATCACCGGAACGGGGAGGTAAGGGAAATTACCAGGGGCATGCTTGCAAATCCGGATGTAATCGTTTCGCCCAGGGACGCATATTACAGCAGCAAAAAAAGCGTCAGATTGGAGGATGCGGTGGGTTCTGTCAGCGGGGAAAGCGTAATGGCATATCCTCCCGGCATCCCGGTGGTAACTCCCGGAGAGATGATAACCACCGAGATTGTGGAGTACGTGAAACTGCTGAAGGCGGAGAAGTGTCTCCTCCAGGGACCTCAGGACCCCTATGTGGACAACATCCTTGTGCTGGGGCACGAGTAGTCAGCGATTATCTACCAGGGACATTAAGAATTCACATGTATCGCGGGTAGCATGAGGGCTGGCCTTCAAGCCGCATATCTCTCTCATGTGCGCCATCCGCACAGGGTTGTCCAGCAACTGCCTGAGCATGCCTTCTATATAGTCCCTGCTCCTGAAACGCACTGCCATACCACTGTTCATAAGGTACTGGGCGTTGCGCTCCTCCTGCCCCGGTATGGGAGAAATGATGGCAATGGGCAGTTTCATGGCCATGGCCTCACTGATGGTGAGCCCTCCCGGTTTGGTTATCAGCAGGTCGGAGACAGCCATGAGCCGGGGCACCCTGGAGGTATATCCCAGTATGAGGGCGGGTTTGGACGACCCGGCTGTCAGGGTCTCCAGCTCCTCCTTAAGTTTTCTGTTTTTACCGCATACCGCTATTACCTGGATGTCCAGGGAGCTGTTCATAAGTCTGGAGAATACCTTCTTCACCTCTCCCATTCCGAGGCTGCCGCCCATCAGCAGCAGGGTGGTCCTGTCCTCCAGACCCAGATCCCGCCTTATATCGTTCACCGGATAATCTTCAAGGAATTTCTCGTCTATGGGTATGCCGAAGGGGTATATCCTTTCCCTTTCGACCCCCTTATATATCATCTCATGTATCAGGTCCTCATGGGGAATAATATAATAATCCACGCCATCCCTTATCCAGAAGTTATGGGGTGCAAAATCGGTCAGCAGTGATATGACCCTGCAGGACATGCTTTTCTTTCTTTTCAAATGGCTTATGACTTCCAGGGGAAAGGGGTGGGTGCAGACCACAATCTTCGGGTCGCTTTTCCGGACAAGTCTCTCCATGATTAATGCCAGGGGCCGGTTCAGGGTACGGCTTATATCGCTTATACCTTCCTCTTTTTCCGAAAGGTCGTACAGTTTTTCATATATGATGGGACTGGCCTTCAAAGTACCCATGTAGCTTCCTATCACAACCCTGTCCACCATGGGGTTTACGTACTTTAACCAGTCGATGGTTTCCACTTCAATGCCGGGATAGTGTCTTCTGAAATATTTTTTTATGGTATGGGCTGTTCTGGTATGCCCTCCTCCGGCCGATATCGAAAGGATAAGTATATCCATCCTGTAATCCTCCTTGTAATACGGCTGTCCGGGTTTGCAGTCCGTAATAATGCGTATTTGCGCAAGAAGCTTAAGCTGCGGATTGTTTTGACCCGACCCAAGATTATAATATCAGAGATAATGATGATTTGGTAGTCAATATTGCATAATGGCGGCGACAATTACAGAAAATAAACCTGACACATTAACGGAAGGGGAGGTATCGGGTTGAAAAAAGCATCACTGGGACTGTCCGTGTTTCTGATAATTGTTTTTGTATTCAATATAGGATATTCCATATACATGCGTCAGACTGCCGAAATGGCAGCCCTTTACTGGGGGTCGCGGGGAGATGAGGTTATCGAGGTGCAGAAAAGACTGAAAAACTGGGGTTACTATGACGGTGTGGTTGACGGTATCTATGGGGCAGACACCTACAGGGCGGTAAGAAAGTTTCAGTCCAGAAACGGGCTGAGGGTGGACGGTATTGTGGGGACTGAGACCAAAAAGGCCCTGGGTATCCCCGTGGGAGAGCCGGATTATACGGCAACCCGTGGAGTAAGCGGCAGGGATAGTACATACCTTCTGGCCCAGGCCATTTACGGCGAGGCAAGGGGAGAGCCTTATACGGGCCAGGTGGCGGTAGGGGCGGTAATACTGAACAGGGTAAGTCATCCCTCCTTTCCCAATTCTATCCCGGGAGTGATATTCCAGCCCGGTGCATTTACAGCCGTAAGCGACGGGCAAATGTATCTGACGCCTGACAATACGGCCCTGAAGGCTGCCAGGGATGCATTAAACGGGTGGGACCCCACAGGAGGAGCCATATATTACTATAACCCGGCAAAAACAACCAACAACTGGATTTATTCCAGGCCGGTGGTCAAGGTCATAGGCAAACACTGGTTTGCCAAATAGCCCTGGAAACAGGAAGGAGTGATAGGATTGAAGCGGGAAAGAATAATCATGCTGCTGCTTGTAGGGGCATTTCTGGCTGCAGGAGTATGGGGATACGACCAGTATCAGGCCAGAAAAAATTACCGGAATTTCCTCCAGAACCAGTATCAGAGGATGTTCTACGAACTGATAGACCACGTTGAGAATATTGAAGTGGACCTGGCAAAGACTATGGTGACGGCATCACCCAAGCAAAGCCTTATCCTGTTTTCAGATGTGTGGAGGCAGGCTTTTGCCGCCCAGGAGAAACTGAATCAGCTTCCCATATCCCACCTCACCCTAGGCAATACGTCAAAGTTTCTGACACAGGTGGGGGATTACAGCTACAGCCTCACCAGGAAAAATGTAGACGGTATTCCCCCCTCGGCAGATGACTGGGACAATCTCGAGCAGCTTCACAATTATTCCGGTTACCTGGCGGTACAGCTGCAGAAACTGAGCAAGGAACTCCAGGACGGGAATATCAGCCTGGGAGAACTGCAGGAGGAAGGTAACAGGAGGTTTGCCAGGGTATCCCGGGAGATAATTGACAGGGAGTTCAGCACAATTGAGCAGGAGATGGTAGAATACCCCACCCTGATATACGACGGCCCCTTTTCGGAACATATACAGGAAATAGAACCCAAAGGACTGACCGGGGAAACCATAGACTACCAGAGGGCCACCCGGATAGCAAGGGATTTTCTGAAGGGTCGGGACATACAGGATATTGACAAGGTAAGCAACGGCAACGGCACCATCAAGACTTACGGGCTTGAGGTGTTAACAAAGGAAAATGAGACCATCTATACTGACATAAGCCGTAAAGGGGGACATGTGGTATGGATGCTCAACCCAAGGGATGTGGACAGTCTGAACATATCCCCCAGCCAGGCCATGGAGACGGCAAAGGAGTTTTTGAAGAAAAACGGGTATTCAGATATGGTTCCCACCTATTCCATGAGGTATGACAACATTGCGGTTATCAACTTTGCCTATCGGGACGGTCCGGTCATAGTTTACACCGACCTGATCAAGCTGAAAGTAGCCCTGGACAATGGTGAAATAATAGGCTACGATGCCCGGGGGTATCTTACAGCTCATCACGAAAGGGATATACCGGAGCCCAAAATCTCGGCAAAACAGGCCAGGGAAGGCATAAGCATGAGACTGGACGTGAAGCTGCCGGTACAGCTTACACTGATACCTCTCGAGGACAAGAGTGAGGTGCTCTGCTATGAATTCAGGGGCAAATTCATGGAGGATGAATTTCTGGTATATATAAATGCCCTTACAGGTAAGGAGGAGAGGATCCTCAAGATGCTGAAAAACGAAAACGGTGTCCAGACAATGTAAATTCAAAAAAATTCCATAGTTGCCATGGTGTCAGATCAATATATTGACACAAATATTTTTATAATATCTGCAGAAAATAATAGTGCGGTATTCTTGACTTTCATCAGCATTCCTGAATTCAGCGGATAGAAAAATTTGTTGCATCAGGAAACGGGTTAAAATCAGGGGAAGGGAAAGTATCATAGCTCGAGGCTGAAACTTGCTGCAAAATAAAGTCAGGGAGGGCTCTGAATGGCAAGACGGGGTATTATGTCCGAAGAACTGAAGCATGAAATCGCAAGGGAACTGGGAGTTTACGATGTGGTGCAGAAGCAGGGCTGGGGTGCCGTCACTTCCAGAGACTGCGGCAATATGGTAAAAAAAGCTATAGAAATAGCCGAAAAAAATATGGTTAAGTAGTGCGCAAAAAAAGCCGGGGATTTTCCCCGGCTTTTTTTGCGCTAAAACGTTATGACCCGATGGCTAACGCTGACAGCAGGTCACTGTTATCGTCTGCGCTGAATTATCAAGGGACCAAATGATTTGCCTTTTTACAATGATACGTAAGTTGAATAATGATATGGTTAAAGGTAAAATATTATTGGGCTTAATCAGCATGAAAAGTAAAATACGCTTGAGGTGAAAATCATTGCAGCTGGGCAATAAAATTAGAGAATTGCGGATTAAAAAGAGAATGAAGATTACTCAACTGGCAGAGCTGACCGGATTGAGTACGGGCTTAATAAGCCAGATTGAAAGAGACCTGGTAGGGCCTTCAGTGGACTCCCTTTGGAAAATATCAAAGGGTCTGGGCGTATCTATAGGTTATTTCTTTGACGGCGAGTCCAGCATTGAAAAAAATCCCATAGTAAAAAAGAACAAACGGAAGACAATGAAATTACCCGATGCAAATGCTATATATGAACTTTTAAGTCCTGATTTAAACAGGAAAATAGAATTTATAAGAATAATTATGAATCCAGGAGATACGAACACCGAAGGACTTGTTTCTCACGAAGGTGAAGAGTGCGGACTGGTGTTAAAAGGGAAGATGCTGATAAAGCATGGTGATAAGGAATATATTCTGGAAGAAGGAGACAGTATTTATCTGGACAGCAGCGTTCCTCACAGATATATAAACATAGGCGATGAGCTTGCAATCTCTATATGGGCAATGACGCCGCCGAGTTTTTAGAACTAAAGACAGCGTCTCATATGAAACGCTGTCTTTGGTTCAGATAATTTTCTGCAATACCCTCATAAAATTTTTATAAGCTATTTTTTTTATATCCTGCTGCGAATAATTTCTTTTTTCCAGGGCTTTTATTAGATTTTGTGCTTTAGATGCGTCTTCTAAACCCGTTACTGTTGTTACATCATTATTTTTAAAACTGTCAATCGTTTCCCGTTGCAAGAAATCGCAAAAGTCAAATCCCAGACCTACATGGTCAATGCCTGCCAGGTCGGCGATATAATCGATATGATCTAAGAGACTGTATATATCAGGGTTATCTTGACTGATAAACTCCGGCCAGGCATTAACCCCGATCACTCCTCCTGCATCAGCTATTGTTTTTATCTGGTCATCTTTAAGATTCCTGTGATTAGGACATAGCCTGTATGCATTTGAATGACTTGCAATAAAGGGTTTAGAAGCTACCTTTGCAAGGTCCCAAAAACTTCTTTCGTTCAAATGGGATACGTCCAGTAATATTCCTAATTCTTCTATAAGTTTTATTGCTTTCTTCCCTGCACCGGTTATTCCTTTTCGGGGGTCGCCGTTTACCCCTGTGGCCAGGAGATTTTCTTCATTCCAGGTAAGGCTGGTATGTCTGACTCCCAACTGATGCAGCATATAGAAATTATCTATATTTTCACCCATAAATGCTGCGCCTTCCAGCCCCAGGAGCAGAGATAATTTCTCCTGGTTTTTCGCTTTTTTAAATTCTTCATACCCTGTTATTAGCTGTATTTCTTGAGTATTGCTGAATTCTTTTGCAGAACAACGGATAATTTCCATTATTCTTTTTTCGTAGTTGTCTGTGTACTTTGGTTCAACCCATATGACGAAAATTGCACCAAATATATTTCCTTTATTCAACTTGTCCAGGTGATAGTTTTTTATTATTTCTTCTTCACCCTTGAGGATGCGTTGCGTCACATCTGTCAGTATATCTGAATGTGCATCGAATATCTTCACTTTATACCTCCCTATGTTACAAGCCGATAATTCTATGACTTATACAAGATTTATGAGTATGTTACCTGCTATTATTCCAAGGTAATTTCCTACGATGTATCCCGAGATACCCGCCAGCATAACAGGTATTACCAGCTCATTCCACCCTTTTGCAATAGCCATTGCTACGGCGGTAGTAGGCCCTCCTATGTTAGCATTTCCAGATAGCAGCAGTTCTTCCAGGTTGAATTTGAATAGTCTGCCCACTACAAGGAGAACTAAAAGATTTACTAAAACGATTACGAAACAGTATACAAACAACAGCGGACTGTTCTTAACGATCTCTGTAAGGGATGCGGGAACCCCTATAACAACAAAGAATATATATATGAGAAAGGTTCCCAGTTCTTGCGCACTTTTAAGGTTGCCGAAGAAATTGGGGAAGGTACTGGCTAAAATCATGGTTAAAGTTGTTATTACCAGATATTTGTTTCCTAACAGGGAATTAAAGATTTGGGCAAACCAGTTACTTGTGGGAATTACAGCTTCAAAAAAAGCAGCAAGTTTGACGGATACGGCTACGATAACAACCGCTGAACCCATTGCAAGGGCAATATCCTGTAAAGATATTTCTTTTTTCCCCCAGTACATGGCAGCCTTGGTTTTCATTTCGTCAGAATTTCCAGCAGCCTCATGCCGGTCTACTAAATCTTCATAAGGAGTATTAAACCTTTTACGTATAAATCCTATTCCAGGTATTGCAATCAATATGAAGAAATACAATGCCATAACAAAGTTGTCTGCCACGATGGTGGCATTGACGATATTTTCTGAAGTGTTAAAAGCGGCAGTCATAGCTACAAAGTTAACTCCTCCTCCTATATAGCTACCTGTCATCATTCCAGCAACTTTGGCAACTTCAGGGATCGTATCTCTAAAAATAAATGTTGCAATAAAAGCCCCTATAAATGTACCAAGGGCTCCAATATAAAAGGCACCAAGCATTCTCCCGCTTTCTTTCCATATGTGTTTAATGTTTGCCTTGTAAAGAAGCAAAGGGACAGCAACAGGAACTACATAGACCCATACAGCATCATAAGTAGGTGCGGCCTTAGGTATTATGTTTAAATTTGCGAGAATTATTGCCCCCAGCAGAGCTATAATCGCTCCCGTGACTTTAGAAGCCCATTTGAATTTTTGCTCCATCCAGATGCTTGCAGCAGCCCATCCGATAAGGAATGCCCACAGAACCCAGGCATCGTCCGGTTTAAAAAATGACATATTTACTCCTCCTTTTAATATAATGAAAAAAATCATAATATTAAAATTATTCTGCGCTGTTCCACAAACTCCTTCACAAAAATTTAATTTACTAAAAAAAATTAATTTGTTAAAAACAACTTATTATTGAAAGATGAGTCAAGGGCTATGGTTGAATAATAAAGTGATTAAATGTAGAATATTATTAATATAAAGCAAGGTAGATTTTGCCGTTTGAGGAGGCGGACCATTTTGAAAGACAAAATCAAAGTAGCGGTGATTTTCGGAGGGCAGTCAGGAGAACACGAGGTTTCTCTCATGTCTACCACTTCAATCCTGAATACCATGGATAAGGAGAAGTATGAAATCATCAAAATAGGGATTACCAGGGAAGGATTGTGGAAATATTATGACGGCCCGGTGGATAAGATTATTACCGGTGAGTGGGAAAAGCATTCGGTACCCCTGGAAGAGAGCGACTATTACTTTATTCCCACCACAGCCAATGTACCCTCAGACCATATAGATGTGGTTTTTCCGGTACTGCACGGGCCCATGGGCGAGGACGGCACCATACAGGGTCTCTTTGAACTGGCGGGGCTGCCCTATGTAGGATGCGGGGTAATGTCTTCCGCCCTGGGAATGGATAAGGCCTTTGCCAAAACCCTTTTCAGGGAGGCGGGGCTCCGGCAGGCGGAATTTATTATACTGATGAGGAAAGAGTTGAAGGCCAGCATCAATGATTGTATCTTCAGGGTGGAAGCCAGGTTTGAGTACCCTGTATTTGTCAAGCCTGCAAACCTGGGGTCCAGTGTAGGCATAACAAAGGCCCACAGCCGGGATGAGCTGGAGGCTGCCCTGGACCTGGCGGCAAAGTACGACAGGAAGATAATAGTGGAGGAATTCATTGACGGGTACGAAGTGGAATGTTCTGTGCTGGGTAATGACAACCCCCAGGCCTCCATAGTGGGACAGATAATTCCGTGCAACGAGTTTTACGATTATCAGGCCAAATACTTTGATGAGGGCAAAAGCGCCCTGATCATCCCTGCAGAAATATCGGAAGAGGCCGCCCGGGAGGTAAAGGAAATAGCCGTAAAGGCCTTCCTGGCCGTTGACGGCAGCGGGATGGCAAGGGTGGACTGTTTTGTGGACAGGAAAACCGACGAGGTATATGTCAACGAAATAAATACAATTCCCGGATTTACGAAAATAAGCATGTACCCCAAACTGTGGGAAGCCACAGGAATTAGCTATTCAACCCTGATAGACAGGTTGATTGAACTGGCCTTTGAAAGATTCCGGGAGAAAACCAACACGGCAACCGTATAAACAGGACTTTTGGTTTCAGTTGGGGGTTTTAACCCCGTATGAAGCTTGGAAACCGTTATCCAGGGACGTAGCGTCGCTTAACCGCCATCCGAGGGGATGGGAGTATTGGCGGCGGCAGTCACCGGATAGAGTAAG
The DNA here is from genome assembly GCA_016842005.1 of Clostridium thermobutyricum. Taxonomy (GTDB): domain Bacteria; phylum Bacillota; class Clostridia; order Ch29; family Ch29; genus JAENYD01. The sequence continues at coordinate 51,140 of JAENYD010000012.1, read as the reverse complement.
GGGGAAAATAATGAGTGAACTGCTGAAGAAGATAAAAGGAAACACCTATTACGTTAAAGGCCCGGTTAATGCGGGGATATATCTTTACGACAGCAGCCGGTGCGTGGTGATTGACACCGGTCTGGACGACGATGCCGGGCGTAAGATACTCAAAGCAACGGAACAGGAAGGCTGGACCATTGATACCATAATAAACACCCATGCCCATGCGGACCATTTCGGCGGCAACAGCTTTCTGGTGAGGAGGACCGGGGCCAGGGTAGTGGCATCCGGGATTGAGGGGGCCATAATCCGCCATCCGTATCTGGAACCCTTTTACCTGTATTCGGCTCATCCCATGGAGAGCCTCCGGAATAAGTTCCTGATGGGCAAAGAGAGCCCGGTGGACGGATGCCTTGACACAGGGGAGATGGACCTTGGAGGAGAGAAACTGGACATTGTGGACCTTAAAGGGCACAGTCCGGGCCAGATAGGGGTTGCCACTCCCGACAACGTATTATTTACCGCAGACGCATATTTTTCTTCATCAATTATCCAGAAGTACAGGCTACCCTATTTTACAAATATCCGAGATACCGTGAATACCCTTGACAGTCTTGGAGAAATGCATTACGAGTATTACCTCCCCTGCCACGGGGACTGCGCCACCGATATCAGCGAGGAAATAGAAATGAATCTGAAGGCCATATACCATACCATGGATTTAATCGGCATAATTGCATCCGGCGCTGTATCCAGGGAACAGGTGGTTTCTGCCATAGTCAGGGAGTATAATATAAAACTGCATCCCGGGCAGTATTACCTTACCCTCTCCAGTGTTTCGGCATACCTGTCATATATGACTGACGAGGGAATGCTGGAAAGCATCCTGGACGACAACCTGCTGAAGTGGAGAAAGGCTTGAATTCTCAGCCGGATATATTACTTGATAAAGATGGCAGTAATTTATATAATATATGTGTCCGGGACGAGAATACAAAACTCCAACATGTAAGGAGGTAGCCCAGGATGAATATGGTGGAGAAGGTTACAGAACAGATCAAGGACATAATAAGGGAAGCAATACAGACCTGTATAGAAAAGGGAGAGTTCAACAATATAGGGGAAATGCCCGAGGTTATTGTGGAAGTACCCAGGGAAAAGGCCCATGGTGATTTTGCCACCAATGTGGCTATGACCATGACAAAGCAACTGAAAAAAGACCCCAGGTCCATTGCCCGGGCTATAGTCCACAGGGCTGACTATGAGGGTACATATGTGAAGGGCATAGAGATTGCCGGTCCGGGTTTTATAAACTTCCGTTTGAATAACCTGTGGCTGTACAAGACGGTTGAAATAATTCACAATGAGACGGAGAACTACGGTAAGGTTGACATAGGCAAGGGACAAAAGGTTATGGTGGAGTTTGTCAGCGCCAACCCCACCGGCCCCATGCACATGGGAAATGCTCGAGGCGCCGCCCTGGGAGATTCGCTGGCAGCGGTGCTGAAAGCCGCAGGATACGATGTGACAAGAGAATTCTATATCAATGATGCGGGAAACCAGATAGACAGATTCGGCAAGTCCCTGGAGGCCCGTTATCTTCAACTGCTGGGCCAGGATGTGGAATTCCCGGAAGACGGTTACCAGGGACAGGATATAACCGACCATATGCAAGAGCTCGTTAAAAAGGAAGGAGACAAATACCTTATCATGTCCCCGGAAGACAGGCAGGAGGTATTTATCCGGTACGCCCTCAAGAGAAATCTTGACAAAATAAAAAAAGACCTTGCCGATTTTGGTGTGAATTTTGACGTGTGGTTTTCCGAACAATCCCTTTATGACAGCGGTGAAATAATGGAGACCATCGATTACCTGAAGGAAAAGGGCTTCACCTACGAACAGGAAGATGCCATATGGTTTGAGGCTTCCCGCTTTGGTGTGGAAAAGGACGAAGTGCTGGTAAGGAGCAACAGGATACCTACATATTTTGCGGGAGACATAGCCTATCACAGAAATAAATTTATAACAAGGGGATATGACCGCGTTATAAATATATGGGGGGCGGACCACCACGGGCATGTGGCCAGGATGAAAGGGGCTGTGGCTGCTCTGGGGTGCGATCCGGACAAGCTGGATATAATCATAATGCAGCTGGTGAGGCTTCTGAGGAACGGGGAAGTGGCCCGCATGTCAAAACGGCGGGGCCAGGCCATCACCCTGTCCGACCTGATTGAAGAAGTGGGGAAGGATGCGGCGCGGTTCTTCTTCAACCTGAGAGCTGCGGATACCCACCTGGATTTCGACCTGGACCTGGCAGTGGAAAAGTCCAGTGAAAATCCGGTGTTTTATGTGCAGTACGCCCATGCCAGGATATGCAGCATCCTCAGCCAGATTGAACAGCAGGGTATATCCATACCTTCCATAGACAGTATAAACCTTACCCTTCTCAGAGAAGAGGCGGAAGTTGACCTTATGAGGAAGCTGGCGGAATTCCCCGAGGAAATAACCAGAGCCGCGGAAACCATTGAGCCTACCAGGATCGCACGGTACGTGCTGGATGTTGCATCGCAGTTTCATGCGTTCTACAACTCATGCAGGGTGCTGGTGGAGGATGAAAGTCTGATGATGGCAAGGCTTGCCCTTATAACAGCTTCCAGGATTGTGATAAAGAACGCCCTGGACCTGCTGGGCATTTCCGCACCCGAAAAAATGTAATACCGAAGGCCGTTTACCGCTGCGTGCAAACGGCCTTTTTTTACAAATAAACCGCCGGGAGGAGATAGGATGAGAAGTTATAAAGAAATAAAGCTTTTCAGGGGGGTATCGGAGGACCAGTGGAATGACTGGCACTGGCAGGTGAAGAACAGGATAACCACTGTCGAACAGCTTAAAGAGGTGATAAACCTTACTCCGGAGGAAGAGAAGACTATAGGCGAAAGCCTGTCGCTGTTGAGAATGGGTATCACACCTTATTATGCGGGCCTTATGGACCCCGATGACCCGGAATGTCCCATTAGAAAGCAGGCCGTACCCACTGCCCTTGAGATGCACAGGGGCGAGGGCGATATGGAAGACCCCCTTCACGAGGACACCGACTCTCCTGTGGAAGGCCTTACCCACAGGTACCCTGACAGGGTGCTGCTTCTGGTAACAGACCAGTGTTCCATGTACTGCAGGCACTGTACCCGCAGGAGATTTGCAGGGCAGACCGATATGGCCATGCCCGACGAGAGGATAGAAAAGGCCATAGAATACATCAGGAACACGCCCCAGGTGCGGGACGTGCTCATATCCGGAGGGGACGGCCTTCTAATATCCGATGACAAACTGGAATTCATTCTGAGGAAGCTGAGGGCAATACCCCATGTGGAAATAATCAGGATAGGCAGCCGTACCCCTGTGGTTATGCCGCAACGCATAACACCCGGGCTGGTAAACATGATGAAGAAATACCACCCCGTATGGCTTAACACTCACTTCAACCATCCCAGGGAAGTGACCCCTGCTTCGGAAGAGGCCTGCAGGCTCCTGGCCGATGCGGGAGTACCCCTCGGGAACCAGACGGTGCTTCTGAGGGGAGTGAACGACTGCGTGCACATAATGAAAAAACTGGTGCACCAGCTGGTGAGGATGCGGGTAAGACCCTACTATATATACCAGTGCGACCTGTCTGTGGGCATAGAACATTTCAGGACAAAGGTGGCAAAGGGTATAGAGATAATAGAAGGTTTGAGGGGACACACGTCTGGCTTTGCAGTACCTACCTTTGTGGTGGATGCCCCGGGGGGCGGCGGGAAGATACCCGTAATGCCCCAGTACCTCATATCCATGTCCGACAGGAAGGTGGTCCTCAGAAACTACGAAGGCGTTATCACTACGTATATTGAACCGCAGTACATAAGCGAGCCCTGCACCTGCGAGGACTGCCGCGGGGAGAAGGCATCCACAGGCGTGGCGGGGCTGCTGGAAGGGCGCAATATCGCCCTGGAGCCCGAAGGACTGGAAAGAAGAGCGAGGCATGGCGGTTAATTACCTGACAATTGCGAAAATTCCTTGAGTTTGAGAAAAGGATGATATATAATGAACATTGACAGAATAAAATGTCGAAATGCAGCTTTAACGAAAAGGCAAACCCGCCGAAAGACGGGGACGCAAAGCTACGGGCCTAAAGCGATGCCATGGCGGCCGGGCTGCCGAAAAAAAGCTCTTTTTCTTTATCTTATTGATTATTGCGCTTCTCCTGGTATCCCGGAAGCGCGCTTTTTGTTTGTACTGACAGGCCCTGGACGTATAACGTCTTTCCGTCAAAGGCTTCAGCAAAGGGCGAAATATTCGAGAAAAGCTTTCTTCCATGCTCTACACGGGGAGCACATCCGAAGGAGTTTTTTGTTTCGGCTGTATAGCCGGCAGGGACCGATTGTTTCACGGCGAACAATGGGCAGCCTCTACAGCCTCTATAGTGACGGGAGCATCCGGCCATATCTTTTTTGTGCAGCAGGATACCGGCAATAAATTGCCGGTATCCTGCTGCTTTTGCAAAAATATTTATTATAGCAACAACATTGTCAATTAATCCAGAATATTGTAGAATAGACATGGCGTTTTATTATCCGATAGAGACGGTACAGTTATGACATCTCCGGCTTATGACGTTGAAAATCCTGGAGGTGTGTCAAAATGAACCGAAAATGTTTTTTTATCTTGATACCTTTTCTTCTGCTGCTCATCTCTTTTTCCCCCTCGGCGGCGGAGGAAAACCCTCCTCCCGGTGCCCCGCGGGACATCACCTTCTGCAATCTGACATCCGGGTCGGTAAGACTCCGATGGACATCTCCCGGTGATGACGATATTGTCTGTTACAATGTGTATAAAGCTGAAGAGGGCGGGAGTTTTTATCATCTGTATTCTCCGGTATTGACCGTCTATGATGTCACAGGGCTGGATCCGGACACCATCTATAGCTTCAAAGTGAACGCATATGATGGATGCAGCGCAGGTCCCTTTTCCAATACCGTTACAGTTACTACTGAAAGGGAAGGGGGTTACGACGGTAACGCCAATGGCAGTATTACATACCCTGAGGAAGGGGACCGGCTGGGCACAGGGATTCAGATTACCGGTACTGCCGGAGATGCCGACGGTACCGTCATGGAGGCTGCGGCCCGGATAACCGACAGCCAGGGCAGGTATCTGGCTCCTGACCTTACAGCCTTTGAAACTGCGGAGGACCCCTCGGCATATCTCATTCCCGTCCAGAATACTGGTGTCAATTATTCCGCATGGGTTCTGGACCTCAGCGGATGCCATGCCTTCGGGGACGGCTGGTATACCGCCCAACTGTGCGTAAGTGACGGCACCTATAATATGGATACCGGTCAGCAGGTGAACTTCCTCATGGACGTTACTCCCCCTCTTCCTCCCCAGAATTTACGCATCCTTTCAATTGAAGGCAGCAGGGTGCTCATCGGATGGGACCCTGTTGAAGACAGCTGTCTGCAGTCATATCACGTGTATGTGGACGGCAGCGAAGAGAGCACCACTTCGGATACCCGGTTTACCCTGGAAGGCCTGGCCGGTGATACGGGTTATACCATATACGTAAAGGCATGGGACGGTCTTTACTTCAGTCAGCCCAGTGTCCCTCTTGAGCTGACAGTCCCTCCGGTTAAGAAATCATCCCATCCCGGCAGCGGCAAATCCGACAGAAAAGACATTTACAGTATCCTGATGCCCCTGGCGGATGGAACTTTTAAAGTTAAAGTTAAAGTGTGGCATGAATATTTGGACCGCACAATTCGACATCAGCAGCCGGACAGGATTGTTATAGATACGACAGATTATTTCCCGGGAAAACAAATTTTGCAGGAGGTCTTCTGGCTGGAAGGGGAACTGATAGAAAAGGCCAAAAAGCGCACAATGGATATTATCATTGCCGGCAGGCTGGGCCGCATCGGACTGAGGACCTCCCGATGCACAGCTCATGGGGACGAAGAGGACCTGGAAATAACCCTGACAAAAGAAGACCCTTCCCCGGTCCGTGATTTCATTTCATCCCGCAGGGGGTTCTCTCTTCTGACCGATAGTTTAAGCATTTACTTTAACAATTTCCCTCAATCTTTTCCGGTTACATTAACTGTCGACATCCCGGAGAATCAGATATATGAAGGAGAGAGAACAGGATTGCTGCATTACCCGGACTCCGGCCATCCGGTATGCATATACGACAATATTGAAGCAGTTGGGGCAGGTATTGAGTTCCGGGTGAAGGGGCAGGGCTCTTTCACCGGCGTGAATTACCGCAGCCCCTATGGGGATATTACAGGCCACTGGGCGGAGGAGGAGATAGACAGGGTTGCGTCAATGGGTCTGTGTCAGGGTCTCCCGGACAGGTATCTGCCGGATGAACCCGTGCTGTTCAGGGATTTTGCAGATATGGTATATGCAGCCTTCAATGCCGGACCGGACAGGGGCAGGAATTATGATGCCGGAGGATATATGACCAGAAGGGATATGGCGGTATATACTTCAAGTATTTACGACAAGATGACAGGAGAAAGGCATGGCTGCGGAGAAATTGTCGAAATCACCGACCATGGTATGCTCCCTTCCGAAATATCTTACGGCAGCATGGGTGCCTGTGCAGGTACCGACAGGGCTGTGAAACTGGGCCTGATCAGAGGATTCGAGGATGGCAGTCTTTATCTGGATGAATATGCCACCAGGGCCCAGGCAGCCGTAATACTGTGCAGGCTTATGGATTTACTGGAGGGAGAGATGAAACCCGAGGAGACGGGCCGGTGAAAGGAGAATTCAATGGAGACTATCCTGGCCCCTGCCGGGGCAAAGTCGAAAAGAAATTAATATTGCAAAATAAACGAGAATTATGTATAATGGTGTCAGGAGAGAAAGAAATCCTACATTGATTTTTGGTTGACACCACATATTTATTTTTTAAGAAACAGCGAAAATTATCGCTGTTTTTTCTTTTGTTCCGGTACAGGCACCTGAAGCCAGAATATAGGGATTTTCGTCCCTATAATATATGCTGGAAAGTGGTATAATTATTATATAAATCCATGGGAGGAGGATATCAGTGAGGATAAAATGGCTCGGACACGCATGCTTTCTTATTACAGGCGAAAATGGCATCAGGATAGTGACAGACCCCTTTGACCAGACCGTGGGATATCCTTTGCCGGAAGTCGAGGCGGATATCGTGACCTCCAGTCATGACCATTTTGACCATAACCATACCGAACCCATCAGGGGAGACTTTGAACTGGTAAACAAGGTGGGGAATTTTTACGTGAAGGATACGGCCATCAAAGGGGTCAAAACCTATCACGATGAGGTTATGGGCGCCAAGAGAGGAGACAATATTGTCTACGTGATGGATATTGACGGCATGAAGGTCTGCCACCTGGGAGACCTGGGACATGTCCTGGATGAGGATACCCTTGACCGGATAGGACCTGTGGATGTACTCCTCATACCTGTAGGAGGTACATATACAATTGACGGAGAAGAGGCGGCCAGGGTGGTAGATCAGATAAAGCCCGGACTGGTGATACCCATGCATTGTAAAACCCCTGTTATGGATTTCCCCATTACCGGAGTGGAGCCTTTCCTGGATAAAGTGGGAGGGGAAAGGGTAGGTTCTTCTGAAATAACTGTAAACAAACAGGACCTGGGAGACAGGATGCAGGTGAAGGTACTGGACTATTAGGCCAACCGTACTTCAGGCGGGACTTTCAGCTTATAGCACGAACTATCGGAACCGTCCCCCTGCTTCTTCCTCCCCTTGCTCACACTGGGGGGCAGGAAATATTTCTTGACAATAGAACACATGTTCTATATAATTTTAGTGTAAATCATTGACAACCAGGTAAGGTCTCAGAAAATGAATATTGAGAAAAGGGGGACTGAACTTGGAAGAAAAATTGCTTCACCAGATTGTGGATGAACTGAAGGAAACGAGGAAAGACATATCCGGTCTGAAGGAGGACGTATCGGGTCTGAAGGAGGATGTATCCGGTCTGAAGGAAGACGTATCTGTCCTGAAGGAAGACGTATCCGGCTTGAAGGAAGACGTATCTGTCCTGAAGGAGGATGTATCCGGTCTGAAGGAGGACGTGTCGGGCCTGAAAAAGGATGTATCCGGTCTGAAGGAAGACGTATCCGGCTTGAAGGAAGATGTGTCCGGTCTGAAGGAGGATGTATCTGTCCTGAAGGAAGATGTGTCCGGTCTGAAGGAGGACGTAACAGACCTGAAGGTTGACGTCTTCTCCCTCAAGGAAGGCCAGGAGCGTATTGAGAGAAAGCTGGATGCCGTATACGACCAGACCGCCGAACTCACCGAATTCAGGACAGAGACAACGCAAACTTTGGGAGAAATCAAGGACACCGTGAGATTTCTTGTACATAAAAGCTCGGAAACCGAGAAGGAGATATACCTCCTGAAGCAGAGAAGGTAAAACGACATATTATTCCAGATTATTTCCAAAAACCTGCAATTCCTGCAGGTTTTTTATTATCGAGGGAGAATAATTTATAGATGGCTTTTTACTGCTAAACTTTGCACACCTTATATCCGATATAAGATATAAGGATAACTGTGCTCAAAAACAGAGGAAAGAACTGAAGAAGCCAGGAATCCTGTTTATAACCTGCATGCGGTTTTTCCGTATAGGGGTTTTGCATATGAAAATCCTGAAGGATTACCGTTTAAGATGGAAATCAACCCATATCCCATGAAGAAAGAAGGATAAATCACCCGGCATAAGGAGGAAAGGACTTATGATGAAAAGGATAATGGCAGTACTGCTGATTATTGCATTTATTGTCTCGTACATACCCCCGGGTTCTGTGGTAAAAGCAGCGGGGACACCGGTAATACACAAGGTGTATCTCAACGGGGAGACCGATGCTGAGGCGAATGAAACCCTAAAATACGAGATACTCGGAGAAAACTTCGACAATCCCAAGGTATGGATAGAATACCGTCAACTGGTACCCGATTTCTGGGATGATGGCAGGGCCATAGTAGAAATAAACAGCGACAATCAGGATATTTTTATAGAAGGGCCAAAGACCATAAAAATTATCAACGGTGACGGGGCAACGTCCGACCCCTATGCATTCAATGTAGAAGTTCCTCCTTATGTAACCGGTATAAGCAAGACCAAGGTTTATGTGGGAGAATCCCTGAATATATTTGGTACAGGCTTTCTGGAAGGGGACCTGAGCCATATATACATATGCGGTAAAAACTATGATGTAGCAACAGAGGTATATATAGAGAGCGATTCCTGGATACATGTGTATTCGGTAAAAGCCCCTGTAACACCGGACATGAGGGATATAATGGTTACAAGAGATGCATCGGCAGGGGACAACCCGGCAGATGCCATACGGGGTATTCTGAAAGACAAGATACGTGTTGTAGGGAAACTGGACAATATTGAGGTCATAAGCCTGGAGCCGGACGCAGGAAGCGTTGAAGGCGGCACCATCGTCAGGATGATGGGTGATACGCTCAATGACAAAGCCCATTTTCAGAGCAACATGAGGGTATATTTCGGTGACAACCTGGCCCCGGTGGACAGTGTGGACACAATCAAAGACGAATTCGGTGAAGTCATAGGACTTCAGGTGGAAACGCCGCCGGCTGATATGCCCGGACCATGTACCATAGTCATAAAAGACGAAGGCGAGAACAATGAATATACGGTACCCATTACATATACGTACCTGGAGGCAGAGAATGCTCTGCGGGTAGAAGAAGTAATCCCCAATAACGCCGAGGAAACCGAACAGAGGGAAATAGAGGTAAAGGGCAAGAATATCGCTACCATAAACATAGATGAGATCCAGGATATTAGTCTTGAAGAAGACAGGGGATACGACCCTGTTGCAAAAGAGTATACACTGGTATATTCAGGCACCTATGACGATGACCCTTACGATGCCAATCCTCCCCAGGCCGTGACAATAGAAAGAAAGATAAAGCTGACCATCGGTAGAATAGTCACAATAGACAGTTTCACTGATATGGGTATTCAGGGAGACACGCTGCTGGCCCATACGCCCATAATAACACTGGATCCGGGAGAAAACGAGAGAGATGTGGATGTTGTTGTGACAACCGAGACCATAGTCACAGGCGGAATAAGCATACACAGAATTGAAGAATCTGTACTTGAAGATGGTTTTAAATATACAAGAGACAGCATACCGGTCATTGACAGTATAACGCCTGGCATGGGGCCCTACAATCAGGATATCTACATCACCATTGAAGGTTCAAACTTCCAGGCGGTCCACGAGGTTGTGTACGGTCCCGGAGGAGAAGAGGTCAAGGTCCCGGTGTATCCGGTTGTACAGGTAGGAAACAAGGTCATTGACCCGAACAACGGTGACTATATGGAGGTGTATAATGACCAGGGCATACTGCTGGACGGAGACAAATACCAGCTGGGGACCAAGATTATAACAAAGATTCCGGCTGCTCCCGACGGCATAGTAGGATATGTGGATGTAACGGTGACCAATCCCGAGGGTTATGCCGATACCGCTGAACACGCATTCCAGTTCAAGGTCCCGCCTCCCGAGAGCGAGTGGCCGGTGATTGAGGAAATTGTACCTGACAGGGGCAAAACTGACGGAGGAGACACGGTGGAAATACGTGGTAAAAGGTTTGATTATGTGGGAGGACAGGCCAAATGTACTGTAACCATAGGCGGTGCGGTGGCGGAAATCGACCACGACAGAAGTTCCAGCTACCTCCTGACTATAACCACTCCGCCGGGTACGGTGGGGCCCAAGACGGTCCAGGTCATAAATGAAGACGGTTCCATGGCCCAGGTTGTGGATGGGTTCTATTATGGAGAAGTGAGCACTACCCCTGAGATATACAGTATTGTTCCGGATTTCGGGGGACCGGGCACCCAGGTTATCATAAAAGGAAAGGATTTTGTCTTCCCTGACCCCGGATCAGCCATAATACACAATAAAATAGGTACGCGGGTGCTGCTGGACGGCGTGGATGTAAATACCTACCTGACTGACGGGTCCGGCAATATACAGACCGACCCCTTTACAGGGGAGGTGCTTTTCGATCCGGATGTATCCGAGAATCCCTCCGGTAAGAGAGTGGAGGTAGTGGACCCCAACACCCTGAAGGTGATAATACCTCCCGGCTTGCCCATAGGACCAAAAGATGTCACGGTACTCAACCCGGATATTGCCGATTATACCGTCCCGGACGGGTTCTATTACAAATCTCCTGCCAGTAATCCGCAGATAACGTCCATTGACCCGGACGAAGGCTCTGTTGACGGTGGAACGGTTGTTACAATACAGGGCAGCGATTTCCGGGAAGGTGTAAAGGTATATTTTGAAAATGTCGAAGCTACAGACGTATGGGTCAACGGTGAAGGTACCATTATACGGGCTACCACAGCGAAGTATACCATATCCGACCCCGATGCGGACAGTGAAGAGGTTGATGTAACCGTCCTCAACTATGACGGCGGTTCCTGCACCCTGGCAGACGGCTTCACATACAGGATACCGGGCAGTGAGCCCGTAATAACAGAGATTGAGCCCAATTTCGGTACCACTGCCGGTGGAGAAGTGGTTAACATCAGAGGGAAGGATTTCAGAAACATGAATGATGGAGGCGAAGAAGAGAACCCGAAGGTTTATTTTGGCGGAGTGGAGGCAGAAGATGTTGAATACGCAGGTCCTTCCCTGTTAAAGGTCACCTATCCCGCATATCCTGAAGAAGGAAAGGTGGATGTGGTGATTGTCAACCCGGATTCCGGGACCTATACCTTCAAGGACGGGTTTGAATACAGGAGGTCCAACCCGGGAATAACCAGTATTGTTCCCAGTAAAGGAAGCAAATACGGTGACCTGGAGATAGTCATAAGAGGTACCGAATTCAAACCGGATGACCTTACCGACAATTTTGCCGGAGAAGTGGTGTACGAACACGTATATGCCGATACCCCCACCATTGATTTAAGGGTAGTCTTCGGCGATGAAAAGGAAAGTGCGACCATAGTTGGCGGAAAGGCCACGGTTACCATCGGCAACATAAAAGTGGAATACGATGCCACCGCCGCTGACAATACGCAGTTATACCATATACCTTCTTCGGGTTCCGAGCAGGCTATTACGGATGCAGTCTGCAATATCGAGCCCGGGGACTACCATCTCTTCATAATAAACGGTCCGGAAGACCTTGGGGATGATACCATTGTTGATGAAGGTATAATAGTAGAGGTGACCGACACCGAGGTCATTGTTACCAGGAGGGTGGCTCCCTATGTACAGTACGTGGAGGAACAGTCCGCCCTGGTGGTAAGGACGCCCCCAGTGCCTACCATCGGTAAGAGAACCGTTTATGTCATAAACCGGGACGGCGGTACCGCCGAAGGGATTTTTGAGTATACGAATCCTGTCAGCAATCCCCAGATTACTGACATTACGCCCAGGACCCCGGTAGACGAGGGCGGGGTCATAACCAAGTATTACACTGAATCCAGTGTGGATGGAGAGCTGCCCATAACCATTACCGGAAGCGATTTCAGGACAGGAGTGGAGGTCTTCGTGGGCGGCAACAGGCTTGACGATGTCAGCCTTTCGGCGGACGGTACCAGGATAACGGCGGTAGTACCGCCGGGCACCGCGGACCTTGTTGACCATGAACTGGAGATAATAGTGCAGAACGTGGACGGTGAGAGCGTAAATTCCGCGGAGCTGCCCATACCCAGGTATTTTGTATACAGGTGGCCCGAAAGCTTTCCGGTAATTACGGCGGTCAAACCGCCCCAGACCTCTGCAGCGGGGGGTAATACGGTAACCATAGTGGGCAGCGACTTCCGCGAAGGGATGAAGGTATTCATCGGTACTGTAGAGGTGGTTGTTATGGGACCGCCGACTTATACTCAAGATGGAATGGAGATAGAGATCAGGACTCCCGGGGGTCTGAATACCGGGAAGTACGATGTAACCGTCCAGAATCCGGACTTCGGTACTGCCACTCTGAAAGACGGACTTACCATAATAAGTACCCCGGAAATACACGATATTACCAATGAACACGGTGTTGACATAGATACCATTTCCTTCCTGGGCGGGGATGACATTATAATAGAAGGCGCCAACTTCGAATCAGGGGCACGGGTGATATTCGGCGGACAGGTCAAATATGCCAGCGAGGCTCCGGACGAACAGGGCATAGAGGGCATAAACCGTCAGGATGAGAATATAAAGGTTGTGGGAGGAAAAGAAGCCACCGGGGTTGAAGTGAAGGATGCAAACACTATAAGCTTGATAACTCCTGCCGGCGTGGAAGGCAGCGTAACGGTAATAGTGATAAATCCGGACAACGGTATTTCCAACGTCTACAATATGGAGTACACCCTGCCGGTGCCTGATGCGCCGGGATACCTCGACGTGTCCCTGGTGTACGACAGGTATGTAAGGCTGGAATGGCCCAGGGTGGATGACGCCATGTACTATGAGATATATGCCAGCAAGGAAAGCAGACACGACTTTAAATTCATAGAATCCACAACCAGGAACGTTTTCTACATAAGAGACCTTGAACCGGATACCGAATACTACTTCAAGGTCAAGGCCATCAACAAATACGGTTCATCCGATTTCACCAGCCATGAGGCCATTGAAACCGAGGACACCGGCGAGGGAGATAAGGACGGCGGAATAATGGAAGTAAACAGGATAACGGTAAGCGGGGACAAGGCGGATATAGCGCTGAGCTATGAAGATATGAGCAAGAGCTGGTATTACAGCTATGCCATCAATATAAGCGATGACCAGTACAGGAATGTCAGCACAATGACTGTAATAGCCCCTGCCCGGGTGACCAACAAGGCTTTCGGGCCCATAATATTCAATGCGGGGCATATCAAGCTGCAGTTTGCGCCCTCCATACTGAGCCTGGATCCCATAGACGCCCTGTCCGGGTCCGAACTGGACAAGGGCTACGGCAGGCTGATAGTAACAAAGGCCAATAACGCTGATACGGAAAGGGCCATGAGATACCTGCCCAGGGACAGGGTGGTGGTATCGCCCGTTTACAGCATAAGCGCCGAGACACAGTACAAGAGCAGCGTCAAAACCCATGCCTCGGTAAACGGCAGTATTGACATGGAAATAGCACCCTATAAAACCGTTAATGAGAAAATGGCACTGTACAGGTTCGACAGCAGGGACAGAAAATGGGTGCCCATTGAAAGCGGACTTAACTCATACTATAATACTGTATACGGCAGAAGCAGCGGGCTGGGTATGTTCGTCATAATGGAAGATAAGTAAATCTGGAGGGATATATTTGAGAAACACTGGAAGTCTTTTGTTGACGGCAGTATTGATTATTGTGTTCGCAGCCTCACCGGCACATGCCGATTATAATCCCTTTGCGGGGGATGACGAGTACATGGGTATACCCGTGCCTGTCTTCAGCCCTGTGGATTTCAGCAATGTCAGGAGCGAGCTGCTGCAGGTAAAACCGGGCAGTACACAGCTCAAGGATAATATATCTTTCACGGATGTGGACAACCACTGGGCGGAACCGTACGTGGTCAATATGGCCGCCCAGTCGGTGGTCAGGGGCTACGGGGAGCACCGGTTCCGTCCCAATGACCCGGTATCCAGGCAGGAGGCCATCGCCCTCCTTGTGAGGATAATGGGCAGGGAGGCCCAGGTGCAGCAGCGGACCGGGACGGGATTTACCCGGAGGGCGGGAGACTATATACTGGACCTCTGGGCCGCCGGATACATTGACGAAGCCCAAACCCTGGGCATTGTAACCATGTCCGACAGCGGCAACTGGAAGGACAGCGCCACCAGGGAAGAGGTGGGGGTATGGTTTGCCAGGGCCCTGAACCTGCAGCCGGTATACGGTTCCTCCCAGCAGGCCATATACGACTTCAAAGACTGGAAGGATATAAAGGTTGAAAACCTTCCTTATATAGAGGCCATAGTGCAGCGCGGCGTAATGCAGGGCAGCGACACGGGATACTTTAACCCGGGCGCTTCCATAAAACGCTCCGAAATCGCCGTAATGCTGGACAAGGTGGCCGGTGATTTTCACGAGCGGAGGAATATTGCTGTCGAAAGGGGAATGGTGCTGTCACAGGGCGATACTCTGGGGATAATCAGGACCGACGGCAGCTTTATCCAAACAGACATATCCCGGGAAGATTTTCCCGTGTTCCGCGGCGGCCAGGTGATGTATGCATCACAGCTCATACCGGGAGATGAGATAGAACTTGTCAGGGACGGCAGCGGCGTATTTTTTGCCAGGGCGGTGAATGACGGGACCATAGCCGGGGTCATAGACAACCTGGACAGCATCCGTCCCCATTACGGCAGAATTATCGGTATAAGCACGCAGCAGGACCGGACGGCAGCAGGTACTGTCGAGAGGACCTACTTCCGGGTCATGGATATAGACGGCGGCATATACGAACTGGTCAGCGAAAAGGATGCTGATACAGGAGATATCAGAGACATAGGGGTATACCGTCAGGGGGGAAACGGCACTTCAGGGTTGCTCAAATCCGGGGATACAATCCGGTACGTTGTACTGGATAACCGTAATATTATTTACGTTAACCTGATGGACGGAGGGGAGAATACTGCCGAAGGCTATGTACAGAAGATTGAAGAAGGGAACAGGATAGAAATAAAGGATATGGACGGTCTTTCAAGGATTTATGCGGTTATGGACAATGCGGAAGTTATCATGGACGGGAGGCCGGCGGAACTCACCGACCTGAAATACGGCCAGTGGGTGGAGATGGTCATTTCGGGAGGGATAGCCACAAAAATCGATGCCGGAGTGGTTAACTATAATTCAGGTTATGTCCCCCCCCTCAGCGTGGTCAAATCGGGGAGGGTAAAGTCCCTTAACGGGGATACCATTGTAGTGGCCCTTGACGAGGGCGGGCAGGACGAGTATAATCTCACCCCTTATATGGTGGTATCAAAGGGGGGCAAATCGGTATCCGTTTCCGACCTGAGGCTGGGAGACCGGGTAAAGCTATACCTCGACGATGCACATTCCAACTATATCTCCAAAATAGCCATACAGGTGGATTCAATGCTTGTGGACGGCATTTACAAAGGGGAACTGGACGCAGTGGATTTGATATCAGGGAACATAACCCTTAAAGGCAGTGACATATTCAGAAACACCAGCTGGGAGAATTACAGATATAAGCTCACACTGGCCATAAACGAGGATACTCCCATATACTACAAGGGAAGCCCGGTAACCCCTGACCGGCTGAAAGACCTTCATATGGGCAAGACGCTGTATGTGGCCGCGGTTAACGACTTCAGCAGGGAAAGAGCGGTCCGGATAGTCGTGAAGTCGGGGAGCGAGGCGTATTACGATGACAAAATCAGTGAAATCAACTGGGGCTCGGGAGAATTCGAACTGGACAACAAAAAAAACATAATCACAAACGAAGGCACCATATATCTGGACAACAGGCGGCTGGTAGACATGGACGCCCTGGAGGAGGACTACAGCGTTTATGTGGTGGCGGATAAATACAATGGTTACAACAACGGTATTTTCATTGCAGTGAATACGCCCCTGCAGGTCAATTATGAGATCTATGTGGGAAGGCTCAATGAGATACGTTCGGACGAATTCGATGTGAACTATTACAGCAAACTGACCGATAACGAGTGGGAAGAACTGAGCGGCCGCAAGGATGACATCACCTTCTCCTATGACAATGATACCGTAATCAAGTCTGTCTACGGCGGTATTGAAGATATCGATGCCCGGGACTTCTTCCACGGTGATTATGCCGACGACGGCAGCAGCAAATCGGAAGACGATTATTATGCATACGTGATAGTGGAAGACGACTATGCCCGGGTCATAAGGGTCAGCAAAGGCGGGGTCATAGAGGAAGACGATGAAATAAGCAACAGTACCCTTGAGGAACTCCGTATAACCAAGGGGGAGATTGATGCGATAGATGATGCGTTATCCCTGGTGGTCCTGGAAAACACCCAGAACTGGAGCCCATTCTACGAGGAATGGCAGCAGGCGGACGCCGACCAGTATGTAAACACTGAAAAGGCCATTATATACAAGAACGGAAGGGTAATCGGACAGGATAGCCTCAGAGCCGGTGACGTACTGTATATCATAAGGGATGACAACAGAGGAATAATTATAATTGTGGAATAGGGGTTGGTATTGTGAAAAGGGCCGGTGTTCTGGTTATAGTATTGTTTATGCTGCTGTGCGGTACGGGACAGGCGTTGGCATCCATACCCGGTTATGAAGGGGGCATACAGAACGAATATGAATATAAGGAGATGCTGTTCATAACCGGAAAGCCGGTGCTTCTGACGGGGAAGGTGACAGTAAGAGCCCGCACAGGCAGCAGGAGAGGCGTGACAACTACACGGTGCACATACGATTATGAACTGGAGAATACCGAGGAAGAAGTTGAGCTGGACAGAAGCTATACTCTGGAGACCACCCTGGACTTCAGTGTTGACGGGCAGGTAATCGAACAGACCCTGATTGACGGCAAACCCAAAGAGACTATCACAGTAAAGGATGACACGTACAAACTGACCGATTACATATTCAGCAAGTCCCGGGTCATACACCAGAAACCTGTCTGCAACTTCTTTTCCGCCAACTGGACTGCCAAGAAGATTTATACCGTTAACCGGGACGAAGGGACTGTGATAGTAGAGTCTTCAGGGGAAGAGGTAGGCTATGAAAACTACTGGAGCAGCACCCGGACCCAGACAGTGAAACAGAACTACCGGGTTGCCAGGGCAGTGGCGGGAGAAGATGAGACTGTTGACGTCGAATGGGAGGGAGATGTGGAGTACAGGGCCTCATCAAGCTCCGTGAGGAACCTCTCCTACGTGGACAACCAGCCTTCCCAGATAAGTTTCAGGGGGGGGTACCTTGAGAGCCGGAAGGAGACCCAGCTGATAGAATACAATTATGACCTCCCGAGATTTGATGATGAAGATATACCCTATGAACACAAAAGGGAGATAGATGACTACCGGTTAAGCCTGGAGACCTCTCCGGTGAACAGGCGGCTTCATATCCCGGAGCTCAAGGATATCTCGGGGCACTGGGCGGAGGATGATATAAAACAGCTGTACAGTCTGGGAGTTTTTGGGAATACCTCCTCGTATTTCGGTGCAAACCTGCCCATCCTGCGGGCGGAATTCGCCAGGGCCATAGCCGAGGCTACAAAACTGGCCCAGCTGGAGACCGTTGAGAGCGGACAGGAGGAAACCGGCGAGGAAGTCTTTGAGTTTTATGATGTGAATCAGGCCAATCCCAACAAGGACTATATATATCAGGTAGCCAGGAAGGGCATCATCAAAGGGACGGCCCCGGGACAGTTCAGTCCCGACGGGAGGCTTACCCGGGCCCAGGCCATAACCATCATGATAAGGTCCCTGGGATTTGAAAACCTGGCTCCCACCCCGGGTTACCATACGGGCTTCTCGGATGACGGGGATATACCCTACTGGGCCAGAGATGCCATGTATGTGGCCAGGGAAATAGGCCTTATCAAAGGAGATTCCTTCGGCAATGCCCTGCCCAATGAAGTCATGTCCAGGGCGGAGGCGGCAGCCTTTCTGAACAGGTTTGTCGAGTACCTGCGCAGGGATATAGTAAAAGACTACAGGGACAGGATACTCTACTACTAGGAGTATCCGCCCTTTTATTTTTCCCGTGGAATATATTCCTTGAAGGTAAAAGGGCTTTGATGTAGAATTGAATAACTGTACCGGCAGTGTTCCGATGCCGGCGTACAGTTCAGGCGACACATATTAACAGTTGATGACGGCCATGAACCATCAACCATATGGGGGAGGAAACAGAATGAGGAACAGAAGGATAAAAACCGCAGTATCTCTGGTACTTATATTATCAATGTTCCTGACAGTTGCGATATGCGTACCCAGGGTTCTTGCGGAAGGGAAAGAGGACCAGGCATCCAATCTTCTGGAAGAACTGGAGTTTTTGCAGCTGGTTATAGAATTCGTAAAGGCCAATTATGTGGAAGAGGTTGACATACAGACATTGATTGACGGGGCTTACAAGGGCGTTTTCGAACAGCTGGACCCCTACAGCGTCTACTATACAAAGGAAGAATACGAAGACTTTGATACACAGGTGAACGGCACCTATGAGGGTATTGGAATACATATAACCATCAGGGACGACCTTGTTACAGTCATCGCTCCTATAGAAGGGTCTCCCGCCGATAAGGCGGGGCTTAAGCCCGGTGACAAAATAATATATGTTGACGATATCGATGTCAGAGATTATACCCTGGACCAGGCTGCCAGTCTTATGAGAGGCGAACCCGGCACAGAGGTCAGACTGGGCATCATGCGGGAGGGAGAACCCGGCCTGCTGTACTTCCAGATAGTAAGGGACAGGATAGAAATCAATACTGTAAAATATGAGATACTGGAAGATAATATCGGGTATATACGAATCACCGATTTCAACGAGCATGTCAGCAAAAATGTTGAAGATGCCCTCGAAGAACTGGATGCCAAAGGTATAACGGATATTATTATTGACCTGCGCAACAATCCGGGGGGACTGCTGGACGAAGTGGTTGAGATAGCGGAAAATTTCATCCCCGAGGGACCTATTGTCCACATTGACAGGAGAAACGGCGAGAGGGAGACCCATAATTCAAGGCTGAAGGAACTGAAATACAACCTTGCCGTACTGGTCAATGAAGGGAGCGCCAGCGCCTCCGAGATATTTGCGGGAGCCGTACAGGATACCGGGGCCGGGGTTATTATAGGCACCCGGACCTTTGGCAAGGGCACGGTACAGACGGTACTGCACCTCAAAAACGGCGGGGCCCTGAAAATGACCATAGCCAGGTATCTTACCCCGAATGAAAGGGTAATCGACGGTGAGGGCCTGACCCCGGATATAATAGTGGAAAATCCATATCCTGCAGAGAGGTACCTTGATGAGCTTGCCCCCATAAAAGGCAACAGGAAGCCCTCCAGGACGGTAATAGGCCTTGATGTCCTGGGCGCCGAACAGCGGCTGGATGTAATGGGATACGAGGTAGGCGAAGTGGACGGGGTCTTCGACGGGATGCTGGAAGAGGCGGTAAAGCAATTCCAGGCGGACAACGGCCTTTATTCTTACGGGGTGCTGGACCTGGCGACCCAGGAAAAACTTCAGGAGAGATTCGACGAATACATCAAGCAGGACGATGTGGACGAGCAGCTCCAGAAAGCCGTAGAAGTGCTGATGAACAGGCAGTAACTTTGGACAAGAAAAGACATCTCCATAACAGGAGGTGTCTTTGTTTTTTATGAAAAAAGACCATTTTTGATTTCTCACCTGTTTTACTATAATATGGTAGTAGATATACTGTTAAAAAAGACCAGATTTATTTGGCCGGGAGAATAATAATTGAACATGCTGACCAGTATTATATTATATAATGAATAACCATGTACAAGGAGAGGGTTATATGGGAGTTAAAATCAACCGGTTGCTGTTCAGTATCATTGTTGTAATGCTGATGACCGGCACAATAGCATACGGCATCACTGCTGATATAAATCCGCAGTATAACGGGCCTGAGCAGGCAACCTATCAAACGTCTGAAATGAAGATAAAAGAGTCGGACATAATGCACAGGGAATTGTCCCTGGAGTATATTGAGGAAGCAATCAATTACGGCAAGGCCTACAGGGATTCTTCCTATTTATTGTTTGCAAGGGACTGGAACACGCAGGAGGGGGGAGGTATAGCCTATGATGACAATAAGGCATATGCCATCTGCAAAACCCCCTATTTTGTGCTGGCTGAAGCGGCGAGAAATGCCGCAAGGGAGGGCAGGGAGATTGACGCGGAGGAAGTAAGTTCACTGCTGCAGGCGTCGAAGAACAGACTTGTCTTTATGGTGAAAATATACGGAAAAGAGATCAACTTTTTCGGACAGGGGAATTACAAAGCAGCAATCAGGCAGGGGGACGCCGTTGTTTATGCATCCTCGTGTGATATAGCGGTATTGGGTAAAGCGGGCAGTTCTTCGTCATACTCCGGGGGAAGCAATATAGTATATGACGCTTCCCACAACATATACAAGGGGGGCGGGGTTCTGGAGTTTGATAGCTCCGGCCTGGATTACTCCAGGAATTTCAACCTGACCCTCATTCCGATCGACGGTTCCAGTCTGGATTTTCCCATATATGTATCAAGGATACACTGAGGGGGCAAGGTGTAATAGGGAATGAGAGAATTCTGAACATGTCCGGGTGTTTCACCCGGATTTTTGTTTTTGGGCATGGCTGGCTCTTGACTATGCTCTCATGATATTTATATAATGGTATAGTTGAAGGAAGTAACCGGCTTCAAAACTAAGATAAGAATATGGAGGTATTATAGTGGCTACCAAATATATATTTATTACCGGTGGAGTAGTTTCGTCATTGGGCAAGGGCATAACGGCAGCATCCCTGGGGTGCCTTCTCAAGCACAGGGGACTGAAGGCAAGCATACAGAAATTCGACCCGTACATAAACGTAGACCCCGGAACCATGAGTCCCTATCAGCACGGGGAAGTATTTGTCACCGAGGACGGGGCGGAAACCGACCTTGACCTGGGCCACTATGAAAGGTTCATAGACGTCAATCTCACCCATAACAGCAGCATAACCACCGGTAAGATATACTGGTCGGTGATTACAAAGGAGAGAAGGGGAGACTATCTCGGCGGAACCGTACAGGTAATACCTCATATAACAAATGAGATAAAGGACAGGATACAGCGGGTGGCCCGGGAGGGAAATCCGGACGTGGTCATCACCGAAATAGGCGGTACCGTAGGTGACATAGAAAGCCTGCCCTTCCTGGAGGCCATCAGACAGCTCAAGCATGACGTGGGCAGGGAAAATGTCCTGTACATACACGTAACCCTCATACCCTATCTTGATATGGCGGGGGAACTCAAGACCAAGCCCACCCAGCACAGTGTGAAGGAGCTCAGGAGCATTGGTATACAGCCGGATATAATAGTATGCCGTTCCTCCAGACCCCTTATCAACGGGATAAAGGAAAAGATAGCCCTTTTCTGCAACGTCGAGGCGGATGCGGTTGTACAGAACCTGGATGCCTCTACCATATACGAAGTACCCCTGCTTTTGGAAAAAGAGGGATTGGACGACCTTGTGGTGGATATGCTTGGCCTTGACTGCGGTGAACTGGACCTGAGCGAATGGCGGGAGATAGTATACAGGGTGAAAAATCCCGGACACAGTGTGAAAATAGCCCTTGTGGGCAAATACGTGGAGCTGCACGATGCCTATCTTTCGGTGGCCGAGGCCCTCTGCCACGGCGGCATAGCCAATGATGCAAAGGTGGATATCGAATGGATACACTCCGCCCGGGTGGATGACAATAACGTGGCGGACTACCTTGAGGATGCGGACGGCATACTCATACCCGGCGGCTTCGGGGACAGGGGCATAGACGGCAAGATTGCCGCCATAAGGTACGCCAGGGAGCATAAGATACCCCTGCTGGGCATATGTCTCGGAATGCAGCTGTCTGTGGTTGAATTCGCCCGGAATGTGGCAGGCCTTGAAGACGCCCACAGCTCCGAGCTCAACCCCGATACGCCCTATCCGGTCATAGACCTGATGCCCGAACAGAAAGAGATTGAAGACCTGGGGGGCACCATGAGACTGGGGCTGTACCCCTGTAAGCTTACCGAAGGCACCAGGTCGTCAGAGGCTTACGGTGAAGAAATAATATATGAAAGACACAGGCACAGGTATGAGGTCAACAATGAATACAGGGAGATGCTTGCAGAAAAAGGCCTCATGATAAGCGGCCTGTCCCCCGACGGCAGACTGGTGGAGATGATAGAACTCCGGGACCATCCGTGGTTCGTGGGCTGCCAGTTCCACCCGGAACTCAAATCAAGGCCCAACAGGCCCCATCCTTTGTTCAGGGAGCTTGTACGGGCTGCATTAAAAAACAAGAAGTAACAGACAGTAAACCGGGGACTATTCCCCGGTTGTTTTTTTATTTACCAGCTACCAGCAAAAAATGAATAGACAATTGACAAACCGGGAATAATCGTCTAATATAAAATTGAGTTTAATATTAGACGGAGGCGATAGGTGTGTATATAACCCGTGCAATGGAAAAAACAGTGCTTCAAATTCAAAGCAGTTTTCCCGTGCTGCTTGTTACCGGTCCACGTCAGGTCGGTAAAACAACCATGTTAAAAAAATTAAGCGATAAAAAAAGACAATACGTGACCCTTGATGACCCTCTGCTGCGTGAGATTGCGGTAACCGATCCCGGATTATTTTTGCAGAGGTTCGAGCCGCCTGTCATTATTGATGAAATACAATACGCTCCGGAACTTCTGCCACATATAAAAATGTATGTGGATAGAACCAGAAATAATGGACAGTTCTGGCTTACGGGTTCCCAGATGTTTCATCTTATGGAGAATGCCAGTGAATCACTGGCCGGGAGGGTTGGCATCGTAAATCTCTTGTCGCTGTCAAATTCTGAAATTTCAGGACAAAAATCTTGTGTTTTTACTACAAAACCTTCTAATATTATGGCAAGACTAAAAACTGTAAAGCCCCAAAAACTAAATGAGATTTTTGAACGGATATTTAAAGGCGGTATGCCTGCCTTATATGCTGATAATGAGAATAACTTCAGCAATACAGGGACGGATATATTCTTTTCATCTTACGTACAGACTTATCTACAGCGTGATGTAAAGGATTTAACCCAGGTTGGAGATGAACTTGCCTTTGTCCGTTTTCTGTCATGTGCTGCTGCCCGTACAGGTCAGATGGTGAATTATGCTGACATGGCAAAGGATACAGGAATTAGCCCGCCGACTGCAAAACAGTGGTTATCCATTCTTGTTACATCCGGTATAGTAACCCTGATTGAGCCTTATTTCAACAACGCCCTCAAGCGTATTATCAAATCACCGAAGATGTACTTTCTTGATACAGGATTGTGTGCTTATCTGACCAAATGGACCACACCACAGGCTTTAGAAGCAGGGGCAATGTCCGGAGCGTTTTTTGAGACATGGGTTGTGAGCGAAATCATTAAAAGCTATTATAATGCGGGGAAAAGACCGCCTATATACTATTACCGGGATAAAGACAACAGGGAAATCGACCTGATTATCCACGAGAACAATACTCTCTACCCGGTTGAAATTAAGAAAAGCAGTAACCCCGGGAAGAATGCCGTAAAGCATTTCGATGTACTGGAAAAAACAGGGCTTGAGATTGGTGAAGGCAGCCTTGTTTGCCTATCCGCCGATTTTCTGCCCATTGATAAACAAAACTGGTATGTGCCCGCATGGCTGATCTGAACTGCCTTTTGTGATCTGTGACCTTACACCTTTTTCAAGAATACAATTTGTGGTATATTATGTTTAACAGGGGACATTCCCTTTGCCCCAGAGCTAGGCTCTAAAGAGGAGGTGTGTTCCCATACCTTAATACAGGAAGGAGCCTGAGTTTGATGAATAATGAAAATTTTCAGAAGGTAGTCTTAGAAGAGCTGAAGGCATTAAGAGAAGGCCAGACGAAGATGGAAGGCAAAATCGACACCATTGAAGGTAAAATCGGCGGTATGGAAGGCAAAATCGGCACCATTGAAGGCAAAATCAGCACCATGGAAGGGGATATAGCTTCGTTAAAAGCCGGCCAGACCAGGATGGAAGAAGACATCGTTTCGTTAAAAGCCGGTCAGGCAAGGCTGGAAGAGGACATCGTTTCGTTAAAAGCCGGTCAGGCAAAGCTGGAAGAAGACACAGCTTCGTTGAAAGAAGGTCAGGCAAGGCTGGAAGAGGACATCGTTTCGTTGAAAGAAGGTCAGGCAAGGCTGGAAGAGGACATCGTTTCGCTAAAAGCCGGTCAGGCAAAGCTGGAAGAAGACACAGCTTCGTTGAAAGAAGGTCAGGCAAGGCTGGAAGAGGACATCGTTTCGTTAAAAGCCGGCCAGGCAAAGCTGGAAAAAGACACAGCTTCGCTAAAAGTCGGTCAGGCTGCATTGAAAGCAGGCCAGGCGAAGGTGGAAGGCAAAATCGACACCATTGAAAGCAAACTGGGCGCGCTTGAAAACAAACTGGACGACATGGAAGCCAAGAACGCCAACAGGCATTTGCAGATTGAATCTAAGCTGAACGCATTGATAGAAGACAACAAGTCGATTCATGAAATCCTGGGCGAACACGAGGTATCCATAAGAACCCTCAGGAGAAAACCGGTATAGCGGATATCAGGGATAAATAGTATTATTGGCCGGATACCCCCGGTTTTTTTTATACAGCAAATGGCTTTCAGTATTAACAGAAAGAAGGATTTTCTTGCATTGTGTCGAATAATTAGCGGCGTGGTAAGTATACTAATCAATGTTACACACATTACAGCCGTATTACAATTGTATTACAAAGCTTTTCCAATTATTGACCCTTGCTGACCCCGGTGCTATAATTAGCTATAGAATGCAAGGGAGGTATAATGTACCACCCTGCAGATACATAATAAATTAAAAGGAGGAAGAAAAAGTATGAAGAGAGTCCTGACTTTTGTGCTTGCACTGGCTCTCGTATTCGGTACAGTGAGCTTTGCAGTGGCAGCTCCCGTTGACGTTGAAGGTACCGATTACGAAGGTGCGGTTGCAAGGCTTGGCGGGCTTGGCGTACTCAAAGGTTATCCCGACGGAACATTCAAGCCTGAAAACTCAATCACAAGGGCAGAATTTGCAGTAGTAGTTGTAAAACTGCTCGGTCTTGCAGATGCCGCTGAATACGCCGGTGGCGCAACTGATTTCAGCGATGTTCCCGCAGACCACTGGGCAAGCGGCTATGTAAACATAGCTGTTAACAGGGGAATAATAAAGGGTTATCCCGACGGAACCTTCGCACCCAACAATCCTGTTAACTACTCAGAAGCAGTTACAATGCTGGTAAGGGTACTGGGATACGGCCCTGCTGCCGATGACGAGGGCACCTGGCCTGCAAACTACCTGGCTAAAGCTGCTGAACTGGGAGTAACAGATGATGTGAACTTCTATGGTTATGCTCCTGCAACAAGGGGTAATGTAGCTATTATGGCTGACAATTCCCTTGAAGTACCCATGATGGTAAGGGTAGGTTACGGCGATGAGGCTACTTACGAAGTTCCCAAAGATGATGAGCAAATAACTCTGCTGAATGACAAGATCAAGGCTAAGACTGTAAAAGCTGTATTGGATAAAACTCACCTGGTTGATTGCACAACTGTAGATGAAGATGAGCTTGCAGTATTAGAAGCGCAAGATGATGACGGGGTATATAATGATGCTGAAGTTTACGAAATTGCAGATGACTGCGATGTAAACTTCGAAGATTATCTCGCTGAAGAAGTAACTCTCTGGTTGAATGATGATGACGAAGTGTTCTTCATCGAAAGAGAAACTGACGAAAGTGACCTGGTAGAAGGAGTTATAGACGAGGTAGACACTGCTGAAGTAACAGTTATAGACGCTGATGGAGACGACAAAGACTACGACTTTGCAACTGCTGTAAAAGTATATATTAACTTGAGGACTGGAGACGGCAGCGCCTATGATGAGGGTGACCTTGAACCAGGGATGTATGTAAAGGCTGTATTAAACGATGATGGCGATATAGAAACTGTAGTAGCCACCAAATGGTCAATCGGTGTAGTGGATGAAGTTGATGTTGGAGATGAGGAAATAGACCTTAAAGATAAGAATGTTTATAGTGACGAGCCCAACAACAACCTGGACCTTGAAGACATGGAATACGACTTTGATTTAGGTGACCTTGAAGAAGACATGATAGTTCTCTGGTACAGTGTTCTGACCGATGATGATGACGATGTTTACAAATACTTCATTGAAGCCTATGACGAAACATTGGTTGGTACACTTGAAGAGTACAAGAGCGGTGATTATGTAGTAATAGACGACGAAGAGTACGACCTTGCGTATGACCTGGTAGGGGACGTTACTTCTGATGACGACTTTACAGACCTTCTCGGAGATGACGTAAAAGTGTATTTCGGCAAAGACGGTAAAGTTGTTATGGCCGAGCTTGATGAGGCTGCAGAAGAAGAAAAAGACTATGCGCTGGTAGTAGATGTATCTGAAGATGAAGACAGATACGGTAATACAACTCCTTATATCAAGCTTCTTACAGCATCCGGAGATATAATTGAATATGCAGTTGCTGAAGATGCTGTGCTTAAAGAAGGAACTACAGTAGTTGACAGGGATGTTGATGCCGATGATTACGCAACAAAAGGATATGTAGGAGATGTATTCACAGAAGGTACAGATGCGAACGGATCAGATTGCCTGATATTCGGTGCAAGTAGCCCTGCTGATCCAGACAATGTTCTACCCGGCGAGATAGACATGGTTACAGTAGCTGAAAATAAAAAAGAGTTTACCACCCATAACAGGAGTTCCAATACACTTGTAAAATATTCCCTGAATAACGCTGGCGAAATTGACGAACTTGAAATTGTAGGGGATATACCCTCTGACGAAACGGCGACGGGTGTTGAAGTGGATAAAGATGACAAACAACTTGGTTCCAAATTGTTTGCTGTAGACGATTCACTGTTCTTTGACGCCTATAATGAAGAAGTCATTTCATTTAGCAAACTTGGCGATGGTGACGACTACTTTATCAAATATGTAGACGATTCAGCTGATATTGAAGTAGCTGTAGTATACAGCAATAACTATGTTGAAGACACCGAATATGCAATATACCTGTCCAAGTCAGACATAGCTGATGACCAGTATAAAGTCAAAGTGATGATGAATGGTGAAGAGCAATACTTCAACACAGACATGAGCAGCACTACACTGGCATCAACCTTTGGAGCTGCCTATAAAGGTGAAGTATTTAGCGTCGACTTCACTGACGGAGACATCACAGATGCTGAAGAAGTAGGCGTTGTTGCAAACGAATCCTTCATTGATACAATTTCTGATGTGAAAGTAAGCAAAGGCAGGATTGAGTTTGCAACTGAAGGATACTACCTGTTTGCAGACGATATCCAGGTGTACGAGTACACACTGAAGGATGAAGAGGCACAATCTGCAGTAGATGAAGTAGAAGCAGCTGAAACAAATGACCTGGATGACGGCCAGCTTGTAAACGTAATACTTGATGACGACGGATATGTTGAATACATCTTCATTATCGATGATGATGATGACAATGATGTAATAGACGACGTTAAATTCCAGTAATCGGTACATCAAAATAACATGAGATAAGAGAAATGGCGTAAGTTAAAGCTTACGCCACTTCTCTTTATAATGTAATATTTTTCCTCAAAAAATTATATATTATCCATAACCCGGATGTATGAGAATGCGGGTTTTATACAAATATATTACAATCATGTTACAGTACAGCACCATCATTCAATAATCTCCCCTGTGTTTAATATAAATAGAAATGGAGAAAAAAGTAAATTGATATAGAAAGGAGATTTATTGAATGAAACGGATTCTGGCATTTGTCCTCGCCCTGGTACTGGTATTGGGTACCGTGAACATTGCCATGGCTGCACCTTCGGATGTGGAGGGCACAAGGTATGAAGAAGCCGTATCCAGGCTGGTGGGGCTGAACGTGATAAACGGTTATCCTGATGGGACCTTCCAACCGGGAAAGACAATCACAAGGGCGGAGTTTGCCGTTGTGGCTGTGAAGCTTCTTGGCCTGGGAAATGCCGCAGAGTATGGACACGGGCCGACCGGCTTCAGTGATGTACCGGCGGAGCACTGGGCAAGCGGCTATGTAAACATAGCCGTTAACAGGGGCGCCATTAAAGGATACCCCGACGGCTCCTTCCGGCCCGGCAATGACGTTTCATACGCAGAAGCGGTAACAATACTGGTAAGGGTGCTGGGATACGGCCCCGCAGCAGATGACGAAGGAGCATGGCCTGCAAACTACCTGGCTAAAGCTGCCGAACTGGGAGTAACCGATGATGTGAACTTCTACGGATATGCGCCTGCCAGGAGGGGTGATATAGCCCTGATGGCCGACAACTCCCTTGAGATACCTCTCATGGAAAGGGTGGGGTATGGAGACGAAGCCACCTATGAGGTGAAGGATGACAGGACCCTGTTGAGCAGCAAGATAAAGTCGGACGTGGTAAAGGCAAAACTTATTGCCACTTACCTCGTTGACCAGGGTCTGGACGAAGATGAGATTGCGGTACTTTTGTGGGATGAGGATGATAAAGAGTACGATGATGAGAAGGTATATGATATAGCGAAAAATGCCGGTGTGGACTTTGAAGCATATCTCGGAGAGGAAGTTACCCTGTGGCTGAACGATGATGACGAGGTCTTCATGCTGGAGAGGGAGACGGAAGAGGATGATATTGTAGTGGGAGTCATAGACGAAATCAATGACGATGAGATAACCGTAATAGACGCCGACGGTGATGACGACGAGTATGACCTGGCTCCCGGCGTAAAGGTCTATATCAATTTCCGGGATGAAGACTATGATGAAGATGACCTTGAAGCGGGCATGTATATCAAAGGTATAATTGAAGATGGCGATATTGAGACGGTAGTGGCAACCCGCTGGTCGGTGGGTATAGTGGATGAAGCGGATGAAGATGACGAGGAGATAGAATGGAAGTACTGCAACAGTGACAGTCACTATGAAGACAATGACGGGGACCTGGACCTGGAAGACATGCATTATGACCTGGACCTGGATGACCTGGAAGAGGATATGATTGTGTACTGGTACAGCGTCCTGGTGGATGAAAAGGATGAAGAGTACAGATTCTTCTTCGAGGTGTATGACGACGGCACAAAAATAGGCGAGTTCGAAGAATACAAGGAAGACGATTATGTGGTTGTTGACGGGAGGGAATACGACCTGGCCTATCATATGGCCGGGGACTATGTGGATGATGACATTGCAGACCTCCTGGGGGACGACGTGGAGATATTCATCGGTAAGGACGGCAGGGTGGTTATGATTCAACTGGATGAAGAAAGGGAGAAAGACAGGGACTATGCCCTGGTGACAGACGTCTCCCTCTATGAGGACAAATACAGAGAAAAGACTCCGTATATCAAGCTGCTGACATCCTCAGGAGACATAATAGAATATGAGATCTCCGACGAGGCAGTGATCAGAGTGGACCTGGACGGAGACGGCAGGTACAATGATGTAAATGAGATGGTTGACCGGGATGTGGACGATTATGTATATGCCGGTGTGGAGAATCAGCTGACCTTCGGCTCCAGCGGCAAAGACCGGATAACCATAGTAGAGAACGTCAAAGAATTTGATGAAGGCAAATCAAACCCCGGCAAAAACACACTGGTCCGGTACGAATTAGACCGGTCCGGCTGTATTGACGAACTGGAGGTAGTGGGCGAAGCGCTCTATGCTGATGACGACAATACCAGAGTTGACAAAGACAATGACAGGATAGGTTCCTGGCTGTTTGTGGAATCTGACACCCTTGTCTTTGATGCATATAACGAAGAGGTTATAGAGTTCAGGATGCTGGAAGACGGCATCGAGTATGATATCAAGTATGTGGATGACGATGCCGACCTTGAGGTGCTGGTAGTATACGGTGATAATTTCGTGGAAGATACCGAATATGCAATATACCTCAGTAAGAGCTATATTGCGGACGATGAGTACAGGGTCAGGGCTATAATAGACGGGGAGGAAATGTATATCAATACCGATATGGGCAACGACGCCGGGGTATTTGATGATGCCGAAAAGGGAGAAGTATTCAGCATTGACCTGGTGGACGGTATGATTACCGAGGCAGAACCGGTTTCAGCCCTCACTCCCCACCGTGATTATATGACCGACAGGGTGGATGATATAAATACTTCCAGAAACAGGATCAAACTGCACCACTACGGTTACTTCCTGTTTGCCGATGATGTCCGGGTCTATGAGTATGAACTGGATGAAGATGACGGTACGGTTGACAGTGTGGAATTTGCAAAAGTCAGGGATATAGATGAAGACCAGCGGGTGAATGTGATACTGGATGAGGACGGGTATATAGAATACGTCTATATAATCGATGACGACGTATACGAAGAACCGGATGTAATAGACGATATTCTTTTCGAATTGCCGTAAGGTAATATCAGGCAGCAAAAACAAAACCGGTGGGGAACAGCCCCACCGGTTTCTTTTGACCCGAATGAACTAGAATTTAATGTCGGGAACTACGTCTACGTCGTTGTCATCGTCTATTATGAAGATTTGTGCTGCATATCCGTCATCATCAAGTATTACGTTTACTTCCTGACCGTCATCCAGGTCTCTTACATTGCCAGCTTCCACTGTATCAACTGTTCCGTCGGATTTCAGTTCATATGTGTATACTTGAACATCCTCGGCGAACAGGTAGTAGGTTCCGTCTATCTCGATTCTGTTCTTGCTGGTGCTTACGCTGTCCACCATGCCGTTGATATGGTCGGCATCGGCAGTTACCAGTACTGCATCGCTTATCTTGCCGTCCGAGAAGTCTACATTGAATACCTGTCCTTTGTAAGCGCCGTCGAATACCGATACATCACTGCCCATGTCCGTATTGAAGTATTGTACTTCCCCGTCGGTCATGACTTTAACCTTGTATTCACCGTCGGCGATGTTGCTCTTACTGATGTATACGGCATAATCGCTTTCCTCAACAAAGTTGTCGCTGTATACAACCATTACTTCGATATCGGCTGTGTCGTCTACATATTTGATTTCATAGTCGTATCCGTCTTCCAGCTCGTTGAATGCTATAACTTCTTCATTGTATGCATCGAATATCAGTGTGTCTGCTTCGACGAACAGGCTGGTACCCATTCTGTCGTTATCCTTGTCAGCTTCTGCGGTAACAACTGCGCCCATAACTTCCAGTTCGTCTATTTTACCGTCCTTGTCCAGCGCAAATTTAACCAGTGTGTTTTCATCGCTGTTGTCAGCGCCTGCGCCAAACTCTTTCACATTCTCAACGATGTCTATCAGACCGCCGAAAGTCAGCGTATTGCTGGCATAGGCTACCGTATCATCGTCATCCCTGTCTACGGTGTTTGTCCCATCGGTGATTACAGCTTCATCCGATACTTCATACTCTATGATTTCACCGGATGCTGTAAGAAGCTTGATGTATGGCGTCTCATTACCGTATTTGTCTGTGTCCAGAGTTACGTCTGTTACCAGCGCGTAGTCTTTTTCTTCGTCTGCCGCCTGGTCAAGGTCTATCATAACCACCTTGTCGTCTTTACCGAAGAATACCTTAACGTCATCACCAAGCAGGTCGGTTATATCTTCGAAATCATAGTCGCCTACCAGTCCGTATGCCAGGTCGTATTCTTCATCGTCTACTACTATATAGTCTTCATCTTTATATTCTTCCAGTTCCCCTACTTCCGACTTGTCGAAGGTTTCGAAGAAGAATTTGTATACATCGTCATCGGTGTCAGTCAGAACGCTGTACCAGTATACTACTGTGTCTTCTTCAAGTCCGTCAAGGTCCAGAGTGTACTCCATATCTTCCAGTGCCAGGTCGCCGTCATTGTCTTCAAAGCCGCTGGCATTTACATATTTGAATTCGATTTCTTCATCATCTGTGTCAACGCTGTCAACAACACCTACCGACCAGTCAACAGCCACTACGGTTTCTACCTCGTCATCGGCATTGAGTATTGCCTTGACATACATACCAGCTTCCAGGTCACTATCGTCATAACCGTCCTGCAGGTTGATATAGGCGGTAACTGTGTCTGCAAGGTCATAGTCTGTATCGTCTCCGTCCGCATCAACTACAGTGATTTCGCCGGCGTCGATGGCGTCAATAACACCTTCAACCAGGTCCTTGGCATCTGTTTCTCTTTCTACGAAGAATACTTCATCGTCGTCATTAAGCCACAAGGTTACTTCCTCGCCAAGGAATGCCTCGAAGTCTGCATCAATTCCGTCTGCGATTTCATAATCTGCATCTACGGTGTAGTCTCCATCACTGTCAGCTTCCAGTACTGCCAGCTCATCAGCTTCCAGAGCGTCTGCATCAACCAGATGAGTTTTGACAAGCTTGACAGTTACAGTATCTGATTTGATTTTTTCACTGAGGAGAGTTTGGTCGTCCTT
This sequence comes from Clostridium thermobutyricum, assembly GCA_016842005.1. Lineage (GTDB taxonomy): Bacteria > Bacillota > Clostridia > Ch29 > Ch29 > JAENYD01. The sequence goes on along the minus strand of JAENYD010000012.1, from coordinate 17,895 downwards.
AACTTCGTAAGTCGCTTCGTCACCATAGCCTACCCTGACCATCATAGGTATCTCAAGGGAGTTGTCGGCCATAATAGCTATATTTCCCCTTATGGCCGGTGTACCGGCGGTGAAAGTCACATCTTCTGTTACGCCAAGCTCGGCACCTTTGGCTATATAGTTTGCCGGCCATGTTCCTTCGTCATCGGCAGCAGGGCCGTATCCCAGCACCCTTACCAGCATGGTGACCGCCTCGGCGTAGGTTACGTTATTCTCAGGTTTGAAAGTTCCGTCGGGGTATCCGACAATGACACCTTTGTTCACTGCAATGTTTACATAACCGCTTGCCCAGTGTTCCGCGGACAGGTCGCTGAAATCAGTTGCTCCCTTTGCGTATTGGGCTGCATTTTCCAGGCCGAGGAGCCTTACCGCTATTGTTGCAAATTCTGCCCTTGTAATGGAGTTGTCCGGCTTGAATGTGCCATCCGGATAGCCGACCAGTATATTCAGTCCGCCAAGTCTTGATACCGCCTTTTCATAATCAGTACCGGCGACATCCGAAGGTGCAGCCATTGCAAAACTCATGGTGCCGAAAATCAATGTGAGTGCCAGAAGCAGTGCTGCAAATCTTTTCATGTTTTTATCCCCTTTCAAGTGAGATTTGGAATTATTATTGTAAGTACTTCTTTTATTGCTTTTTTTCCTGTGACCTTTCAATACTACACCTCCTTTCCCGGTAGCGGAAGTCCAGAGCGTACGTTTACATAAAAAGTAAACATAATCACCATTAGCTTGCTTAAATTTTATACCGCTGCCGTATCCGGGTCAATAGACCATATGAGATTTTAATAATTTGTAAAAGGGTTGTAACAATGTGAAATATTCATGTCACATAATTGTAACACAGAATCCATGCAAGAAAATGGCTAAATATGGATATATTATGTCTACCAAATTATGCCGCAAAGGGCAGAGAGATAAAAATGGAATAATTGGTTCAGCGGCTGCTGGTATATATTTATACTCTTTTAGGTATTGTAACTTTATGGGTAATAAGTTATAATGAAATCTGTTAGTCTGTATAGATGAAAAGGGTGATGGTTACATGAACAAAAAGTCTGTTATTATAATGATAGCTGTGCTGATGCTTGCGATTATCGGCATCTGGGTCCTCAACAACATGGAAGATTTGTTTCCCGTATCCGAAGACGACAGCAGAAAAGCGGTAGAAGATTATAAAAATAACCTGGAAAAGCTGTATACCGAACTCAACGACACATATAACAGGCTGGAAAAAGTCGAAGGGAACCAGGAATGGGAAAACTTCTCCCGGGACTGGATGCCAAGATTGATAGACTCGAAGCCCGACAGTCTTGACAGGAAGCTCTCCAAAGAGTATGAAGGCAAGAAAGCCGTGCTCTCTTATGCCCACGAGACTCTTATATCTCTGTGGGATGAATACAACAAAGATTTCATAGGCAGGAAAAGCGAAAGCGAAAAAATAGAGGAACTCAAAAACGCTATTGAAGATATCTTCAACAATGTGGATGTATAAGGGCTGAAAGGAAGGCCCTTTTTTCATGTCGTGATATGGGGCAAGGCTTACGGCAGAGTATGAAATTAAAACTGATAGAAGGAATTGAAGGATTTGTGTCGAAAAATAAAAGGACTGAGGATAATTGAGGTGATACGTATGGGCGGGGCAAGACCCGGAAAACAGACTTCAGGCCGGAAGAACGTTAAACAAGCATTTGAATATGAGTACATATTTTTGTTTCTGACCTGTGCCCTTATATTCTTCCCTCTTTTTTTCAGAGGCCTTTTTTTCGCAAGGGAGTTAAGGGTTGTACATATAATAACATTTTCGCTATTAACCTTATGGTTTATTTTCAGGTACCGTGACAGAGACTGCCGGCTGCTGCAGTACAGATACGAATATTTCCTTCTGGGGCTTGTGGCAGTTTACTTTATGACTGTTCCCTTTGCGGCATGCCGCGAGGATGCCCTGGCGGAAGGGCTGAAGTATGCCAATTACATGGCTGTATACATACTGGTACGGGACCTGATCGATAAGGATAAGAGAAATACCCAGGTATTTTTGAATACCATTATTGCCGGCGTATCTGTGGTATCATTTGTCGGCCTGATGAATTATCTCGGGTTCATGAACAATAACGGCGCCCTGGCGGGTACGAGAATAGGTTCCACCATACAGTATCCCAACACCCTGGCGGCAATCATCGGAGCGGCGGTATTTATGACTGCCTCCCTGATGCCGGATGCCGGCAGGAAGCTGAAGCTGCTCTATATTGCAGTCTTGAACATTCTTTTCATTACATTTGTACTGACCTTCTCCAGGACCATGTGGCTGATGCTGCCCTTTGTCATGGTAATATACTTTTTCACAATCCCCCGGGAGAGGAAGCTGGAGGGGCTGGCGCTGACATTGATAACCGCTCTTCCCTCCCTGGCGGCTGCAGGCCTGCTCACGGGGCATATGGGGGACAAAAGCTTTGTTTCTGTATTGATCATACTGGCTTCCATACTGGTATCAACGGTATTGGGCCTGGCTTCAGAAAGACTCAGGCCGGTCGCCCTGTCCAACAGGGTTCTCGGGATCATAGTTGCAGTAATCATACTGGTATCCGTCGCTGCCGGGGCGGCAGTTCTGAACATAACCGAACCAATTGAACTGTCGCACCTCGATATGGAAGACGGATATATCAGTGCGGCAAAGCATATATATTCCATTGAAGGGGAAGGGGATTATGTACTGAAACTGGACGTGAAAACAGACCGGGTAGAAAGCAAGCCCTGGCTGGGAAGGGTTTCGGTCTATAGCGTGGACAGGGGATACAAGTCAACGCCGCTAAAGCATTACTACATAAGGGAACCGCTGGACGGCGCCCTTGAAGTGCCCTTTTCCTCCGGGCCGGGTACCTACTATATAACGGTCGCTTTCTACAATTACTATAAAGATACGAGCTTCACCGTAAGGGACGCAAAACTGGCGGACATGTCCTCCGGCAGAGTACTTGAGGATATAAAGCTCGGGTACAGATACCTGCCCGACGCCCTGTCAGCCAGGATAGAGAGTATAAACATCAAGAGCAACAGCATGCAGGCAAGAATAACATTCTTCAGGGATGCATTCAGCCTTATCAGGGATAATTTTGTCCTGGGCCTCGGGGGCAGGGGATGGAAGGCTGCCTATATGGCCTACAGGTCTTCGGAATACTGGACTACGGAGACCCACAGCTATCCCGTCCAGGTGTGGATAGAGACAGGGACCATAGGATTTCTGACGGCAGTGGGGTGCCTTGCGGCTTTTGCAGCTACGGCCCTTAGGCGATGGAAAGGGATGGGCGGTGAAAAGGACAGAATCCGGTTTGCCGGTGTGGTTTTCTTCATGGCTGCAATCCTGCTGCACAGCCTGGTGGACTTTGACCTCACCATGGGGTCTGTTTCCATACTGCTGTGGGCGTCAATAGCCCTGTCATCCGGCTGGTTTGAGGGAAAAGAACTGAAAAAAAGACAGCCCCGCTATGTGAAAGGCCTGTCTGCAGGCTGCGCACTGGTTCTCCTGGCCGTCAGCATAAGTATAACGGCGGCCGCCGGGCTGAACTATAAAACAGCTCTTGCAGTGGGCGGCAATGATATGACCGGGGCGGAGAAATACATAAGAAGGGCGATAAGACTGGACCCCTTCCATACCGATTACAGGACCAACCTGGCAAGGATTATCACCGCCAGGGAGGACCTGGAGGTCCGGGAGCAGTACCGGCAGGCGGGAGAACAGCTGGAGAAGGCCCTTGCCAACGACAGGTTCAACCACATGCTTTACGGGGAGATGGCCCTGCACCAGTACAGGTACGGGGTATTTGACAGGGCGGTACAGTACCTTGACAGGGCGATAGATGTCAATCCGGCCGTATCCGAGATGTATTCACAGAAGATGGATTTCCTTCTGAATGTAAGCAGATATTATTTTGATAAAAAGGACCGCGATAAGGCTGTGGGCTTCTTGGGGGAAATAAAGAAGGTGGAGAAGCAGATAGCAGAGAACAATAAAAAGCTGGCCAGACCGGTGGAGGTCGGACCCGAGCTGATGGAGCAGATATATAAGACCAACTTCATACTGGAGCATATTGACGACAGGCATGCCTTTGACTATGCCGGTTCGGTGGCAATGTACGATACATTTGACTTTGACTCCGACGGGGACCGGATGCCGGATCTGTGGCAGATACCCTATCAGGACGATAAGGCAATAACCGGAAGTCTTGCAGAAGAAAACGGCGCCAGGGCACTGCGCTTATCTTCGGATAATGCCGCCTTCTATATACAGAGACTGCATCTGTCATTACAGCCTTCCGCCAGGTACATGGTGATGGTGGAGGCGAAAGGCCAGGCGGGCGACGGCAGGATGACAGTGCTGGTAGGCAGCAGCAGCGGGAAAGGTCAGCAGTTCAGAGAAGGGAATATTGAGCTGGATAAGGAATACACTGTCTACCAGGACGCATTTGAAACCAGCGACGACATCCAGCCGGGTAACCAGTATATAAGGCTGTATTTCAGTGACAGGGGTAAGGAAATTGCGGTAAGAAAGGTTGCAGTCATCAGGATTAAATGAGTATTGTCGGGAGGAAAAAAATCATGGACAACAGCTATGTGGAAGAAATATCACTGAGGGAATTGATTGAAGTACTGCTGCGGGGCAAAAAGGTCATAATGGCCGTGACCCTTGGGGCAGTCCTGGTCAGTGCAGTATTCAGCTTCTTTATTATACGCCCTACATACGAAGCGGCTATAACCTTGATGGCTTCGGCGGCGAACAGGGTGGAAGCGAAAGACACGGGTGAGGGGATATCCGGATTCCTCGATACCTTCTCCGATTTTCCAAATATGACCCTGGACACTTACAAAGAACAGATAAAAAATCCGGTTGTTCTGCAAAAAGTCATAGACGAGCTGGAGCTGGACAGGGAGAAGTATACCAGGAGGTCCCTCGGTGAAGCTATAACCATCGAGACTGTAAACAATACCAACCTTATAAGGATAAAGGTGAAAGATAAAGACCCTGCGATAGCGGCGGATATAGCAAATACCACCGCCAGAATCTTCTCGGAATTTGTATCCGACAAGGCCAAGGAACAGGCGGCAAAATCCTATCAGTTCCTGGAGAAGCAGATGAATGTTGAAAAAGGCAAGCTTGAGGAGGCGCTGGTTGCATACAAGGAGTTCCTGGCAAAACCCCGGAGCGCAGAGGAACTTAAGGCAGAGGTGGATTCCAAATTAAAACTGATAACCGATTATAAAACCCAGTATGTCCAGAAGGAAGTTGAAGAAAGGACCAAAAGGACAGCCCTGGGGAAGGCTCAGGAAGAATTGCTGGCAACAGAAAAGGTGCTGGTGACAAAAAAATCCCTTTCCGAGGATGCTTTCTTAAACCAGGTTGTGTCAGACGCTGCAGGGATGAAAACCACGGATGCCGCAAAACTTGTAATGGAAAGCCAGGAGATAAACCCCAACTATATTGAACTGCAGAACACAGTATCTACCCTCAGAATAGAACTGGCAATGCTGGATGCGGAAAAACAAAACCTGAAACTCCAGATAGAACAGAACTCCAGAGAGCTGGAAGGACTGCAGGCAGAACTGGCAGAAAAACAGCACCAGGAAAATCTGCTGCAGCAGAACGTTGACCTTGCCCGGCAGACCTATGATGCTTTTCTCAAAAAGTACGAAGAGATCAGGATAACACAGTCTTCCCAGGTCGGCGACGTCAATATAATCACCGTAGCACCGGCAGCAGAACCTCTTGCGCCTGTCGCTCCCAGGAAGATGCTCAATATAGCGATAGCAGGGGTACTGGGATTAATGATTTCGGTATTTGTGGTGTTCTTCAGGGAGTACTGGGAAAGTACCGGCAGGCAGGAGACAGGAAATGGTATAGGGGCCTAGCAGGAGCATTGTTTTATTATTACGATTATTTTGTGAAATAAAATCTTTCTTGGTTTTAGTTAATTGAAAGGTATAGTTCTATGCATAAAAACGTAGAAAAAGATATGGAGAGAGGATTTAAAACTGAAGTAAGATTAAACATTTGAGCTTTCTAAATTTTAATGGAAAAATACATTGGAACTTGTTGAAATCAAGTGAGTTTAGAGAGAAAATACACTGGAAGTATGATCCATACAGAGATGGAATGTGTTTGTAGAGAGGTAGAGAATGCTATAGAATTGCTACAAAAAATGGTAAGAATTATTGAAAAATAGGTTAAAAATAGGGCCATTTACTGAGTGGTTAGCAGGAAGTGAGTATGTGGAAGGGACTAAATGATATGGCGTTAAAATTAATGTATATAACAAATAGTGAAGGTATCGCAGAAATAGCTGAAAGTAGCGGTGTAGATTGGATTTTTATTGACCTTGAGATCAATGGAAAAGAAGAAAGGCAAGGGCATCTAGATACAGTTATATCACGTCATCATATAGATGATGTAAAGAAGATTAAGGGAGTACTAATGAAATCAAAGTTACTTGTGCGAGTAAATCCAATATACGATGACTCGAAAGCAGAAATTGATAGAGTAATCAATGATGGAGCTGACATTGTGATGCTTCCGTTTTTTAAGACTAAAGAGGAAGTTGAAACATTTGTTAACTATGTGAATGGTAGAGTTAGAACTTGTCTCTTATTAGAGACACCAGAGGCTGTAGAGAACGTCGATTCTATTTTGACAGTTCAAGGCATTGACTACATTCACATCGGATTAAATGATTTGCATCTTGGCTATAAGATGAAGTTTATGTTTGAACTCTTGGCGGATGGGACAGTTGAAAAACTGTGTAAAAAGATCAAGGAAAAAGGAATTCCTTATGGTTTTGGTGGCATAGCTCAAATTGGACAAGGAACACTTCCATCAGAAAGCATAATAACAGAGCATTACCGCTTGGGGTCCAGTATGGTTATTTTGTCAAGGGGCTTCTGTAATGCGAATGAAATAGAGGACATTAATAAAGTTGAAGAGGTTTTTAGGACTGGAGTCAATGATATTAGGAACTATGAGAGTAAACTAGTAAATGAGTCAATTGACTATTTTGAGTCTAACAAAGACTTTGTTTATAGAAAAGTTGATGAGATTGTAAAGTGTATTTAAAGCAAAATAAAAGAGGAAAATACAGCAAGTATTCTACTTAATAATAATCTGTGGTGCTGAATGTGGAGGGAACAATGAAACTATCAAATAGAATATTAAATGATATCGGTAATAAATACGGCCAATCATTTTATATATTAGATTCTAGACAGTTTATAACAAACTATGAGGAATTGCAAAAAGCTTTTAGAGATATTTATCCCAATTCTCACATTGCTTATTCCTATAAGACAAATTATACACCGAAACTCTGTAAGTTGGTGGATCAATTCGGTGGGTTTGCAGAAGTTGTATCTGATATGGAATACAATATTGCCCTAAAAGTAGGTGTGATGCCAAAGAATATTTTCTTTAACGGACCCTATAAGGATTCATCAGCAGTTGAGGAGTTGCTCTTAGCTGGAGGTACTGTGAATATTGACTCGGACTTTGACTTACAAATCATTAAAGAGATTGCTTCTAAACATCCTGAGAATGAACTTTCAGTTGGTATTCGTTGCAACTTTGATGTTAAGGATGGTGTTGTATCAAGATTTGGATTCGATGTTGATGGCAATGAGTTTATAACAGCCATTAGTACCATTTGCGAAATTTCTAATTTAAAATTGAATGGTTTACATTGTCATTTCGCAACAAGAAGCATTGAGACATGGCCTAATAGAGCAGAAGGAATGCTTAAGCTGGCTCAAGATTACTTTGATGAGCCACCATCATTTATAAGTCTTGGTGGAGGTTTATATGGGAAAATGGGTGAATCCTTAAAAGCACAGTTTGATGTAGAGATTCCTACATATGAAGATTACGCAAAAGCAGTAGCTCCGCAGTTTAGAGACTTTTACAAGGGCTTGGATATATCTAAGCAACCTATGCTAATTATTGAACCTGGTAGTGCCTTAGTAGGAGATGCCATGAAGTTTGCAGCTAAAGTTGTAAGCATAAAAGATATTAGAGGGAAAAAAATCGCAACACTTGCGGGAAGTATCTACAACATTAACCCAACACTGAATAAAAAGAACCCACCGATTACAGTCTATCATGATGAAAATTGTGAAAATAGACAGCTGGAATATGAGAATTTAGACTTTGGGGGTTATACTTGCATAGAGTCAGACTACCTCTATAGGGGATTTAATGGAAAGCTTGCAGTTGGGGACTATGTTGTTTTTGATAATGTAGGTTCCTATTCAGTTGTTTTGAAACCGCCATTTATCTTGCCAAACTTTGCAATAGTTGAATATGATTATGAATCAAATTCTGTCAATTTGATTAAGCGCAGAGAGAACTTTGATGATTTATTTCATACGTTCGAATTTTGATCGATTTCTTGGAGGGGTCTATTTTGAAGTATGCTATAAAGAGGTTTATTGATTTGCTGCTTACAATAGTAGCGTTAATTATATTATTTCCTATTTTTATAGTTATTGCTGTGGCAATAAAACTTGATTCTAAGGGGCCTGCTTTGTTCAAACAAGGGAGATTAACTAAAGATGGTAGAGTATTCACCATGTATAAATTCCGCACGATGATAGAGAATGCCGAGCAGATGGGTACAGGACTGTTTAACTATGCTAATGATTTTCGTGTAACTAAGGTGGGGAAGTTCCTAAGAAAAAGCAGTTTGGATGAATTACCTCAGCTATTTAACATCATAAAAGGGGATATGTCAATAGTAGGGCCGAGACCGCCGGTTTCCTATGAACTTGGTAATTATGATGATTTAAATGAAGAATATAAAAGACGGTTTACTGTTTTGCCAGGCATAACAGGTTTGGCACAAGTTAGCGGTAGGAACGAACTTCCGTGGGATGAAAAAATAAAGCATGACAATCGTTATATTGATTTATTTAATAAATATGGTGTATTGATAGACTTTAAAATTATTTTTCTCACAGTACTGAATGTATTTAAAATGAAAGACATTTATGAATTAAAAGATGAATCTATGGAGAATGCTTCAGATGAGGAAATAGCTGCAATGGCTACGGCATCAGTATTGGAAAAGGCTCGTGCAGGGAAGAAATAGAGTGTGCAAGTTGAATTTACTAAAGCGATTATTTAGGAACTTTAGATCTTCGATTTATATTTGGGGGGATCAAGATGAGTAGTAATGCGGAAAACCGATTGATTTGGTTAAATGGGAGAATAGTAAATCTTCAAGAAGCAACGATAAACGTATTATCTCCTACGTCACAATTTGGAGCCAATGTTTTTGAGGGGATTCGCTGTTACTGGAATGAAGATAAACAGCAATTATATGCTTTTCGACTACCAGAACACTATAAGCGACTTAAAAATTCCATGAAGATGTTTCGTATGGAAGATAAGTATTCGATTGATGAATTGAAGCAAGGATTAATTGATGTTATAAAGGCTAATGGCTATAAAGAAGATATCGCAGTTCGCCAAACTGTGTTTATAGATGGGTTTGGTTCTTGGATGTCAAAAGGGCCAGTTAATATGTTTATTGCTCCCATACCTAAAGGCAGAACTCTTAACCCCACAAAGCCAGGGTTAAAATGCTGTGTTAGTTCGTGGGAACGTATCAGTGATAAAAACATTTCTCCAAAAGTAAAAGTTGGTGCAAATTATATCAATAGTAGAATGGCTCAAATGGAAGCATTAGAGAATGGTTATGATTCTGCAATCTTTATGAATACTCAAGGGAAAATTGCTGAAGGACCTGGTTCATGCTTTTTAATTGTTAGAGATGGCACATTAATAACTCCTCCAGTGACTGCTTCTATTTTAGAGAGTATTACAAGAGATACAATTATAGAATTGGCAAAGAAAGAATTAAAGATAAAAGTTATAGAGAGAGATATCGATAGAACAGAATTATACATCTGCGATGAAGCTTTCTTGTGCGGTTCAGCCATGGAAATTGTACCAGTGTTAAATATCGATGGTATTGCTGTTGGTAATGGAGAACCAGGAGATATTACTGAAACAATTAAAGAGATGTATTTGAAAGTGGTTCACGGTGAAGTTAAAGAATACTTTTACTGGTTAACACCGATTTATTGATTCTTCACTAAGGATTATCGATTAATTGAATGCTTAATTTATAAATTTTATGAGCAAGAGGTTATATAAATGTATGAGTTATATAAATACAACAAAGAAAGTAAAGCTGCTTTTCAGGATAGACAATTAAACAAGAATAACAATTTACGATTATCTGTACGCAAAATATCATTGTTAAATATGACGAAATCTAATCATTTTATATATGATCTCTATTGGTTTATTAATACAATGGGCAATTGTTGGGTTTATAGTGTGTTTGATAATAGCAAAGAAGTGCACTATTCGTATGCGACGAAACAATGTTATAAGTTTCCATTCATGGGAAAACATGATTTGCAAATTGGGAACTGTTTTACAGATGAGAACTATAGAGGATATGGTATTTATCCTTATGTTATTCAAAAAGCTGTTCAGCAGCATTTGACTAATAATCCCAAAGGAGATGTGTATATGTTAATTGAACAATCTAATATCGCTTCTCAAAAAGGGGTTGAAAAAGTGGGCTTTGTAAAAAGTTCCAAGTTAATTATTCGAAGGCTATTTGGTATATTTAAATTGTACGAAGTTAACGACTGATAGTTTCGGTCAATATTAAGTAATGCAAATACATTTATACTAAAAATGGATGTAATTGCTCTCTAGACACAGAATAGATGAAGTTAGGTATGAATTATAAGGGCTAGTATAAAGGTGTATTAATTATGTGGTATCATTGAAAAATGATGAATTCCTAATATTTGATAAACACAAAGCATAAGGAGCATTTGTTAATGATGAAAAAGATATGGATATGGAATCATTATGCAACTATTATGTTTAAAGATAGAGGTTGGAGACATTACTGGTTTGCTGAGAACTTAATTAAAAAAGGCTATCATCCTACTATTTTTTGTGCATCGACTGTTCATAATTCCAATGAGAATATTGATACCAAAGGACAAAAATTCTTGGTGGATCAAGTCAATGATATTCCGTTTGTTTTCGTAAAGGGTCCAGATTATAAGGATAATGGCATAAAGCGTGTGCAAAATATGATCGCTTTTTACTGCAATCTCTTTCCAGTGACAAAGGAGTATGCAAAGAAACATGGGAAACCAGATGTAATCCTTGCATCTAGTGTTCACCCACTTACGTTAGTTGCTGGAATAAAAATTGCTAGAGAATTCGGAGTTCCTTGTATTTGTGAAGTGCGTGATTTATGGCCGGAGACTATAGTAGCGTACGGTTCATTGAAAAAAAGGAGTTTACTTGCAAAGCTTTTGTATCAAGGAGAGAAATGGATTTATAAAAAATCAGATAAGTTGATCTTTACAATGGAAGGTGGAAAAGATTATATTGTTGAGAATGGCTGGGACAAGGGGAATGGAGGCCCGGTTGATATTAGCAAAGTACATCATATAAATAATGGTGTTGATTTAGAAGTTTTTTATTATAATAAGGAGCATTATGTCCTGGAAGATAATGATTTAAATAGTGAAGGGACTTTTAAGGTTGTTTATGCGGGATCTATAAGAAGGGTTAATAATCTTGAGTTGATTATCAATGCAGCTAAATATGTGCAAGAAAAATCGGGTTCTAATATTAAATTTTTGATATATGGAGACGGCAATGAAAAAAGTTATTTAGAAAATAAATGTCAGATTGAAAATATCAGAAATGTCATTTTTAAAGGAAGAGTTGAAAAAAAATATATCCCGTATATAGTTAGTCAATCTAATTTGAATATTCTTAACTATTCTTATCATGATATCTGGAAATATGGAGGAAGTCAAAATAAGACATTTGAGTATCTTGCTGCCGGAAAACCGATATTGAGTACTATAACCATGGGTTACGATATAATAGAAAAGTATGGTGCAGGAATTTCTTTAAATGATCAATCGGAAGAAAGTATAGGAGAAGCTATAATAAAAATTGCAAATATGAATAGTGAAGAATATTCAGCCATGAGTAAAAATGCAAGAAATGCAGCTAAAGATTATGATTTTAAGGTATTAACAAACAAGTTGATTGAAATTGTCGAAAGCTTATAGCTTTAATCATATTGGATAATATAAAAAATCTATAGGATCTAAGCTTTTAAGAGGATAATTACCAATAATTATAGTCTAATAGTAGAGTCATGTGGAAGGTATCAGAATATCAAATAAAGCCATAGAAGACATAGCAGGGTTGATTTTATTACCTTTCAGATGGGGGGTTAGCACATAAGCAGAAACCGTATTTGGTTAATCAAGCTTACAAAATCGAAAAGGCAGAGCTTTATAAGAAAAGTTCGAGTAGTAATAAAAATTCAATTAATAGAATTTTGCACAAGAGGTGAAAAAAGTGTCTAAATTAAAATTTGCTTTATTAGGATGCGGAAGAATTGCCAAGAAACATGCTGAAGTTCTAAGCGAGCTAGAAGAAGCGGAACTCGTAGCAGTTTGTGACACTATTGAAGATAGGGCAGAAGAATACGGTAAAAAGTATAACATATCTTATTACACAGATTATAATGAAATGTTCCAAAAAGAAGATATAGATATAGTAAATATCCTTACTCCAAGTGGTCTTCATGCTAAACATACTATAGATATTGTGAAAAAATATAGAAAACATATAGTATGCGAAAAACCCATGGCTCTTAGATTAGACGATGCGGACGAAATGATTAGAACTTGTGATGAAAATGGGGTAAGATTATTTGTTGTTAAACAAAATAGGTATAATTTGCCGGTTCAAAAGTTAAGACAAGCTTTAGAAGAAGGCAGATTCGGTAAGCTGGTTATGGGCACAGTAAGAGTGCGTTGGGCAAGACATCAACATTATTATGATATGGATGACTGGCGTGGGACGTGGAAATTTGACGGGGGATGCCTTACCAATCAAGCATCTCATCATATTGACTTATTGGAATGGATGTTGGGACAACCTGTTGAAGTTTCGGCTATGACTACAACAAGGCTTGCAGATATTGAAGTTGAAGATACCGGAGTAGTGATTATAAGATTTAAAAACGGAGCTTTAGGGGTCATTGAAGCAACGACTGCTGCAAGGCCTACAAATATTGAAGGTTCTATTTCTATTTTGGGTGAGAAAGGGACAGTTGAAATAGGCGGAGTTGCGGTAAATGAAATGAAGATATGGAAATTCGAAGACGAAAGGCCGGAAGATAAAGAAATTTTAGAAAAGTATAGGGAAAATCCTCCTAATGTATACGGTTTTGGACATCAAAGATATCTAGAGCATGTTATAGATTGTATAAAAAACAATAAAAAAGCCTTGGTAGATGGATTAGAAGGCAGGAAATCTCTTGAATTAATAAATGCAATATATGAGTCCGCTGAGACAGGCAAAAATGTTAAGCTAAGGTTTGAGCCTAAAAGATGTAAACTAGGGGGAAATTGTAAATGTTAAACTATAAAATTTATCCTAATGTGGAGATGGGAAAAGGCATTGTAATCGATGATTTTGTGATAATTGGGAAACCTCCTAAAGGGAAAGGCCCCGGGGAGATTAAAACAATAATTGGTGATAATGCGGTCATCCGTTCTCATACTGTAATATATGCAGGTAATAGAATTGGGGATAACTTTCAAAGCGGACACCATGTAACAATTAGAGAATGCAATGACATTGGAAATAATGTAAGCATTGGCACAGGTTCGTGTATTGAGCATCATGTTGAAATAAAAGATAATGTAAGAATACACTCACAAGCGTTTATTCCCGAATACTCGGTACTTGAAGAGAGTTGCTGGATAGGACCTAATGTTGTGCTTACTAATGCTAAATACCCAAGATCAAAAAATGTTAAGGAAAATCTGAAAGGCCCTGTTGTCAAAGAAAACGCAAAGATAGGTGCAAATTCAACTATTTTGCCCGGAAAAATTATTGGAGAGAATTCTCTTGTTGGAGCAGGTACTGTAGTAGTGAAAAATGTTCCTGATAAATCAGTAGTTGTTGGGAATCCTGGGAAAATAATCGGCAGTATAGGTGACATTGAGGAATATTAATTTGTACATATATTACCATATTCCAGATAAAATACTTTTCAGCAACAGTATGTTTTATGAAAGGAGTATATTAATGGCTATACCTTTAATGAATTTATCAGATTGTTATAAAGAAATTTATGACGAAGTAATGAAAAAGATTAAGTTTCTTATTGATAATACTCAATTTATAGGCGGAGAAGAAGTGGACAAGTTCGAAACCGAATTTGCTGAATACTGCAACGTAAAATATGCTATTGCCTGCGGAAATGGGACAGATGCGTTGACATTTGCCCTAAAAGCCCTTGATATCGGGTATGGAGATACTGTTATTACTGTACCAAATACATTTATAGCTACTTCTGAAGCCATAACATCAGTAGGTGCCAGTGTGGATTTTGTGGATATAGATGAAGAAACTTATACAATGGATCCGGAAAAGTTAAAGGATTATATCAAACGAAATATTCATAAAAAAAATATTAAAGCAGTTATACCGGTTCATTTATATGGACAAATGGCGGATATGGAACAAATAATGGGAATAGCACAAGAGTTTGATTTGAAAGTAATTGAAGATGCAGCTCAGGCCCATGGATCAAAATATAAAGAGAAAGGTCCGGGAGCATACGGAGATGTAGCTACATTTTCCTTTTATCCGGGAAAGAATTTAGGAGCATTTGGCGATGCAGGAGCAATTATAACAAATGACGCTGTTTTGGCTCGAAAGATTAAAATGCTGTCCAATCACGGGAGAATAGAAAAATACATACATGAAATGGAAGGCTTTAACAGCAGACTCGACTCAATACAGGCGGCTGTACTAAGAATAAAGCTAAAGCATTTAGACTACTGGAATGATAAGAGAATAGAAAATGCTATGTATTATAATGAATTATTAGGGCAATGTAATTTGATTACTCCAAAGGTAGTAAACGATTGTAAGCACGTATACCACCTTTACGTAGTGAGAATTAATGACAGGGACACAGTAAAAGAAGAACTGTTAAAAGAAAATATATATACTGGAATACACTATCCGGTACCCTTACATTTGCAGCCGGCTTATAAATATTTAGGTTATTCCGAGGGAGATTTTCCGATAAGTGAAAAAGTAAGTAAGGAAATTATAAGCTTGCCAATGTGGCCTGAATTGGAGAAAGAGACAATTAAATCGATCTGTGATACTATTACAAGAATAATATCAAAATTAAAGAGTTAGATTAACAGAATCAAAACCTGCGTAAATACTGAGTTTGGGTCCATTTTTTATGATATATGATGTAATAGCCATAGAAACCATTACAATGTTATTAAAGCAGTTTTGGAGGTAATAGCATGAAATTATGCTTTATAGGAGCAGGATATGTAGGTCTTGTGTCCGGGATATGTTTTGCAGAGTTTGGTAACAATGTAATATGCGTAGATAGGGATAAAGATAAAATCGATAAACTTAATAAAAGTGTTATACCCATATATGAACAGGGACTACAAGAGTTACTTAATAAAAACGTTAAAGAAAACAGATTAAAGTTTACAACTGATTTAAAATACGGAGTGGAAAACTCGGATATAGTATTTATAGCAGTAGGGACTCCTTCCTTACCTGATGGAGATGTGGATTTATCTGCCGTGAAAGCGGTAGCAGAGGATATTGCCAGGTACATAAACGGGTATAAAGTAATTGTAAACAAGAGCACGGTACCCGTAGGAACGCAGAAGCTGGTTAAGGAGTTAGTCAAAAAAAATCAAATCGGAGCACATGATTTCGATGTTGTGTCAAACCCTGAGTTCCTAAGAGAGGGTAATGCCGTTTATGATACAATGAACGCAGACAGGGTTATTATTGGAGCGGATAGCAGAAAAGCTGCTGATGTAATGCTTGAACTTTACAAGTTTGTAAAATGTCCTGTAAAGGTGACTACTCCTGAAAGTGCAGAGATGATAAAGTATGCTTCGAATGCCTTCTTAGCGACAAAGATAACTTTCATTAATGAAATAGCAAATATCTGTGAAAAAGTTGGTGCTGATGTTGAAGAAGTGGCAGAAGGTATGGGTTTGGATAGCAGGATTTCCGATAAATTTTTACGGGCGGGTATTGGATATGGAGGGTCCTGTTTTCCGAAAGATACCAAGGCAATTGTAAAAATTGCGGAAAAGGCTGGATATAGTTTTGAAACAGTTAAAAGCATTATTAACACAAATGAGCGTCAAAAGTTAAAACCTGTTGAAAAATTACAAGAAGTTCTTGGAGAAATTAAAGGCAGAATCATAGCCGTACTTGGGCTTGCGTTTAAACCTAATACTGATGATATAAGGGAAGCACCCTCTATTGATATAATAACCAGAATACTGGAAATGGGAGGAATAGTAAAGGCTTTTGATCCCGTGGCTATATCTAATGCGGAAAAAGTCTTGAATGGTGTAGAGTATGGCAGTGATATTTACGAAACAGTGAAAGACGCAGATGCTATAATACTGGTTACCGAGTGGGATGAATTTAAAGAAATAGATTTACAAAAAGTTAGACACCTTGTAAAAAGGCCTATTTTTATTGATGGAAGAAATGTTTTTGAAGCGGATGAAATGATAAATTTGGGTTTTGAGTATTACTGTATCGGAAGAAAAGATTCTACTTCTATAGATGAGCTTTCATCAAGCCTCCTTAACTGTTAGAATATTTAAATACACATTGCTTAATATAAAGCAAATATTGGTATTCACCATAAAGTCAGGGGGAATTTATCATGAGAATTAGAAAAGCTATAATACCTGCTGCGGGGTTAGGAACTAGGTTTTTGCCTGCAACCAAGGCCCAGCCCAAGGAAATGCTTCCCATAGTGGATAAACCTACTATACAGTACATTGTAGAGGAGGCAATTGATTCAGGGATTGAAGATATTCTTATAATAACCGGAAGAAACAAAAGGGCTATAGAAGACCATTTTGATAAATCTGTTGAGCTTGAACTGGTACTACAGCAAAAAGGCAAGAAAGAGTTACTTAGCTTAGTACAAGATATATCTAATATTGTGAACATTCATTATATACGACAAAAAGAGCCTAAAGGATTAGGACATGCAATATATTGTGCTAAAAGCTTTATTGGTAATGAACCCTTTGCAGTTTTATTAGGAGATGATATTGTTGATGGGAAACCACCTTGCTTAAAACAGATGATTGAAAAGTACAATCAGTATAAGACGACTGTTTTAGGAGTACAGGAAATTCCTAAAGAAGATGTTAATAAGTATGGAATTATTAAAGGAAACTTAATAGAAGATAGAATATATAAAGTAAAGGACCTTGTTGAGAAGCCCTCTGCAAAAGAAACACCATCAAATATAGCTATTTTAGGAAGATATATAATTAATCCAGAAATATTCAGTATTTTAGAGGATACAAAGCCTGGTAGTGGCGGAGAAATCCAACTTACTGATGCACTAAAAGTGCTGGCTCAGAGGGAAGCTATGTATGCATATAACTTCAAGGGCAAGAGATATGATGTAGGAGATAAGTTGGGCTTCTTACAAGCCACTGTAGAATTTGCACTGAAACGAGAAAATCTAGGAGAAGAGTTTCTTAAGTATTTAACAAAGATTACTGAAAAAGGGAAAATTCTATTTAAGTAATTGTATAATACAAAAATAAAGACAAGTATCAACTTAGTGCTCTAGATAATCAGAGGAATTAGGTTTAGTATCAATGCGCCAGGTCTAAACCCTTCGCCTTTCAGGCGAAAAGCTTTGA
>JAENYD010000011.1 GCA_016842005.1 Clostridium thermobutyricum | reverse complement strand
TGTGCATTCTTACAGGCAATGGCCTGAAGGACCCGGATACGGCTGTGGGGCTGGGCAAACAACCACCTGTACTACCTTCAGACTTTGACATACTTTACACTAAACTTGGAAATTTCCTGGGAGGTGGCAATATTGGCTAAAGTAAAAGTACCGGCGACGACTGCAAATCTGGGCCCCGGCTTTGACTGCATGGGCATGGCCCTGGAGTTATACAACACTGTAGAAGCGGAAATAATCCCCGGGGGACTGGAAATCACCAACTATGGAAGGGATACCGAACTGATAGAAACAGACAGCAGTAACCTGGTATACAGGGCAATGACAAAAGTTTTCAACAGGACAAACTTCCATCCCACGGGAATAAGAATAAAAGCATACAACGAAATCCCGGTGGCAAGGGGATTGGGCAGCAGTGCTGCCAGTACGGCTGCCGGCCTTCTGCTGGGAAACCAGCTGTCAGGAAACAGACTTGACATTGATACCCTTATTGAACTTGGCACAGAAATGGAAGGTCATCCGGACAATATTGTGCCGGCGGTTATAGGGGGCATGACCATCTCCTATCTTCAGGACGGCCAGAAAGTGCGCTACCTCCGGATGGGATTCCCCGACAAACTCAGACTTGTACTGATGGTACCCGACTACGTGCTGCCCACCAGAGAAGCAAGGGAAGTTCTCCCCAAATCGGTGGAACTCAAAGATGCAGTATTTAACGTCAGCAGGGCGGCCCTGATGGTGGCATCTCTCATGTCCAGGGAACTGGAACACCTGCAGTTTGCAGTACAAGATAAGCTGCACCAGCCTTACAGGGAAAAGCTGATTCCGGGGATGAAAGACATATTTGAAACATCCTATAAATGGGGCGCAAGAGCGGTATTTCTGAGCGGAGCCGGGTCCACCCTGATAGCCCTCATAGATGAAGATAACCGGAACTTCATTGATAGAATCAGGACCTCCCTGGCCAAGCAGGTCCTCAAATGGGAACTCAACTGTGTTAACGTAAGCAAACAGGGAGCGGCATGTTTTTGACGATCCCCCCTCCATGCTGGACGTCATGCCGCTAACTGTCAAAAAAGCTAAAGCTCATCAGCTTTAGCTTTTTTATTTTATTCAATCGGAAGCTCCCCCTTTTATGTTTTGTAACTGACTTTGGGGCAAGTTGTCGGGGTCCAGCTTCTTAGACAGTATATATGTAATCAATATGGCAACCGGCAGTCTGGTGAACAGCAGCAGCAATCCGTTTGCCCCTATGGCGGCGAATATCACCGTATCTTCAATCACTGCGTGACAGGCCACCAGGAAGAAACTGAGAAGGTAAAGGTCCCTGTTTTTTAGCGTTCCCTCCCGGGCCCACTGGATTATCACGCCTGCACCATACGCAAGACCAAATATCAAACCGACCATAAGGGGAAATGTGGCCTCCCCGGATAAGCCGATCATCCTGGTGGCTTTCTTTGAGCAGTCCGCGATTCTGTCTATCACTTTATAGGCCCGTCCTGCTTCCATCACTATCATAAGAGGAAATACAATCCTGGCAATGGAAAGGACAGATTTTACGCTACCTGCAGCCGCTTCTGACAGGATATTATGGATGAACTCAAAAGTCATTGCACTTACCCCCTATAACAGTAGATTGTAAACTAGGCCTGAAGCAACAGCCAGACCCAGTCTGGTCAGTATGACAGGTGCTGCCCTTACGCCGATTTTCTTGGTGATGGCGGTTTCCAGAGGCAGGGCATGGGAAAAACTAATCATTATTGCCAGTATTGTTATTTCCCTGAAACCAAAGCTCATGGCCTTTATGGCCCCGATACCCGCATAAACCCCCATCAGATTCGCAATAACCAGAGGGATCGATGCCTCTCCCGGTAGCCCCATAAGCTTCATCAGAGGGGTCATGCCCTTCGCCACCCAGTCCACGACCGGAGTTGCTTCCAGAAAAGTCACTATAAAATATACCGGTATTATTACCTTCGCCAGCATCCAGGTAATACTAACACCATTCTTCAAGCCCTTCACAAGTACTTCCTGATAAAAATCAACCTTCAATCCTGTTCCCTCCTTCAGCAGGTTTGACTTCTTCCGGTTCTTCCGGTACAGCATATATGGCATATCATTTCATTTCATATTCAATGGGATCCTCCATTCCCGCTTCCCGAAAACCTCTGAGCCTTAAGGTACAGCTGTCGCATACCCCGCAGGCCTTCTCCCCTCCCCTGTAGCAGCTGGTGGTAAGGTGAAGGGGAGCCCCCAGCTCTGTCGCCAGTCTGATACTCTGGGCCTTGCTCAGGTTGATAAGGGGAGTTTTAATCTTTACAGGGCTGCCTTCCACACCCATTTTGGTACCCACCTTCAGCACCTTTTCAAAGGCTTCAATAAACTCAGGCCTGCAATCAGGATAACCGCTGTAATCCACCGCACTGACCCCGATAAACACCGTCCCTGCGCCGATACTCTCGGCATACCCTGCTGCATAGCTGAGAAAGAGAATGTTTCTTGCAGGTACATAGGTTACAGGTATATCATCTCCTCCTGCAAAGTCAGGTACATCTACTTTCCTGTCCACAAGAGCATTTCCCCCTACATAATCTATCCTGAAAACCCTGTGATAATCGGCTTTGTAATATTCTGCCACCTTCTGTGCACATTCCAGTTCCCGGCTGTGCCTCTGCCCGTAGTCAAAGGAAATGGGAAACAGCCTGTAGCCTTCATGATGAGCAACAGCCATACAGGTAGTACTGTCAAGGCCTCCAGAAAGCAGCACCACTGCCTTTTTCATCTTTTGTCCCTCCCTATGAGGCACAGAAACTCGGACCTGAGACTGTGGTCATCTTCAAATATGCCTCTTATGGCTGATGTTACTGTGACGGTACCCGGCTTCTTTATGCCTCTCATGCTCATACACAGGTGTTCCGCTTCAATTACCACCATTACTCCCAGGGGCTCCAGTTCTTTGTACAGGACATCTGCAATGGTTGTTACTATTCTCTCCTGGAGCTGAGGTCTTTTACTGACCACCTCCACCAGACGGGCCAGTTTGCTTAAACCGCACACCTTCCCGTTGGGAACATATCCTACATGGGCATGCCCGAAAAAAGGAATGAGATGATGCTCACACATGGAATAGAAGGGTATGTCCCTGACTATGACCAGTTCCCTGTGGTCCTCTTCAAACTCTGCACTTAATACGGATGCCGGATCTACATCCATCCCGCTGAATAGCTCCCTGTACATCCTCGCAACCCTGGCGGGGGTGTCTCTCAGCCCTTCTCTGGTAATATCCTCACCGATTTCCTCAAGTATTGTCTTTACCGCCTGTTCAATTTTCCCGTTCACGTTAAACACCTCTTCTCCTGGAGTCAAAAATTATCTTGTGCAACTGCATACCAAACCTTACATCCAGTCTGTCTTCCAGTATCCATTGAACCATTGTCTCCGGCACTATCTTCCCGAAAACCGGGGAAAAGGTTATTTTCCCTTTCCTGCAGTGCCTGGCTATAATCCCTCTGCTCCACTCATAGTCCCTTCTGTCTCCCACCACAAACTTGATTTCATCCCCATCTCCCAGCCTGTCAAAATTGGATATGCACATCCTGTCATGCTGGCCTGAAGAAGGGGTCTTGACATCCATGACAAAAGTCTGCCCGGGATTCAATGTAACCTTATTCAGGGGAACCGAACCATTGGTTTCAATAGTAACCCTATACCCCTTCAGCCTGTTCAGCAAATCCTGCATCCCCCCCTGAAGGAGAGGCTCTCCCCCCGTCAGGCATACTCTCCTGTACCCGTGTCCCTTTATCGCATTCATTATCTCTTCCGGTGTCATCTCATTCCCCGCATAATATGCATAGGTTGTATCACAATAGCTGCACCGGAGGTTGCAGCCGGTAAACCGGACAAAAACCGTAGGATAGCCTGTCATCAGTCCCTCACCCTGTACAGAAAGAAATATCTCGTTAACCAGCATATCACCCGTTCTCCTTCTCCAGGGTACAGCAACTGGTAGGGGTTTCCCACAGCCTCACCCGGGCCAGAATGCATCCTTTCCCGAGCAGCAGGGGTTCCAGAGTATCCCATATCCATTCGCATATGTTCTCAGCCGTAGGATTGATATCCAGTATATCGTTGAGATACCCGTGGTCAAAACGGTTAATAACCTGACCCTCCACCAGAGTTTTTAACTCCCCAAAATCGAAGACCATACCCCTGTGGTCCCTGTGACCGGCAACCGATACCTCCAGCTTGTATGTATGCCCGTGAAGGTCGGAGCATTTACCCTGGTAATCGGTCAGCCTGTGAGCACTGTCAAAAGTAAAAACCCTGGTAAGGGTAAATTTCTTTTTTCCCTTCAATTTTATCACCTGCCTGCGATATTTTAACCACATTCATGCATATAAATAATTATAAACCATCTCGGAGAAATATCCTACATCATATGCCACAATCGTCCTTCATTTCTAATTCTTTATTGTATCACAACCCTTTACAATCAGGCCCAATAATTATATTATAATAGTAACCATTTCTGCTAATGGAGATGATATCATGAAGATAGAAAAAATAAATGATTACAAAGTAAAAATAACAATCAGTTCGATTGATCTCAAGGAAAGAGAGATAGATATCGATGATTTGGTCTATAACAGCCCCAAAGCCCAGGAGCTGTTCTGGGATATACTTTACCAGGCCTATATTGAGCAGGGTTTTGAGGTAAAAGACGAACAGCTGATAGTAGAGGCCATTCCCAATTCAAAGGACAGCTTCGTAATTACTATTACCAAATACAGGAACAAACACATGCTCAAGCCCGGGCCAACCAAATTTCTTAAAGGCGTAGATACCAAGAGGTCTGTAAAGCCCAAGGAAGTCTGCTACTATTTCGATAACCTGGAGGACATAATAGAACTGTGCAAGCGCGTTATAAACACTTACAGGGGTGACAGCGCGGTATACAGGCATCACAGCACTTATTTCCTGATTTTGAAACCCTATGACAGCGAATCCAATTCCCTTGTTGAGACCCTCTCGGAAGAATACGGGTCCAGGTGCAAAACCAATGAAATCTTCCTGAGAGAATATGGTAAAATCATTATAGAAAACAGCGCTGTAGAAATTCTTGCCTGGTGCGTCTAAAACACCGGCCTCTATATGTTAACATAGGTAATAGGAGCATGCAACAGGGCTGTCCCCCGGCGGGCAGTCTTATTATTCTGCCATACTGTCCTTTATTATGGCAATCTCACTGTCATTAAGGCTGAACAACCGGTATACCCTTTCATCCAGCATACTGAACCCTTCAGGATTACCCCCTGAGGAGACTATGCTTCTTGCTATCTCTTCAATCCCCTTCACATCATCTACCTTTATTCCAAGCTGCAGCACTGTATTGGGGTAATATTCATAAAGGTCTGCTCCCAGCTTCTTGCCGAAACACTTAAAATAGAAATCATATAAGCTGGAATTCAGCAAACCGGTCAGGTATTCCAGGGAAATATCCTTCTCCTGTCCTTCTTTTATATAAAATCCATATACATCGGCACTAAAATAGTAACCGTTGTAATCAATAGCGAATCTGTTTCGGGAAGCCTTATAGGGATACACTATCTTGGACCTTTCAAAGTTGCCGGGGCTTCTGCCCCACTGCAACTGGTACCAGAGGCGGCTGCCCTTTAAACATTCCCTCCGCCTTTCCAGCCTGCTGCGGAAAGGCAGTACATGTTTTATGATATTGGGATATTCATCCGCATCCTTTATCAGGTCGGTATAGAGAATAAATTTATCCGGTTTATCTATTTCAAAACTGCCGATGCTGCTGTTTTTAATCCAGCCCTTCAGCAGGTCCCTTTCCAGCCCTTCATCCCTGACCCTGTCCTCATTCACAATAAAAGCGGCATCGCAGCCGGTTATTATACCCTGAAAATTAGTAACTACGTCTTTAAGCCTTAAACCGCACTGTTTTTCAATTTTCCTTAGAATATCCTGGTGAGACTCAGGTATCATGCGCCAGCCCCTGTCATCCTGCTGGTCCCATTTTACCTCAAAGCTCCTGTATCCGGTCTCATTTCCATCAGTCAGACTGGCAAACATCCTGGACCCTTTGATTTTTTTATCTGTCACCCTGGTTACCCTGGTTATTTGCCCTGAAAATTTTTCCTCTTTACGAAAGAAGAATATCAGCGGGTCTATCTTTATGCCTTCCAGTATCCTGTTGCCATAAAAATCGACAATTTCTGCCATATGCCCTTTGCTTTTCAGGAATTTTCGTACGCCTGTCCCCCCGGGAGCCTCCATAAAATATCTTGAGATAATATAAGACAGGTAGCCTCCTTTTCTCAGCACATCTACTCCTTTTTTTATGAAACAGTAGGATATATCCCCTTTATCCACCAGAACCCCGGGATATTCATGCTGAAGCCTTCTCCTGTAATCCATGGGTAGCTGCTTGTGTCCGATATACGGCGGGTTTCCCAGGACAATGTCAAAATAATCCTCCTGAGGAAAGAAAACAGAGGTAAGAAAATTTCCGGGATATATATGCAGTTCGGTTTCCGGCCCCAGTCCGCCTTTTAAACGGAGCTGCAGTTTTGTCAGTTCTACTGCAAGGGGATCGCTGTCCATCCCATAGATATTTTTTGAGACAAATGCATCCAGCCTGTCAGGAACCAGATCCAGATGGGGATGACGCCTGTTGATTTCCTCCAGGTGTCTGCTCAGCATGTCCTTCATGCCTTTTAAAAATTCGGTCAGAAATATGCCCCCGCCACAGCTGGGGTCCATGACCCTGACAACCGGGTTTTCAACTACGTCGGTATATTGAAGCAACCTGTCCACAATAAATTTTGCCACGTACTGGGGGGTATAAAACTGACCTCTTTTCTTTCTTGAGTGTCTGTCAGCCATCTCCTCATACCACTCTGACAGCAGGTTCCAGTTAACACCTTTTCCCAGACCCTCTTCAACCACCTCAGTTATTCCGGCATCCATATCTGCCGGACCTGTATCTCCTCCGACCACCCGGTAGATTATCCGTATCACATTCAGTACAAAAAAATAAGCAGATAGATGGCAGTGGTTTTTATCCATATATCTGTCAAAATATATGTCTTTTAATCGGCATTTCAGTTTGTCTTCAATAATCACGGTTTATGCTCCTTATGGCTGCTATACAAACCTATTCATGTACTATTATGATATTTTTGCTGTCCCTCTTGGCCTCATAGAGGATGGCATCCGCCCTGGACAGAAAGTCTTCCAGACTCTCCCCTTTATAGGACACCAGACTGATGCTCAGAGTAATCTCACCGGCATCACCGGCAAATGAGGTACTGTCTATAATCTCCTTCATCCGCCCGATAACCACCCGGGCACTTACCAGGTCGGTTTCGGGAAGTATGACTGCAAACTCATCCCCGCCAAACCGTGCTACGATATCACAGGCCCTGATATTATTCATGAGAATATGCCCAATCCGTTCCAGGGCCTTATTGCCTTCTATATGACCGTACCTGTCGTTATACTCCTTAAAGTTGTCACAGTCTATGAATGCCAGAACCAGAGGCCTTGAATATCTCTTGAATCTCTTGATTTCCTCTTTAAGACGCAGAATAAAATACCTGTAATTGTATACTCCGGTCAGTTCGTCAACCATAAGATTGTCAAAATAATAGGAAGTGAAACGGTAACGGTGAAAAGCCAGAGCGCAGCAGGCACCTACATATATCAGAGTCAGTAATAGCCTCGGATATGTTCCCCTGATAAACTGTATGGGTATGATACTCAGTCCAACAATACAGAAGAGCAAATTAATCTTCCTTATGGAACTGGCCGATATCCGAAAATCCTTTGAAATTTTTCCCACAAAAACCACATACCCGAATAATAGATTTTATCAATAAGTAATTATACAATAATTTGCTAATTATTTAAAGGGCTAATTAATGAACCATCTTCCAATACAAAAGCCCTTATCTCACCTTGATGAAAAGGGACATATCATCTGAAGCAGATTACGCCCTATTTTCCTGCAGCCACATGGATATTCTGCTGATGTTCTTCATCAATTTCACCATCTTTGTGACGGGTGCTGTTGTAAAAATGGACATCGGTATGACCGTTGAAATTGTTATTATCAATATAGTATATGTCATGGGGCATGGCGCTGGCAGAAGCGGCAATCTTCCTGCCGTCCACTTCAATAATAACCGGCCTCCTTGCCCAGCTCCAGCTGCCTCCCCACACCTGCTTCATAATAGCGGTATCCCCGGCAGTCACAGGCTCCGCATCCGCATGGTTGGCCCCTATAGTTCTCCTCATATTCCACTGGACACCTGAATAAAAATCAGTTACCCTGGCATCTTTACCTATAACCCACACATACTGGGCTTCAGTCCACCAGTCCAGCAACTCGCCGAATTGAGGCCCAGGAGTGGGTTTCACAGGAACATGATGTACGGGAATACTTAATTCCTGACCTGCATAAATAACAGACTTTTCATTGAGGCCGTTAGCCACGAGTATCTCCTGGTATGGTACACCATACTGTATTCCCAGTTTCCAGAAGTCATCCCCCTGCTGTACCGTGTGGGTTATATGTGTAACCCATGGCTTGCTGTCATCTGTACCGGAATTACTTTGCCCGGGGATTGTGAGGACCTGTCCGGTATAAATAACGGTGTTGCTGCCGGCATTATTAGCTTTCATGAGTTCATTTATGTCCACATTTAATTTCCGGCTTATTATCCAGAAGGTATCTCCCTGCTGAACGATATATGTTCCTGCCCCTGCAGGCAGGCTAATTTGCTGCCCGGGATAAATCACGCTGTTCTGATTGGCATCGTTTATTCTCAATAATTCCTTTACATCTACGTTATACTTCCGGGCGATTTTCCAGTATGTGTCTCCTTCCTGAACCACGTATAGACCGGGTCTGTCCGGTATGGTCACCTTCTGCCCCACATACAGAACCGAACCGTAATTGGCCCCGTTGGTTTCTAATAAGCAATCCAGGTCAATATTGTACTGCCGGCTCAACTTCCAGTATGTATCGCCCTTAACCACCGTATGAACGGCTGCAGCGTCGGCAGTACCCATAATTCCTGCAGCCATGGTCACAGAAATGATACCTGTGACCACAATTCTTTTTGTTCTCCCCATATTACCACTCCTTCTTCAGATTGTACTGTGGATCCTGGATATGACATCAAATATGTTTACATAATATATTCTATGTCATCTTCTGTTTCCCTTGTGGTAATTTCAGGAGAGAGCAACTGTACTCAGAACATTTTGAAATACTGACCCCTTATAAGATAATCATTGGAATAATTAACCATCAGATCCGGTTCCCCATCCCTTTCCTTATCCGTCACTATCATGGCAGAAATACCTTCTGTGCCCAATTCCTCACTGTCCCAGAAATGTTCCAGACTGTAACCAGTACCTTTCCATGCCGCTATCCTGCTTAACCAGTATACATGGGTCCCCTGGTGCAGGGCGGCATAAATCCTCTGTTCCCCACCGGTATTCCCCATCCATGCAAAAGGAATTTCCCTGGTACCGGTAAGCTCTTCAGAACGCCAGAGTTCCTTTTTCTGCCGGGATAAGACCTTTAAACATGCTTTATGCCATACCAGAAACTCTCCGTAGCCGTCTCCATCCATATCCGATACCGCTTTCAGGTCCAGTTTTTCTTCAAACACAGGACTTTCCACCCATTCTCCGTCTTGATAGGAGACTTCGAAGATACGCCCCTTTTCCCATTCTGCCGAAGGGTCTTCCATACAATAGAGTTTACAGGGACTCCCGTTGGAATTGACGTCATCAAAAATAATCTGATGATATTCCCCTTCAGTGCCTACATGACTCCACTCAACTTTCCATCCCTCTTCTGCTGCTGCGAGTATAAAAACCCCCTCACAGACAGTAACATCCTCACTGCCATCTGACTGTATCTCCAGTCCTGCCTTAATAACCACCTGTTCTTTGTCACTGCCCTTAAAGTTCTTTACCCCTATAATTTCCAGCCATTTAGGCATAATAGTCCCATGGCTGCTGTCCTGTACTGCAGCCATCCAGTCAATCTCCTCAGTCTTGTTCAACCGGCCGTCTTCCAGGCGGTAAAGGCCTATAAAGTATTCCGCATCCGGCTGCTCAAAATCCTGTATCTCGTCCATGGCACTTTTTTCAACAAAAACGATTGTAAGGGTCTCATCACCGGTCAGTCGTCCGATAGCTCCTCCTTCAACCAGCACTCTGTCATCCTGCAATCTGTCTTCAATTCCTTTGAAGAAAAGTTTTTTAAATGTCTCTCCGTTGTATGTATATATCCCCGCTGCACTTGAAGGTTCGGGGCCCATTCCTTCCCAATCCCCCCAGTATCCCATGGCAAGCAGTTCAATGAACCCGTCCCCGTCAACATCTTTTGCATCATATAGGACCATATTGTCCAGGGAACCCCAGTCTTCAGGGACAGCTCTGGTCACCTGAACCGGAAGAGAATCCATCATTTCCAATTTCCACATGCTCTCGTCCAGGACAAAATTAAAATCCAGCTGAAAAGAATTACCCATCTTCAGCACAAGACTGTCCTTGTCCCCGGGCAACTGTATCGCTTGAATATCCTCAAATGCATCCTGGTCATACACTTTAAGGGTTTCAATACCATCCCGGATGAAACCGGCCAAATCACCGTCCCTTAGATAATAATATGAGGCAAATAATATGTCAGACATATAAAAGAACTCTTCCAGAGGCTTGTAAGTCAGCATATCCATTTTTTCAAGGTCCATCTCTTTCCAGGCATTTATAAACATGAGGGCCGTCTCTTCCTTGCTGATAATCGGGACCTCTTCATACTGTTCCGTTTCCAGTTCACCCGTATTCCCAGTTTCCCCGGACTCTGCAGGCCCACTGGCTTCTCCCCTATTCTCAGTCCCCGTGTCGTCAGTTATCTCATTATCAGTACTGTTTTCCTTAATATCCGGTGACAAAGTACTGTCTCCCGTTTCTTCCTCTTCTGAATGGTGGTACGTATCCTCCTGGGGCTCCCCCTGCTGAGGCGGTATTTTATCAGGGCTGCATCCGGTCACAAAAACAGTCAGAAGTAATATGAGCACTATTTTTCTTACCATGAAATCCCCCTGCCCTTCACCTTTTATATATTCATATCAAGTATTTACCCTGTTAGACGTATTTTAAATCTGACGGTTTCACCACATACAATTATATTAACATAATTTTCCTCGAAGTGCACTAATTATTGGCAGAATTATAAACAGGTTTCTTGGCTTCAGGTGGGGTTTTAACGCCATCTTAAGCCAGGAAACCGTTATCCGGGGGCGTAACGCTGCTTATCTCCCGCCTGAGAAGACAGGAGTATCAGCGGGGATAGCCTTCGGATAAAAAAGGCCCCTGTCAAGGGACCCGTTATTCATCATATGCACATAGGTGAGACAATATTCTTATTTCGATATTTTACTCTCTCTTTTTTCCAGCCATCTTTTTATGAATTTTAGTTTAATGGGTACAAATATCACTGCCAGTATCCCTATGACAATCCACCACTTTAATGCCATCATTCCACCCCCTTATTAAACTAATCCTTTCCTGATTCTTCCTCTCATTATCAAAAAAGCTATTAAGGTCAATCCCAGAATCCAGCATGCATAAACACCGACCTGCCGCCATACTGCTGCAGCAGTGATAATCTCCCTGAAACCGATAAATGACCAGTAAAAAGGGGACCAGTAAAGCAGAAAGTGTTTATCTGCAGGCAACAGTATCGCTCCTATTATGGATGTCGATGGTATTAAAAACAGAATTTTCATATTGGCTATGCCTGATATCTGGTTGCTGCTCATTAATCCGACAAGGAAACCAACAATGACGGCTATCATCGAACTGACCACAGTCATCACCAGTATCATGGCCTTGTTAACATTGAGCAAACCCAGAATCCATAACATGACATATACCTGTACCAGGGGCAACAGGAAACCAATCATGCTTTTCCCTGCTATAAATTCCAGTCTGGTCAGAGGTGTTACGTTCAGAGCCTTCATAGTCTCTGACTGCTTCTCCTCAATCATATTAAAGCCTATAACCATACCGCCAATGATAATGGCAGTCAGAATCAGAGATGCGGAACCGATGCCGGCTACCGGCGACAGTCGGTAACCTATGTCTGTAACTTCAAAGCGAACGTCCAAGCTGCCGTCAGCAGTCATATCCCTGATTATCATATATGCCATTTCTTTAGTGTCATGGGATTCGTTGCCTTCAAGTATTACCCTGTATGTCCCCGCCTCATTCCGGGTAATGCCTGCAATATCGTCTATGGTCCCGACCCTTTCCTCTATCCTTTCTACCGTTGAATACACCTCAACCTTTCCGTATCGCTCAAACTCAGCAATCACTTCTTTTCCCAGCTTTTCATGGATGGCAAACTGCAGCGCAGCGGATTCCACGCCGGGAATAAAGAACTTCAGACCCACTGCCAGCAAAATAGGCGCAATAACCATGTATGCCAGTATAAAGTCCCTCCTGCTGCTTAATATATCCCTGCTGAATACAGATAATATCCTTCTCATTCTTGCCACCTCCTCAAGACCTGGCCAGATTCCGCCGATATGCCAGTACTGCAAGTATATAACTTACTAAACCAGCTACTGCGGTGGTAAAAGCCGCGGAATAGACTATTCCGGTATTCCCTGAAGGGAATACCGCTTCCCTGATTGCGAATAACAGTGAATAGGTCGGCAGCAGCTTGATATAAAGGGGTGCGAAACTCGGAATAAAATAGGATACAAAGGGCAGAGTCAATGGAATACTTACAACTATTATCCATATCATGGACTGGGATATATTGTCAAAAAAGCTGGCAAGTATTAACCCAAGGGATGAACCGAATATGCTGCCCAGTGCAACCAGGATGAACAGGCTGAGATAATCCGCCTTCAAACCCATTACCAGTGAGGTGACTATTCCTGCCGACAGCAGTCCCAGTATCAGCATGAGCGTAATTTTGGATGCCAGGTATTCGGGTATCCTGCCCGGAGAAACCATATAAGCCCTTATGGTTCCTTCCTCCTTCTCCATGAATACCAGCACTGCGATAAGGATAAACCCCAGCAGGACAGGCTCGGTGAGGATAAACATGGGCAGAACATTCTCATTTGTTGGAATCTCCCTCACCAGAATATCTTTTTTAAGATATACGGTGTCTATATCCATATCCTTGTACACAGCTTTGTTGATGGCATCCTTAACAGCCAGAACCAGCATATTCCTTACTCTTTCATTCTCATGACCCTGGACTATAAACTTTACCAGGGGTCTGCCCTCCCTTTCCTTTATAACCATGCCCAGACTGTTGAAATCCTTTTTCATCTTTTCCACAATCTCTTTTTCCGAGCTTACCTGGAAAACCTTAGCGTGTTCATCTTCAGAAACCCCTATAATATCCCGGAATGATTCCTCCATATCCCCCCGGTATCCCATATAATAATATACGGCCGGTTTGACAGTAGCTTCCGCCGGTATCACCAAACGCACAACAATCACAAACAGCAGAGCTACAAGCATTACTATGTGAAAATAATAGTTTCTCAGAGCAGTCATACTATCTTTATGGAAAAGTCCCGCAAATCTCCTGAGCATCTACTTCAACCCCCTGCCTGTGACCTTTATAAATATCTCCTCAAGGGTTGCCTCCTGAGAATGCATTGTCTCGATATTACCCCCGCTTACCAGCATTTTTAGTTTTTCCCTGTCTCTCTCATCAACCATGGAGAGATTTTCCGTCTCCAGATCCCCATTTTTTCTGTATTCCACCTTCACCAGCTTTTCCCCGAATCTCAGTTTCAGATTTCTGGGTGAATCTATGAGTTCTATCTTCCCTTCGTTGATAAAGGCTACCCTGTCGCAGAGCTCATCGGCAATGAACATATTATGGGTGGTCAGAAAAACTGTGACCCCTTCCCGTCTCTTGTTCCATATTATTTCTTTAATACGGCTGACAGTTGTAGGGTCAAGGCCTGCCGTAGGCTCATCCAGGAACCACATTTTTGGCCTGTTCAGCATGGACCTTACAAACACAAGCCTCTGCAGCATACCTTTGGAATATCCCTCGGCCTTTTTGTTTGCATCATTCTCCAATCCAACCATTCTTAGCAGAGCCATGGGGTCTTCAGTGGGAACACCGAACATCTTGCTGAAAAAATTCAGGTTCTCAAGACCCGTCAGCTTTTTATATACATTGGGATGCTCAAAGGATACACCTATTGAATTGAACAATTCTCCGGTAGGCTTCCTGACATCTACTCCGGCAATGACTGCCTCCCCTTTCTGAAGAGGAAGAAGCCCTGTAAGAATATTCTGGGTTGTGGATTTGCCTGCCCCGCTGGGCCCCAAAAAACCGAATATCTCTCCCTTCTCTATATGGAAGCTGATGCCGTTTACAGCATAATTATGTCCATTGGTATAAGAATGATAAAGCTGGCTGACTTTTAGCAATTCACTTCCCCTCCTTTTTGCTCTTAATACCGTTTTCAATAACGTACAGCATCTTGTCTATCAGGGCCATTATTTCCATGTCATCTTCCACTTTCAACTCTTTGATAAACAGCTCGCTTACCCATATACTCATATTGGTGAGAATATGAGCTACCAGCTCTACATCTATATCCGGGTCAATATCCCCCTGTTTGATTCCTTTCATTAGTAGTTCTCCAAAAAATCGGTTGCTCTTGGCCATTGATTCTTCCATTAATTGCTCCTTTAAGTCTCTGTCCTTTTCTTTGATAAAACGGTATCCTATCTCGGCAAGCCTGGGATTTTCCCTGGTAAATTTCACTCCTCCTGTATATAATTCTCTTAACAGATTAAAGAAACTTAAATTTTCAATATCAGCTAAAACTCCATTTAGGTATTCCAGTTTCTTTTGTCCGCTGACCTCCAGGATGTATTTGAACAAATCCTTCTTATCCTCAAAATACTGGTAAAAACTGCCCTTGGCAATACCTGACTTCTCAACTATCCTGTTTATACTTGCCCTGTGATAGGAGTATCCTGCAAACTCGTTGATAGCCGCATCCATTATCTTTTCCTTTTTATCTTCAGGCAAATTGAAGAAAGTACTTTTGGGCATCCCATCCCCTCCTCAGTACATCCTTATTATATGACCTTTCAGTCACTTCATACCTAAAAAAATATGACTTATAAGTCATATGACTTTATAGTCATATTATAGTGCCAATAATTTTATCTGTCAATATAATAAACAATCAAAGATGACTTGCTTTTGCAATAAAAATAAATTATACAATGCATTTCTCAAGAACCGAGAACACTCTATACGTAACATCATTCCCGGTTCCTGTGGCAAAGGGGAATACGCCAGAAAAACAAAAGACGGCCGGTTATGGCCGTTTCCTACTTTGACAAAGTAATTAAAGCATCTACACCTTTTCCCCCTTTGCCTTTTCCGTAAAGGAAGAAAGGGTTTATATCTATTTCTTCAATGTCGGCATTTTCCTCAACAAGCCGGGAAATGTTAAGCAAAGTATTCACAACCTCATCCATATCATATTCTTTCCCCCTGGCTCCCTCCAATATCCTGGATATCCTGGTCTCTTGTATCATTTCCATAATTTCCCTGGTGTCAACAGGGAGAAGACGGAGGGAAATATCTTCAAACACTTCAACATATATGCCTCCCAGCCCAAACATTATCACTGGCCCAAACTGTGGGTCCCTCTTCATCCCTATAATCAATTCCAGACCCTGGGGGGCCATCTCCTGAATCAGTACACCTTCGACTCTGGCCCCAGGGTTGTATCGTATCCCGTTATTCATTATCTCCCTGTAGGCCCGGCCCAGTTGCTGTACATCTTTTATACCAACCCTGACACACCCAGCATCAGTTTTATGTAAAATATCCGGAGACAAAATCTTTAATACCACGGGATAACCAAGCTCTTCCGCAGCAGCTTCAGCTTCTTCCAGATCCTTGCAGGCGCGATTTACCACCATACTTACACCGGCATGCATCATTACCTCACTCGCCTGAAACTCGTTTAGAGTTGCCCTCCCGGCCTTCTTTACTTCTTTAAATATATTTTTAATCATTTAGCTCCCCCCTACTACGGATCTTCTTGAGAAATAATGTATATTTTATAAGATTTGCCGCAGCATTGGCAGCCCTGTCAGGTGTTTCAAAGGTGTATATACCTTCCTTTTCCAACCTTTCCCTGCAGCCTCTAACATAACTTCCTGCCATGATAACCATAAATACCGGCTTCCTGTGAATATATCCTTCTCCCTTATACAGGTTTATTAATGACTGAGCCAGCTCTTCCTGCGATAAAAATGTAGGAACAACCGTTATGAGGATTACTCCCGATACAGTCGGATCTTCCAGGAGAAGTCGTAGTGATTCCTTGTGATGATATGGATTTGCCGCTGCAGTAATATCTGCGTATCCCTCCGGATTACAAATATTTGCCATAGGCGGCAGCATTTTTTTTAGTTCTTCTTTTGTCCCGTCTGATATTATCGGCATCTTCACGAAACTGTGCCTGCTTACCGCATCAGTACAGAAAATACCCGGGCCTCCCGCCTGGGAAAGTATAAACAAAGCTTCATCAGCGGGTAAAGGTAGTTTATCGAATGCCTGCAACGTATCCATCAGCTCTTCCATGGTGTTTACTCGTATTATGCCGAACTGCTTGAAGGCGCTGTCATATACCTTGTCGGACCCTGCAAGGGATCCGGTATGAGAGTTGGCAGCTGATGCCCCCTTCTCACTGCGTCCTACCTTCAAGACCACAACGGGTTTCTTTTTTGTAATCCTGGACAATACCTCCATTAACCTGTATCCTTCCGGATACCCTTCCAGATACATGCCTATTACCCTGGTATCCTGGTCCTGTTCCAAATATTCCAGCAAGTCAATAAAATCCACGTCTGCCATATTTCCTATTGAAACAAATTTGTTGAAGGATATGGGGACAGGCTGTGAAGCTCCCCACATCAATATGGAAGCTGCTACGGCCCCGCTCTGTGATATAAAACTTATACTACCTTTCCGTCCTCTGCTTTCTTTGGGCAGCAGAGTTTCCACAAAGGTTGTGTCCACTCTATTTATATTATCTATTACACCTATACAGTTTGGCCCTACTACCCTTATACCGTATTTGGAAGTTGTCTCCATCAAGATATTCTGCCTTTTAATGCCTTCTTCTGTTTTTGTTTCTCCGTAATTTGCAGCAGCGCATACTACAGCCCTCACATCATTTCTCTCCTGCATCCTGACTTCCAGATCATCCATGATTTCAAATATTAATTGAGAAGGGGTTATCAAAACAACAAGCTCAACCTTCTCGGGTATCTCTGATAGTTTTCTGTAAGTCGTCAACCCCAAAATCTTTTCATCTTTATTGTTTACAGGAAAAATTTTTCCCGGATATCCCATATTTATCAGGTTCTGCAGTATTACATAGCCCGCCTTGCCCGGGTTATTGGATGCACCCACTACAGCAATATTCTCCGGATTGAACAAAGCATCAAGATTTTTCAGTGTCACGAACTCCCCCCCTATGTTTTTGTGCACAGACAGCCAGCCGAACATAATCTAGCCCTCATTATATTTACAGATGTTTATAAGCCGGCCAGATTTTTAAGCCTGTTCCACTTAGCATCGGTAAGTTCCTGCAGTTCACTTATTTCTTGCTCGTTTAAGTGCGAGAATTTCTTAATCCTGCCAATGTATTCCTTAACGGGTTTGGGTTTCTTAATATTCACAGTAATCCTGTATTTGCCGTTCTCCACTTCATAAAGCGGTGCAAAGTTGGTTTGTACTGCCAGCCTTGCAACTTCAATACTCTCTTCAGATTTGATACCCCATCCGGTAAGGCATGGATTATATACATGTATATATACCAGACCCTCCCTAGACTTTTCTATCGCCTTCTCCACTTTCTTAACCATATCCGGTATATATGCGGGGTTTGCTGTAGCCATGTATGACAGGTCATGCATGGCCATTATCATGGGAAAGTCCTTCTTATGCTGCTTTTTACCTCCTCTTCCCTCACTGCTTACAGGAGTGGTACTGGTCCATGCCCCTTTGGTAGTGGATCCGCTTCTCTGATATCCCGTATTCATATAACCTTCGTTGTCATAGCATATATATATTATTTTGTCGCCTCTTTCCGCAGCCCCTGATAAGCACTGAAAACCTGCGTCCACCGTTGCACCGTCACCGGCAAAGGCCACTACATTCACATCCCTGCCTATCCTTTCATAGTGCAGTTTAATTCCTGCCAGCATGGAAGCGGTGTTATCAAGCAGAGGGAAAAACACGGGAGCTTTAGCCCCTGACTGCTTATCCCAGCCTACAACCCCTACCCCTCCCATACATCCCGGTGGTATGGCAAAAATGGTATTCGGACCCAGAACCCTCATTACCGTTCTCAGGGTTAGTTCTACATTACAACCTACACAGGCGGAAATACCCGGAGATATAATTTCTTCACTGGTTGCCAGTTTATCAATTATATTCATGTATATCACCCTACCCTTCCCTTGTTAACCAGATAGTTTTCTTCCCTGTTTTGCCTGTCTGCGCTGTTTCATTTATTTTATCTATGGCATATTCGAAGTGTTCCACAGTCAGGTCTTCTCCTCCGAGTCCTCCAATGAAAGGAACGGATGGAATGGTGCCGTCATGCTCATAAAGAGATGAGCGAACTTCCTGGTATATAATCCCTGTATTCCAGCCAAAGGAAACATTACGGTCCACTACCCCATAGGCCTTTTTATTCTTTAAAGCGCCCAGTACCGGTTCCCACGGAAAAGGTCTAACTGCTCTTATTTTCAAAAGTCCCACCCTTTTGTCCTGATTTCTTTTTCTGTCCACTGCTTCCCTGGCTGCTCCCGTCATAGAGCCCATGGTAACAAGCACTATATCCGCGTCTTCGCACCTGTATTCCTCTACCAACCCGCCGTATCCCCTGCCAAACTCCCCGGCAAAGGTTCTGTCCACTTCCTGGATTACCTGCAGGGCATTCTGCTGGGCCTCCATATGCTTGTATCTGTATTCCATAAGCAGGTCACCGTTTGTCAGCGGGTCAACCGCCATGGGATTTTCAGGGTCCAAGATTATGTGGTCAGGTTTGTACTCCGGTAGGAATCTATCTACCGCTTCCTGATCGGGGATTATCACTTTTTCGGTCATATGGGACAGGTAAAAACCGTCGTAGCATATATTTATAGGTAATAATACCCTTTTATCCTCTGCAATCTTGAATGCCTGTATCATCATATCCAGGATTTCCTGGTTATCTTCAACGTAAATCTGCAGCCAGCCAGCATCCCTGATGGACAGGGAATCCTGGGGCCCGCCCCAGACGGTCTGGGGAGAAATCATCTCCCTGTTGGCAATACCCATTACTATGGGAAGCCGTAACGTAGATGCCCTGAAATATGGCTCATACATCAGCGACAATCCCTGGGACGATGTTGCGGTAAATGTCCTAGAACCGGCTAAAGATGCACCTGTTAGTATACTCATTGCAGACAGTTCGGACTCCACCTCACTCATGGTGCTGTCCAGGATGCCATCGACGGCAAACTGAGTAAGATATTCCACTATGGGCGTCTGGGGAGTAATAGGGTAAGCCGCTATTACACCGGGCCGTGCAAGGGCCGCACCGACTGCCGCTGCTTTGTTCCCGTTCATTACGTCTATCCTAGGCATATTATTCCCCCTCCTCTGGTACCATGTTTATTGCTTTTTCAGGGCATTCATAGGCACATATTGCACACCCCTTGCAGTAGTCATAGTTTATCTCAAATGCTCCGCCTTTTTTTTCTATTGAGAACACCGGACAGTACAGAAAGCATATCCCGCACCTGCTACATTTCTCCTTATCCATGACAGGTCTGCGGGTTCTCCAGTCTCCGGTGTTTAATTGGTATATTCCTTCACAACCAATGGGAACAATATATTTGCTTTTGAATTTCATATGCCTCACCCTTCCTCACCTTTTTACGACTGCTGTCTGTTCATATCCTGCCCTTACGGCTTCTATGTTTTTTTCACCGAAAAGGTCTCCTGATCTCTCTGATACTGCCTCCAGCCTGACCCAGTCAGTGGCTTTTACGAAAGCCCCGAGCATGATGGTGTTGGTAATCGGTCTGCCCAGCAGTTCCAGGGAAATTTTTGTTGCATCCACCGTTGCAACTGTTTTGACATTATCGGGTATATCTAAGTCTTCCGGAGGTATAGCGGTATTCAGCACCAATACCCCGCTACCTGTCATGCCTTCAAAAACATCTACAGCATTCATTATTGTCGGGTCAAGAACTATTACCGCATCAGGATTATATACCTGATTTTTGGGTCGGATGGGTTTGTCATCCAGCCGCACAAACGATGTGACAGGGGCCCCCTGCCGCTCAAACCCGAAGAAAGGTATGGAATTGCCATAGTTTCCTTCCATTACCGATGCATATACCAGTATCTCCGCTGCCTTTACAGTCCCCATACCGCCTCTTCCATGTAGCCTTATCTCTTTCAATGTTGTGTACCCCCTTTGCATTTTGTGTAGTGATACGTGAGAGCTACAGTCTTTCAATATTTCTTTCCGGTTTGTGTACCCCTTTTCCATATTATATTTCTATACTGATCTCTCCCATTATTACCCCAATGATTTCCCCCTTATTTCTAATAGGGCATGATATGGGCACACCATATTTATATGAAGGTATGGATATAAGAGGGTCAGAAACATATTCTTTGCCCCGGATACTTTCCTTATAATACTCTCTATGGGAAAAATCCAAGTTATCGACTGTAGTATTATAATCCATGAAGTTACATCCTCTAAACACTCCCTTTTCATCCATTATACTAAGGATGTTAAACTGCTTGTATTTGTTCACATACTGCTGCAAAATCGGAGAAGTCCTGTCCCAGTCCATTGAGTACAATCTTTCATCATTAGAAATCTCCCTTAATACTGCCATGCTCTCATTGATTATCTCTTTTGTACGGTCATCAAATACAATACTTTTAACATAGTTGTTGGCAATGTTAAAAACTTCCTGTGTCATTTTATTAAGCTGTTTCATGGCATTGACTACCTCGTGAATAAAACTGGACTGCTCCTGAGTGGACGCTGCAGTCTGTTGAGAATTCGCCGCTGATTGCTGAACAATTGCAGATATCTCTTTCATGGATGTATTGATTTCCATCGCCATTTCTTTTTCCTCATCAACCAGGTCGTTTATCCCCTTGATTGCTTCCACCACTTTCTCGGTAGATAAGATAGTCTTTGCAAAAGAATCCTTTGCATCATTGGCAAATCCAATATTTTCACTGGCGCCAGATGCCTTGTTTCCAATTTCTCCGGCTATTACCTGTATCTCAGCGATAATCTTTTCCACCAGCGATTTAATTTCTTCGGCGGAATGGGCAGATTGTTGGGCCAGTTTTCTGACTTCCTCCGAAACAACCGTAAAGCCCCTGCCAGCCTCACCTGCTCTCGCCGCCTCTATAGCCGCATTTAATGCCAGCAGATTTGTCTGTTCGCTCATATAAGTCACAGTAGTGGTGATATTATCTATTTCACTGGCTTCTTTCTTTAATCTTTCAATCTTTTGGAATAGTTGAATATCTTTCTCGGCATTGGCTTTCATTCTATTTATTACTTCGCCCAAAATGTCGTTATTGGAATTAATAACACTCTGCATGTCTTGAGAAATATCTATAGAGTTCTTTGCCAGCTCTGAAATTTTTTCTGCATTCTGAAGCATAGAGAAAGTGTTATTGCTTGTTTTCTCTATGTGCTCCGATTGATATGCTATCCCCTGTGAAACCTCAGATACCGCTGTTGCTATTTCCTGCGAAGTCCTGTTGGCAATTTCCCCGTTCCGGGTTACCTTCCCCGAATAAATATCCGTTTTTTCAGCAATTAATATAATATCTCCCATCATCCTCTTTATATTTGACAATATATTGTTTATAAGCCCTCCGATTTCGTTCAGATCACTGTCTTTCAATTTCCTAATACTTTTATTGAGGCTTCCTTTATTTATTTGCTCAAGGATTTTCCTGACTTCGTGAAAAGGCAGAAATAGCCATCGGGTAACATATGCAGAGAGCAGAAATGATACAAAGGCAACAACCGCCCCAGCAATGAGCAGTATTCTGATTATTGAAATCTTAACGGCAACTACTACCTCGTTTGCCTGCCCGGATGACCATCCGGTTTCGTGACTGCTGATTGCGTCCAGAACTATACTCTGCATACAGTCAACAAGCACAATACTTATTATAAGCGTGGTCACCAAACTGAAGCCAGTACACAGTAAAATGAATTTTTTCTTCATCTTATCACTCTCTTCTTCTGTAAGATTCCCCTGCACCCCTGGCTGCTGCAGATATTGCCGGTTTCAGACTGCAAACGGCGTGGCCCGCATATCACCCCTTAATAAATTTTTCTGTTACATCCAGCAGTCGTTCTATATCCTCGGCAGTATTATAATAGTGAGGCGAAACTCTGATGCCCCCTATACCTGAGGTATATCTCAGCGAAGTAAAAACTTTGTTCGCCGCCAACTGCACATTAAGTTTTCGTTCCTGCTCCAGCCCTCCCGGGAGCTTAAAGGAAGTTATGCCTGACCTGTTCTCAATACTGTCACTGCTTGTTATCTCCAGGTTCAGGTCCTTTAATCCTTTAATGAGCATACTATTTAATTCCATTATTTTCTTCTCAATATTCTCTATGCCGTATTCCAGCATCCGGCTGATGTTCTCGTACAATCCCAGAGCTCCCATATAGTTTGCAGTACCACCCGTTTCGAACTTCTGTGCGGACTGTACAACCAGAAAAGGATCGAAAGGTGTTCTGTCGGGGGACTCCAGATAATTCTGCCACCCTTTCTCAGGTTCTAGAGTATTGAAATAGCCGTAGAAAGGCGGCTTAAGCCGGTCTTTGATTCTCTTGTTTACATAAAGAAAGCCTGTGCCGAAAGGATTCCTGAGCCACTTGTGTCCTCCCGAACAGTAAACATCCACATCCAATTCGGACAGGTCCACCTTCAATGCACCCGCCTCCTGAATACCATCTACAATCAGGTAGCAACCGTATTCTCCGGCCAGTTTGCTTAAACCCCTTATATCGGCCCTATAGCCGTTTACTTCCTGAACTGCACTTATTACTATGGCTCTTGTATTCCTATCTATTACCGAAGCAAAATCAGAAATCCGGGTTTCTCCATTCTGCGTTGCCACTTTCCGAATTTCAAATCCAATTTCCTCCTGACGGGCCTTCCAGCATAGTGTTGATGCAAAGAACTCCAGGTCACACACCAAAACATTGTTGTTCCTTTCTATAGGTATACTGTTAGCTATAAGCCCCAGACCATGGGAGGTGCTCTCAATTATTGCTATCTCATCGGAATGGGCATTTAACAGTCTGGCTACAGCTTCCCTGGCCTTAACCATGTATCCGTACATCTCCACCGTAACCTCTGTAGGAGGCACTGAAATATTTTCAATCTGTCGTAAAAAATCCCTTATTTTGTTTAATACTTCCGGGCAAGTCCTTCCCATGCATGCATTGTCCAGATAGCTGATTTTTCCGTTCTGGCTGCCCCTCATAATTTTACGCCCCTTTTTTAAGGATATCACCGCTGCTCCCAGGCTTTGAAAGCAGCGGTGATGTTTTCAGTCTACTTGCCGCCTTTGCTGATTAGGTTAAGCTCTTTGCTTTCGGCTTCAAAGGCCTCATCATCCATGTATTCTCTGCCCCAGCCGGTGATAACGGCAAATATCATGACCCCCAGCAATGCCCAACCGTGGAACATGTATGGTATTGTGGAAATAAGGCTAAAATTGATTTCCACCCCGCTGAATCCTGCAAACATGTACGCCAGCAGAGGACCAAATGCAAAGGGTACCAGGCACATTACTCCTGCCGACACTGCGTCCAGTACATTTGCCCTCCGTTCGGGAGTGATTCTCTGGTTGTGCAGTATTTTCCGGGTCAGAGGTCCTACCATTATAATAACTATAGTACTTGCTACTGTCAGTATATTCACTAGTATAGTTATTATCGTTACCGTTATCTCAGCACTCCTGGGTGACTTGGT
Organism: Clostridium thermobutyricum; assembly: GCA_016842005.1. Taxonomy (GTDB): domain Bacteria; phylum Bacillota; class Clostridia; order Ch29; family Ch29; genus JAENYD01. Next base: position 52,404 of record JAENYD010000011.1, on the reverse strand, counting down.
GAATTTACGGGACTTTTCCACTATCATCTCCAGGAAACCGCCCCGTTCAAGCAATCCCACCAGACCCATCAACAAAAATGCAAATACCGCTATGTCTATAAGACCGTTTATTCCGTTTACAATCAGACCGCTAACCGAAAACTCGTCCATGTTTATTACCAGTATTTCACTGGCAGGCATCAGGCCCGATACCACTGCAAGCAGGATACCGAATGCCCCGGTAGTCATCAATGCCACAATCAGGTGAACACCTTTGAACATGAGGAATATGAGTACTGCAGGTACAATAAGCATTAGTAATCCGTTGGGCGTCAGGTCACCCAGCAATTCCATGTTGTCCGAAGATACGGTGCCTCCTCCTCCGAATACGACAAAGAGTACACTTGCTATAGCAGCTGCAATCAGTGCGTACTTGAGCCTTGTCCTTACAACTGCCGGCACATCTGTACCCTGGGTATAAGCAGATGCTATGGTAGTGTCAGATACGGGGGCTATATTGTCTCCAAAATATGCTCCACATACAATTGCACCTATCATAGCAGGAGGATTGGCTCCTAGCGCTACCCCCACAGGGAAAAGAATAGGACCAAGGGCTATAATACTGCCTATGGCAGTACCTGTCGCTGTAGAAACCAGACAACCTATGATGAAAGTAATAAGAGGAAATAGAGCACCTTTAAAACCTACTGAAATACCTGCCCACACAAGACCCTGAACCAGTCCGGTGATTTTTAAAAGCTGTGCAATGATACCGGCAAGAAACCATGCCATAAGCATGATAGCTACCATCTCGGACGCCATACCCTGTATAATGGCTTCAGCACACTCCTTGGGGTTCTTAGCCAAAATGATAGCCAGGAGGAGAGCAGCCAGAGTGGGCGCCCAGAACGCCATAGGTAACGCCCTTCCTGTAAGAGCCAGCCACATAATCCCTATGAATAAAACCAGAAAGGGTAAGAACAAACCGAGCATACCGCCTCTGAATTCAAGTCTGCCTTTACTTTGTGTAATCAAATTGGTAACCTCCTTAATATTTTTTACTGCGGTTTACAGGACATAATTGACAACTTGTGTGTTCGCTATTGATAGGCCTCCTTTCTTGTATATATTGGTATTTCTGTATCTTGAAGGAGAGATCCCCTATCCATTAAAAGCAGTGCAAAAGCACATCTGTGCAACTACACTGATATCAGCAGACAGCCTGTCCTCACAGTCGGAAGATAAGCGGTGCTGCCTGTCCCACCCTCAAGTCATTTTGGAGATGCTTAAAACCTTTTCAGGAAATCCGTCGGATTAACAGAATATTCAAGAATTTTTGCACCGGCTACAATATCAAAAACCGGGATATTGAACGTATGGTACACATCCTTACTGTAGGTGGCCAGATTGCTGCATTCCAGCAGCAAAGCCCTAATATCTGCCTGTCTGGTCAATAACTTGCCAACCGCAGACAGGATATCTCTGCGCATCAGATCGACATCCAGGGCAGGACCACTGTCAATCACTACTTCGGAAAAATGGCTTTCATCCTCCATGCCTTGTACTTGGCAGGGTATATCTTCCGGAACCCCTGCCCCTTCAAAGTGTTTTCTACTCAGAAATGCCGAGTGCCCTGTGATTATCCCGATAGCACCGGTTCTGCCGATAACATTCCAGATTAGGGGTATCAAGATAAGGCCTGACGAAATCACCGGCAGTGAACTGCATGCACTCATTTCCTGCTGGTACAGAGTCATGAGCCCGCAATCCCCAAGGACTGCTTTAACCCCTTTGCTTTCCAGGTTTCTCACTGCAGCCACCAGTTTGTCCCTTATTTCCTTTGAACCGGATATCAGGTCACTGAATTTCCCATCAACCACTTCATAGCATACCTGAAAATCAAAGGTGGATGAGTGCCCGGGATCTCCGGGCACTCTCGGAGACTGCTGATCAAACACCAGAATACCGACTTTTTGACCGTAAAAAGGATATCCCCCTTTTACCAATTTCATCACTCCGCTTTATTTTTTTCGATAATCCGGTTTCTTCCTCGCCCCGGCTTTCCTAAGCACATCGATCAGCCTATCGATATCTTCCTCAAGGTTATAGTACTGGCAGGAAATCCTCAGACCACCGATATTCGACGTGAATCTCATAGCAACATACACATCATTTTTGTGGAACTCCTCCAGCAGTTTTCTTTCTTCCTCCATGGAACGGTAGAAACGGAATATCACTATACCAGACCTATGCTTCTCATCAGGATGCGTCACCAGCGTAGCCCCTACTTCCCTCAGCCTATCCATGGCGTATTCGGTTAACTGAAATACGTGCTTTTCGATATTGTCTATGCCAATTTCATTTACAAGTCCGAGGCTCTCTCCTAAGGCAATAGCACCGGGATAATTTGAAGTACCCCCTATTTCAAATTTCCTGGCCGTATCCGGGAATTCCCACTCGTTAACCGGGGAAATGCCGGGGTTCCCAAAATACGCAGGCCACCCGCCCTCAGGTTCCTTAAGATTTAAATACCCCCAGAAAGCCGGGTCTATCTTAGGTATCAATTCCTTGTTCACGTACAGTATCCCGGTGCCAAAGGGAGAATTCAGCCACTTATGACCACCTGCTGTCATAATGTCCATGGGCATTTCCTTAACATCCAATTTATTTACTCCCACATGCTGTACTGCATCCACCACCAGGTACACTCCCTTTTCCTTGCAAAGGGCCCCCAGCTCTTTTAAGTCTATCTTCCAGCCATTACACCATTCCACAGATGAAATTACAATCAGCTTTGTCCGGTCATCAATAGCTTCCTCAAAATCCCTGGTCTCAAATCTCCCGTCTCTCCCCGGGATTACTTCTACTTCTATATCTTTGTTTTTCCTCATCATGCACCACGGCATTGCCACCTGCAGGAATTCCAGACTGGTGGTAACTACTTTATCCCCTGCTTCCAAAGGAAGTGATGTAGCGGCAATATTAAGACCGTGGGTAGTACTTTCCACAAGGGCAATCTCTTCAATATCCGCATTTAAAAGCTTGGCGGCTTCGATGTAAGCCTTCTGTCTTTTCGCATCCATACCCACGTGGTGAGCACTTGAGCTTTCCTCGTCATTTCTCGCACAGTAGTTAACAAAATCGGTGAGAGCTTTAACCGTCCTCTGCGGTGCCAAACTGACGCACGCTGCATCCAGAAATGTAATTCTCTCCACTTCTGGAAACTCTTTTGCTCTTATTTTCTTGAAATCCATGAGTGTACCCCCTATTATTCGTTGTTGTTTTATTTAACGCTTGATCAATGTTCCCTTGCCACCGTGCCCTACAATCCTTCCATCCCTTGCGGCCACTTTTCCGCCTTTGATGGTGAGCACCGGCCATCCTTGCAGCCGTTTTCCGTCATACAACGAAAAATCCGACCTTGACTGCAAATCTTCAGCCTTGACCTCTTTGGACAGTTGAAGATCTATAATAACAATATCCGCATCACTTCCCGGCAGAATGGTACCTTTCCTGGGATAAACCCCGAATATTGAAGCCGGGTTTTTAGTTATAGCTGTTACCAGTTTTTCAATGTCCATCCCCCGTTTCACCACCCCTTCGCTCATCAGTACGGGCAGATGGGTGGCCATGGCGGGATATCCGGGCATTGCATTCCATATGCCATCGTTAATACTCTTTTCCTCAACTGTTATGGTTACATTATCGGTACCGATAGTATCCACTATGCCGTCCTCCAGGCCTTTCCACAACTCTTCGATGTCTGTAAAGTCCCTAAAAGGCGGTTCCATCTTACCCAGAAAACCTGTAAGATTATCCCTTGCCAGCGAGAGATACGGCGATGTAGTCTCCACATGTATATATTTGTTGAATGGTTTCAGTTTTCTAAGCCTTTCAACGGCACCAGCAGTAGACAGATGAACAAAGTACACCGGAGTATTTGTTTTCTCTGCCAGATATGAAAGCCTGATAACTGCCTCTTCTTCAGCCATGGCAGGATGGGTATTGCTCCAGTCTCGTATGGTCGCATCTTCACCCAGTCTCTCCTTTTCCAGTCTTTCCGCTCTTCTCACCAGTAGACTGTTCTCAGCATGCACGCATATCATACAGTCATTTGGTACCTTTTTGGTCTGGTTGAATACATCCAGTATAAAATCGTCACCAACACTGGGAATCAAGCCCGGAATACCGTTCATGTACAATTTGAAGGAGGTAATACCCAGATAATTGATATAGTCGGCGATTTCTTTCACCTGCATCTCAGTACTTATTACAAGGTGGGGCAATACATCTGTATGTGACAGCAAGTTGATCTTTTCTTCAATGCCGGGGAAGGATTTAAAATGCGATTTATCTCCTCCAAAGTAACATCCTATTGTAGTGACTCCTCCAATCAAGGCAGATCCGGTCTCGGTATCAAGTTCTGTTTCCAAAGGCGCAAACAGTCCAAGATGCACATGGGGGTCTATGATACCCGGCAATACGTATTTCCCTGTTGCATCGATAACCTCTCCTGCCTCCGCCAATACATCACTGGATAATGCAACAACCTTTCCGTTACTGATATAGACATTTGTCTTCAGTATACCGTGGCCGGGGATTACTACATCCCCTCCATGTATTGCCAGGTCTACAGTTTTAAGGGGTTTATCACCATGGTACCCGAAGGAATCCAGTTTTTTGCTGATCTGCTGCAGCAGTTCCATCTGCTGACCGTATCCGCCGCTGACCGTATCAGAAACTGCAATACTGCATTCTTTTGGGCTGTCAGGCTTTACGTACCGTGCTTTTTTTATATAGTCACTATAAATATCACGTCCGGACATTTTCCAGTCCTTCTATATCATTGATGGCATTTATCGCCGCTTCCCTAGCAGCCCTTACTTCCGATTCAGCCCCAGATACGTACAGCCGACCAAATTTGCCCACAGGGTCAAAGTCAATAATCCTGATATCTGCATTTTTTTCGGTCTCATTTACAGCAATGGATATATACCCTGCCGGCTCCACTTCCATTATCAGCAAACTTTCATTGGGTACCAGCAAAGAACCGTGCCGGAACTTGTTGATAAGCTGTGCCTGGTACGGATCCACATTGTTGATTATCTGTTCGGACACCACTTCAGGTTTTATCCTGTCATTGATATTCAGTCCGCTGGCGTTGAGTATTGCTTCCCCTGCTTCCTTTACATCGTCTATGGAAAAGGAGTGCAACTCGATTTGCCCGTATTCCCTTTCAACAATCTGGAATCCGGGTTTTGCATTGGTGTTTTTCAAAGCTGCATCCAATAGCCTATATATCTCGCTGCCCGGCTCCATTTCGATATACAACTGCGCCATTCCCGCCAGGCAGACATCTCCTTTTACAACCGTACCAGTCAGCGCTGCATACTGGGGCTGCATGTTATCAATCAACGCAAAAGTTCTCAATTGAACTCTATCGCTCATGATCTCACTCCAGTACTATTTTTCCTGCTTCTTTATGAAGATGCTGTCAATCTCCTGCTGGGGCCTTGCAATGACATGTACCGACACAAGTTCTCCCACCTTTTTGGCTGCAGTTGCACCGACATCCACCGCCGCCTTCACTGCCCCTACGTCACCTTCAATGATAACTGTCACATATCCGCCACCTATTGTCTCTTTTGCCACAAATTCCACGTTCGCAGCCTTGACCATGGCATCGGCAGCTTCTATCGCTGCTACCAGACCTTTGGTCTCAATAAATCCTTTAGCTTTCATGTTTTATAACCTCCTTATAATAACCGGTTTTTTATTTAATGTTATAAGAATCTACCAAACCTATTACAGCGGTATCTATCGGCATGCCCTGCTTGCCGACGGCAAACCGTGCGCCAGCTCCCGTCGTAACAAGCACGACATCCCCTTCACCACATCCGATATTGTCAACAGCTACAAACGGGTGACCCACACTATTGTTTGATTTGCCCAGTTTCTGCAATACGACAAAGCTCAGGCCCTCAAGATCCCGGTTCTTTATGGTGGCTATCAGCCTACCCTGAACTTTACAAATAAACATACAATCACCCTATTTCCTTATAATATCCTGCAACTGCTCCAGCACTGTGTCTATATCCTGTTTTCTCGTAATGAAATGCGGAGCTATCCTTATTACTTCTCCCCGGGCGGAAGCGATTATATTCCTCTTCTTCAGCTCCTCTTCCACATGGTGTGAATCCATGGGCACCTTTATGGCGGTCGTGCCGCCCTTCCTTTTTATATCCAAAGGGCTCACTACTTCAAAACCCTTATCAAGGCCCCTGCGGATTGTATATTCACTGAGCATGTCTATCCTGTCTGCAATGGCTTCCACCCCTACCTCGTTTACAATCGACATACCTGCCCTTGCTGCAAATGAAGCCAACACCGGTGGAGTCCCTGTATCCAATCTCCTGGCGTCACTGGCATAGTCCAGGTACCTGACCTGAAACAGGAACGGATTCTCCTGTCCAAACCAGCCTGTAACTGCAGGTTTCAGCTTGGATACCAGGTCCCTGTTCACATAAATGAATGCAATGCCGGGTATACCAAACAGATACTTCAGGTTGCCGGAAACAAGCATATCTATCTTCATTGCTTTTACGTCTATAGGAGTGGTACCCAGTGATTGGTAGGCATCGACCAGCACCAGCGAACCTTTATCATGGGCAATCCCGATTATAGTCTCAATATCCTGCTTGAACCCGTTGAGATAATACACGTGGGTTACAGATGTCAGAAGTGTTTTGTCGTCTATATACCTGTTATACTGGGTAATGTCGATCTGGTAGTTTTCCACGGGAACAAAATCCACTTTGCAGCCGTATTTCTGATGTGCCATCCATACATGGGCCACTGTTGGAAATTCCGCTTCGGATGTGACTATTTTATTCCTCTTGCCCGTATAATCCAGCGCACTGGCAATAGAAGCCACCGCTTCCGAAACAGAAGTGGATACAGCTATCTCATTTATATCCGCATTGATAAGTCTGGCAAATTCTTCTTTGGCTTTAATAACTTCCTGTACCCAGTAATCCCAGTCCATGCCGACCGTAAGCCAGTTGTCGAGGTATTTGTCTATTGCACTTCTTACCCTCTTGGACTGAGGCGCTTGAGAGCAGTTCGCCACATGTATGATGTCCCTGAGTATGGGGAATTCCTCTCTCCACCTGTCCACTTCGGCATCACTCAGGAGCCCCTTGTATGATACGGAGACGATCTCCCTGCTGCCTGCCCCGTGCTCATAGCTCCCCGAATTGTCGGCGCCGGGAACATTGACTTCCGCTGTTCCATCCTTTATTCTGAAAACAACACCTTTTCTCTGGGCCTCCTCTCTGGCCGCAGACGTAATCACATCATTCTCGCTGACCTCTATTACCTTTTCGTTTCTCGAAACAGCCAGTTCAACATCCTCAGCGGTAAAAAATCTCCTCAACCAACTCACCTTCTCTCTGATTAGAACCATAATAGTTCGGAAATGTATTTTGTATTACTTCCTGTATGCTATCAATGCCATTTCTACGTCTGCCCCCTTGGGCAGTGCGGCTACCTGTACTGCAGCTCTTGCAGGCAACGACTCACCGAAAAATTCATTATATACCTCATTCATTGCGCCAAAATTTGATAAATCGGTCATAAATACCTGTACGTTTACTGCATCATCAAGGGTCAGAGACGCCTCTTCCAGGATACCCTGCAAATTCTTTATTACCTGCCTTGTCTGGGACTTAATATCACCAGTGTTCAGTTCCCCGGTTTGAGGGTCTATGGGTAACTGGCCTGCAACAAAAATGAAATCTCCGGCTTCTATAGCTTGTGAATAAGGGCCTACGGCTTCAGGAGCCTTATTTGTTTTGATAAATTTTTTCAATATTATCACCTCCTTATTCAAAAGCGTAACAATTATTTGACAATTCATCTGTAAAATTAACTACACATTCAGAAATTTGTCTCACCCATTACTATGGAAATCTTTAGATAATTTATCCCATAACTGACCGGCACCCGTACTTTTTTTGTTATGTCCGTATATTAGCAAGCTTGACATCCTCCTGGCCAAGTTTTACACTTATATTGAGGTGATAAAAATGGTTGTTGATAAAATCCCTGACCTTAACGACTTGCCTCAAAAACTGCTGTATTTTTCTCCCTGGATGGAACTTGACGCTTACGACTGGAAGGAGTTAACCAAAGGGCAGCTTACCAAATCATACAAACGCAACAGTACGATATTCTACATACAAGAAGTTAACACCCATATCTATATAGTTAAAAAAGGGCGCATAAGGATATCAACTTTCAGCGAAGAAGGCGATGAGCAGTCCATTGCCATAGCACGTCCCGGCTGCATGATCGGTGAACTATCGGTAATTGACGGTAAGCCCAATATGAGCTCCGCTATTGCCATTACGGATGCAGAATTGTATATTATTCCTAAAGAACACCTTGAAACAAAACTGCCTTCCTCACTTGAACTGCAGACCACCTTCATGAAAAACCTCGCTGAAAAAATCAGACTGCTTTATTCCCAGGTTCAAAACCTTTCTTTCAGGGGAGCCACTTCCCGCATTGCAATATGCCTGCTGATGCTTTCAAAGGATTTTGGCGTTGACACACACTATGGATGCAAACTCAGCATTAAGTTTACACACCAGGAAATGGCCAACCTGACAGGTCTTTGCCGCGTTACAGTCTCCAATATAATGAGCGAGCTTATTAACAGGGATATAATTGGCAAAATAGACAATTACGTTGTAATCAAAAATTTTAATGAATTAGTAAATATGGTACTTTGATTAAGATGCCAGGATAATAGCCCCTCTGGGTAACATTCATAAGCCTGCCCGATTATAAATGGTCTCTATACTCCCTTACCTACGGAAGTCGTCTTTCTCTTCAGCCCGGCACTGGCATCCGATATGAAAGTTCTACCGTAACCGGTTATTATGGCAAATATCAGGATTGCCAGCATGACCCACGGGTAAAACTGATGTGTAACCACATCAACCGGCGTAACTACCATGGCCCCTTCAAACGGAGGGTACATAGTACTCAACATGGATCCAACCACAACCGGCACCATATATGGGAGCAAATAATTGAAGGTTGTACCTGCACAATCCAGAAGATTGGCCCGTCTATAGCCATCGATATCATACTTCTTGCCCAGCCTGTTGGCCAATTCGCCAGTACCCAGTATGGCTGCGGTATTGAGACCCGTTGCAATATTCAGTATAACAAGTATACTTACTATGGTGGCCTCTGCACTCCTCACACCTTTGACAAACTTACTCATAAGGGACATGATAACCTCTATGCCGCCGCCTTCTTTAAGAAGGTTTACCTGTACAAACAGCAGCATGACTATTATCACAGTGGGTACAGCCCCCTGTATTCCTTCCAAAACAATGCCGCCGGCACCAAATTGTTCTGGCACCGAAACAATATCTCCCGGTTTTATCACTCCTGTCACCAGGCCCACGGCAAGCCCTGTTATGACTCCATAACTCAAGGCTTCAACCAAGTGTCTTTGTCTTAAGCAAAAGTATATAATTACGGCCGGGATCAGCAGAAACAAGAGAGTTTTCGGCTCGGGCACTCCCATGTACTGTTCTACCCCTTCCATCACTTCTGCCTTACCACTGAAGAAAAAATATATGATCAGAGTAATCATTGCTGCTGGAATTGAATACTTTAATCTGCTCTTAACCACTCCGCCTAAATCCATTCCCTGGGTGGTTGCCGAAGCAATGGTGGTATCAGAAACCGGAGAAAGGTTGTCCCCGAACGCTCCGCCTGACACTATGGCACCGATAACCATTGCCGGAGATGCCCCCACAAGGTACCCCACAGGATAAAGTATGGGGCCTACCACAAAAATGGTACCTGTTGATGTCCCTGTTGAAAAAGCTATCACACAGGTAAGCAGAAAAGTTGCCGCAACGAATTTACCGCCCACAAAATCGGCAGCTACCAGATAATTGGCCAAAGTTAACACCACATTACTATTGTTTATTATTGCCCCACATATACCGGCAAGAATGACGGCCATCATCAGAATAGCTGCCAGTTCGGATGTCATTCCCCTGATTATGACTTCTGAATACAGTTTCTTATTCTTTGCAAAAAATATCCCTGCAATTAGAGGTAACAGGAATACAACCCAGTATTCCGGTATGTTTGCATTCTTGGACGCAATGTAAATGAGACCTATGAGTGCCAGTGTGATTGGTAGAAATACCAAGGCTTTTCCACCATAAAAGCTTAACTTATCCCCACTTGCTTGATTTTCCATATATACTCCTCCCCCTTAATATATCTAACGTTGCGGGCATCACCCGCCTGATAGCAGCAGGCATTTCACAGCCTGCAATTAACTCCTCACCTCCCATCATTCCAATAAGGCCTGAGTATCCTTTTTTCAACTCAGAACACCCCGTATTGTGTCTACCGCATACTGGACATCTTCTTCTGAAATATACTTGTGTGTCACAAACCTGATCATTCTTTCGTTTATTGCAACTGCCAGTATGCCTTTCTCCCTGAACACGTCAGTCAGTTCGTGAGCCTTACAGCCCGTGTTTCTGACGTCTACCATTACAATGTTCGTATCTACCCTTTCTTTATCCAGCGTAAGGCCACCGATACCGGACAAGCCCGCAGCAAGCCCGAATGCCTTCTTGTGGTCCTCTTCCAGTCTGTCAACCATTTTCTCGAGAGCTATAATGCCGGGAGCCGCAATCACTCCTGCCTGCCTCATACCCCCGCCGATCATCTTCCTGTACCTTTTCGCCTTGTCTACGAATGATTTATCTCCTGCCAGGATTGAACCCACAGGAGCACACAGACCTTTGGAGAGACAGAACATAACACTGTCGCAGTATTGGGTTAGTTCCTTCACATCGCACCCTATGTGAATTGCTGCATTGAAAATCCTGGCCCCGTCAAGATGAACAGGAATATTATGTTCCCTCGCAAGACTATAAACCTTTTCCATCTGATATACCGGAATGACCACTCCACCGGCCATGTTATGGGTATTTTCAATACATATAAGCCCTGTTCGGGGGAAATGAATATCCTCCGGTCTAATGGCCCTTTTTATATCTTCCAGGTCCATAATCCCTCTGTTTCCCTTTATAGGCCTCGGCTGCAGTCCAGACAAGAAAGCCGCCCCTCCAACTTCAGCGTTGTAAATATGTGAATTCTCCTCCAGGATTACTTCCTCACCCCTTTTGGTATGGCTGAGAAGTGCCAGTTGATTTCCCATGGTACCGGATGTAACAAAAAGAGCTGATTCTTTTCCCGCTTTTGCTGCAGCCATTTCTTCAAGTTCTTTCACCGTTGGGTCTTCCCCGTAGACATCGTCACCCACCCTCGCCTCGTACATCGCCTCCCTCATTTCTTCTGTGGGCACTGTCAGGGTGTCGCTTCTAAAGTCAACTATTCTCAAGATGTTAACCTCCGTTTTTTAATGTTTGATGAAGACCTATAATACGATATAAAGGAAGATCAACCGAACCGGAATAAACCCAGTGACTTTGATCTCCTTGACTCCGCTTTTTAAAAATTATAACAATACCCGTACACACTTTTCTGTAAACCAGACTACAAATGAATGAATATTTTAAATATTTACACATTGTGTCTATGTACCCTGTTGCGATTTTCCGGACGCCTATACAGGATCCCAAACTTCAGGCGGGGCTTTAACCCCATCTGAAGTTTGGGATCCATTATCTGAAGACATAGTGCGCTTATCTCCCGCCTGATAGGATGGGAGTATTAGCGGCGGTGGGGCTGCATAAAAAAAACGACCGGAAGTTTTACTTCTTCCGGCCGTTTTTTTATACGGCATCAAAACTGTAAGATTCTCTGATTTATTTAACCTGCCAGTTCCATGCCCTTTTCCAGGGCCTTTTTGTTTATTTCAACAAACCTGGGCTTAACTTCTTCTTCAATGGCCTTATCCCAGTCAAGGTCTTCAAGGCCGAAAGCCTTAACAAGGGCACCCAGAAGGACTATGTTCTGGGTTCTGGGGTTTCCTATCTCCCGTGCTACTTCTGCCGCCTTGAATACTATTGTCTTTGCCTTGCTCTGGAGTTCTTCTATTATACCTTCGGGGTATTCTGCCTGTCCTGTCAGGATCGGCATGGACGGTATGGCATGGTCATTTACTACCATTACACCGTCTTTTTTTAGATATTCTATCATCCTCAAGGCTTCCATTTTCTCAAAGGATACTATTATATCCGCCTGACCCTTGCCTATAATCGGAGAGTATACTTTGTCACCGTACCTTACCTGGGTAGTAACGCTTCCGCCCCTCTGAGCCATGCCGTGCACCTCGGACATCTTTACATCGTACCCTGCGTTTACAAGGGCTGTGGACAGTACTTTGCTTGTGAGGATTATACCCTGTCCTCCTACACCTACAAACAGTATATTCTTCACCTGGTTAGCCATCTTTATTCACCTACCCTCTCGATAGCATTGAATGCACACATCTGTGTACACAGTTCGCAGCCGTTACACATTGTATCATCAATTACTATTTTGCCGTCCAGTTTCTGTATGGCAGGGCACCCTATCTTCATACATGCTCCGCACTGCCTGCATTTATCCTGGTCTACCCTGCAGTACCCCGCCGGTTTCGGCTGCTCTTTTAATAATGCACACGGCCATTTGGTTATTATTACCATGGGCTCTGTGGATGTCATGGCCTCGTCTACTGCGGCTTGCATGTCTTTGAGATTTAAAGGATTGACCTCTACTACGTTCCTGACACCCAGGGCTTCACACAGCTTTGGTATATCTACCATTACGGTGTCTTCACCTTTTAGTGTTTTTCCGGTTCCGGGGTTTTCCTGGTGACCTGTCATGCCGGTTATCCTGTTGTCGGCTATTATTACTGTGAGGTTGCTCTTGTTGTATGCCATGTCCATAAGACCGGTTACGCCTGAATGGAAGAAGGTGGAGTCTCCTATTACTGCAAATACTTTTTTGTCTCTGCCGTTTTTCTCATGGGCCTTTGCGAAACCATGGCCTGCACTGATGCTTGCACCCATGCAGATGCATGTATCGGCAGCGTTTAAAGGCGGCATGGCTCCCAGTGTATAGCACCCTATGTCGCTGGTTACTACTGCGTCTTTCTTGCTCAGTGCATAGAACAGGCCTCTGTGCGGACATCCCGGGCAAAGTACAGGAGGACGGGCAGGCATGTCTCGGTCTGCCTTTATTATTTGGTTTTCTTTGTTAAGAAGGCTTTTTGCTACTATGTCAGGGTTGAGTTCCAATATGCCCGGTATTTTGTCTTTACCTGTACAGTCTATACCCATTACCTTCAGCGCTTCTTCTATAAATGGCTCGTTCTCTTCTATTACATAAAGGGTATCCACCTGATCGGCAAATTCTTTCATCTTTTTCCTGGGCAGCGGGAAGGTCATACCAAGCTTTAAGTATGATGCGCTGTCGCCGAATACTTCTTTTGCATACTGGTAGCTTATACCGCTTGTAACTATACCTGTTTTCTTGTCGTTCCACTCTATGGAGTTGAGCGGTGTACTGTTGCTGTATTCTTCCAGTCTTGCCAGCCTGTCTTCCAGGGTTACATGAAGTTTTCTTGCGTTGCCGGGAGTGGCTATATATTTGCCCATGTTCCTCTCATACGGCTTTATGCCTGCTTCCTGTCTTTCTTTGAATTCTACCAGACCTTTACTGTGGCATATCCTGGTTGTTACCCTTAAAAGTACCGGAATGTCATACTCTTCGCTTATTTTCACAGCTTCAGCTACAAAGTCCTTTGCTTCCTGGCTGTCACTGGGTTCGAGCATCGCAAGTTTCGCTGATTTTGCATAGTACCTGTTGTCCTGCTCATTCTGTGAACTGTGCATGCCGGGGTCGTCGGCAGTTACCAGTACCAGGCCGCCGTTTACTCCGGTATATGCTGCCGTGAACAGGGGGTCTGCCGCAACATTAACCCCTACGTGCTTCATGGCTGCCAGAGACCTGGCTCCGGATATGGAAGCCCCTATCGCTACTTCCAGGGCTACCTTTTCATTTGGTGACCATTCTGCATAGATTTCTTCGTATGGCGCGATATTTTCAAGTATCTCGGTACTGGGGGTACCCGGATAGGCAGCCGCTACTGTTACGCCCGCTTCATACGCTCCCCGGGCAATAGCTTCGTTGCCTGTCAAAAGTTTCTTCAATTCTCTCACTCCCTCACAAAATATGGTTTCAGAAATGCTTCCCCTCGTCAAAATTATACACTATCCGACAATAGAAATCATATAACAGAGTATTCTGATTATTACCTGCTGCCTGCTATTACGCTTCCAAGGGCAATGGAGTTGAGTTTTGCCTCATGGGTATCCGCCCTTGACACCAGGACTATGGGCGCTGTTGCTCCCATCACTATCCCCGCTGACCGGGCATTCCCAAAGTAGGTCATGCACTTGCCTATGCCGTTGCCAACCTCAATAACAGGTACCAGTAAAATATCCGCTTCCCCGGCTACCGGGCTATTTATACCCTTGTGCTCCGCCGCTTCACGGCTGATGGCGAGGTCAAAGGACAGGGGACCGTCAACTATTGCCCCGTCAAAGTGCATTTCTTTCAACGCCTGGGCATCCATGGTCGCCTGCATCTTGGGATTGACTTTTTCTACGGCAGTAAGCACAGCCACCTTTGCATCCTCACATCCCAGAGACCTGGAAACCTCCAGGGCATTTTCAATTATCTGCTTTTTCTGTTCCACATCAGGAGCAATGTTCATGCCACCGTCGGTTAAAATCAGCATCTTGTGATATGCGGGCACCTGGTAAACCATGACATGGCTGAGAAGGTTTTTGCCCCTTAACCCGATTTCTTTGTCCAGTACAGCCTTTAACAGGTCCGCTGTACCCAGTATGCCCTTCATTACAAAATCCGCCTTGCCGCTGCTGACCAGGGACACCGCCTCTCTTGCAGCCTCCTCGAAATCCGGCTTGTCGATTATCCGGAATTTGCCCGCATCAATACCCAGGCCGGTGGCTATCTCATTGATTTTTTCTTCGTCTCCTACCAGCACAGGCTCTGCAATCCCCAGGCCCAGAGCTTCATCAACAGCCTTCAGCACTTCGGCATCCTGTGCTGCAGCAACAGCCAGTTTCATGGTCTTCTGCTGCCGGGCCTTTTCTATTAGCTGCTCCATGGTTTTAATCAACTTTCTCTCTCCTTTCTTTTTCTGATATAAAACTTTAAAGCAATTGCTTTTTTCAGTAACCATCAGATTAAGAACAAAAGCAGTTACTTTTTTACTTCTTTGCTGCTTTCTCTTTTAAGTACCTTTTTAAATGCATCATCCTAATCAAATCTACTAATTTGGGATAACGCCCATATTGCATGATCTCGAACCACAGGTGAAACATGCTGATGAAGAACTTCTTTCAAAACGTTTGCCGCTCTGTTATCACGATAATTCCCCAGGGCAATAACTGCATTTCTCAATATTATATCTCGATTGCCCAAGCCAATAACGGTTTTCTCGAAACTTTCACCAAATTCTTCCTTGTCCATTCGTAGAAGAGATATCAAATCTACACTCGGATCTATTAACGGCATAAACTCAGGATGATCTGACGGTATAGCCTGCCTGTTTTGAGGACATACCTGCTGGCATGTATCACACCCGAAAATTTTTTTGCCCATGGAGATGCGAAATTCTTCTGATATATAGCCCTCCATCTGGGTTATATATGAAAGACATCTGTATGGGTCGATTACATTGGGTTTAACCAGTGCACCTGTCGGGCAGGCTGTTACACACCGATAACACTCTTTACATTGATTTTCTATAGGCCTGTCAGGTTCTATTTCAAGGTCAATAAGCATGTTCCCCAGAAATACCCATGAACCATAATCTATTGTATATAAACAGGTATTAGCACCAGACCAGCCAATGCCTGCCCGTTGAGCAATCGCTCTGTCAACCATTGAACTCCCGCCAGCAAATATCCTATATTTCACAGGCGTAAACTTATTAATAAACCTGGCTACCTGAAACAGCTTTTCTCTTAATACGCGCTGATAGTTCATCCCTACTGCATGCTTGGATATAAAGCCTAAAAATGGTGCATCAGGTCTTGATGGAAAGTGTTCGGGAGAAATATTATACGACATTGCAACAGAAATAATGGAACGGGCCTGGGGCATTCTTTTCCGGGGAGTACATCGTTGAAGTAAAATCCTGTTTAAATGCGGAAGTCCAAACCCATTATTAATACTATCTTCTAAAACCTTTTGAGTTATATCAAAAGGTTGTGCGGTAGTAAATCCTATTAAATCTATCCCTATGCTCTTCCCAAATTCTCTTATTTCTTCCTTAATGCCCATATTGTATTCTCCTAATTTGACTGCAATATGAATACCGGGAAATTATCTGTCCGGAGAAAAAGTTTTCCCTAAAGAAGATTGGAATGGAGACCTACCTCAACTGAAAAAAATGCTGGCAAAATCTAGTGGCGACACTCCCGGGCAGTCGATATTGTTGGTTACAAAAAATTCTTCAACCTTACCTTGAATTTGCTGTTTATCCAGAGGCAGTCCTTTGAATACCTGTTCTAAATCAATAAGTTTTTCCTTGGGTAAGAAGGTGAAATCCCCGTACAGATTCACATCGCCTATCAGCCCTGATTTCATCTCATAAACAGCATGGATTGTACCGCCTACTGCTTTATACCTCTTTTCAAACATATTAATGCCACTTGCTATTTTTATTCCTGACTGTTCTCTGCTTTTTTTACTCAAGAACTCTTTGGAAGTGTAGTGCCTTTCCAATTCTTTTGCTTTTATCCATACCTCATCCGAAAGTTCTGCTGCCTCGAAGGGTCCAAAAAGCTTTTCAAAGTTAGTAACCAGCTTATCTTCAACCTCTTTTTTTGGGGGAAGGTGTCCCAATTCCCTTTTAACAGTGGTGACGTTGTTTTCTAGAGTTTGCAGTAGCTGAACACGATATTCCTCATTCTTTGCAGGAAAGATTCTGCTCATCAACTCGTGGTCAAAGTCCAGAAGAAGCCCCCCAACAAAAACCAGCATGTCGCCTATATTCGCTCCTCCTTCTCCTGTAATTTTTTTCCCTCCTTCGGTTATCAGGTCATTTACTTCCTTGAATTTTGCATGTATGCCCAGGTCTTTGTAGGTATCTATTGCCGGCTGAGAGAACTTTCGGTACAGGGTAAAAGTATCCCCCGGAATCAGAGGATTTGATTTATTCAGAATTACCTGGTAGAATATCTGGTTTCTGTCCAGCAGGGTAGTTCCTCCACCAACTTCTCTCCGCATGATCCCAATATTGTTATCTTTGCAATATTCCAAGTTAATACTTGTATTCAAATCCTGGAAATATCCTATAGTTGCTATAGGTTCTTGAGGAGATACAACAATAAACCCTTCCATCCCAAGATATGCCATAGCATGAAATACCAGCATAGAATCAAATTTTGGCAGTTCTCCTAACCGGTACAGTTTCATTTGTATGCCTCCTTTTACATTTGTTCCAGAGAACATTTTTATTGTTTTATACAGTTAATCTGGCTCATCATAATATTATTGATATCTCCTTATAGGGTATAAAAGGATAACTTATTATTCCCTCACCGGGAAGAGCATCTCCGCAATGAGGATACGGATAATCAGGATTCTTGGTTTCAGGCAGGACCCTCTGAAGCTTAGAAACCCGTTATCCAGAGGCGTAGCGCCGCTTATCTCCCGCCTATGAGGACGGGAGTATTAGCGGCGATAGCCATCGGATAAATGCCATATCTGTACTGCTTTACATTCATCCCTAAAATTTTTGAATTAAATTTATAGCTGCATTTTATTTTTGTGTAGTTACGCTTATATTTCATTTCCCCGGGTTTTGTCTATTATTCACTGTCACGTCCGAAATAGTGGGTATGCAGCAGATGATGTGAAAGTTCTCCACACGGTTCGTGTAAGAAATCTTCGTATATTTTTTTTATTTCCGGATTCTCGTGAGATTTTCTGAGAGGCCTGTTTCTATCATCTTCATTCAGCCCTTCTGCCCTGGCAAGTTTTTTGGAAAGCATGGGCGTAACTATTTGCCCGCCCCCTCCAACACATCCTCCCGGACATGCCATTATTTCTATAAAATGATATTTCGCAAACTCGCCACCTTTTCTGATATCCTCACATATCATCCTTGCATTATTCAGACCTGATGCAACAGCAATCTTTATTTCACCGGCACCGGTAGGAACAGAAGCAGTTTTTATGCCATCATACTCGCCCAGCGCCTCAAGTTCCATGTCTTTCAGCGGTTTACCTTCAATTACTTCATAAGCTGTCCTTAGTGCCGCTGTCATGACACCACCTGTCCTGCCGAATATCGGAGCAGCTCCAGAGTATTCTCCCAGCAGTCCATCAGCATCTTCCTCGGGCATGTCCAGAAGGTTTATCTTATAGATTTTCAGAAGTTTTGCACACTCCCTTGTTGACAAAACAACATCTACGTCTGGAAACTGTTCTTTTGCTTTCCCCTTTTCAACCCAATATTCATACGCGTCAACAAGTTCTTCCCTGCTTCTTTCATATTTCTTTGCCGTACACGGCATAACAGATACCACAAACATTTTGTCAGGGTCTACTCCTAACTTTTCTGCCGCATATGTTTTTGCCGTTGCACCAAACATCTGCTGTGGTGATTTTGCACTTGATAAATGCGGTATTAATTCCGGATAAAATGTTTCACAAAATTTTATCCATCCCGGGCAGCATGAGGTAAACTGGGGTAAAACACCGCTGTTCTTGACCCTTCCGATTAACTCATAACCTTCTTCCATGATGGTTAAATCAGCGGTAAAGTTTGTATCCCATATCCTGTCAAACCCTATTTTTCTTAATGCTGCATATATTTTATTGGTTACAACTGTTCCTGGTTCTGCGCCAAATTCCTCGCCGATGGTAGACCTTATGGAAGGCGCAATTTCTATGACAACATACTTGTCCGGGTCATTGAGTGCATTAATTACCTTTACTACGTCATCCTTTTCGGAGAAAGCACCCACAGGTCTGGAAAAAGCGCATAACCCGCAGTCCAGCCAGTCGGTTAATAAGTTCATATATTTTTCCACATAGCCAAAAGGACAGTTTAATACGCATTGGCCGCATCTAACGCACTTGCTCTCATCAAGGATAACGCCCTCTTTTTCATCCATTGTCAAGGCTTCTACGGATTGTTCCTTGCATGCCTCAACACAGCTTCCGCATCTAATGCATTTATTGGGGTCATGCATAAGGGAGGGCTCTGAATATCTCGGTTCAAAGTTCCAGGTTTTTCTCTCTTCCAGGTCAACAATCCGGGCAGATGCCGCCTCACACGCCACAAATTCCTGGGCCTTCCTTATCAACAGACATTCATGGTTATTGGAAAGCAGGGTTAAACGTTCCTGCAGTTTCTCTTTGACTAACGGAGAAGCTGTTTTTATATCCATACCTTCTTTTAACGCTTTGTTCTTCAATACGTTCACAGGATATATACTGCCGTTAATCTCTACAATGTTTATTAAAGGGCATTCCGCATTATTGATCCAGCGCAGTTCTTCTATATTATTGTCTATTCTGTAAAAATCTTTCCCTTCTTCCTGCAGCAGTTCAAGAACAGTCACCCGGTCGGTTTGCTTCTCTTCTCCATCCAGATATATTTTCATTTTTACACCTCCATCTAATAGGCATTACTGTATTTTCTTCAAAAGTTTCTGAAGGTATATATTCAATCGCTCTTCCTTTTACCAAGATTAAGAGGTCCTAACTCCCTTATTGTCTGAGTGAACTCGTTAACAACCTTACCAAATTTCTCACCTTCTGAAGCGGAAATCCATTCAAGGCGAAGCCGCTTTTTTTCAATACCCAGTTCTTCTAATAATGGCAAAAAGGTTTCATAACGTTTAAGCGCCTTAAAGTTACCGCTTATATAATGGCAGTCTGACGGGATGTGACACCCTGCTACCAGTACACCATCAGCCCCTTCGCTAAAGGCTTTCAGTATAAATGCGGGCTCAACCCTGCCGGAACACATCACGCGTATAGGCCGTATAGCAGTATCATACTGAATACGTGATGTGCCTGCCAGATCAGCACCTGCATACGAGCACCAGTTACATAAAAAACCAATAATGTTGGGTTTCCAGTCCTTTTTTTCTTGCATGCTTTACTGCCCCCCTTCCAATAACGCTTCTATCTCGGCACAAACCTGTTCTGCTGAGAAGTGCTGCTGTTTAATTGCTTTTGAAGGACAGGCGGCAGCACATGTGCCGCACCCTTTACACTTGGCAGCTTCTACTGTCATTACCCTGTCTTCCTTACTGTATACCAGGGCACCATATGGACACAGCTTTTCGCAAATAGTGCAGCCCACACAAATATCAGCATCTATCTGCACTATAGTAGATTCCAGTGTAACTTTTCCGGTGTTAAGGAATCGGATTACCTCCCCTGCACAACCTATAGACTGGCAAACCGTATCAGGTATATCTTTTGGTCCCTGGCTGCACCCTGCTATATATATCCCTGCAGTAGGAGTTTCAAGCGGGTTCAACTTTGGATGCGCTTCCATGAAAAACCCGTCCTGACTGCGATTAATGCGCAGCACTTCTGCAAGCTTTGCCGCATCTTCGCACGGTTCCAGACCCGTTGACAGTATTACCATATCAACACCCAGGTCAATTGTCTTACCAAGAAGCGTGTCTTCTGCCTTGACATGAAGTTTGTCTTCTTTCTGAATTACTTCGGCTACCTTTCCTCTGATAAAATGGGCGCCTTCCTCCTGGACACGCTTATAGAATTCTTCATATCCTTTTCCAAATGCCCTGATGTCCATATAAAAATTGAATACTTCTGCGCCAGTCTTTTCCATTGCCAGATGCGCATGCTTCAGCGAATACATACAGCATACCCTTGAACAGTATGCATTTGTATTTTCATCCCTGCTGCCTACACAGTGGATAATAGCTATTTTTTTGGGTTTCTGACCCTTTGATGTTAAAATCTTACCGCCGGTAGGTCCTGATGCATTTGTCATGCGCTCAAACTGCAGTGCATCTATTACATCGGGATACATGCCATAACCGTATTTACTTATTTTACCGGCATCAAAGGATTTGAAACCGGTTGCAACAATTACAGCCCCAACCTTGATTTGTACATCCACAGCCTTTTGGTCAAAGTTTATACATTTGCGGTCACATGCATCTACACAGGACTGCTTGCATTTACCGTTTTTAAGCATAAGACAGTTTTCTTCATCAATAACTGCCTTTAACGGTACTGCCTGTGGGAAAGGAATATATACCGCACCTCTCTTGGATAGCCCGTAATCAAATTCATTTGTAATCCTGCCTTTCAGAACACATGCATCAGTACAGGCACCGCAACCGCTGCAGCTATCCTCCACATACCTGGGGTGCTTTCTTACTGTCACTTCATAATTGCCTACAGCACCATGGAGGTCAATTACCTCCGCATTGGTAATCAGCTCTATGTTTTCTTCCCTGGCTACATCCACCATTTTGGGTGTAAGTATACAGGCTGAGCAGTCAAGGGTTGGAAATGTTTTGTCAAGCTGCGCCATTACACCACCAATGGTAGGCTTCTTTTCAACAAGATATGTTTTATACCCCGCACGTGCGGTTGTCAGTGCTGCCTGTATGCCCGCAACACCACCACCGATTACTAATACTGCCTTTTCTATGTCTATTTGGGAGGTTGTTATAGCCTCATTATAGAAAACACGGTTGACTGCCGCACGGACAAGGTCTTTTGCCTTTTCTGTTCCTCGCTCAGTGTCTGACGTCACCCATGATACATGCTCCCTGATATTTGCCATTTGAAGATAAAACGGATTAAGCCCGCTTTCTTCTACCACTACCCTGAATGTTGGTTCATGCATTCTCGGGGAACAGGATGCAACAACTATACGATTAAGGTTATAGCCTTTTATATCATTTTTTATCAGTGCCTGGCCCGGATCTGAGCACATGTACAGATTGTCCCTTGAAACTACAACTCCGGGTAAGTTTGCAGCGTATTCTGCTACAGCCTTGCAGTCTACTACTCCGCCTATATTGCTTCCACAATGACATACATATACCCCTACTCGTATTTCGTTCATGCGGGCTCACCTCCGGCTTCGGTATTAATTCTTTCGTCAATAAACTCCAGCAGGTCATTTACTTTAATGCGGGCTCTCATACGTCTTGCTGCATTCTGTAATGTACGTTTGCACTGCTGACAGGTTGTGATAATGTATTTAGCCCCTGTTTCCAGTGCTTCCTCTACCCTCTTCTGAGCGATTTCATGGGAAAGGTCAGCATTGATCATCTCTAAGTTTCCTCCGCCACCACAGCATTTGCTGTCCTCGCTGTTAAACCGCATTTCCACCAGTTTTACACCTGGCAAACTCTTAATGAGTTCTCTGGGAGGCTCAATGATCCCCGATTTTCTGCCAAGGTCACAAGGGTCATGATAGGTAACTACCACTTCATCTGTTTTAAACTCCAGGCTGCCCGCCTTGATTACTTCAGGAAGGAATTCTACATAATGTTTAATGTCTATGTCCGGTTGGTCACCGAGAAGCTCCGGATATTCATACTTCCATACATGGTAACATGTAGGACAGCTGATAAGGACTGTATTGGCCCCCTTACCCTTAACTAATTCCAGGTTATGAAGCGCATATTCTTTTACTGCATCCTCCCCAAAACCTCCGGCCAACTGAGGATAGCCACAACACCACTCATCTTCACCCAGCAGTGAAAAATCCACCCCTGTCTCCAGCAGGATACGTGTCAAAGATTGAGGTATTTTATATGACTGTGGAAACAGCGAGCTTACACAGCCGGTAAAATACACTACATCAGCTTTATCCTTAACAAGGTTTTTACGAAGTTCTGCAGATAACCCTTGAATGTTCTCGGTCCAAAGCAATCGGTTTTCAGGTTCATCTCCCGTTATATTCTTTGATTTGCCAAGAACAGACGCTACCTGCGCCATAGCATCCTTTGGTCCCTCATGAGCATTGTATCTTTCTCTAAGTTTTGTAACCAGCTTGCTTAATGGTATGCCTCTAGGGCACCTGATTTCGCACATGGAACATGTAGTACAATCCCAGAACAGTTCAGAAGATAAAGCCTCGTCTATCAATCCCATCTGAAGCATCCGCCACAGCTGACGCCGGGTTGAAGAGATATCCTCAGCTGCAGGACAGCTGCTGCTGCAGCTGCCGCACTGGATACAGGTCTTTAGTTTTGAACCTTCTGGAACGCTTGCTAGAAATTCTTCCAGCAGCTCAAAATCAAACGCATTGTCTTTAAGCTGTTTTACATCCAATGTCATAAATCTTTCACCTTCCCCCTTCAGCGTTGTAAGTGTTACTCCCTTTTGCCTTCTTTGATTTTCTTTTCTTCATCCCGGATAAACGCTTCAAATTTATCTCCTGGAGTAAACAGTTTTTTTAGGTCCTCCTCTTTGCTGTCCGGTTTTACCTTTATTACCCAGCCATCTCCGTATGGGTCATCGTTTATTGTATACGGGAAATCTTGAAGCTCTTCATTTACTTCTAATATCTCTCCACTTAAAGGGGCCTTTAGCCTGCCTACCCATTTGCCTGATTCAATGGATGAATACGGCTGGCCTTTCTCAATAGTGCGCCCCACTAAAGGCAGTTCAACAAATACTATCTCACCGGCTACTTTTTGAAAAAAATCTGTTACACCAATAGTAACAAAATCTCCTTCGTCCTTTACCCAGCCATGATCTTCATCATAGTAAAGCCCTTCTTCAAAGTTGTAATCATTAATATTCATCTGGTTTACCTCCTTCATAAATAGGTGCTTTAATAGATTATTCAGTAACCACAGCTCCTATTTCTACTGCAGATTTGGTTCCATACTCCAAAATCGGGTAATGCCCCGCTTTATGCTCTAATCCTGAGCTAAGGCATCAAACACAATTTCACAAATATCTTTCACTTTAATTCTTGCCTTCATAGCCCTGGCGCCGGCCTGAAGTGTTCTCTTGCACTGCTGACAGGCCGAAACAATGACTTTTGCACCTGTATTCTGGGCCTGACTGATTCTGTCCTGTGCAACCTTACTGCTGAGCGCGGCATCATTCATTTCCAGATTTCCTCCGCCGCCACAGCACCTGGAGTCAAGCCTGTTATACGCCATCTCTTTTAAGACAACTCCGGGAATGTTTTGAAGAATTTCTCTGGGCGGATCAAAAATACCACTCTTTCTACCCAGGTCACAGGGGTCATGGTAAGTAACCTCCATAGGTGTTTCTCTGAATTTCAGCGCCCCTTCTGATATCAGCTGTGCCATAAGCTGTGTGCTGTGAAACACTTCTACGCCAGGGTCATAGCCTAAAAGCTCGGGATAATAATCCTTCCACATGTGATAGCAGGATGGACATCCCGTTACAACTTTCTTTATGCCCAGCTGCTTGAGTTTTTGAATGTTGCTCTCGGCTGTCTTCTTTGCTTCTTCAGGAAGCCCGCCTACAGCAAGAGGATAACCACAGCATTTTTCTTCTTTCCCCAAAAGTGAGAAAGACACATTGGCGGCTTTTAATATGGCAGCAAAATTCTGCGGGATGCTGTATGCAGATGGGTACAAAGATGGTACGCAACCGACAAAATACGCATATTCAGCCGGCTCATTTATCTTCACATCCCCAAGTTTATCCTGTATGTTATTAACCCAAAGCATTCTGTTATCCGGTGCATCTCCGGTTATATTGCCTACATCAGCAATAAATGTCTTTACACTGCTAAGAACATCAGGTATGCCTTTTTCCTTTATATAAGCCGTCCTATATGCCTCAACAATTTTTTCGGTTTCAATCCCCGGAGGACAGTTTTGGGTACAGTTCCCGCAGAGAAGACACTGGTTCATCCGTTTCATGACTCCATCCACATATCCGTCAAGTCTCCCGTCGAAAGTAGCATTAACCATTTCAAGACGGCCCCTGGCTACAAAGGGTTCTGCCCCAAGAGCCTTATATGTCGGGCAGTGAGCCTGACAAAAACCACATCTGACACATTTAGCAACCATATCTTTATATGCATTAATATCTTTCATTTTTTCTTCCCCCTTTCCCGCTCTGCATCAGCTGTTTGTGATATCCGACTTATTCCACACTTTCCCTGGATTCAATATTCCTTTCGGATCTAAAACATTCTTTATACTTTCCATTACAGCCAGACTTACTTCACCATGCTCTGCCAGCATAAAATCTTTTTTCACCACACCAATCCCATGCTCACCGGACAATGTGCCGCCAAGTCTGATGCCTTCCAGAGCCATTTCTTCCAGGGCTTTCTCCACTCTTTCCTTCTCACCTTCATCCCTGAGGTCAGCTAAAATAGCCGGATGAGTATTACCGTCCCCGGCATGGGCAACCACGCACAGATTTACATTATACTTCTCCCCTATTTCTTTTATCTTTTTCACCAGAACCGGAAACTTGGTCCTTGGGACTGTAATATCTTCTGTAAGGACATTTTGACTTGCCCTGGTGAATACTCCATATGACGAACGTCGTCCTTCCCATATTTTTTCCGCCTCTTCCGCATCTTTAGCTATTTTAGTAGCCCTGGCCCCTGTCTCCATACATATTTGCTTTATTTCCTCTAACTGTCCGTCAAGTATTGATGCAGGTCCGTCAACTTCAATAATAAGCACTGCTTCAGCATCCTTGGGAAAACCTGTGGGTTTGAACTGATCAACCAGGGCTATCATTTTATCGTCCATCAGTTCCAGCGTTGTGGGTACTATCCCCTTTGCTATAACATTTGAAACCGCCTGGGATGCATCCAGTAATTTATCGAATATTGCCACCATTGTTTTCTTACTTTCGGGCTTGGGAATAAGCTTTAATATAGCTTTGGTTATTATGCCCAAAGTCCCTTCCGTACCGACAAATAGCTTCGCAAGGTTGTATCCCGAAGATTGTTTTATACACTTACTTCCTGTATTCAATATTCTACCGTCAGCCAAAACCACTTCCAGGCCTAATACATAAGCCAAAGTATTCCCATACTTTGCTCCTCGAGGACCTCCTGCATTTACGGCCACATTGCCGCCTATGGTAGATACTTTCTGACTTGAGGGATCGGGCGGATAGAAAAGACCAACTTTCTCGACAGCTGTCATCAGGTCAAGAGTGACAACCCCTGCCTCAACAGTTGCGGTTAAATTTTCAGCATCAATTTCAATTATCTTATTCATGCGTTTTAAGTCGACAATAATTGCATTTCTATCCAAAGGGATGAAACTTCCAGCGATATTGGTTCCCGCTCCCCTGGCAATTACAGGAATTGCTTCTTCGTAAGCAATTTTCATGATTTCAGATACCTGTTCAGTGCTGGTAGGATAAAGTGCAATAGATGGTACCTTACCTTTCAAATATGTTGCATCATACGAGTAACATAGTAAATCTTCATACTCTTCAAAATAGCCGTCTTCTCCCACAATCTCCTTCAGCTTATCCAGATATTGAACATCCACTTTAAGACCCCCTTCTTATGAATATTTAAAAGATATTAGTTAAGCATTCTCAATTCTCCTAACCATATCCGCTTTAATGCAAAACTCTTGCCAATGATTGATAATTATTACTGAAACGCCGGTATACACGTATTTACCAGATTTTGAACGGAGCTTTAACAGATATTCGGGCAAAATATATAGAGAACAAATGTAAAACATTTTTACACTTGTTCTCTATATTTCTATAGGCGATTACCGCCAAAAACGCTCTAGCCCTTTCCGCCCTCCCGTTCCGGATGTGTAATGCTTTTTTACATGTTATGCATTATTACACGCCCGTCATGTTTTTCTTCTATGCGTCAGGATTTACGGTTTCGGCTTGTCTTGCCTTCCTGATTTTATATGGCGCAACTACCAATAGAGGAATCAGATTAAGGAAAATACAGATATATCCAAGGGAACTATATCCTTTTGCAACAATCGCAGTAAGCCCGAACAATGATACCCCTGCAGCTACTGTCAGAAATACTACTGACAATATTATCCTTCTGCCTTGCAGGTTTCCCGAAGACCAGGCATTCTCAAATCTCTTTACTCCTCCGAATACAAATGAAACCCCGGTTGAAATAAGCGCAAAGAAAAGGATTAGTGAATAAAGCACAAATAACCATGATTGCCCCAATTGACCTGTAACAAAATATACCGGTAAAGTTTCCTTCACAATCGCAGGATAGTAGCCCAGCATCATATAACATACCAGTAACAGTATTGCACCGTTAATAACGATTCCAACCAGTGCAGCATTAAAGGTATCTTTTCTGGTTTTCAAAACATCAGATACTGATACCATAGCCCCTATCAACATAGACTGGAAGGAAGCATACAACACTCCATTCAGTAATATTTTCCCAAATCCTGAAGTTGTTGGCTTTGTAGCGAGTACTTCACTGATGTTGGCTGCACCCGACTTGATACCAAGAACAGTCACCAATAGCAATGAAGCTATAAGGAAAACAGACATACCGGCAGAAGCATTTCTGACTAAATCCGCGCCAAAAACGGTAAATATCAACAATATCGCTCCCGTAATTATAACCGCTAACCCATATGGAAGATTCATTGCTTGCTGTATAAGGCTTGCCGCA
This sequence comes from Clostridium thermobutyricum, assembly GCA_016842005.1. Classification (GTDB taxonomy): domain Bacteria; phylum Bacillota; class Clostridia; order Ch29; family Ch29; genus JAENYD01. The sequence continues at coordinate 24,731 of JAENYD010000011.1, read as the reverse complement.
CCGGCGATAGCGGCACCGGTGGCCAGTAGAATTACATATAGATATAAGAGGTCGAACAAGTTTGCAAATATTTTTTCATAAGGTGCATATAGTTTGTTCACAAAGTTTTTGTAGTCAAATGTTTTGTTAATCCTAGCGAATTCAATACCAAAATAAAATGCAATTCCCAATAGAACCATTGAGAGCAAAGGAACCCATGCCGCAGTCCAGCCATACTGAACAAAGAAACTGGCTTCCTGTCTGCCTGTTGCAAAACCTCCCCCGGCATGACCGCCAAACCATACTGCCGCTACCCCAAAAGCAGCAGGGACTGCAAATTTTTTACTCATTTGTTTACCTCCTTATAAGATTATTGGTGGTCCAAAAGACTGTCAGGTACCTCCTCTACACCTCCCCTGTTCTTGTGTTGATATAATTCAGTCTTCACAGTTAATCAATTTTTCTATTCGCAAGATTCCTGCCAATTATCATTTGATACGCCTGTTGTTCTGTTTATCCGGGAAACCATCCCCAACAAAGGCGACAACCAAAATACAAAGGTCAACATCATAAAATAAAATGCTTTGGAATTAAGAACGCCAAAAACTGTAACTGTTTTTTACACTTTTGCACCCGACCGGGTTCAGAAACATCAGAATATTCAGCGTTTTCCAAACCCATGTAACAACACTTGTCATGTAATAATATTTTACACAGACTTGATTTCTATGACCCCCGGCAATACAATCAAAAGAAGGACTTACCAGCAGTTTGCCGGAATGACAACAATCCAGCTTCCTGAATTATTCCATATCATACTCATGATACTGTTCTTCACCTCTTAATACCCTTAATGCACCTAAAGCCAGGGCCTCCAGTTCATTTTCACCTGGCATTATCTCAACAGGGGCAATAAATTTCACCCTTTCTTTAATCCATTCAGTCATTATTCTGGAATAAGCAATGCCTCCGGTAATTATTATACGGTCTACATCACCCATTACTACTGTAGCCAGTTCGCCTATGCCTTTAGCTACCTGGTATGCCATAGCATAATAAACCAGTTCCGCTTCCTTATCACCGTTTTTGATTCTATCCTCAACTTCTACGGCTTTGTTTGTACCCAGATAGGCTACCAGACCTCCGTTTCCCCTCAATCTCTTCATCATAGTCCTGTGGTCATATTTGCCTGAATAACAGAGTTTGGCCAATAGCATGCAGGGTACCCTTCCAGCTCTTTCCGGTGAAAAAGGTCCTTCATCGTCAGATACTATGTCTATCATCTGACCTCCCTTGTGCACGCTTATGGAAATACCCCCGCCTAGATGAGCCACAATGATATTCATATCATGATAAGATTTATTTAGCTTTTCAGCTGTCTTTATTGCTACTGCCCTCATATTTAAAGCGTGTGAAAGACTTTTCCTGTCTATTTCAGGCAATCCTGATAATCTCGCTACATCTTCCAGTTCATCCACAGCAACGGAATCATATATATAAGCCGGTATTTCTAAAGGACTGGCGATGTGATAAGCAATTACCGCACCCAGGTTTGAAGCATGCTCTGCTACAGGCCTGTTAATCAGCCGGTCCAGCATTGCTTTGTTTACCCGATAGGCTCCTGATTTAACAGGTGGTAACAGACCTCCTCTACCTACTACGGCGGACAATCGCTTTACATCAAATCCCATTTTTTTCAGATAGGACAACACGGCTTCTTTTCTCATTTCATACTGATCGGTTACAGACTTGTATCTGGATAGTTCCTGATTGGAATGTTCAACGGTCTCTCTGAACTGTTCCGTCTCATTTTTATATACTGCAATTTTTGTTGAGGTTGAACCGGGGTTCACAGCCAGTATCATATAATTTGATTTAGTCACTTTATCCCTCCTGATTCTGATATTGATATTAGCCACTGGTATTCGGGCAACACGCCACTGTCATGCTATGCCCATAATTTATAATATAACTTGCAAAAACCGTGCCACTGATTTGCATGTCATAAAATTAAATCAATTATTACACCAGAAAAATATCTACAAGCAGATAGAGAAGGATGCAATAATTATCGCATCCTTCTCTAGTTTTATACTGCCCCTTGACAGTAATGAAATTTCTATTTATTTTTTTCTAACATCCTGTAAACCGTAGGCCTCGAAATCCCCAAAATTTCTGCAGCTTTTTTCTTGTTGCCTCCCGTTTGTTTAAGGGTTTCAAGGAGTATTTCTCTGTTTATGTCACTCAATTTGCTATTAGTATTGACCTGGTAATTTATCTCATCAAGTCCCGCTCTAATCAAATGTTCTCTTGTAATATATTCACCATCACTGATATATAGTGCTCTGGAAATAATATTTTCAAGTTCTCTTACATTCCCCGGCCAGTTATACGAGAGCATAATTTTCTGACCATCGCTGTCAATACCTTTTACACTCTTTTGCATTTTCTCATCGAATTTATCAATGAAATATTGTGCAAGTATCAGAATATCTTCTTTTCTTTCTCTTAAGGGTGGTATCTCAAGAAATAACACTTTCAGCCTGTAATACAAATCTTTTCTGAATTTCCCTTCTTTTACACTTTTCTCTAGTTGCCTGTTCGTAGCTGCTATTATCCTCACATCAACTTTAATAGGCCTGCTTCCGCCAATTCTCTGTATAGTTTTGGTTTCAACCACCCTTAAAAGCTTGGCTTGTAAATGCAATGGCATTTCTCCCATTTCATCCAGGAACAGCGTACCGCCATTTGCCAGCTCAAACTTCCCTGGTTTCCCCCCTTTCTGGGCGCCGGTGAAAGCCCCTTCCTCGTATCCGAATAATTCACTATCAATCAGCTCATTGGGGAAATTTGCGCAGTTTATCGGAATAAACGGTTCTGATTTTCTGTCACTGTAATTGTGAATTGATTGAGCAAATAATTCTTTCCCGGTTCCGCTCTCCCCCTGTATCAGTATGTTAGCCCCACTGCGTGAATAGACTTTGGCCAGATTGATTCTGTCCTTTATAATACTGCTCTGTCCAATAATATCTTTAAATTCAAATGTACCTTGATATCCTGCAATAGTATTTGCCAGTTTTCTTGACCGCTTAATCCCTCTAAAAATATTTATCGCACCTATTACCTCTTCTCCATCATCAGCAAAAACAGGATAACCAGAATTTATAAGATGAATTGTTTTATTCTTCGCCCGGAGATTAAGAAAATATTCAAAATCCACCAACTTCTTCCGCTCTTCGATTATCTTAAGCAGGGCAGGCTTATTCTTTGTAACTTCTTGAGCTTTCTTGAATAATAATTCTTCCTTGCTTTCACCTATTAAACTGCAGCACGCATTATTCACATATATAAGATAACCGTCTTTGTCGCATACCGAAATTCCATCCTCGACTGCGTCAAGGCATTTCATTAAAAACTTATTGTAATTATAATATTTCATTGTCAATTTCATGGACTTATTAATGTTATCACTTATTTTCTTCAATAGTGTGCTATAGAATATATCATTTTCATCGGGCGTTATCATGCACAGATAATAGTTTTCTATACATTGCATCTTAGAATAGCACTGATACATAAACAATTTCTCATCTGTTTTTCTGCTTTCCATTTTCGTATTGTTATCCAATCTGTTTGCCGAAATAATGTTCTTTCTTCTCACCCGGGTTGTCACTGCATCCAATCTGATATTACTCTTTTCGCGTGTCCCCTCCATTATATCTGTTAATTGGTCCAGCTCGATCTTGTCTATAAAGGGTAAATTTATAGAACTCCCCACCAGACTGTCTAAATGTGAAAATCTATCATAACTATATACACTGATTACATTTTTATCGTTATCCATTAATAATAAGCAACTGTCCCTGTCAATCATCATTGATACTATTAAATCAAAATTGTCTTTTAATATCCTGATGTCTATATTCTGATTGTTTTCGCCGATACTCTGGTCAACTAAAGATTTTAAGTGTTCCAAAACTAAAGAATTATTCATTCAATCTCCTCCTGCTATATTTTATTGACCTCAAAATTTCATTATTTAATCAGAATATAAACCTCAACCCGATTAATCCACTTAATTGATTTGTTTTGGGGCGTTCTGTGATTTTAAATATTATTATAACACAACAACAATCCTTTTTCAGTGTGTACCGTTCAGAACAAAAATTGAACTTTATTTTGGTATTAACATAAAAGCGAGAACTCCTTTATATGAAAGGGTTCTCGCTTTTATACCTGCAATCTCAAATGAATACTTTAACCTGCCAGTTCCATGCCCTTTTCCAGGGCCTTTTTGTTTATTTCAACAAACCTGGGCTTAACTTCTTCTTCAATGGCCTTATCCCAGTCAAGGTCTTCAAGGCCGAAAGCCTTAACAAGGGCACCCAGAAGGACTATGTTCTGGGTTCTGGGGTTTCCTATCTCCCGTGCTACTTCTGCCGCCTTGAATACTATTGTCTTTGCCTTGCTCTGGAGTTCTTCTATTATACCTTCGGGGTATTCTGCCTGTCCTGTCAGGATCGGCATGGACGGTATGGCATGGTCATTTACTACCATTACACCGTCTTTTTTTAGATATTCTATCATCCTCAAGGCTTCCATTTTCTCAAAGGATACTATTATATCCGCCTGACCCTTGCCTATAATCGGAGAGTATACTTTGTCACCGTACCTTACCTGGGTAGTAACGCTTCCGCCCCTCTGAGCCATGCCGTGCACCTCGGACATCTTTACATCGTACCCTGCGTTTACAAGGGCTGTGGACAGTACTTTGCTTGTGAGGATTATACCCTGTCCTCCTACACCTACAAACAGTATATTCTTCACCTGGTTAGCCATCTTTATTCACCTACCCTCTCGATAGCATTGAATGCACACATCTGTGTACACAGTTCGCAGCCGTTACACATTGTATCATCAATTACTATTTTGCCGTCCAGTTTCTGTATGGCAGGGCACCCTATCTTCATACATGCTCCGCACTGCCTGCATTTATCCTGGTCTACCCTGCAGTACCCCGCCGGTTTCGGCTGCTCTTTTAATAATGCACACGGCCATTTGGTTATTATTACCATGGGCTCTGTGGATGTCATGGCCTCGTCTACTGCGGCTTGCATGTCTTTGAGATTTAAAGGATTGACCTCTACTACGTTCCTGACACCCAGGGCTTCACACAGCTTTGGTATATCTACCATTACGGTGTCTTCACCTTTTAGTGTTTTTCCGGTTCCGGGGTTTTCCTGGTGACCTGTCATGCCGGTTATCCTGTTGTCGGCTATTATTACTGTGAGGTTGCTCTTGTTGTATGCCATGTCCATAAGACCGGTTACGCCTGAATGGAAGAAGGTGGAGTCTCCTATTACTGCAAATACTTTTTTGTCTCTGCCGTTTTTCTCATGGGCCTTTGCGAAACCATGGCCTGCACTGATGCTTGCACCCATGCAGATGCATGTATCGGCAGCGTTTAAAGGCGGCATGGCTCCCAGTGTATAGCACCCTATGTCGCTGGTTACTACTGCGTCTTTCTTGCTCAGTGCATAGAACAGGCCTCTGTGCGGACATCCCGGGCAAAGTACAGGAGGACGGGCAGGCATGTCTCGGTCTGCCTTTATTATTTGGTTTTCTTTGTTAAGAAGGCTTTTTGCTACTATGTCAGGGTTGAGTTCCAATATGCCCGGTATTTTGTCTTTACCTGTACAGTCTATACCCATTACCTTCAGCGCTTCTTCTATAAATGGCTCGTTCTCTTCTATTACATAAAGGGTATCCACCTGATCGGCAAATTCTTTCATCTTTTTCCTGGGCAGCGGGAAGGTCATACCAAGCTTTAAGTATGATGCGCTGTCGCCGAATACTTCTTTTGCATACTGGTAGCTTATACCGCTTGTAACTATACCTGTTTTCTTGTCGTTCCACTCTATGGAGTTGAGCGGTGTACTGTTGCTGTATTCTTCCAGTCTTGCCAGCCTGTCTTCCAGGGTTACATGAAGTTTTCTTGCGTTGCCGGGAGTGGCTATATATTTGCCCATGTTCCTCTCATACGGCTTTATGCCTGCTTCCTGTCTTTCTTTGAATTCTACCAGACCTTTACTGTGGCATATCCTGGTTGTTACCCTTAAAAGTACCGGAATGTCATACTCTTCGCTTATTTTCACAGCTTCAGCTACAAAGTCCTTTGCTTCCTGGCTGTCACTGGGTTCGAGCATCGCAAGTTTCGCTGATTTTGCATAGTACCTGTTGTCCTGCTCATTCTGTGAACTGTGCATGCCGGGGTCGTCGGCAGTTACCAGTACCAGGCCGCCGTTTACTCCGGTATATGCTGCCGTGAACAGGGGGTCTGCCGCAACATTAACCCCTACGTGCTTCATGGCTGCCAGAGACCTGGCTCCGGATATGGAAGCCCCTATCGCTACTTCCAGGGCTACCTTTTCATTTGGTGACCATTCTGCATAGATTTCTTCGTATGGCGCGATATTTTCAAGTATCTCGGTACTGGGGGTACCCGGATAGGCAGCCGCTACTGTTACGCCCGCTTCATACGCTCCCCGGGCAATAGCTTCGTTGCCTGTCAAAAGTTTCTTCAATTCTCTCACTCCCTCACAAAATATGGTTTCAGAAATGCTTCCCCTCGTCAAAATTATACACTATCCGACAATAGAAATCATATAACAGAGTATTCTGATTATTACCTGCTGCCTGCTATTACGCTTCCAAGGGCAATGGAGTTGAGTTTTGCCTCATGGGTATCCGCCCTTGACACCAGGACTATGGGCGCTGTTGCTCCCATCACTATCCCCGCTGACCGGGCATTCCCAAAGTAGGTCATGCACTTGCCTATGCCGTTGCCAACCTCAATAACAGGTACCAGTAAAATATCCGCTTCCCCGGCTACCGGGCTATTTATACCCTTGTGCTCCGCCGCTTCACGGCTGATGGCGAGGTCAAAGGACAGGGGACCGTCAACTATTGCCCCGTCAAAGTGCATTTCTTTCAACGCCTGGGCATCCATGGTCGCCTGCATCTTGGGATTGACTTTTTCTACGGCAGTAAGCACAGCCACCTTTGCATCCTCACATCCCAGAGACCTGGAAACCTCCAGGGCATTTTCAATTATCTGCTTTTTCTGTTCCACATCAGGAGCAATGTTCATGCCACCGTCGGTTAAAATCAGCATCTTGTGATATGCGGGCACCTGGTAAACCATGACATGGCTGAGAAGGTTTTTGCCCCTTAACCCGATTTCTTTGTCCAGTACAGCCTTTAACAGGTCCGCTGTACCCAGTATGCCCTTCATTACAAAATCCGCCTTGCCGCTGCTGACCAGGGACACCGCCTCTCTTGCAGCCTCCTCGAAATCCGGCTTGTCGATTATCCGGAATTTGCCCGCATCAATACCCAGGCCGGTGGCTATCTCATTGATTTTTTCTTCGTCTCCTACCAGCACAGGCTCTGCAATCCCCAGGCCCAGAGCTTCATCAACAGCCTTCAGCACTTCGGCATCCTGTGCCGCAGCAACAGCCAGCTTCATGGTCTTCTGCTGCCGGGCTTTTTCTATTAGCTGCTCCATGGTTTTAATCATAAATCATCACCCCTTATTATTCATATCCAAGTATTATTATTCTTTACCATTTTATCATTTCCTGCAGGTTAATCAAAAAAATTTGTGTTATTAATTTTTTTTAATTATTGTGAATATTTTGTATCTTCCCGGTACCACTCTTCTTCGGTCTCTTTTGCATAAATACTGGTTTACTTAAATATGAAATATACAACCATCATACTTGCAAAAAGAACAGGCATAAGCATACGGTACTCCCTGTACAGCTCTTTTATCTCTATATCAAAATATTCCGCTGTAAACACCTGGCACAGATGCAACGGGGAAACAAAATAACCCAGATACCCGGAAACAAATATCAAAAATGCATACATAATGCCGGTATGATAGTCAGGGGCAAGGGGGAGAAACACAGGAAAGAGCATTCCCACCACCGCAGGATTTGACGCAGTGGCAAATCCCACAAATACCGAAGCTGCTGTAATTATTATCTCAATAGCCATTCCCCATTCGGTCATCAGATTTATTGTCTCATTCAGAGCACTCATTTTGCTGATAAATCCCTGCAATACCATGATCCCTGCCACTGCATAAAGCATATTAAATTTTATCCCTTCATATGATTTTTTCAAAAAATCTCTTTTCTCTCCCTCTGCCAGAAAATATGTGGTTATTATCCCTGCAACCAGGGCAGCATAAAAAGGAACATGCAGAAACACGTTAAGGACTATCCCTATCCATATGGGAGAAGTATAAAGAACAGCCCTTCCCGTTTTGGCAGCAAAGCCCGCCTGTTCCTGCCCGTTACTGTCCGCAGGCTTTTCTGCGGGAAAATTCCTGACATACAGCAGATATCCCGCTGCTGCCATAATTATAACCATGGGTATATTTACTTTTATGAGGTCATATACATTTATCCTGCCCAATCGGGCAGCCAGAATCATTGCTGCGGAGAACGGGAAAATAAAGAAACCGACATGGCGGAACACCATATTTATGGCTGATTTCTTCACCCTGTCAATTTCCATCCTGTCTCCCAGTTTATCTACCACCGGTGCCGAAAGGATAGCCCCGCCGGGGATAAACAGCACCCCCATCAAAGCGGGAATCAGCATAATGATGACAGGCACGCTTTTGAACAGGTCTTCCAGTGCATCAACAATCTTATCCAGTACTCTGTAATAGTATAATAAATATCCCAGAACACATACAAAAGCAGTTATGGCCAGCAGTTCAGCAGTGGTTGTATTAAAAAGGGACCTTATCAGAATACCCGAGGTCCCTTCAATCCCAAATCCTGCCGTGAACCCCATTACAACCGAAGCTGTAAACATGGCAGTACCTATGCTGACCTTTTTCAAAAGGAGCAGCACTATAAGGGCAAAACCCAACGGCACTGCTAATATCTCACCCATTACATCCATCCTCTCTATACATTAAACCTGAAATTAATGATGTCACCGTCCTGTACGACATAATCCTTGCCTTCAAGTCTGTAAAGGCCTTTATCTTTGACTTTTGCCATGGAACCCAGTTCTTTGAGGGCCTGGTACTTAACCACCTCCGCCCTGATGAACCCTCTTTCTATGTCCGAGTGGATTTTGCCCGCCGCCTTATGGGCAGTGGTACCCTTCCTTATTGTCCAGGCCTTGACCTCGTCCGCCCCGGCAGTCAGAAAGGAAATCAGGCCGAAATAATCATACAACACCCTGGCCAGCCGGTGAATGCCGGGCTCTTTTATCCCCAGTTCCTCCATGAAAACCTCCCTGTCTTCCGGCTCAAGACGGTCTATTTCCATCTCTATCCTCGCACAAATCTCCATGAAGGGGATACCTCTCTCGTCAGCATAACTGTACACCTGTTCCTTCTGCGGGTAATTCCCTTCAGCCATCTGGTCCTCATCAATATTCACCACCAGCACCATGGGTTTCACAGAAAGGAAATTGAAGGTCTTGAGGTATTCCTTCTCCTCATCGGTCAACCCGAGACTGTATATGGGTATCTCCTGCTCCAGCCCTTCCCGGCATTTTTGCAGGACTTCCAGTTCTTTTTTCATTTCGCTGTTTATTTTCTTTGCATCTTCAATTCTCTCAATTCTCGTCTCTATTATTCCCAGGTCCGCAAACAAAAGTTCAAGATTGACGGTCTCTATATCCCTCAAAGGGTCTATGGTTGCCTCCACATGGGCCACATCCGGGTTTTCAAAAGCCCTTACTATATGTACAATGGCATCAACCTTTCGTGCAGCCTCAAGAAACTGGTTTCCCGCTCCCTTACCGGCGCTGGCCCCTTTCACCAGGCCCGGCAGGTCGGTAAGCTCCATGGCAGCATAAGTAGTCTTCCTGGGATTATACATCTCCCTCAGGAAATCCACCCTGTCGTCCGGTATCCTGGCTGTCCCCACATGGGTCTCGGTCTTTCCCGATGAAAAGGCGCTTATTTCCTTGTCCGAATGGGTAAGCAGGTTGAAAAGGGTGGTCTTCCCTGTGGTAGGGAGCCCTATCAGTCCTATTTTCATGGTCTTTCTTCCTTTCTATATCCTGAATTTCTTCTGACCAATTCCTATTATAGCATAATCCGCCGGTTATTTTTGGCTTCAGGCGGGATGTTAAGCCCGGCTGAAGCTTTAGAGTCCGTTATCCAAGGGCGCAGTGCTTCGTAGGCTGCCGCCTGAGAGAACAGGAGTATTAGCGGTGGTAGCCATCGGATAAAAAATTTTTTACAGCCTTTCCTCCGAGATAGTCGAATTTTTTCCCCTGTCTTGTATCCCTTATTTCCATCTCTTCTTCAATTTTCTCCTTTATTTTCCACCAGCTTGTATCCCAGTTGGCAGTGACGGTATTCTCTTCCGGGGCCCTGCCGATCAGTCTCTGCAGGACTATTGAAGGGTCAAGATATTCCAGGAACAGGATCACCCTCTCCACGTACTCCTCCATGGTCAGGAGCTTCAGTTTTCCTTTGAGGTACATGTCCTCCATTACCGTCCCCCTGACTACATAAAGAGAATGAAGCTTTACCTGTTCAACCTTCAGGGCGGATAATATTTTGGCGCTTTCAACCACATCCAGCCTGTCATCCCACGGAAGGTCGGGTATCAGATGGGCGCATACCTCAAATCCCGCTGCTCTGGTCTGCAGCACACCATCAATAAACTCTGCAAGGGTATGCCCCCTGTTAACCTTTATCAGGCTGTGGTAGTTGACCGTCTGGAGGCCCATTTCAAATACAATGTCAACCTCCTTTTCCAGTTCCACTTCCTTAACCGCCTCCAGATGTCTGTTACTGATACAGTCAGGTCTGGTGGAGATGTTTATCCCCACAACACCGGGGATACATGCCTCTCTGATATATTTCTTCAATTTACCGGGACTCATGTAGGTATTGGAGAAGTTCTGGAAATAGGCGATAAATTTCCGGGCATTGTACCTGTTACTTATGTATTCCATATTCCTCTCAACCTGCTCTCTTACAGGCACAAGAGCGGACAGACTTTCGAACCCCGCTCCCTCTTCACCGCAGTAAATACATCCCCCCGCCCCCAGCACCCCGTCCCTGTTGGGACATGTGCCCGGCAGGTTGACCGGGAGTTTGTAGACCTTACAGCCGTATTTATCCTTCAGGTATTTGGAATACACTCTATATCTGTCCCCGGACAATCACATCACCTTCTTTTTCTTTCTGTAAATAACCTCATATATTTGAAGGCTTCTTTGTTAAGAAGCCTCAGTAAAGTCTTACGGGGGTGAACCCCAGGTAATCACAGGAAGTGAGGATTATCTCAATACCCTCTATCTGTCCTTCCACCGCATCCTTGAAGGCAGGCCCGTGCAAATGGCCGTATACGCACTTTTTCACCCCATAGGCCTTCATCAGTTGGATAAAGTCACGGGCCTCCCCCCCGGGATATAAGGGAGGATAGTGCAGCATAACAACAATCTCCCTGAAATCTTTGCCTTCCAGGCTCTTCAGCGACAATTCCAGGCGGTTGAGCTCCCTCCTGTATATCTTCATATCGTGTTCTGTGAATTCGGGGCTTTCAGGGCTGAGCCACCCCCTGGTACCGCACACCCCGACAGACTGGCAGACATAACTGTTATTGTTTAAAAAATGTATATCATGGATATCCTGCTCCTCCAGGAAAACGTCAAGCTTTTTCATGGTGGTCCACCAGTAATCATGATTACCTTTCACCAGGACCTTTCTCCCCGGGAGGGACGCAAGAAACCTGAAATCCTCCGCCGATTCCTGCAGATATGTGGCCCAGGACAGGTCGCCGGGAAGCAGCACCCAGTCTTCTTCTTTAACAAGCTGCACCCAGTTTGATGCTATCTTATTCATATAATTTTCCCATCCGCCTCCGAATATATCCATGGGCTTATCCACCGCCCTGGACAGATGAAGATCGGATATAGCATAAATGGCCATGGTTTATTCTCCTATTTAAATGTAAAGCTGATATAAATAATTCCCTTGACATTATAGCAAAATGTCAAGGGAATTAAAATACATACTTATAAAGCAAAACTTACCTCCGCTGTCTCCCTTTTCAGCAGTGACGGGCATCCCCGCCGGAACCCGGCCTATTCAATTCGTCTTAACACCAGTACATAGTTGCTTGCAGCACTACCGCCAACGTTAAAAGTCACGCCCACTTCAGGGTCTTTTGCCTGGATGCCTATTGCATTCCCCAGTAACTGTCTGGCGGCAAGGACGGCCATAGACGCTCCTGTTGCCCCTACCGGATGCCCCTTGGCTTTTAAGCCGCCAGACAGGTTAACGGGCAATTTGCCATCGGGATATACGATACCTTCATCCAATGCCCTTCTGCCCTGACCGTCAGGTGCAATCCCCAGTGCTTCATAGCTCAATAACTCATTTATTGTAAAACAGTCATGCACTTCGACGAAATCCACGTCGTCCAGAGTAATGCCGGCTGTTTCAAAAGCCTTCCGTACTGCCAGCTTTCCTGCTGTAAGTTCATAATTGGACCTCTTGAATATACTCAGATAATCGGTAGTATGGCCGACTGCTGCGATTTCCACAACTTCTTCTTTCAACGCCTTTGCTGTTTCCGTAGGAGCCAGTACAAGGGCCGCTGCACCATCCGATACCAGCGAGCAGTCGAACAGTCTCAAGGGGTCGGCGATCACCGGATTTTTATTATCAGGTTTATTCAATATTTTTTCGGCGGTAATATCCATGGGCATCTGAGCAAGGGGATTCTCCAGTGCATTTACATGGTTCTTGGCAGCTATTCTGGCAAGGTCCTTTCTCAGTTCCTCAAGGGAGTATCCGTAATGTGCCATATACCCCTTTGCATATTCCGCAAACAGGCCGGGGAATGTCATGCCTTTACCGCCTTCTTCGGGCCAGTAGGAACTCTGGGCCAGCAGCTTGGTAATATCTTTTGTATCCCGCTGGGTCATCTTTTCCACCCCAATGACCAGAGCGAATTTCTGTTCTCCTGATTCAATGGCGTATTTGGCACATTCTATTGCCGCTGAGCCAGATGCACACGCATTCTCCACCCTGTTTGCAGGGACAAAACGCAGGTCGGGATGTATATCGACCGTAAACGGCGCAATATGGTCCTGGTCGTTAAATCCTCCGCCGCTCAGGTTTCCAACCCATATCCCGTCTATTTCCGCGGGGTCTATCCCTGCATCCTCAATAGCCCCTCTACCCGCCTCAAGTATAAGGTCATACAGGGTTTGCTCCAGTATCCCGAACTTTGTGTGGTAAGTTCCTATTACGCTTATACCCATAATTCAATCCTCCCGTCTAACTGTATTTAAAGAACCCTTCGCCTGTTTTCCTTCCCAGTTGACCTGCCCGGACTTTCTTCCGCAGCAGCGGACATGGTCTGTATTTGCTGTCACCAAATTCACTGTAAAGTATTTCCATTATAAACAGGCAGACATCCAGCCCTATCAGGTCAGCCAGGGCCAGGGGACCTATGGGATGATTGGCCCCCAGTTTCATGGCCTCATCTATATCCCGTGCCGAAGCCACGCCCTCCGTCAAAAGATATGCCGCTTCGTTTATCATTGGTACCAGAATACGGTTGACAATAAACCCGGGGGCTTCATTAACCGTTACCGGCGTTTTCCCTAATTTTATCGAGACCTCTTTAACGGCTTCAAAAGTTTCCTGCGATGTCAGCATCCCTTTTGTTACTTCTATCAGCCTCATGACCGGCGCAGGATTGAAGAAATGCATCCCGATTACTTTTTCCGGTCTTTTTGTAACCATCGCCATTTCGGTTATACTCAGTGCAGAAGTGTTTGAAGCCAGTATGGCAGCAGGGGAACAAATCTCATCAAGGGCCTCGAGAATTTCTTTTTTCAGGTGCATGGTTTCGGTGACCGCTTCTATCACCAGATCCGCATCAGCCAGCTTTTCCAGTTCAGTAGTGCCTGTAATGGAACCCATTATCTTCTCTTTGTCTTCCTCGCTGATCCGCCCTTTCTGAACGCTTTTGGTCAAATTTTTATTGATTATGCCCAGACTGCGCTCGACATAACTCATATCGATATCTCTTAAAACCACCTCATAACCGGCCCCGGCAGCCACCTGGGCAATCCCGCTTCCCATTGTGCCCGCACCTACAATACCGATCTTGTTCATAAATATACCCATCCTTTTTAATAATACTTTTTTATTATAAAATTCTCTGTTATTCAGGTATTACATAACAATTCCTCCGTCCACGCTGAGCACAGCACCTGTTATAAAGCTCGCTTCGTCCGACGCCAGGAATGCATAGGCATTGGCAACGTCCTCGGGAGTACCAAGCCTTTGAAGAGGCGCCTTATTCTTCATCATATCCAGCACATTTTCGGGCATTTTTTTGGTCATGGGTGTCAGTATAAATCCCGGAGCAACCGCATTCACCCTTATACCCTTTCTCCCCTGTTCTTTCGCCCAGGTTTTGGTCATTCCTATAACTCCCCACTTGGTAGCAGCATAGTTGGTCTGACCGAAATTGCCGTAAATCCCGACAACCGATGACGCATTCAATATCACACCGTTGCCCTGTTCCCTCATTACATTTATCGCCGCCTGTGAACAGTTGAATACTCCCTTCAGATTGACGTCAATAACCTTATCCCACTGTTCTTCTGTCAGCTTGTGAAGCTGTCCGTCCGCAGTTATTCCCGCGTTATTTACCAGTATATCCAGTTTGCCGAATACTTCCACCGCTTTCTCTACCATCTCTCTTACCTGCTGCCTGTTTGTCACATCAACATTCATAGTAACTACTTCGCCACCGGCATCAGCTATTTCTTTTGCGACAGTTTCAAGGTCAGAGTCATTCACATCGCCTATGAGCAGTTTTGCTCCCTCTTTTGCAAATTTCAGCGCTGTAGCTTTCCCTATACCCCTGCCTGCACCGGTAATTATTGCGATCTTACCTTTAAGCCTCATATTGCACCCTCCTCAGACCATTTTAAAATTAACCTGATTTTAAAGACCCGGGAGCCGGACCTCCATATCCGTTCCTTATGCAAAAATACGGTAAGAATCGGTTCAGGGAATAGGCCCTCACAATACCAGTCCTGTTCCTAACCCCGGACTGTCAGTCCAAAACTCCCGATAACATAAATTTATGCAAAGCAGAATTGCGTCATCTTAGAACATTGCAATGCACAAAGGAACCAGAATAGCAAACACTGCAATCAACGGAATAATCACTGTAGTTACAAATATGTCGGTATATGAATCAGCATGGGTGAGCTTGCATACCATAAGCAGTGTTATTACAGCTCCGCAGTGAGGCAGTGAATCCAGACCCCCTGCCGCCATTGCAGATATCCTGTGCACAGCCTCCAGGGGAATACCCAGGTTCATGAAAGTCTCACTGAGGGCTTCATAGGCCACACTCATGCCTCCCGACGCTGAACCGGCCAGCCCGGCAAGGGCTGTAGTGGTGATGGCAGGCAAATAATAGGGACTGGCACCGATATTCTTGATTGACTCAATTATTGCAGGGAACTGGGGAATAAGCTTGACCACGCCTGCGTACCCTACTATGGCAGCGGTATTAAGCATCACCACAGTAGAATTGGAAGCCCCTGTATTCACTGCTTCCATCCATTTTCCAGGTCCCTCCAGTCTCTTCCACATGAGCCCGATTGTAAGCAAAATGCCCGCTACCATTGCCCATACGATATTGATTTTTACTACGTTTAGTAATAAAATTATTACAATCGAAGGGGTTATGGACACCCAGAAATTCGGCAGTTCCTCGGTGTGTTCCTTAACCTCTTCGTGCGCATCAAATTCCAGTCCCTTTTTAGTGAAATAGTTTGCCCTCCACATCATGTATCCAATACCTGCCACCGCCATAAACAGGCCTGCTATCCAGCCCGGCACAAGGGCAGCGGTTGGACCTGTTCCCAGATAGCTTATAGGTATTATGTTCTGGATTTGTGGTGAACCGGGGGTGGTCATTGTAAATGTGAATGCG
Organism: Clostridium thermobutyricum; assembly: GCA_016842005.1. Classification (GTDB taxonomy): domain Bacteria; phylum Bacillota; class Clostridia; order Ch29; family Ch29; genus JAENYD01. The sequence continues at coordinate 8,724 of JAENYD010000011.1, read as the reverse complement.
CCCAGGGCCACGCAGCCGGGTATAAGACGTTTGGGGAGATTTGCCTGCTGGAACATTGCCAGGGCCAGAGGATACATGACAAATATGATTACGAACAGGCTTATTCCTCCGTACGTCAGGACAGCTGTTGCAATAACAACCCCTGCCATTACCCATTTGATCCCTATGAATTTTACTATTTTGTCAGCTATAGCTGCTGCCGCGCCGGTTCTGTGCATCAATATGCCGTAAATAGAACCGGTGAGGAATATCAGAAAAAATCTTATGAAGTAACTTCCTGCAGCCTCCATGTAGGGTCCCAATATCATTTCCGTAATATTCAGTCCTGTCATGACCGCCAGCACTATTGCCACGAAGGGTCCTACCAGCAGAGGGGAAACCCTTTTGTATGACAGTAATGCCAGTAAAACAAGCGATACAAGTAATGCAAAGTAACCCATTTAAAAGCCTCCTTTAAGTTTTTTATATCTTCAAACCCATAACTTCGTCCCTGAATATCCTTTCATCCATCAGTTTAATGTCTTCTGAAATTACAGGCTTGAATTCCATATGAGCAAGCACATCCTTTTCGAGGTCAACCCCCGGCGCAATTTCTATCAACTCTACTCCTTTATCCGCAAGTTTAAATACCGCTCTCTCTGTTACATACAATACCTCCTGCCCCACTTCAACTGCATACCTGCCGCTGAAAGTAATCTGCTCCACTCTTTTAAGGAACTTGGCCAGTTTACCTTCCTGGACTATCTCAAGCCTGCCATCCCGTGCTTTCACCTTCAGACCGCTGGCTTTAAAAGTACCGCAGTATACCACTTTCTTGGCATTCTGAGTAATATTCACAAACCCGCCGCATCCCGCAATCCTGGGCCCGAACTTGCTTACATTAATGTTACCCTCTTCATCGCATTGAGCCAGTCCCAGAAATGCCACGTCAAGACCGCCCCCGTCATAAAAGTCAAACTGATAGGGCTGGTCGATAATAGCCAGTGGATTGATTGACGCACCGAAGCTAAGCCCTCCGGCAGGAACCCCTCCAATAGGACCTGCCTCGATGGTAAGAGTCATCTGGTCGCCGATGCCTTCTTCATTTGCAACCATCGCCACCCCTTCCGGTACCCCTATGCCAAGATTGGTTACAGCATTCGGTACAAGCTCCATAGCCGCTCTCCTGGCTATTACTTTTCTTTCGTCAAGGGGCATTGCTTCTATACTGTCAGCAGGTACTTTTATCTCACCACAATAAGATGGATTGTACTGCTCTGCAAAGGTCTGCATATGATTTTCCGGTCTGGCAACCACTATGGCATCCACATAAATTCCGGGGATCTTAACCAGCCTCGGATTAATACTGCCCCGCTCCACAACCCTTTCAACCTGCAGTATCACTATACCTCCCGAATTTCTGACTGCCTGGGCGATAGACAGTGATTCAAGGGTGGCTGCCTCTTTCTCCATACTTGCATTCCCGTCAGGGTCAGCATAGGTAGCCCTGATAAATGCGACATCAATGGGAAAAGCCTTATACAGAAGACGCTCCTGCCCTCCTATTTCAACAACCTCCACCAAATCTTCGGTGGTCCTGCTGTTAAGTTTTCCGCCTTCAACCCTCGGGTCAGCAAAAGTCTTAAGTCCCACATGGGTAATTGTGCCTACTTTACCTGCCGCTATATCCCTGAAGAGATGGGATATAACCCCCTGGGGAAAGTTATAGGCACAAATCTTATTCTCAATAGCCAGTTTTTGGAGTTTCGGCGCCAGGCCCCAGTGTCCGCCCACCACTTTGCCGATAAGCCCTTCATGGGCCAGGTGGTTCATGCCTTTTTCCTTTCCGTCTCCCTGACCGGCGGCATATACCAGGGTCAGATTTTCAGGTTTCCCTTCTTCAAGGAATCTTTTCTCCAGAGCTATTGTCAGCTCTTCAGGATGACAGTTGCCGACAAATCCTGAACAGGCAAGGGTGGCATTATCTTTGATCATTGCAATTGCCTGTTCTGCTGACATGACTTTTGTGCTCATGCGTATTCCCCCTTTTCAGTGCTATATTTGATTTGAAATACACAAAGCAATTAGCATGCCAATCTATTCCTTGCTGCCATGGAAGGGATGCCTCTAACAGGTATTTGGCATATTACAGCCTTTACAGCCGGCACCTGCCAAATAAAAAAAAGGCTGACAGCCCTTTTTTTTATCAATAGAAACCTCCCCATAACAATAAATATGTCCGCAAATATTGACAAAGGAACCATTTGCACAATTAAACTGTCCGGGTTTGCAGACACTTCATGATTGTTTCCCCTTTTATATTGTATTTTTTTCCGTACAGTATGCGGATTATAATATCGGTGTGAGAATTTTCGGACATTTATCCTATGGTTGCCACCGCTAATACTCCCGTCCTGTCAGAAGCCAGAGGACACACCTGCGTTAAAACTCCACCTGAAGCCCGGGAACCTGTTTATATGCCATATTTGTCCATTTTTTCGTACAGGCTGGACCTGCTTATATCCAGCAGCTTGGCAGCCCTACTCCTGTTACCCTCTGTGACACGAAGACAATCTATTATTGCCTGCTTTTCAGCCTGGTCAACTATATCCTTTAATGATTTCATATCTTTATACAGTATTTCCCCTGTAATCTCAGCGGGCAAGTGTTCAGGTCGTATTACCACATCTTTTTCAATAATGCCGATAGCCCTTTCTATCACATTTTCCAGTTCTCTCACGTTGCCGTGCCAGCTATGGTTTTTAAGGTATTTCATAGCCTCTTCAGATACCCGTTCAATATGTTTTCCGGTTTTATTGGCTATCTTATCAATGAAATTATAGGTGAGAAGTTCAATGTCCCCTATCCTTTCCCGGAGAGGGGGGATATTTATGGTCAGTACATTTAAACGGTAAAACAAATCCGCCCTGAACTTGCCGCCTTTGACCATTTTTTCCAGATTGTGATTTGTGGCCGCTATTATTCTGACATCCACCTGTTGCGGTTTTGTCGCCCCAATACGCTCAATTTCTTTATCCTGTAGTACCCTTAACAGCTTGGCCTGCATTTGCAGTGGCATATCCCCTATCTCATCCAGGAACAGGGTTCCACCATTGGCCAGTTCAAATTTACCCGGTTTTCCTCCTTTTTTGGCTCCCGTGAAAGCCCCTTCTTCATATCCGAACAATTCAGATTCCAGTAACTGGGCAGGAATAGCGGCACAGTTGATTTTAATAAACGGTGCGTAAGAGCGGTGACTTCCGTTGTGTATGGCATGGGCAAAGATTTCTTTTCCCGTACCGCTTTCTCCCATTAAAAGCACATTGGAATCCGTTTTAGCAGCTTTACGGGCAAAAGATTTTGCCTCACTTATGGCACGGCTTTCACCTATTATACTTTCAAAGGAATATTTGGCCTGATTTGCCCTTCTCAATTCATCTTTATAGTGTTCCAGCTCTTTCTCCATATTGCTGATTTTCTGGTAAAGGGCGTTCAGGTCGCTGACTTCCCTGAATAAAACCTTCCCCACCGCTCCTGTAACCTCTCCGTTTTTTATTATGGGAATCCGGGAAGCTATCATATAGTTGCCTTTTATTTTTTGCAGGTCTGCTATTTCAGGGCGACCGGTTTTCACCACGATGTGCATTCTCGTATTCTCTATGACTTCGGTGACATGCTTACCTATGACCTCTTCTGCTTTAACCCCCAGAAACTTGGTATAGGCATCACTCATCATTGTAATATAGCCTTCCCTGTCCACCACAACTATTCCGTCATAGGCAATATCAAGTATGGTAGTAAGGACTCTGGTTGTGTTCCTTTCATTATCCAGCTCTTCCAGCACAGCTTCATAATCGGTTATATCCTGAAATACTGCCAATGCGCCAGTTATTCTCCCGTACTGCATTATTGGAGTCCTGTTGGTTACCATCACCTTATCGCCAATATCCACAACTTTACTTATTTCTCTCTCACCGGTTTCAAGCACATGGGGGAGATGGGAATTTGGCAGAATATCGGTTATCTGTTTGCCTAAAACCTCTGAAGCCTTCATATTTAATAATTGTTCCGCAGCTCTGTTGAATACGGTAATCTTCTTCTGCCTGTCAATGGCAATAATTGCATTGCTCGCCGATTCAAGCACTGCATTAAGACTGTTGATAGCATACTGCAGCCTTTCATAATATGCCTTAAGCAGGTCTGTTTTTGTAACAATGCCTTTGAGTTTCCCATTACTGTCTATGACCGGAAATTTTTCTTCCTGCCTGTCAAACAGGGTATTTCCATGGTCCTCCTCATTTACCCAGGCCATACCTTTAGTCATGACATCCCGGACCCTGGAAAGAGGAACATATCCGTCTTTTACAGCCTTGAAAAAATCAGACTTTGTAAACATCCCTAGCAGGCACCCATCTGCATCCACGACAGGAGCGCTGTCTATGTTATTGTCACTTAAAATCGCTGCTGCATCCTGCAGGGTATCATCTGCCATAAGGACTATAGGATTATGGGTCATGACTTCCTTTATCTGCACCTTTCCCACCACCTGTAAAAATGAACTGAAAATACTATTATGCCGGGTTCCTTACCCACCCCTCTATTATGTCCCCCCGTATTAGCTGCGCTAGTCATCGGACAAATCCTTCAGTAAACGTTTCGCTTCTTCACTTCCGGGATTTAAGCGCAGGGCTTCATTCAGATGGGTCCTGGCCTTCTCCCTTTCACCTTTATTAAGGTAGAGTGCCCCCAGGAGCAGATGGGCATTATGGGAATCCGGATGGTTTTCCACCACAATCCCTGCATACTCAATGGCTGTCTCCAGGTCACCCTGTCTGGCCCTGCTGTAAGCGTACAGATACCTGGCCTCAATTCCCAGTTCTTCCTTTTCCGGCAGCCTTTCTATCATACCTTCCAGCAGGCTGTCAGCCTGACTGAACCTCTCTTTCTCCACATACTGCCTTGCCCTGTAGTACATTGCCAGGTCGTCTCCCCTGTACAACCACTTTCCTGCAGCTACAGCAGCAACAATCACCGTCGTCAGAACCACAATATATATATACTGCCTGGCGGAAAACCCGGCCTTCCTGTCGGTTCCTGCAAAATGTGCGGATATATACCCGCCGATAAGCCCCCCGATATGGGCGAAGTTATCTATACCCGGATAAGTAAACCCGATGAACAGGTTGATCATTATGATGGCAATCAAATTACCGGTAAACCCTCTGCGAAAAAATCCGGGTTCCTTACGGCCAAAATAGACAAGGGCCCCCAACAATCCGAATATGGCCCCTGAGGCCCCTGCGGACACCGACCGGGTAAAGAGGAAACTGAATACACTTCCCGTAGCACCTGCAACAAAATATACCATCAAGAACCTTTTTCCCCCATATACCGTTTCGGCTACAGACCCTAACTGATATAGGGCGTATGAGTTGAAGGCAAGGTGCATAACCCCTACATGTAAAAAAATAGGGGTTATAAGCCTCCAGTACTGCCCTTGGGCCAGTAGAGGGCCGTACATTGCTCCAAATTTAATAAGCACTTCGGTATCTGTTGAACCTCCTGACATGGTCATCAGCCCCCACAGGACAAAGTTGACCAGCAGTATTATCCTGGTAAACAGACACCCTGGCTTTGTCTCCCCCCTCCCTGCAGCCGTTATGTCCACCAGCCTGTGCCTCTCCAGTCTATCCCTGTCAAGGTATTTTTCAAGCACATGCCGCAGATGCTCTTCCGGCACCTCTCCCTGTACACTGCCTTCATTAAGATTTACTGCGACATACATAATCTCTATCGGTCCATCAGTGGGATAGACACGGCAGTAACCCGGAATTTCTTCAATAATATTTATGTTTATAATCTTTGAATGAGTACAGCCCACCTTTTCCATATAGCTCTCAACAGACCGGAATAAATGCCCCGCATAATCGTAACTTCCTCCCTCCGTTCCCAGGATGACCAGCTTAAGCATCTCTCCTTCTTTCTTCCCCAGTACAACTGAATTTTTCTCCCGGTCATTCTGCAAAGGATACCAGTGCATATCCTTTACCATTTCCGCAGCAACAGCATTTATATATTTATAATTACGCTCCACTATATAACACCACCTCAACAGAAAAACAACCGCTGTAGATTGTAAAGTAAAACTTCTACCGGTGGAGGTTTTATTCATCCACCCACCGGGATAAAACATGTGGTTATCTTTCCCTGACACTGTCTTTCCCTTTACTTTTACCTCTTCCCTTTTCTGCAGTGCCTCCCGGTCTGCTTTTTGTCTTGAACTTCCTGAGCAGTTCGGGAACCATATCCACCAGCTGGTCCATCCCGCCGCCGCGGTTCAGCGGAATAACCGAGATATCCCCTTCTTTGATTACAATAACTGCAGTGGGGGATATCTTTGCTCCCAGTCCGGCCGCTCCGCCTTCCTGGCTGTTGCTATGGGATTTACCCCCTTCTCCGCCTCCCGTCCCCATACCAAAGGTCACATTTATAACGGGTATCAGTGTAATGTCTCCCACCTCTATGGGTTCGCCCACCACAGCTTTGGTTGTCAGGAAATTTTCCAGTTCGTCAAATATAGCCTTCAGATTATCTTTCAAATCCATACCATCTTCCTCCTTACGCATTAATATTAATTCCTGCAGTCTTTAATAAATACACGCTTATATGCTTTAATAACACCATAATTACTGCTATTGGTAGTATTGCCCCAACAGCAGAAAAATCTACCTCAGGAGCGTCTCCCGTGAACACCGGCTCAAAAAAATGCGGGATATGGAAACAGCCTGAAAAAGCTGCCACCAGCCCTGTGAGCATACCCGTACCGGCAGGGTCTCCTGTCCCCAGCTTCAGATTGAAAACCGTCCTCTTCAGCAGACATCTCTCTGTTATTTCCATGAGGGCCTTCAGCATCTGCCTGTATAGTCCTTTCCTGTGCCTTACCTGGGCTATCCTCTCTATCAGTCCCGTATTATCGTAATTGTCGCCGGTCTGCTTCCTATCAGTGCTTCTTACGGCAATGCCCAGCATCTTCAACTGTTGTTTCCGGTCCTCCAGGTCCCTCCCGTAAAAGAATGATACTATGCCTGTGCCATAATTAACCGCAACCTGGAATACAAAACCTTCACCGGTGCCGCTGACGTTAATACGGTATTTCACCGGGATTACCAGGGGTACTATAATCCCCGTAAGGATTACTGCTAAAACAATCACAACCATTCCCCCACCATTGCATTATTAAACCATGTTTATAAAAGACCAGAACCTCCCGCATTGATTTTTTCCTCCGAGTGATAACTTATATATTCTTTAAATGATATCAAATACCTCCCTGACCGCTCTCAAAAAAGGGACATCAAAAGGAGTTTTCCTGTCCTTTTGGTGATAAAGGCCCATGAAAAAAGACTGCCTGCTCAGCAGTCTCAGATGCTTCATTAAGCATCGCCTCATCTATGAGTTTTATATGCCTGTCATAAACATATACGGTTTGGCGGCCGTCACCAGCAATGTACAGCACAAACCTGCCTCATTAAGCCAGCATACGTTCTCAAGCGCATCCGAAGGTCCTAACTCCCGCACCGGTATAATATCCCCTCCTGACAGGTCTATTAACTTTATCCGATAACTATCGCCGCCAATACTCCTGCCATTTCAGGCGGCAGTTGAACGGCGCTACGTCCCTGGATAACGATTTTTAACCTTCAAAAGCCCCTCCCTGAAGCCAAGAATCCTGTTTATCCGATGACTACCGCCCCCTGGCCGGCCAGGTTCACACAACATACCTCCCATTTGTGGCTCAGGCCCCGCAGTCTGTCCCGTATTCTTCCCTCAAAAGAAAAATCATTCTTGTCCAGTACGGCAATGAGAGAAGATCCGGACCCGCTAATAAAAGAAGCCCTGGCCCCTTCCTCATAGCAGAAGTCAAAAATCCTGTCAATGTCCGGTATGAGTTTCTTTCTATATGGCTGGTGCAGCCTGTCTTCGGTTGACAGCCTCAGATGCTGCAGCTCTCCGGACACAAGCGAAGCAATCAGCATTGCGGCACGACTTATATTGAATACTGCATCCCTGTAGTCCACCTGCCGGGGCAATAATTTCCTGGCGCTGTCAGTACTCAGGGTAAAATCGGGTATCAGGACTGCAAATTTGAGGTCATCAGGAAATTTTACCTTAACATATCTGGGCCTTTCCCCGGAGTCAACACATGACACACACATACCTCCCAGTACTGCAGGGACTATGTTATCAGGATGTCCTTCCATATCAATACCCATTTGAAGCAACTGGTCCCTTTCAAGCATACCCCCCGATATGGCATTGCCTATTACCAGCCCTGCGGCGGTGCAGGCTGCGCTACTGCCCAGACCCCTGGCTACCGGTATATTGTTTATACAGTTCAGACGAAGCCCCTTTAACGGATAGCCAACCTCAGAGCATACCCTTCTTATGGCTCTGATAATCAGATTGTTCCCGCCGTATTCTATAAGTTCCAGGTCCCTGCCCACAGCCCCCACCTCGATGTCCTGCTCCCTTTCTTCCGCCTCTACAGTATTGAATATGCCCAGGGCCATGCCCATGCAGTCAAAGCCGGGGCCCAGATTTGCAGTCGTCGCCGGTACTTTTACCCTTATCATGCCATCACCTCCTGTTTCAATACGTCAAAATCGGGTGGATATACCTTCATACGGTCACCCAGCCCCACAGCCGTATCCGGGTCCTTCAGGCCATTGCCTGTAAGAATGCACA
>JAENYD010000046.1 GCA_016842005.1 Clostridium thermobutyricum | reverse complement strand
TCGGCTATCAGTTCTTTGTTGGCTGTCACCACGTGCTTCCCCTTTTCAAGGGCCTTCCTCACGTAACTGTAAGCCGGTTCAATGCCTCCCATAACCTCTACCACTATGCTTATTCCATCATCCATCAATATTTCTTCAAAGTGCCCGGCCAGCATGTCCACATAGGGTTTACCGGTATGCTTGGCCGCATCTCTAACCAGTACTTTCCTTATACACAGGTCCTTTCCCACCTTATCCTGTATATCCATGTGATGCCTGGAAATCAGTTCAAATACCCCGGAACCGATGGTTCCGCATCCCAACATCCCGATCCCGATACAATTCCTCGGCATTAACGCCATAAAAAATCTTCTCCTTTCTTGATTGAATTAATTGATAGAGTCTGGAGAAGAGCTTAGTAAGTGCACTCTGTCCCGAGCAGTGCATAACAATACAAAAAGAGGTCATGTTGTTATAACTGACCTCCGGGAAAAACCATGCAAGCACCACAAAACAAAGTGCCAAACATCGCTCTGTCCTTTTGCCTGAGAGTTTCACCGCCACAAATGCGGTTTGCCCCTTCGGCGCCCAATTTAACGGGTCTCTCCAGAGGTTCGTCCTGCTGCGGTTCTCACGGGCTGTTCCTTTATATACGCAAACAGCAAGTTCCACAGCACTCATCCGAGTAAATATTAAATTTTGATTGAAATTCTACAATAAAAAAAACTGCCTGTCAATACTTTTTTCTATTGTAACATCTCTTTTCGGTTAAAAGAGATGTGTACAAACTTAATGGTGGAAAACTCAAAAACCTGTCTGCTGTTGCAAATCTTCCGGATACCTGTTTTGCTGTTTGAGAATTTTGTATATTTTGCCGAAAAAATGTGTTAAAATGTATACATGATTCGGGTGCAAAACTCCCAAAATCAAAATGTTTTTGAAATTCACTACCTAATACTTGCAAAAACTAGCTAATTTATAAACAGGATTCTTGGCTTCAGGTGGGGCTTTAACCCCATTTAAAGCTTAGAACCCGTTATCCAGGGGCGTAACGCCGCTTATCTCCCGCCTAAGAGGACGGGAGTATTAGCGGCGGTAGCCATCGGATAAAAACAAATGGTGAATTTTACAATTTTATCATTTGTTTTTTTACAATTCTTTTGAGAAATGCCTTTTTGCATTGGAATCATACATATGTTATAACAATTTTTTTCAATTACTTTATGGAGAAATTTGCCTGTATCTGCAAATACGGGAGGGGAGAGCAATATGGGGGATTTTAACATTAAGAACCTTCTGGGAAGAAACATCCCGAAAACAGATGGGAATACCTCTGAAAACAAGAGTATATCTACAAAAAATCAAGCTACTGCAGATAATTTCGGCCAAACGCTGATGAATGAGCTGACAGCGGGTATCTCAGAATTTAATTATCTGAAAACCGGTGAAAATCTGAAGTACAGCCAATCCTACAACAGTCAGACCCACAACCTCCAGAAACACCTCATACAACTGGGATACATGAATATAAATGAACTGCGGAAACCTTCAGGACAAAATGAATTCGGGTTTTTCGGCCCGAAAACTGCCAGGTCTGTAATGCAGCTTCAAAAAAATGCCGGAATAAAAGTTGACGGTATCGTAGGACCCCAGACCAAGAAAGTGCTAACAGCAATGCTGGAGGATAAAGGACTGATGGGAGCCGTGGGAGTCAATCCGGAAGCCCCTCTGGATATTGGCAGTACCGGCAAAGAAGTGGCATATCTCCAGGACAGGCTTACGCATTTGGGGTTCTACAGGGATACCATCGACGGGATATACGGTCCTCTCACATACAGGGCTGTCTGGCTGTATAAGGAGGCAAACGGGTTGACGGGATATCCGGGAAACAATAATGGTACCGCCGGCATGCACACACTGAAAATACTGATGGGGAACAGACTGAACAATATGCAGCCCTACAAGCCGGATGAAAATCCGGTGGAAATGCATCTTATGGATGTGACCGAAAGAAAAAAGTACCTTAAAGAAATTGCAGCAAACCATTCTATGGATACAGGCGTATCTCCCGAATTGATTTATGCAGTAGCCTGCGTAGAATCGTCAGCAGGCAGATACGTACCTACAATGGGATATAAAACGAGCAGGAACCTTTTCGGTATAAAGGATTTCGGTAAAAGTCTTACCGATTATCAGGGAACCAACGGTTTTACCATGAATACGACCAGGGAATTCATAAGCAGCAGGGGTACTGACAGGAGTATAGATATAAACGCCAGGTTCAGGGCGTACAATTCCTATGAAGAAAGCGTCAAAGATTTTGTAAGCCTGATGCACAGTCCTTTATACAGGGACAAGGTTATAAACAATAACAATTTGGGTGAGATAGCTGAATATCTTGAAGGATTATATTCCACCAATACCGGCTACTCGGAAAAGCTTAAAACCTATTTTTCAGAATATGATACAATATAGTCTCTATCCCTTTCAATAAATTTTTTACCATTAACAAAAATTATACTTGACAGTTTTCCGTCATTGTAATAACATAATAGCAATTTAACTTTCGTTAAGAAGGCAATGATGGAAAATGAAATGCATCTGTACTTACAGAGAACCGGTGGTTGGTGTGAACCGGCAGGAAGCTGCATTTCTCTCGTTCCGGAGCTCCAGGGCTGAAAACATGTAGGTCCTGGCGGATCTATGACCGTTAACCCGTAGTACTCTTAATAAGGCTGTTAATGCAACAGTAAACTAGGGTGGTACCGCGGGAAAAAGTTCCCGCCCCTATATAGGGGCGGGAACTTTTTACTCTTCACCCTTTCCCCCCTTCTTGCGGTACCTCCTGGTATTACTTTTGATGTAGCAGCGAATTAGGGTGGTACCGCGGATGCCATATCCCGCCCCTATGTCAGGGGCGGGATTTTTGATTTAAATGAGGGAGGTATTGGAACATGAAAAGATATGTACTGTCGGTACTGGTACAAAACCAGCCCGGGGTGCTGAACAGGATATCGGGGTTATTCAGCCGGAGGGGCTACAACATTGACAGCCTGACGGTAAGGGAAACAGATAATCCCGGTATATCCCGCATGACTGTGGCATTGCATGGTGACGAGCGTATAATCAGGCAGGTAAAAAACCAGTTGAATAAACTGGTGGATGTCATTAAGGTTATACAGCTTGATCTGGAGCATGCAATCCACAGGGAACTGGCCCTGGTGAAAATAAATGCGGGTCCTTCCGACAGGGTGTTCATCGGCGAAACGGTAAACATATTCAGGGGCAGTATTGTGGATGTGGCAGAAGAGGCCTTAACGGTTGAGATTACCGGAGATGAGGACAAAATATCAGCATTTATCGGACTGATGAAACCCTACGGCATCAGAGAAATGGTGCGTACAGGCATTACAGCATTGCAGCGCGGCAGTAAATCCATCTGAAACAAAAGGGACGATTCGTTTTGTTTTACTATGGTGAAAAAAGCAAAAGGAACCGTCCCCGATGTGATAAAAAACAATCAAAGGGAGGAATGAAAATGGCAAAAATGTATTATGAGAAAGACTGTAACCCGGCACTGCTGAAAGGGAAAAAAGTGGCTGTCATAGGATATGGCAGCCAGGGTCATGCCCATGCCCTGAACCTGCACGAGTCAGGTGTGGATGTTATTGTGGGTCTGTACAGTGGCAGCCGGTCGTGGGCAAAGGCCGAAGCAGACGGTCTGAAGGTGGCTACGGTGGAAGATGCGGCCAGAATGGCGGACATGATTGTTATGCTGGTCAATGACGATAAACAGCCGGAGCTGTACAAAGAGAGCATTGAGCCGCAGCTGACGCCGGGCAAATCCCTGGTATTCGCCCATGGGTTCAATATCCTCTACGGGCGTATTGTACCGCCGGAGGGTGTAAATGTATTTATGGTGGCCCCGAAGGGTCCGGGGCATACGGTGCGCAGCCAGTATAAGGAAGGTAAGGGAGTACCCTGCCTGGTCGCAGTATATCAGGATGTCAGCGGAGACAGCAAAGACCTGGCGCTAGCGTATGCGGCAGGTATAGGCGGTGCCAGGGCCGGAGTTCTTGAGACCACCTTTAAGGAAGAGACGGAGACCGACCTGTTCGGTGAACAGACCGTACTGTGCGGAGGAGTGTGCGAACTGATAAAGGCAGGGTTTGAAGTACTGGTGGAAGCGGGATACCAGCCGGAAAGCGCATATTTTGAGTGTCTGAATGAGATGAAGCTTATTGTAGACATGATAAATCAGGGAGGTCTCAGCTATATGAGATATTCCATCAGCGATACGGCAGAATTCGGGGATTATGCGGTGGGGAAACGCATCATTACCGAAGAAACCAGAGAAGAGATGAGAAAAGTGCTGGCAGAGGTTCAGGACGGTTCTTTCGCCAGAAGCTGGATACTGGAGAACCAGGCCGGCAGACCCTTCTTCAATGCCCGTAGAAGAATGGAGCAGAACCACCCCATTGAAGTGGTGGGCAGGGAACTCAGGAAAATGATGAGCTGGACCAGGGATTAATACTGGTTGTATGCGCATAAAAAAAGAAAGGAGAGAAAGGCAATGGAACTGACAGGGGCGGAAATCATAGTCCGGTGTCTGAAAGAACAGGGAGCAGATACCGTATTCGGGTATCCCGGAGGTGCCGTACTGAACATTTATGATGCACTGTACAAGTACAGGAATGAGATAAGGCATATCCTCACATCCCATGAACAGGGAGCAGCCCATGCGGCTGACGGTTATGCCAGGGTTACCGGGAAAGTCGGTGTCTGCCTGGCGACCTCGGGGCCGGGGGCCACCAATCTGGTAACAGGCATTGCCACTGCCTACATGGATTCAGTGCCCCTTGTCGCCATCACCGGTAACGTACCCACATCCCTGCTGGGGAAAGACAGTTTTCAGGAAGTGGATGTAATGGGTATCACCATGCCCATTACAAAACACAATTACATAGTAAAGGATGCGGGTAAACTGGCGGATACAATCAGAACAGCCTTCCACATTGCCCGGGAGGGAAGACCGGGGCCCGTACTGATAGACATACCAAAGGATATCACAGAACAGAAAGCATCATATTCCGCCCCGTCACCCCAACCGGTACCCAGGTCTTTCGCAAGCATCCGCGAACAGGACATTGACAATGCAGTCCGGCTGCTGGAAAACAGTAAAAAACCCCTAATTTATGCCGGTGGAGGTGTAAACTCCTCCGATGCGGCAGAAGAGCTTTTGTCATTTGCAGAGAAAATCAGTGCGCCCGTATCCTGTACCCTGATGGGGCTGGGAAGCTTTCCCGGTACCCACCCGCTATACACAGGCATGATAGGTATGCACGGTACCAAGGCATCCAACATGGCAGCCACCCACTGTGACCTGCTTATTGCCGCAGGGGCAAGGTTCAGTGACCGTGTGGTCAGCAACGTAAAGCATTTTGCGCCCCATGCGCGGATACTGCAGATAGATATTGACCCTTCAGAGATAGAAAAGAACGTACTGACCAGCCATCATATTATAGGCGATATAAAAGAAGTACTCAGTATACTGAATAAGCATCTGGAGCCCTGCATGCGGAAAGAGTGGACCGAACAGGTAATGGAATGGAAACAGAAATACCCGGTTTCTTATACCCGGGACGGGCGGTTAAAACCGCAGTACATCCTTGAAAAGATATATGAACTCACCGGCGGCGAGGCAATCATCACCACCGAAGTAGGGCAAAACCAGATATGGGCGGCCCATTACTACAAATACACCAGGCCCCGTACTTATATCTCTTCAGGTGGTCTGGGCACAATGGGATACGGTCTGGGAGCGAGCATAGGCGCCCAGATAGGCAGGCCGGACAGGCGGGTGTTCAATATATCAGGTGACGGCAGTTTCTATATGAACTGCAATGAGATAGCCACTGCAGTTGAATACAACCTGCCTGTAATAATAGTGGTTCTGAACAACCACGCCCTGGGCATGGTCCGCCAGTTACAGGACCTGTTTTACGAAAGACGTTTTTTCCATACCACTCTTGACAGGAGGACTGATTTTGTAAAGCTGGCGGAATCCTATGGTGCGGCGGGATTTAATTTAACCAGAGAGGAAGATGTGGAAGAAGTACTGGCAAAGGCGATGGATATTAACGGGCCTGTGGTCATAAACTGTGAGATAGACCGGGATGAGAAGGTGCTGCCTATGGTACCCCCGGGGAAGTCCCTGGAAGATGTGATTATGGAC
>JAENYD010000010.1 GCA_016842005.1 Clostridium thermobutyricum | reverse complement strand
ATAGGACTTCGGAGAAATATAACAGTACATAAACAGGTTTCTAAGCTTCAGGTGGAGTTTTAACCCCATCTGAAGCTTAGAAACCGTTATCCAGGGGCGTAGCGCCGCTTATATCCCGCTTAAAAGGACGGGAGTATTAGCGGCGGTAGCAATCGGATAAATAGGGAACTGCCTGCAGCAGTCCCTTATTATTTTTTTTGTAAGTTTAACTCCGGCAGGTCTTTTTATTTTTTTGCCAAATTATATATATAAGAATTTTACCGGTTGCAGCAGGAAAACGTAAAACAGGGTAGGAGATTATCAACATGGTTTCACATAGAACTGTTATATTGCTGATAGCATTGCTTCCTCTGATTAATGTGCTCATATATCCTTTTGCTGTCCTGGTGTTTTTATATATTCTGTTCAAAGGACAGGGGACCCGGTTTGTACTGGAAACGAGGAAAGACACACAACTGTTTCTTTTTCTGGGGACTATGCTTTTGGCCACTATATTCTCGGAAACACCGCTTATAAGTATTGGGGCCTTTTCCATATTGTTGATACAGATTGCAGTATACCTGCTAGTCAGGACAAACGGTTTCCCGGAGACACAGCATCTCCCGGTCATACTGCTGGCAAGCGGTGGTATTGTCGCGTTACTGGGCATTATACAGTATTTTTTTATTGACATTTCCATGCCCTCCAGCTGGCTGGACAGCAATCTTTATGAGGGCTTCCGGTATAAGAGGGTTTTCTCCACATTCATAAATCCAAACGTCCTGGCGGGGTATCTGATTTTTGTCGTATCCCTTTCGGTTTCAACACTATACAGTAAATATAGTTATCCGGTTTTGGGACTGGCGGTGCTGTGCCTTATATTTACTTTTTCAAGGGGTGGATGGATAGGGACGGTAATTGCAGTTATTACAGTGACCATGCTTAAAAAAGAATTTAAACTGCTGAGCATAGTCTGCATTTCTTCTGTATGTCTCCTTCTGGGATTCTGGTCCCTTATACTCGGAAGGATAAACGGCGTACTGGATTTCAAGGACAGTACCCTGCGGTACAGACTGGAAATATGGAAAACCGCCCTGTCCATTCTAAAGGAGCATCCCCTGATTGGATGCGGATTTGGTACCGCATGGAAAGCGATACCCGGATTCTCATCCAGCATAAACGCGCTGGTGGGGCATGCCCACAACCTGTATCTCAATTTCGCCATGGAAACGGGGATAATCGGACTGACTGCTTTCCTGGGATTCTCTATTTCACGCATATCCAGGGGATTTAAAAAACTGGGAACCTTGCAGGGTATTGAGCGAGACGTGGTTATAGGGATAATAGGGGGTCTCATGGGGACGGCTTTTCACGGCACGGTAGACGCGGTACCTCTGGCTCCCCAGCTGGGAATCGTAATATGGACTTTCCTGGGTTTAATGGAACTTCTCTAAATAATTGCTTGACAATCTGCATGATTTGATGCATAATTATGTTTAAAATTTATTTTCAGTATAAAGGCTATGAAGGGAAATAGTAAGCTGAACCCCGGATTTTAAGAGAGCCGGTGGGTGGTGTGAACCGGTATCCGGAGCAGCAGAATCCGTCCCGGAGTCCCGGCGATGAAGCAGCAGTAGTTGCCGGTGGTTGACCCCTTTAAAGGTCGTATGAGGCATTAAATTATTAATGCGAAGTTAGGTGGCACCGCGCTGGATATTCCCCCGCCCTAAAAAGGACGGGGTTTATTTTTTATACATAAACAGTATTCCTGGTTTCGAGTGGAGCTTTAAACCATCTGAAGCTGGTACGTTATCCAGGGGTGTAACGTCGCTTATCTTTAGTTGGGGACATTCCTGTCCGCAGAGGAATACCAAGACTTCAGCAGGTGTGTCCCCTGCCCTCTGACAGGACGGGAGCATTAGCGGCGATAGCCATCGGATAAATATTACTGTATTGGCCTGTTTTTCGACCCCGATGGGGCATGGCGGCTGAACAACAGTACTGGAGGTATGATAATATGGAAAAACTTCTCATGACACCGGGGCCTACTCCTCTGCCCCCCCGGGTGATAAAAGCCCTGGGCCGGCAGACAGTACACCACAGGAAGCGGGAGTACGGAGACATGTACAGGAAGCTCAATGAGGGTCTTGGTTATGTATTTTCCACCGGTTATCCGGTTCTTACTTTTACAGCATCGGGCACTGGAGGGATGGAAGCGGCAATAGTAAACTGTTTTTCTCCTGGAGATAAAGTAATCCTGGTCTCCTGTGGAGTTTTCGGAGACAGATTTGGCGACATAGTTTCGGCTATGGGACTGGAAATGGAAAAAGTCGAAGTACCCTGGGGCAAGAGTGTAACTGTGGATCAGATAGAAAGCAGGCTGGACAGCAGTGTCAAAGGGGTTATAGTAACCCACAATGAAACCTCCACCGGGGTTTGCAATGATATTGCCGGAATAGGCGAGATGCTGAAAAACCGTGAAATTCTGTATATTGTTGATGCGGTAAGTTCCCTGGGCGGGATGGAGGTTAAGCCGGAGGAATGGGGGATAGATGTGGTGATTACCTCTTCCCAGAAGGCACTGATGTGTCCCCCGGGACTGACATTCCTGGCGGTAAGTCCCGGAGCCATGGAGGCAGCCCGTAGCAACAGAAATGCCGGACGGCATTACTGGGACTTTATAAAAGCTCTGGACTTCATGAATAAGGAATTCCCGCAGAATCCTTTTACACCGGCGGTCAACCTTATCAATGCTTCTGTACAGGCACTATCCATGATCCGGGAAGAAGGGCTGGCGAAGGTTTTTGAAAGGCACCGCCGTATGGCCGCCATGACCAGGGAAGGTGCCAGGGCAATGGGTCTTGAATTATTCGCCCACGAGAACTGCCTTTCGGATACACTGACAGCCCTGAAGGTACCGGACGGGATTGATGCCGCCGATATAATACGTACCATGGAAGACAGGCACGGGATAATTATTGCCGGTGGAAACAGGAGCCTTAAGGGAAAAATAATCAGGATAGCCCATATGGGATACATATCCGGAAAAGATGTACTGAGAACCATTGCAGCTCTGGAAGATACCCTTATTCGTCTTGGAATGAAGCTGCCGGAGGGAAAAGGATATAGCAGGGCACGGGAAATATTTGAACAGGGGAGGTAGTATTTATGAAGGTCATAATAACCGAGAGAATTGCACAGGCAGGCATTGACATGCTGAAGGAAAATGCGGATGTTGATGTGAGATTTAATATCGAGCGGAAGGAACTGCTGAAAATCATAACGAATTATCATGGCATTATTGTAAGAAGTGTTACCGTTATAGATGAGGAACTGCTGGAAGCTGCTGAAAATCTGAAAGTAGTGGGACGGGCGGGGAACGGTATAGACAATATCGATCTTGATGCTGCTACACGAAGAGGGATAATGGTTGTCAACACCCCTGAAAGCAATACAGTGTCTGCTGCCGAGCATACCATAGGAATGCTGCTGGCTTCCTGCAGGAATATCCCTCAGGCAAACCAGTTTATCAAGTCGGGGCAGTGGGGAAGGAACCAGTTTAAAGGCAATGAATTAAACGGGAAAACAGTGGCCATAATCGGTTTGGGGAGAATAGGAGGCCTGGTGGCCACCCGCCTGCAGGCCTTTAACATGAAAGTTATAGGGTATGACCCTTACATTTCAAATGAAAGGTTCAAACTGCTGGGGGTAGAAAAGAAGGATAACCTGGAAGAACTGATGAAAGAGGCGGATATAATCACCGTCCACACCCCAAAGACTGAAGAGACTGTGGGTATGATCGGGGAGAAAGAGCTGGAGATGGCCAGGGACGGTATACGGCTGGTGAATGTAGCCAGGGGAGGTATCATTGATGAAAAGGCCCTGTACAATGCCCTGAAAAAAGGCAAAGTTGCCAGTGCTGCCATTGATGTTTTTGAAAACGAGCCCTGTCCCGATAATCCCCTCTTCGAATTTGAAAACACGGTCGTAACTCCCCACCTGGGGGCATCCACAGTGGAAGCCCAGAATAAAGTGGGTACCAGCATTGCACGACAGGTAATCAACGTACTGGAGGGTAAACTGGCTCCCAATGCGGTAAATATGCCCAGCCTTCTGGACAGGGAACTGGAAGCCCTGAAACCATATATTGTTCTGGCAGAAAAGCTGGGCAAGGTTTATTATCAGCTTGAGAAGAAGTCCATCAGCAAGGTTGAGATAAAATACAGCGGAGGAATTACAGAATACAAAACCGAGACCTTGACCCGTGCATTTTTAAAGGGATTGCTGGAGCCGGTGATCAGGGAGCGGGTGAACTACGTAAATGCCAAACTGCTGGCCAAAAACAGGGGTATAGAGATTGTAGAAAGTCTGGACAGTACCATAAGCCAGTATACAAATCTGATATATATAACAATATACAATGGGGACAGCGTCTTTACCCTGGCAGGCACCCTCTTCGGCAGGGAAGAACCCCGCATAGTGGAACTGAATGGCTATGAGATTGATGTGGAGCCCAGTTCCTACATGCTGCTGGTAAGGAATGAAGATAAGCCCGGTGTAATAGGGTGCGTGGGTACCATAATGGGGGTCAACAAGATAAACATAGCAACAATGCGGGTAAGCAGGAACGTAAAAGGCGGGAAGGCTCTTATGGTACTTACGGTGGACAGCGAGGTGCCCAGAGATTTATTGAAAATGCTTGAAAAAGTTGACCTTGTAACAGAGGTGCGTCTGATAAAACTATAGGCCTTTGTGGTATAATATTTATTGAAACAAGCCGGAGTGGATCTCTGGCTTGTAAGCTTTATTCAAAGAGGCGATGGACATGAATGTGGAAGAAGCACTGAAGAACGACTATATTCTGATAGACGTCCGGTCTCCGGGGGAATACGAAGAAAGCGCCATACCCGGTGCCATTAACATACCCGTTCTGGATGATGAAGAAAGGGTACTGATAGGCACCCTTTATAAGCAGTCGGGGAGCAGGGAAGCCCGGCGAAAGGGTATAGAGATTGTATCTTCAAAACTAACCGGTATTTACGATGCAGTTGAAAGGGAAGAGTTGAAGGGGAAGGAACTTGTCATGTATTGTGCCCGGGGAGGAATGCGCAGCCGTTCCCTGGTGGAACTGCTGGCTTCCATAGGACACAGGGTACACCAGCTTGAAGGAGGATACAAGGCTTACAGGAGATATATCCTGGACAACCTGGACAGTCTTATAAACAGTAAGAAGGTTGTGGTTATACATGGGAATACCGGTGCGGGTAAAACCGAACTGCTGAAGCTGCTGCGGGGGAAAGGGTTTCCCTCGGTTGACCTTGAGTACATGGCCAACAGCAGGGGCTCTATTTTTGGAACGGTGGGACTGGGCAAGCCCAGGAGTCAGAAGGTCTTTGAGGGGCTGCTCTTCAACAGGCTCAGGGAAATCCGGGAAGGATATATAATAGTCGAATCTGAGAGCCCCAGAGTAGGAAAGGTATACCTCCCCAAAGCCCTTGTAAAGAGAATGCGGGAAGGTATTCACATTCTGGTGGAGGCATCGGTTGAGGAACGGGTGGACAGAATCGTGAAGGAATACGTGGAGATACAGGATGAAAAAAAAGTTGTAGGAGAAATACAGGAGGCTATTGAAAGGCTGGAAGGAGAGCTGGGCAGGAGGAAAACCGAGACACTTCTGGAACTGCTCCGCACCAGGGATTACAGGGAAATAACAAGGATACTGCTGATGGACCATTATGATGCCAAATACCATCATTCAGAGAAAAGGTATGACTATTCACTGGTCCTCAGCAGCCGTGATATACAGCAGTGTGCCCGGGAGATAGAAGTATTTCTTGAAAGGACATTTCAGTGAATTATCCGCCAGGTTTCTGCATAAATAAAACTAAGAATTGACAAATATCCATTGGTTTGGTATTTTATTAACAGAAACAATATCAGGTGTTTCGAGACAGGTTCTTGAGACACCTGTTCATAAACAGGATTATTGGCTAATGGAACTTTCATCAGTGGAGATTTCACTCCATAAGGACTGATACCTGACGGGTAAGTATTTAACTGGCCTGAAAGGGAGTTGGGACTGGCGCTGTCCGGCGCCTCAATGCAAATGCGCTTCTGACTCCCGATTCGGCGGGAGTTTTTTGATTTGAAGAAGAAGGAGTGATGGTGGCAGGATGAAGAAGAGGATTGCGGTTATCGGTGCGGTACTGGAGGAGCCCCGCAGGTCCCAGATGGAATTCAACCAGATAGTCTCAAATTACAAACATATTATAAGGGGGCGCATGGGCATTCCTTTTAACGAAGAGGATATGTCGGTTATTTCCATTACTGTCCTTGGAACCCTGGATGAAATAAACAGCCTTACAGGAAAGCTGGGTAATATTGAGGGAGTTACGGTGAAAACCTCCATTTCCAGAAAGGAACTGGACTGATGATGAAGTCGCTTATATAAAAATTGTGAGGAGGATAACCATGAAGAATTTGAAATTTATTACCAGAACAGCCCTGCTTCTGGCGCTGACGGTGATGTTCCAGATGCTGAGGCCTTTGATTTCATTACCCCCCCTGGGGTCCAACTTTATTATAGGGAGTCTTGTCAATGCTTCTCTTGCAGTGTCATCCGTGGTAGTGGGTATCTGGGGAGGAATAATAATAAGTATTGCTGCGCCCATTATTGCGTTCCTGCAGCAGCATATCAATTTTATCTGGCTGGTGCCCGTGGTTGCCGGGGGCAATGCCGTACTGGTCCTTTTGTTCGGCTGGCTCTACAAAAACCACAAAGTGATGGCTGTTGTATCGTCCTCTGTGGTAAAGGCTCTTGTACTTTACGGGCTTGTGATGATGTCGGTGAGGATATTCGTAGTACCCGGACCGGCAGTAGCGATGCTCAGCCTGATGTTCAGCTGGCCCCAGCTTGTTACTGCTGTTATCGGCGGTCTGCTGGCGATAACCGTACTGAGGGCATTATCCAAGAAATATGATTTTCTCGGCTAAATCCCCAGACAAAGGGACAGGGACTTGTCTGCTGGCAAATGATATGGTCTGATTCTACACATATTGTTGCAAAGTCACAGAATAGCTGAAATATTCTCCAGGTTATTCTGAGCCCTGCAGTGAAGGGATCTGGGCCTTCTGCATAAAACAGACCTTATTTCGCACGATAAAGGCAGAACATACAGAAAACTTTGTATTAAGCAGCAAACCTGATAAACTGTGGAGGCGATGACATGTACAAGAAGATTGCTGTGCAGAAGGGTCTGGATGAAGGGAAGGAAACGGTTGAAGGCCAGGGATACGCGGTGGTAGACATGGATGATACCCGGGAGCCCATAGATGCTATAATATATTCCGGAAGTTTCAGTGTTTTCGATTATAGCGGGAGTTTCACCAATGTTTATACAGGCGGGGATAACAAGTTTGTTACCATGATAAATGCCGATGAGAAGACACTGGCAGAAATTGTGGATATACTGGCAAGAATGAAAGGGTATTGATATGTCTTTCAAAAACTATTATAATGGTTGAAGACGGATAGATGTTAATATTAATAGGGATACAGGTGCCCCTGTGTCAGGGGAGAATAGGGAACCGGGTGAAAGTCCCGGGCGGACCCGCCACTGTAATTGCGGAGTGCCGTTCCGTTTGTGCCACCGGCTGTATGGCCCGGGAAGGCTGGAACGGGGATGATGATGCAAGAGCCAGGAGACCTGCCTGTTGAACTGTTTGCTTGTGGGTGACGGTAAAGTCCACAGCTCCAATGAGCTGTGGACTTTTTGTGTGCTGCCGTTTTTACCGGTTATAGATGGAAAAAAACCGGCTTAGGCAGTTTCCGGGCGGTCATCTATAATGATTATCCGATGGCAGTGATACTATTATTCTAAAGGAGGAATCTCAATGAATCTGTTGCAGAAAACCCTTGAAGGTATCAAACCCCTGGACAATGAAAGGATGATTGAGGCCAGGAACAGGGTGAATAATCTCACAAAACCGGTGGGAAGTCTCGGCAAGCTGGAGGATATTGCTGTCAGGCTTTCGGGTATAACCGGAAACCTTTACCCGGAAGTTGACAAAAAGATGGTTATAGTAATGGCTGCAGATAATGGTGTCTGTGATGCCAATGTTGCAGCCTATCCCCAGGAAGTCAGTGCTATAATCGCAAGATGTATGGTCCTCGGGATTGCCGGCATAAGCGTATTCTCAAAACTCGCCGGGGCGCAGCTAAAGGTTATTGACCTGGGTATAAAAGAGGAATTGTGCTGTGAAGGCATTGAAAACAAGAAGATAATGAAGGGTACCAACAATATGACCCGGGGTCCTGCCATGACTAGGGAGCAGGCCATACAGGCAGTGGAAACCGGGATCAAATCGGTGTTTGAAGCGGTGGAATCAGGCATTAATATAATTGCTGCCGGTGAGGTGGGCATAGGCAATACCACGACCAGCAGTGCAGTGCTTGCGGTACTGGAAGACCTGACCCCCGAAGAGGTAACCGGAAGGGGGGCGGGATTGGATGACGAAGGCCTCAGGCATAAGGTTGAAATGATACGCCTGGCAATTGACGTTAATAAGCCGGACAAAAAGGACGTAATAGATGTCATCAGCAAAGTGGGTGGTCTGGATATTGCGGGAATGGCAGGGATTTTCCTGGGGGCGGCTTATAAAAGGGTGCCTGTTATAATTGACGGTTTTATATCATCGGTGGCCGCCCTTGCAGCGGTCAGGATGGCTTCTTTGGCTACGGATTTCATGTTTCCTTCCCACATATCGGCGGAGGCGGCTTGCGGCATCGTATTGGACAGGCTGGGGATGGAGCCGTATCTCCACATGAATATGAGGCTGGGGGAAGGAAGCGGTGCTGCTCTGGCCTTCCAGTTGATTGAGGCAGCCGGTGCCATGATCAGGGAAATGAAAACCTTTGAAGAAATGGGGATTCAAAAACAGGAATATAATTAGGATAAGGGTAGGGGTAGCCAGGGAGATGAGTGGTATAATATACATATGACATCATTCACTGTGAGAGAGGAAATCTACCATTAGAACCGGTGGAGGGAAAAGAATGAAAAGAATACTGCTTACCACCCTGAACTCCAAGTTCATACACAGTTCCCTTGCCCTTCGATATTTAAGGGCCTACTGTGCAGACAAACCGTGGCAGATGGATTTGAGGGAGTTCACCATAAATGATACCCTTGAATTTATTACCGGGGAAATATACAGGGAGAAGGCGGATATTATAGCCTTTTCAACATACATATGGAATATAAATGAAACCCTGACAGTGGCCCGGAGGCTGAAGCAGGTCATGAAGGAAGTGACCATAATACTGGGGGGCCCGGAGGTAACCTTTGAAAGCATCCCTCTGATGAATGATAATGACTTTATTGATTACATCGTGAGGGGCGAAGGAGAAGCAGGGTTCAAAGAGCTTATAGAATATCTTGCAGAGGGGAAAGGCCGTCTGGAGAAGATTGATGGCATAACATACCGGGAAAAAGGCGGGATCAGGGAAAATCCCGACAGACCCCTGATAGAGGACCTGGATAGCATTCCCTTTCCCTATTCTGTCGAAGAAAGTTTCGAAAACAGGATTGTGTACTATGAGGCTTCTAGGGGATGTCCTTTCGAGTGCCAGTACTGTTTGTCCTCGACTTTCAGGGGGGTAAGGTTTTTCTCTATTGAAAGAGTTAAGAGAGACTTGGAAAGGCTGATAGATATGAGAGTGCCGCAGGTGAAGTTTGTTGACAGGACTTTTAACTGTAATCCCGGATTTGCGGCACAGATTTTCCGCTTCCTCCTGGACAAAGGAGGGAGGACTGCCTTCCATTTTGAGATATCTGCGGACCTCCTGAATGAAGAACTGCTGCAGATGCTGAAGGCTGCCCCTGCCGGCTTTTTTCAGTTCGAAATAGGAGTGCAGACCACCAACCGGGAGGTACTGAAGGAGATACGCCGCAAATCTGACCTCCCCCGGCTGTTTGAGAATGTGAAAAGGGTCAAGGAGGGCGGCAACATCCACCAGCACCTGGACCTTATTGCAGGGCTGCCCGGAGAGGATATGGCATCTTTCGCCAGATCCTTTGACGATGTTTACGGTGCAGGGCCGGATATGCTGCAGCTGGGTTTTTTGAAGCTTATTAAAGGTTCGGGCATAAGAAAGAAGGAAAAGGAGTACGGTTATGTGTATACCACCGAGCCGCCTTATGAAGTGCTGAGCAATAAATGGATAAGCTACCCTGAAATGCTGCGGCTTAAGCTGATTGAAGAAGTACTGGAATATTTCTATAACAGCCACAGGTTTGACAATATTATCAGATATGCGGTTCAGCAGTATTCCAAAGGGCCTTTCGGTTTCTACGACCGGCTGGCCGGGTACTGGGAAGAAAAGGGCCTGCACAGGTCAAGGCACAGTCTGAAAAACATGTATGCCTTGCTGTATGATTACCTGACCGGTCATTTGGGGTTACCTTCTTTAACGGTTAATGAGATTATGAAACTGGATTTTCTTCTAAGGGAAAGGGCGCTGGTACTGCCCCGGCCGCTGAAAAAGCTGGAGTTTCTCCATTTCAAACAGAGATGCTACGATTTTCTCAACAATACGGAAAATCTCGAAAAATATCTTCCCGGATACCGGCATTTGCCTTCCAAAAACATTTACAAAATGGTGCATTTCGAAGTATTTGATCCCCGTGGACTGAAGGCCCTGGACGAATACAGGGATATGGAAGGCAGGGATAAGATAGTCTTACTTTTCGATTACATGGACAGGGACAAAATCCGGGACAGGGCCAGAGTTATAGAAGTAGACATCAATGAATAGAGATATTTAATCACCGGGGAGTAATATTTACATAAGCTCCTGGTCACAATACTTAATAGCATCCGGTGAAGGAGAGGAGTTTATGGAATATCTGTGCCCCCTCTGCAATGGATTGGATCAGCCCGAAGTAAGATGCCGCAGATGCGGTGAGATTATGGAAAACTGCGGGGCCATCCAGGAGTATTACGATGATTACAGCCCTTATCTTGATATGCATGTAACCCGGATGATTGACGGGGTATCCGGTGACCAGTGCCTGCATGTATTTTTCTGCAAAGGATGCAATGGTATCAGGAGTGTTGCCGTCAACCTGGTGGAGTACTGAGAAGGACATGGAACCCGTGTCCTTTTTTGCTTTCGGCCATATTACCTGCATCCCATGGACAAATAAAAGCAAATTTTTAAAAGGCCCATAGTGATCTACGCTACAGCTAATGCACATCCCTGCATACCTATATGCAATCTTTCGACTGCATACAAGCATTACGGAACATACACTAACCTTTGCTCGACCATTAAGAGTAGCTACGGAGCTTATTGCAATCTCTCGACTGCAATAAACCCCACTTATCAGGAAAAACTACTGCCAAACCCAATAAAATTCGCAACCCTTAATGATCTTAGCTCGAACATTATACATCCCTTTTGACCGTATACTAGCCGTTCGGGCTAGTATACAGCCTTACAGGACATATAATGCTCTGCCCGCCGGCTAATATCGAACCCGTACTGTTAGGATCCGATATTAACCTTTGGCCGAATATTATTGAGCCCTTTCGGACCCAATAACACTCTTGGCTCGACCACTATGAACCCTTCGCTAATTATTATGTACAACGGCGAGGATTATATTCGGCTATTTTTATGGGATATAATGGAAATTAACAGATTATTAATTCTGATTTAACCCATATTTTACTTTACAGCAGTATAATTAAAACGGATACCAGGGAAAAAGAATTAAACCGGGGGTTATACTATGAGTGATCTAAAGGAATTAAGAGTTTGATGCCAAGTCCATAGATTTTTACAACGAAAAGGATGAAGAAGAGGTTATATAGTTCATAAGGACCGTACAGGCGCTGACCAAAGGTTTGACCTGTTAAGCGTATCCATAGGGATTATTAAAACCAGGGGAGACAAATATAAAAGTGCGGAAGAGGTCAGTGAGCTTCTGCGTGAGGCCAAGGAGAAAAGCAAAGAAATCAAAGGCAGCAGCAGTTATTATATAACCAGCCTATGAAAAAATTACTGCAGCCGTATGCCTTGACATATTTGCCGTATTGTTTTATGATATATATTGCGACAAATTCAAAAATCAAATCCGGGGCATTGGCGCAGTTGGGAGCGCGCTTGAATGGCATTCAAGAGGTCAGGGGTTCAAGTCCCCTATGCTCCACCATCAATTTTTGTCGAAAGAAGCCGATTGCTGTTGCAGTTGGTTTCTTTGCATTTATATGGTAAAATGCATATGTATATTATCTTATAGAAGGTGAAAGGTGGCATATCTATCGTTAAACCATGGTATCTTGTATGGCCTGGCAATTTTCGATAAAGAGGGCGGCTACAGTGGTTGAACCATCAAAAGTATATTGACCGGTTGAGTGAAATATATCAACGCCGTCTGGCAATGCTGGAGGGACAAGCTGGACTTAAAAAGAAGTTGAATAAATGAATGCAATTCGGGGAAACAAAATGAGCATTGAAAATAATTCTGAAATCCTTATATATCAGACAGAGGACGGAAAAAACCAAAATCGATGTAAAGTTGATTAATGAAACTGTGTGGTTATCTCTGAGTCAAAGGACTAAACTTTTTCAGAGAGATAAATCAGTCATATCAAGGCACATCAAAAACATTTTTTCTGAAGGGGAATTGGATGAGAAATCAGTTGTTGCATTTTTTGTAACAACTGCGGCTGACGGAAAAATGTATGATGTGGCCTATTATAACCCTGGTTATTCTGGAATTTGTATAAAGGAAAAGAGGTTATAAAAATGCGTATTTTACTTGTAGGAGTTTCATGTGTAGGCAAAAGTACAATAGGTAAGATGTTGGCAGAAAAACTGAGGTATAAATTTTTCGATTTTGATTTAGAAGTCGAAAAAAGAATGGGCGAACATATTTCGTCAATAAAAAAAAGAACACTTGCATTTATCAGTGAACATGGATACCGTCAAGAAGTAAAGCATATTCTGCGGGATATTTTATTGGAACATAAAGACGATATTGTTATTGCCATGCCGCCAAGTGGTTTATTTCATAGCTATTATGCAATCATAAAGAAGCATCCGGATGTACTGACAATTGCACTAAAGGATAAGGCAAAAAATATTGTAGAACGCCTTACATTTTATGATGATGAAACAAAACCAATATACAATGTGGTCAACGAAGATAATAAGCATCTATACTACGAAGAGGTAAAAAAAGACATAGAGTATTTTGGAAGAACCTATAATAAAGCCAAGCTTAAATTCAATCTTAACGGCATGAATGCGAATGACAGTGCGGAAGCGTTAATTCAGCTTATAGAGCAATTTGCAAAGGAGCATAATTTAACACAATCAACAAACAATGACTGAAAGCAGGTATAACCATGAGCAGAAAAAAACAAAGAGTCAGATACAAACTCGACAGCGGTGACGTACGCCATCTAGCAGATGAAGAAATAAAAGTGATCCTCCGTGCTGCCGACGAACTTATTGCAACTGGCGGAAGGAGTATGCTTGCCAAAATCCTTAAAGGTTCCAAAGACAAAAATGTCCTTGAGCATGGACTGGATAAATGCCCTGTTTATGGATACTACCGGAAGTTAACCTTGCAGGAAATAACCAACCGGATTGATTGGATGATAAAGAAGGGCTACCTTGAAATAGAATATAGGGGCAGGCTTCCCATGCTTGTCTTCTCAGAAATCGGATGGGAGATTGAGAGGGAAACCTATGCGGAGGAACTGCTTCAAAAGCTTACGAAGCTGCTGGATGGGAAAGACTACAGCTTTGTTCAGGAGTTGAAGGATAGAAACCGGGGAATGATATTGCTACTAATTGAGAAAATAAAGCTGACAGGTAATGCAAGGTTTATACCAATCCTGAAAGCCTGGAAGGAAATTGAGTACAAGAAGGTACAGTCTGAAATACAGAGGGTCATTGATCATCTGATGAAAGAAGGAGCAATATTTTGATGAATTTGAATAACTTTGAAAGCTACATCGACAGAATAAAATATATATATTTGCGTGGAGCGGAAATGGGATATTTTCTGGGAGAAGAATGGTTTGAAAGGGGAGCATGGAAAGCAGGCGGCTTGTGAAAGGAAAGGGATAGAATGCAGGGTATAAGTATAAGGCGGGCCGAAACATGGGAGGCCGATATTCTGACCGGTATAGCCTTCAGGTCTGAGGCTTACTGGGGTTATGATGCGGCATATATGGAGAACTTCAGGTCTGTTTACAGGGTGACTGAAGAGTTCATACGCAGTAATTCAACCTTTGTAATGGAGGAAGATGGAAGCATAATAGGCTTTTATGGCATCCGTACCGGTGACGAGGAAACATCCCTGGAATATTTCTACATTGAACCGGAAAGAATAGGCAAAGGATACGGGAGATTGTTATGGAACCATATGGCAGGGAACTGCAAAGAGCAGGGTATGGACAGGATTGTTCTGGTAACAAGCCCCCAGGCAAAAGGGTTCTATACCAGAATGGGAGCGGTACCATCCGGTGAAGTGGAATCCCTTGTTGCAAAAGGCCGGAAGATACCAAGACTGGTTTATGTATGGGCAGAGTAAAGTCTTGCAGCCATACGTGGCTATTCAATCTGATAATATTGCGTTGACAGTGAAAATTATTATTGATAAAATATTATCAAACGGAATATTCAAACGCCTAGAGAGGAATCTTTGGGAGTTTGACCAAACAAAATGATGCCTTGCAGAAAAGAGTGGATCTGATTTGTAAGGGAATCAGGGAATATGTGATGATAGCAGTTTTCTGTTTTATTAAACCTGACTTTCCTTATCAAGGGAAGTTTTTTATTTTCAAAACATGGCAGAGCTGATAGAAAGCAGAGGACCTATATGAAAACTTTATTAAAGAAACTGTATAATACCAATTCACTGGACAGGGATGAGATGCTTTATTTGCTGGATCATATGGATGAGGATACACAGGAGCTGCTTTATTTTTATGCTGATGCTGCAAAAGTTGAGAATTATGGTAAAGCAGTCTACCTGAGAGGATTGATTGAGTTCTCCAATTACTGCAAAAATACGTGCATGTACTGCGGCATTAGAGGTGAAAACGCTGCCATACGCAGATACAGATTAACTAACGCGCAAATTATGGAGTGCTGTGCTGTAGGAGACAGGTTGGGGCTTAAAACATTTGTGCTGCAGAGCGGGGAAGACGATTTTTATACGGACGATATACTGGTGGATATTATCAGGCAGATTAAAGAATGTTTTCCCTATTGTGCAGTAACTCTTTCCATTGGTGAAAGGTCCTATATGTCTTATAAGAGGTTTTTTGAAGCGGGGGCGGACAGATTTCTCCTGAGGCATGAAACCGCATCCGGAGAATTGTATAAAAAACTTCATCCCGGTATGAGTTTCGAGAACAGACAGAGGTGCCTCAGTGACCTGAAAGAAATAGGGTATCAGGTGGGAGCGGGATTTATAGTCGGGCTTCCGGGACAGGATAATAAAACTCTGGTGGAGGACCTGCTGTATTTGAAAGGGCTCCAGCCGCACATGGTGGGAATCGGCCCTCTTGTCATTCATCCTCAGACACCTCTGAGAAAATATAAGGGAGGGGGTCTGGAGAAGACGCTTATATGCCTGGCGCTGACCAGGTTGCTGCTGCCCGAAGTCCTTCTTCCTTCAACAACTGCCTTAAGCGTTACAGATGAAGAAGGCATGCAGAAAGCCTTAAAAGCAGGGGCAAATGTCATAATGCCCAATATTACCCATGATTTTGCCAGGGAGATGTATGAGCTGTATAAAGGCAAATCAGGTATGACGGTTGATATTGAAAAGATTGCTGAGGAAGTCGAGAAAGCGGGCTGTCATATTGATATGAGCAGGGGAGACCACAGAAGCTGGAAAAGGAAGGCATGTGTTATATAGGAGCTGACTTTATGAAGCTGCAAATAGCTGCCGGAGGTATTATATGAAGAGAGTTAAAGGTTTTATTGTACCAATGCTGATAATTGTGTTCTGGTGGGTGGGGTCTGATTTACATATATTCAACGGGTATATAATACCGCCTCCCGGGAGAGTAATGCAAACAGCCTATGTTTTGATTGAAAAAGGATTACTGTTCAGGCACCTGGCAGTCAGCTTATGCAGGGTGGTGGTTGGGTTTTGCATAACTTTTGCGGTTGCTTTTCCTTTCGCCATTCTTACAGGACTGAATAAAAGAATACTGAATTATGTGGAGCCTGTACTGGAATTCATAAGGCATATTCCTCCTATAGCGCTTATTCCTGTGCTCATATTATGGTTTGGTATAGGAGAAATTTCAAAGCTGTCAGTGATTTTTCTCGCCACTTTTTTCCCCATATTTATGAATACACTTAACGGCATTATTAATTGCGATAAAAACCTGGTTGAAGTCGGAAAAGTATATGAATTTTCCCGGAGAGAAGAATTTTTAAAGATTATCCTTCCACAGGCGTTACCTTCCATAATCGTTGGTATGCAGCTGGGCCTGGGTTACAGCTGGAGGTCATTGATGGGAGCGGAGTTGATAGCAGCGTCTTCGGGGATAGGATACATGATAATCGAGGCGGAGCAGCTATCAAGGCCGGACATTATACTGGTGGGCATCTTTACGATTGGCCTTGTGGGATATGCGGCTGATTATGTTTTTCTGAAGATTACACATATCTTCAGACATTGGGAGAGGGAGAAGGCGGATTATGGCAGGAGTAACAGTTAAGGACTTATCCAAGAAGTACCATATTAATGGCCGGATAATTGAAGCACTGTCCGGGGTGAACTTATCCATCGGGGATGGCAGTTTTATAACGGTGGTAGGGCGGAGCGGCTGCGGCAAAACTACATTACTGAGGATTTTGTGCGGGCTGGAAGAAAAGACAGCAGGCGAAATAGTTTTTAACTGCAATGGCGGCTATAGTGGCGAGAAGATAAAAGCAGGCATAGTATTTCAGGAGCCCAGACTTATGCCGTGGTTGACAGTCGAGCAGAATATGGCCTTTTCACTGATGAAAAATGATGACAGGCACCTTGTCAAGACCAGGGTTTATGAGCATCTGGATATGCTTGGGTTAACAGCCTTCAAGGACGCATATCCCTCTCAGATATCAGGGGGAATGGCCCAAAGGGTTGCTCTGGGACGCACTCTCTGTTATGACCCCGATTTAATCCTTATGGATGAACCGCTGGGAGCTCTGGATGCGTTCAACAGGAGAAAGCTGCAGAATGAATTGGTTGAAATTTTCTTAAAGAGCGGGAAAACCATAGTTTTTGTCACCCACGATGTTGATGAGGCTGTTTATATGGGTCAAAAAGTCGTGGTAATGGATAAAGGCAAAGTCATGGATGAAACATTGATAGACATGCCATATCCAAGACAGGTAACATCAAAAGAATTTTTTGAGATGAGGGAAGAAATACTCTGTACAATTTTGAAAGAACCAGAGTATAGATAGATTTAATTTAAAAGGGAGGTATACAATTGAAAAAGCTTTCAGTATTATTAATCATTGTTTTAACAGCCACTGTGCTTTTTTCGGGATGCGGTACAACCGGAGAAAAAATCGGTTCGGAAGGAGGGCCGGTTGAAAGAATCAACATTTCGTATGTGAAGCTGCCATTGAATGTTCCGTCAATAATTGAGAAGGACAAAAGGTTGTTCGAGGAAGAATTCAATAAGGACAATATTGAAGTGGTTTTTCCTGAAATCACCCAGGGTTCCAAGATGACAGAGGCTTTAGCTGCCGGTTCACTGGATTTCTGTAATGCGCTGGGGGCCACGTCAGCCATTCTGGCGGCTGCCAACGGTGTGGATCTGAAGATAATAGGCATATACAGCAGGGCTCCGAAGGCTTTTACTATAATGGCAAAAGACCCTTCTATTAATACTGTAGAGGACTTGAAGGGCAAAAAGATAGTCGGTCCAAAAGGGACCATACTCCATCAATTACTCCTGGGGGCTTTGAGAGAGGCAGACCTTACCGTAGAAGATGTCAGTTTCATCAATATGGGTATATCCGAAGGGGTCTCGGCGATAATGGCTGACAGTGCGGATGTTGCTCTGGTGGCAGGGCCTGCGGTTACGCAAGCCCTGGGAAACGGCGCCCACATAATTACAACAGGAGAAGGGTTACTGGACGCAACAATAGTAATAGCAGTGAGAGGGGATTTCTTAAAGGAACATCCCGACATTGTTCAGAGATATATGGAAGTACATAACAGAAGTCTTGAATTTATGAGGAATAATTTAAACGAAACTTACGGTATAGTTGCCGAAGAGACCGGTATTCCCGTAGAAGAGGTAAAGAACATGTATGGCTGGTATGATTTCAATCCCAAGGTGACCGGGAAAGACATAACCGAGCTTGAAAAAACCCAGGAATTCCTGAAGGGAAATGGCATGCTGTCAGATATCATTGATATAGAGTCGATAATACAGGATATGTCAATCTAGGATGAGATAAGTCATAAAAATCTTATAATCCGGCACAAGGCATTTACGGTATGTACCTGTCTGAGGGGGTCAGGAAATAAAAATAAATACCTGACCCCTTTGTTTTTTTTCGAGATGGGGATACCAAAAATTTTAACTTAGTCCTCTTCCCACATCATTTTTGCCAGTGGAAACGGTGTAATGGCTCTGTCGATAATTCCCTGGACATAGGCAATCAGAACACCGTAATTTACGATTGGGACACCATACTGCCTGGCCTGTTCAATTCGGTAAAGCATTCCTGCTCTGTTCAGCATACAGCCTCCGCAGTGGACTATGAGCGAATATTTCCTGATTTCTTCAGTAAACTGGGTGCCCGCAGTGAATTCAAAATCTATCTTCTTTCCTGTCATCTGGCGAATCCATCTCGGTATTTTGACCCGGCCGATATCATCAGCCTGTCTGTGATGGGTACAGGCCTCGGAGATTAAAACCTTATCGTTATCTTTTAGTTTATTGACAGCCTTTGCACCCTTCAGCAGCTCAATCAAATCCCCTTTGTATCGTGCGAACAGTATTGAGAAGGATGTCATCAGTATGTCCTTGGGTGTATCTGCATCAACCTTTAAAAATGCCTGGGAATCGGTAATCACAATTTTGGGCTTCTTGCCTAGATTTTCAAGGGTTTCTCTGAGTTCATACTCTTTTGTTACTATAGCCATTGCATCACTCTCAAGTACATCTCTTATAGTCTGCTGCTGCGGCAGGATAAGTCTTCCTTTTGGAGCGGCCTTGTCAATAGGGGTTACCAGTACCACAAAATCTCCGGGTTCGATCAAGTCTCCCACGATCCTGAACTTATCCTCTGATTCGGGCAAAATGCTGATAATAGATTTTTTTAGTGCGGAGATACCCTGTTTCTTTAGTGCGGAGATGGCAACAGCAGGGGCTCCGAAATTTTTCTTCAGTGCATCAATCTCTTCCTTTGTAACATCTTTGATATCAGTCTTGTTTATGACAATTACAAAGGGCAGTCTCTTCTCTTTAATCTGGTTTATTATAAAGGTGTCATATTCGGTAATACCGGCAATAGTATCTATTACAACCAGTGCAACATCCGTTTTGTTCAGGACATCCATTGTCTTCTTCTTCCTTAATTCACCCAGTTGTCCTATATCATCCAGCCCCGCAGTATCTATAAGAACTACCGGCCCTATGGGCAGAATCTCCATGGATTTATATACCGGATCGGTTGTTGTGCCCTTGACATCCGATACGATTGCAATGTCCTGATCTGTAACAGCATTAATCACACTTGACTTTCCTGCGTTTCTCTTGCCAAAAATAGCTATGTGAACCCTTGCAGAGCGTGGTGTTTCGTTTAAGCTCATAACTGTGCCTCCTATGCTTACATTCCAGGGATGCCTGGTTTTGTCAGATCATATGGATTTAATATCTGCTCTATCCTGTCTTCAGGCAGGATATTTTCTTCGGTTAAAATCTGCCGGATGGATTTATCCCCTCTTATTGCTTTCTTTGCAATCTCTGAGGCTTTATCATAACCTATATGATGAATCAAGGCAGTAACAAGGGCAGAGGATTTCTCCAGATGCTTCCTGCATGTTTCCTGGTTGACCTTTATTTTTTCTATACATTTTTCCCTGAATATCTTTACGCCCCTGTCCAGCAGTTCAAGGGATTCCAGCAGGCATTCGGCAATCAAAGGAGTAAATGCATTTAATTCCAGTTGTCCATTCATGCTGGCAGCAGTAATAGCATTGTCATTAGCTATTACCCGCATGGAAATCTGTCCTACCATCTCAGGAATAACCGGGTTTATTTTTCCCGGCATAATGGACGAGCCCGCCTGGACCGGAGGCAGTTCTATCTCACCAATTCCTCCTCTGGGACCTGAATTCAGCAGCCTTAAATCATTTGAAATTTTCATCAGGTTAACGGCAGCCGATTTCAACAAACCCGAGACTTCAACAAATACGTCTGTATTCTGGGTAATATCCATTGGATATTCACTCCTTGCAATACCGAGCTTTGTTAAATCCTGAATTATACTTGTAATCATAAATATGAATTTGTTTGATGCATTCATGCCGGTACCTATAGCAGTGCCCCCAAGATTTATCTGTCTGAGTCTTTCTTCCACCTTATAGATTCGCCACCTGTCACGGGCTATTGCCTTGGCATATGCCCCAAACCCCTGGCCTGCCATCATTGGGAGAGCATCCATAAGCTGAGTCCGCCCCAGCTTAATAACATTTGAATATTCATTTTCTTTAATCTGCAGAGCTTCCTGCAGATCAGCCAGTGATTTGCTCAAATCTCTAAGGAGGTAGATTGCTGCTATACGCAGAGCAGTAGGATATACGTCATTTGTTGACTGGGACATATTCACATGGTTCAAAGGATGTACCATGTCGTAGTTTCCTTTTGTTCCTCCCATAATTTCAATAGCCCTGTTGGCAATTACTTCGTTAACATTCATATTAGTGGAGGTACCGGCTCCGCCCTGAAATGCATCCACTGTAAACTGATCTGCATACTTTCCTTCAATGACCTCACTGCAGGCCTGAATTATTGCCTGTGCCCTTTTTTGGTCTAATGCTCCAAGCTTTTCGTTGGTAATGGCGGCCGCCTTTTTGATTACTGCTATTTCTTTTACCAATCTTTTATTCACATTCTTCCCGCTTACATTGAAATTGTCCATTGCCCGTGCCGTATGTATACCATAATATGCATTTGCAGGGATTTTTCTTTCGCCCAGCAGGTCGTTTTCAATTCTGTAATCCTTGTCGTTCATGTTCCCACCTCTCAGAATATGCCGAATTAGGATTCTGTTTAATCTGTACAGCTTTCACATCTTAATTATAATTTCTATTAATATTTTAACAATTATCTGCTCCATATCAAATATTGTATTGTTGTTATCAGAAGAATATTTTGATGCAAATATATGTATTTGACACATAATTTATCATAATGTAAAGCATAGTGTAAAGCATAGTGTAAAGTTATTGTCTTGACACGGCATCCGGGATTCTATTATAATTAATTAACAAATCCTATCGGAGTGAAGCTGCTATGGGGAACAATGACAAGTATATACTCCAGTCGGTTGACAACGCATTGACCATAATAGAACTGATGGCCAGGGCAGAGGAGATGACGGTGCCCGAGATAAGCAGGCAACTGAACCTTGGGAAAAGCACTGTTTTCCGTCTGCTTGCAACCCTGGAGAGGCATAAGTTTGTAGAAAAGGATGAAAAGGCGAAATACAGGCTTGGAATAAAGTTTGCTCATTTTGGTTCGGTGGTTCTGGAGAGGCAGGATCTAATCAAAATCTCCGTACCATACATGAGCGAGCTCAGGGACAGGTTTAACGAAACAACCCATCTGGCTATTCTGGATGACGATTATAATATAATATTCGTAGTCAAGGAAAAGAGCAATTCCAGCATTCAGATGACTTCGAGCGTAGGGAAAAAAATGCCTGCATACTGTACGGCAACGGGGAAAACCATACTGGCTCATCTTGCTCCCGAAGAGATTGACAGTTACATCCAAGCAGTGAATTTTAAAAGACTGACTTGTAATACCATTACCGATCCCAGTGAGTTTAAGAAAGAGCTGGAGACAATAAAAAGCCAGGGTTTTGGCGAGGACCTTGAAGAGAGTGAAGTGGGATTGACCTGCTTTGCTGCCCCGGTCAGAGATATTAAAGGGGATGTTGTTGCAGCAGTGAGTATCTCGGGACCTTCTTCCCGGATGCAGAGCAACCGCAGTGAATTAATCGATTCGGTGAAAACGACCGCAAAGAATATTTCCCGGGCTTTCGGCTGGCAAAAAAAAGAGTAAAAGCGCTGAACAAAAAAGTTTTAGCGTTTTTTTATTTTTTGCATGTTGAAAAAAATGTCGGGATAATGTAAAATATAAATGGTTCATATAAAGAATTTATGGTTCTATATATGAACCAAGCGGGAAATATGGACATTTTTCTGCTTAGGAGTATGTTTAACTATTTTACCACGAATTATTATTTATAGAGGAGGTAGGATATGAAAAAGTTTGGTTTGCTGAGTCTGGTTTTAATTTTGGTTATGTCTTTATTAACAGGCTGCGGCGGGGGAGAACCTGCAGAGGACGCCAAGGATGAAACAATAACCCTGAGACTGGGACATATGGCGCCTGAATCAGGAAATTATCATGCCTTTGCTGTGAAATTCAAAGAGCTGGTGGAAGAGGAGACAAACGGAAAAGTCAAAATCCAAATATATTCCGCCGGGCAGTTGGGCTATGACAGAGAACTGCTGGAAAGCATGCAGTTCGGTAATCTTGACCTGGGGGTAATAACCACTTCTCCCATGGTGAACTTTGTAAAAGAAATGGCAGTACTTGATGTACCTTTTGCGTTTAAGGACTGGGACCATGTTGAGAGATTTCTGTCATCCGATGCAGCGGCGGAGCTGCTGGATGAGGGGCTGGACGAAGGCCTGGCCGGTTTATCCATAATGCCCAGGGGCTTTAGGAGTACGACCAACTCCAAGCATCCCATTGAAAAGCCCGAAGATTTTAAGGATATAAAACTCAGAGTTATTGAGAGCCCGTTGTACGTTAAAGCATTTGAGGATATCGGTGCAACCATACAGGCGATGTCCTGGGGTGAAGTGTTTACAGCCTTGCAGCAGGGTACTATAGACGGCATAGAGCTGGACCACAGGACACTGTATGATGAGAGAGTCTACGAGGTTCAGGATTATCTGACTGAGACAGAACACATATTTGCATTTTGTGCTCTTGTGGCCAGCAAAGCAAATCTTGAAGCCCTTCCGGAAGATGTACAGAATGTACTCAGAACTGCAGCGGTTGAAGCGGCGCAGGTGGTAGGTGCGGAACAGAGGGTGCTTGTTGATGAGTATAAGCAGAAACTGGCCGATGAAGGCATAGAATTCAACAATATTGACAGGGATGTTCTCAGGGAAATGACGAAAAATACCCGTGAATGGTTTGTAAGCGAGTACGGTGACAAGTACTACAAGGTTGTAGAAGAGCTCAGATAACGATTATTATGCTGTAACAGGCTCTCTTCCGGGAAGGGAGCTTGTTACAGCATGATTGGGGAGGCGGGGATGTTGAAATACATTTATAAGGCATGTGATGTCCTGGCAAGGACACTGGAAATCATAATGATTGTCTTCATATCCATAATGTCGGTTTCAATGCTTGTCCAGATTGTTGCAAGGTATGTATTTGACTCGGGATTCGTCTGGACTGAGGAACTGTCCAGATTTTTGGTTATCTGGATGGTATTCATCGGTACGGCCGTAGGTATCTACAGAAATGAGCATATCAAAGTAACTGTTCTGGACGAACTTTTTAAGGGAAAGGCAAACATGGTACTGGGGGTAATACAGTTAATTATTGTAACCGTTTATTTTGTTCTTATCATCAAGTTCGGACTGTCTTCCATCAAGGTAATAAGCGGGCAGACATCCCCGAACATGGGGATTTCAATGGCTGTTGTATACTCTATAATCCCTGTTTCGTACATGTTTGCGCTGATTTTTTCGGTGGTTAATATTGTGAGAATCTTCCACGATAGAATAATTATCCAAAGGAGCTGAAGCAGATGGTTACCTTATTTTTTGTAAGTGCGGTATTGCTTCTGATACTCGGAGTACCTATCGCTGTAACAGTGGGAGCAGCGTCAATACTATATATCATGGTCTCCGGAATGCCTCCGATGATAATTATTCAGAAGCTGTTTGCTGGAATCAATGTAACGGCATTGATGGCCATACCGTTCTTTGTTCTTGCCGGCGATCTTATGAACAGCGGTGGTCTGGCAAAAAGACTGGTAAGGCTTGCTAACGCCTTTGTAGGAGACAAAACCGGGGGGTTAGCCATTGTTACTATAATAGGCTGTATGTTCTTCGCTGCCATATCCGGTAGCGGTGTTGCCACGGCCGCAGCCATGGGGGGTATAATGATCCCCGCCATGATCGACAAGGGTTATGACAGAACATTTGCCAGTTCGGTGGTTGCTTCTGCCAGTCCCATAGGAGTTATAATACCGCCCAGTATTTCCTTTATTATTTATGGTGTGCTGACAGGGACTTCCATAGCGGACCTTTACTGGGCCGGGATACCCGCAGGGGTAATAATGGGGCTGGTTCTCATAGCTGTATCTGTATATATCTCAAAGAAAGAGGGATACAGGGGTACGGATGTCAAGGCGGACAGCAGGGAAAAGATTGAGGCCTTAAAAGACGCGATATGGGCCCTGGGGACTCCGGTAATATTAATCGGAGGTGTATTCGGGGGTATATTTACGCCTACGGAGTCTGCGGTAGTCGCCGTTTTTTATGCACTGTTCGTGGGGTTGTTCATATACAGGGATATGGGACTTTCGGATATAGCGAAAATATTTCTGAAGTCCGGGAAAACAGCTACAAAGATTATGTTTATCATAGCAAATGCATCACTGTTTGCTTATGTACTGACATACGAGCAGATACCCAAAATGGTGGTTAACGGGTTTTTGGCAGTTTCGGACAGTCCTGTGGTAATACTGCTTATGATAAACATACTGCTGCTGTTTGCCGGGACTTTCATGGAGACAGGAGCCATACTGATTATAATGGTTCCACTGTTGTTGCCGGTTATTAATCAGATCGGGATGGATCTTGTCCATTTCGGCATTATTATAACGGTAAATACGGCTATAGGGATGCTTACTCCGCCCTTCGGGGTGTGTCTGTTTACTTCTGCCAGTGTGGCGGACATAAGCATAGAGAAGATAAGCCGGAAAGTATTCTTCTTCCTGGCTGCCATGATAATAGCCTTGATGATCATCACATATGTTCCCCAGAGTATTTTGTTCATGTTATAGAAAACCGTTTGCTGAATGGAGGTAATAAATTGATTAAGATGAAGTTTTACGGACTGGGGGGGCAGGGGGTTGTCACCGCTGCCAAGATTTTTTCCACTGCCGTTTCATTGTATGAGGACAAATATGCAATAACCGTCCCGGCTTATGGACACGAAAGGCGGGGAGCCCCGGTATATACGGATATCGTTGTTGACGACCGTCCGGTATTGATCAATTCCTTTGTCTATGTGCCGGATGTAGTTCTGGTCATGGATGAGACAATTGTTGATAAAAATGTGGATGTAAGCATAGGCATACATGAGGACACCATCTTGGTCCTGAACTCGGACAGTCCCGATGTAATCGCCAGGTATGAAAAGGAATTCGGTTTTAAAGAGATATATTATGTGAACGGTACCCGGATTGCCGTTGAAAATATCGGCAGAGGTATCCCTAACGGTTCTATGCTTGGGGCACTGTCAGCCACAGGGGTGGTAAAAATTGAATCAATTGAAAAAGCAATAACAGATTCTTTCGGTGAAAAGGCGGGTGAACTCAATGCAAAAGCAGCAAGAGAAGCATACGGAAAAATCAAAAAGCTGTAAGGTTTTTGGACCTGTTGCTACTGTTTTCGGCAGTTCCAATACCGGAAGCTGGCGACTGTTGAGACCTGTTGTGAATTTCGGGGAATGTATAAAATGTGGGACATGTGAGAGATATTGCCCTGTCAATGTGGTGGAAGTTCATGAGGACAAAGATGAATGTGTTGCCATTGACCTTGATTACTGCAAGGGGTGCGGAATATGTGCCAATGAATGTCCCAGGAAATGTATTGCAATGGTTGACGAGAGGAGTGTAGAGTAATGGCATACAAGATGCTGGACGGTAACGGGGCGGCGGTTGAGGCAATAAAGATGGCCGGAGTGAAGATTATCTCCGCTTATCCTATAACTCCCCAGAGTTCCATAGCGGAAAAGCTGTCTGAACTTGTAGCTTCCGGAGAAATGGAAGCTGAATATATAAGAGTGGAATCAGAGCACAGCGCCATGTCCGCAGCTGTTACAGCACAGCTCACAGGGGTCAGGGCTGCCACTGCCACTTCTTCGGTGGGACTGGCTCTGATGCATGAAGTGCTTGGCGTTGCTGCAGGCTGCAGGGTGCCTATTGTCATGCCCGTTGTTAACAGGGCTTTGGTATCGCCCTGGAGTCTCTGGTGCGACCACGGCGATGCCATGGCTGAAAGGGATACGGGATGGCTTCAGTTCTATACTCAGAATGTCCAGGATATAATTGATCTGATGTTTATTGCGTACAGGGTTGCCGAGCACAGGGATGTATTGCTGCCTGCCATGGTTTGCCTTGATGGATTCTTCCTTTCCCATTCAATGCAGAAGGTGGATGTGCCGGACCAAGGACTGGTTGATAAATTCATTGGGGAATACAGGGCAAAAAATATTTATCTAAATACCGAAGACCCCATGTTCATCAATGATCTGACTTCACCGGACGAGTTTACCGAAATGAGATTCCAGCAGCAGGCGGCTTTTGATAATGCATTGGATGTGATTTCGGAGATACAGGATGAATATTACAGGGTTTTTGGCAGAAAAACCGAAATCGTGGAAGAGTATATGACAGAAGATGCGGATGTGGTTCTGGTTTCGCTGGGCTCCATGTCGGGTACCGCCAAGTATACTGTTAACCGTATGAGAGAAAAAGGTAAAAAAGTAGGGCTTTTAAGAATAGTGGTATTCAGGCCTTTCCCCTTTGCCCGGGTAAAAGAGACCCTGAAGGGCAAAAAGGTAATAGGGGTCCTTGACAGGAGTGCAGGTCTGGGCGCTCAGGGAGGGCCCGTGTGGACGGAGGTAAGTGCTGCACTTCAGGGGCTGGATGCTGATATCAGGCAGTATGTGGGTGGGCTCGGCGGAAGGGATGTCCCCGAGGCAACCATAGAAAAGATATACAATGAACTCCTGGAGATAAAGGAAGGTAAAAGGAGTACCCATACTTCATGGATTGATGTAAAAGAAAACGCCATGGACATAAGGGAGGTGCTGAAGATTGTATAAAATAGATCACCGGTCAAGAGGATTGGTTTCCCATGGTGTCAGCGCATGCGCCGGGTGCGGACTGGAACTTATTATAAGAAATGTGCTGGATGTTGTGGGAGAGGACACTATTATAATAATTCCTCCCGGATGTTCAGCACTGTTTTCTGGTTTCGGCAAGGAAACGGCGCTAAAAATACCCGGTTTTCAGGGTACTTTGGAAAATACCGCCGCATGCGCTACCGGTATAAGAAGGGGGCTGACCAGTCAGGGCAATACCCATACTACAGTTCTGGCATTTGCGGGAGACGGGGCGACGGTGGATATCGGAATACAGTCACTGTCAGGAATGATTGAGCGTGGAGAGAAAGTACTATATATCTGTTATGATAACGAGGCATATATGAATACGGGGATTCAAGGCAGCAGTTCCACTCCCCTTGGAGCCAGCACCACAACAACACCTACGGGCAAATCCACTATCAGGAAGGACCTAGTAGGTATAGCGGCTGCGCACAATATACCCTATGCGGCCACTGCATCCATTGCCAATCTGAATGACATGAGGAGAAAGGTGCAGAAGGCCAAGGATACTGACGGGCCTTCATTGATCCATATTCATACTCCCTGTCCTACCGGTTGGAATTATGATCCCGCCAGGACGGTTGAGATTGCAAAGGCTGCCGTGGAAACAGGATGCTGGATACTTTACGAATTTGAAAAGGGTAGGAAGGTATTGAACAAAAGATTGAAAGAACTAAAACCAGTAGATAAATATACAAGGCTTCAGGGCAGGTTCAGACAGCTTAGTGAAAGTGACATGGCTGAACTGCAGGACGAAGTCAGAAGGCATTATGAAAGCTTTATAAGAAATATTGACTGTCAGGCATAGAGAAACGGACAAATAAACCGGATAAATATTCCAATTAACTACCGGAGGGGCACTGGTCAGAAACCGGGAGAGAGCTCCACACTTTGTCAAGCGCCCCTCTTATAGTATTTTTATGCCACTTGCCGTAAAAATTGAAAAAAATTGACTGTTCAATGATAGGGGGTAATAAATTGTCATATAAAAGCACACTCGTTTTAAATCTGGGCTCGACTTCAACCAAGGTTGCCGTATTTTCAGGTGACAAGCCTCTTTTCAAGGAAACCATCAGGCACTCCAGCGAAGACCTGGAGAAGTTCCAAAGTATATGGGA
This sequence comes from Clostridium thermobutyricum, assembly GCA_016842005.1. Lineage (GTDB taxonomy): Bacteria > Bacillota > Clostridia > Ch29 > Ch29 > JAENYD01. The sequence continues at coordinate 64,487 of JAENYD010000010.1, read as the reverse complement.
CCAGCAGGAATACAGGAAAAAGGCCATATTGGGCAAGCTGGAGGAGAAGGGTATAGACTTAAATTCCATCAGCGTGATAACTTCCAGAGGAGGAAATACTAGACCCATACCCGGAGGTATCTATGTGATCAATGAAAATATGCTGAAGGATATGAAAAGCGGTAAATATGGTACACACCCCACCAACGTAGGGGCCCTGATAGCCTATCAGTTAGGAAAAGAACTGGGGGTACCGGTGCTTACCGTTGACCCCCCCGTTACAGACGAGTTTTGCAGTCTGGCGAGATATTCAGGCATAAAGGGGATAGACCGGATAAGCAGCTTTCACGCTCTGAACCAGAAGGCAACGGCGAGGAAGACTGCTGCAGAATTGGGTAAAAGATACGATGAAGTAAATCTGATAGTGGTTCATTTGGGCGGGGGCATATCTGTGGCAGCCCATGAGAAGGGTAAGGTGATAGACGTAAACAATGCCCTTGACGGTGATGGGCCTTTTTCACCCGAAAGGGCAGGTACCATTCCCGCAGGGGATCTGGTGAAATTGTGCTTCTCCGGAAAGTACACCAGGGATGAGGTGCTAAAAATGCTGACCGGTAAAGGTGGATTGGTAAGCTACCTAGGGACCAACAGCGGTCTGGAAGTGGAAGAGAGGATCAGCAATGGCGACAGGGAAGCCCTTGAAGTATTCGAAGCTATGGCCTATCAGGTGTCCAAAGAAATAGGGGCCGCTGCAGCGGTCTTAAAAGGATGTGTAGACGGTATCGCTCTGACCGGAAGTCTTGCTTATTCGGAGAGACTGGTGAATTTCATCAGGGAAAGGGTTTCATTCATAAGCCCCATATATGTTAACCCCGGAGAAAACGAAATGGAGGCACTGGCGGAGGGTGCCCTGAGATATCTTAATGGCGAGGAGAAACCTCTGCTGTATGAATAATACTCCCAAACCTGCAGAGGGTAAGGGGACTGAAATGCAATGTAGAGGAGGATGGACATGTTAAAGAACCTGGACCATTTGTTCGATGAGGTGAAAGGCGGGAAGAAGAAAAAGATTGCGGTAGCTGCGGCGGAAGACCTGGATGTACTTAAGATTGTGGACCAGTCCATGAAGATGGGACTGGCAGATTTCATATTGATAGGAGATGCCGACAAGATTAATAATATGGCCGTGGAGAATGGTTATAATCTTGACCTTGAGATAATTCACCGGCCTGACCATAAATCAGCAGCCGAGAAGGCTGTGGAGACGGTAAGGCAGGGAAAAGCCGGGGCTGTAATGAAAGGATTATTACACACGGGGACTTTTCTGAAGGCTGTTCTGAATAAGGATACGGGGTTGAACAGAGGTAAGCTGATCAGTCAGATATCCGTTTATGACAAAGAGTACGGCGGGGAAGGATTACAGCTTTTAACCGACTGTGCCATGAGCATTCAGCCGGACCTGGCTGAAAAGAAACAGATAATAGAAAATGCCGTTGAGCTTGCATTAAAACTGGGATATGACAAACCCAGGGTGGCATTGCTGTCCGCCGTGGAAGTGGTCAACCCGGCCATACCCGATACCCTGGATGCCGCCATTCTGAGCAAGATGGGCGACAGAGGACAGATAAAAAACTGCGTGGTTGACGGACCCTTTGCGCTGGACAATGCCATCTCGCCTGAAGCTGCCATGCATAAGAAAATCGCAGGTGAGGTGGCAGGTAATGCGGATGTGCTGGTGGTACCTAACCTGCAGGTGGGGAACGTACTGACCAAGTCACTGGTATATTTTGCCGGGAAGAAAGTGGCAGCCGCTGTTATGGGAGCAGGGGCACCCATAGTAATGACTTCCAGAACAGATACAATAGAGAACAAATTATTATCGGTTGCACTGGCAAACTACATCTCGGGTTGAAAAGGAGCGGTCTGATGACAGAAAGCAACAGAAACAGAATAATATATGTACTGATTTCTTTGATACTACCTTCACTAATAGTACTGTTTAAACCATTTAATATGGATATCAGTCAGAGTATAGTGCTGGGAAGTCTCCTGCTCACCATTATATGGTGGGGGTCCGGTATTGTAAACAGGGATTTTGCGTCAATAATGCTGTTGACTGTTTTTGTGATTTTTGGCAGAACCCCTTTCAAAAGCGTTATGTATTTTCCCCTGTCCGATAATATTATCCTGATTGTGGCGTCGTTTCTGCTGTCCCAGGGGATTGTCAATTCCAAGGTTGCCGACAGGTTTTCCCGGCATGTGCTATCAAAATATTGTGACAGCGTGTCTAAATTAACCATAATGTCTTTTATCCTGGGTATATTACTGATTTTTATCATACCTCAGCCTTTTCCAAGGGTAATACTGCTGTCATCCATATATATGAACTTCATCAGGAATAACGACATTGCCGGTAATGCCAAGGATGTCATTATATTCAGTATATTCGCAGCATCCACCGTGACATCAATGCTCTTTCTGAACGGGGATATTATTCTGAATTATGCCGCTTTAAAATTCGGCGGTATTGACATGACTTATATCGAGTGGATAAAATATATGACACTGCCGGGATTGTTGGCAACCGTTCTCGTAGCGGTCCTGTTTGTGCTTACATTCAGGAAGGATATAGTTAATATCAGACTTGTTAAAAGAGACCAGATGGAGAAACTGGAGCTTGGCAGACAGGAAAGGATTGCCCTGACAATAACTTTGGCGGTTATTCTCCTGTGGCTGACAGAGCCGTTGCATTCCATAAGCCCTGCAATAACTGCGCTGATAGGTACTGCTGCAATGTTTGTCACCGGCATTGTAGGGCTGAGGGATTTCAGGGCGATTAATATCAGCCTGCTGATATTCCTGACTGCTGAATTTTCCATAGGGAAGGTAATGATAGGCAGCGGCGTGGCCTACAGAATGAGCGACTATCTGGTGGGATTTTTTCCAGAAACCGGTTCGCTGTTGTATATTCCCTTTATTATAATACTTGTTATGGTGCTTCATATGACAATGGGAAGCCTGATAACTTCCCTATCAGTTATAATACCCAGCCTTGTCCAAATGGTATCCGGGCATCTGCCGGTGGAAGTTGTTGTTTTGTTGACATATGTTTCGGTGAATATTCATTACCTGCTTCCTTTTCATCACGTAACAGTGATGATAGGTTTCGGCAACGGTTATTACGGGAACAGGCATACTCTGAAACTGGGACTGGGCCTGACGATATTGACTTTTGCCGTGGCACTGCTTATATTTATTCCGTGGTGGAGAGTGATTGGACTTCTTTAATACGGTGGGTTTTCGTTCCTGAGACCTTATAACCGGGACAGAAATAAATGTTTTTATTATTGTGTTTTGGTATGGAATCCTATATAATCTATTTAAACAACAACATACTGAAATGACGCTGTCAGGTGCCCTTTTAAGAGGGATAATAGGGAAGCCGGTGAAATCCCGGCGCGGACCCGCCGCTGTAATCGGAGACGAATCCCCGGCGTGCCACTGCAGATATACTGCAGGAAGGTGTGGGAGGAGGATGACACGAGAGCCAGAAGACCTGCCTGATGGAACGGCAACTGCCCGGGATAAGGATTGGGTTGCTGTATAACAAGTGGTTGGTTTTGCGGGTAACCGTCCCTTGGCAAATAGCTGAGGGACTTTTATTTTCCCTGATAGTATATAATGCCATTGAGTTGGGACGGCATAATATCTGAAGCAACTGTAGCCAATGATCGCAAACAGGGAGGTATTGAGAATGAATTACAACTACATGCATTTTACCAATGACAGATGCGAATTTTTCCCCTGCCATACGGTTAAGGACAGGGAAAAATTCAACTGCTTGTTCTGCTATTGCCCTCTATATCCACTGAAGGATAGATGCGGGGGTAACTTTGTATATACGGAGGATGGTACCAAGGACTGCAGCAAATGCCTGATTCCCCATTCTGAAAAGGCATATGAATATATTATGTCAAAAATAAACGAAGTTATAGAACTTGCGAAAAATAAATAGATAGGTTTGGTCCACACCCTCTCCTTTCCTTAGAAAAAGTCTGGTGACTGTATTTTTCAAATATTTGAGTTTCCTCTAAATTTATCAATTTATTCAAAGATTTTATTATAACTAAAATAGTGTCCGACGTGAGAGGGTGGGCCTTTTTTTTTGAGGAGCAGAGAAACAAAGGGAAGGCTCTTTTATTGCTTTCCAATACCCTGTTATTTTGCTATAATATTCCTAACAAAATTTTTGGCTGGCTGGTGATATTATGATACTGGTGATTACGGGGCCCTCGGGCAGTGGAAAGACAACCATAAAGAAGATATTGACCGAAAAATATAACATTCCCCGGCTTATGAGTGCCACAAGCCGTAAGAGCAGACCGGGGGAGGTGGACGGAGTGGACTATATTTTTGTCGACAAGCAGGAGTTTGAGAGGATGATAAGGCAGGAAGACCTGCTGGAGTGGGTGGAGTACTCGGGAAACTATTACGGCCTTGTAAAAAATAGGGATATGGAAGGGGTGGCGGTGCTGGAGGCCCGGGGAGCCTTGCGTCTTAAAAACATGTATCCGGAAGAAGTAAAAATAATATATCTTGACACCCCTGAAGAAGTAAGAAATAAGAGAATGCTGGAAAGGGGGGACAGCCCCGGGGAGGTAAGGGAGAGACTGAAGACAGACAGGGAGAGGTTTATAGATTCCGGGCTTAAGGAACAGGCTGATATGGTGGTTGATAATATAGACATTGAGGAAACCATCAGTGAAATACTGGCATTGAGGAAGGCCTCCGCTTAAAGGGGCCTTTTCTTACCAAAGAGCCTGAGTATAGGCACTATCGGGGAATAATACTCCTGAAGGGTCAGCATTTAACTGAAGTCTGCAATTATAAGCCATTAAGGGGGATGATGACTGTGGACAGGAAGGAAGTAAGCCGTATTCTGAATGAAATAGGTGTAATGCTGGAACTGATGGGGGAAAGCCCTTTTAAATCAAGGGCATATTATAATGGTTCCAGGACCATAGAACTGCTGCAGGAAGACATAAAAAAACTGGTAGAGAAAGACCGGCTCAAGGAAATAAAGGGGATAGGCAAGGCCCTGAATCAAAAAATTACCGAACTGGTAACTACAGGACATCTGAAGTACTATGAAGACCTCAAGGGGGAAATTCCCCCGGGATTGTTTGAAATGCTCAGGATACCCGGACTGGGGCCAAAGAAGGTAAGGGTCCTGTATGACCGTTTGGGCATCACAACCCTTGGTGAACTGGAGTACTCCTGTATAGAAAACCGCCTCACAGCCCTTCCGGGGTTCGGGGCAAGGACTCAGCAGAAGGTACTGGAAGGGATTCAGTATTTAAATAAGAACAGGGGGAGATACCTGTACCCGGAAGCCCTGGAGAAGGCGTCAAAGCTGGTGGAGGCCATGGCCCTTTACCCCGAAGTAAAGCGGATTAGTACTGCCGGCAGTCTCCGGAGAAAAATGGCAGTGGTAAAGGATATAGATATCCTTGTGGCGGGAGACAATGCAGAGATTATAATGGACAGGTTTGCTGCCCTGCCGGAGATTGAAAGGGTGGTGGAGAGAGGGGGTGCAAAACTGGGGGCGCTGCTGGACAGCGGTATCAAGGTGGATTTGAGGGTTGTCACCCCGGAACAGTATCCTTATGCCCTTCACCATTTTACGGGGAGTAAGGAACACAATACTGCCATGAGGCACAGGGGGAAGAAGAGAGGGCTTAAAATCAACGAATACGGGGTGTTTACAGAAGCAGAAGAGAGTTTTGGCAAATGCCGGCATGAGGAAGAGTTTTTCAGCAATCTGGGTCTTCAGTATATTCCTCCCGAAATAAGGGAAAATACCGGGGAAATAGAGGCTGCAGAGAACAATTCCCTTCCCCGTCTTGTTGAACCCGGTGATATACAGGGCATTTTTCATGTCCATACCCTGTACAGCGACGGCAGTGCGGATATTGCAGAAATGGTGGAGAAAGCCAGAAAGATGGGAATGAAATACATAGGTATCAGCGACCACAGCCGTTCCGCCTATTATGCGGGAGGGCTGGACCAAGAGGCTGTATTGCGGCAGATGGAAGAAATAGACCGTTTGAACAGGCTGTACGATGACTTTATGATATTCAAAGGCATAGAATCGGATATACTCGCAGACGGGTCCCTGGACTATCCGGATGAAATACTGGGCCTATTCGATTTCGTAATAGCTTCTGTTCACTCCAATTTCGGTATGGACAGGGGTTCCATGACCGGAAGACTGGTTAAAGCCCTGGCCCATCCGTGTACCACCATGCTGGGGCATCCCACCGGCAGGTTGTTGCTGGCCAGGGAGGGGTATTCGGTGGACCTGGAAGAGGTAATAAAGGCGGCTGCTCAAAACAATAAAATCATAGAACTGAACGCCAATCCCCACAGGCTGGACCTGGACTGGCAGTGGTGCAGAAGGGCTAAGGAATCGGGAGTAAGGATAAGCATCAACCCGGACGCCCACAGTCCCCGGGGACTGGAAGATGTTTTTTACGGTGTAAATACGGCCCGGAAAGGCTGGCTGGAAAAGGAAGACGTATTCAATGCCCTGCCATTGGCGGACATGGAGAAGGAACTGTTTTCCGGAAGGAGGTATACACAGTGAAAAGGGCGCTGCTTATAAACGGCAGTCCCCGTCCGGAGGGGAATAATGCTTACATCATTGATATTGTAGAGAATGAACTCAGGAAAAAGGATGTGGCCGTCACCAGGATAGAGATGTCAGGGGACAGAATTGCTCCCTGTATCCACTGTAGAGAATGCGAAAGGCAAAAGGGATGCGTGGTTGAGGACCCCATGTCACAGGTATACGGGGAACTGGACAGGTCTGACATTATAGTGGTGTCCTGCCCCCTGTACTTCAATGGTGTAACTGCCGGGTTCAAGGCCCTGGTGGACAGGTGCCAGGCCGTATGGGCCAGCAAATATGTATTGGGGGATTCAATGATAGACAGGAAAAAGGACCGGAAGGGTCTTTTCATCTGCACAGGAGGCCAGCCGGAGGATGAGACCGATTTTACCGGTGCCCTGCTGGTGGCAGAGGCGTTTTTCCGGGTTTCTAATGTAAAAATTTGGAATAAAATGTTGGTAACCGATGTGGAAAAACGTCCGGTAATGGGCAGGGGGGATGTGACGGGACAAGTCCGCCGATTGGCGAAAGAATTAACGTGATAAGGGAATATCCTCCCGATATGGTGAAAAGCCCTTCAGCTTTTCAGCTGGAGGGCTTTTAAATCTGTTTGTGATATATCAAATCTGTTACCACTTCATCCTGGAAGTCTTCATATCTCATGCCGGCCATCTTATAATTCTGTTTTTTCCTGAAAGCCAGGGATGCCATATTGGGAACCGGGTCTATAACAGTTTCCGCAAATATATCTTTAATGTTTTCATCGGACATATCCCTGATAAGCCTTTTGTACAGCTTGCTGCCTATACCCATGCCTGTCATCCCTGCCGTAACGGCAGTTTTGTCGATAAGCACAAAGTTTTCAGTCTTGGACATGTCGAAATCAGGCTTCCAGTATATGTCGTCAAGCCAGTTGGGGTTATATTTGAGCCACTGGTCTTTTTTGTAAGCCATCAGGAAAGCTATAGGCCTGTGGTCAAAGGCCACGTAAAAGTAGTCCAGTTCAAATATACGGGACAGGAACAGTTCCTTGTATCTTGAGGGGTTCCCCTTGTAATCCCCTATCAAAAATCCCTGTTCGGATTGTTTGTCTTTTTGACCAACACTGGCTGCTATCTTATAAATATCATTAACATCCGTCGGTTTTGCCTTCCGCACGTGTATGTTTTTGAGAAAAGCCTGTTTATCCCGCTGTATTGTCAATTGGTCCAGGTTCATATATTCCATAGTCTTCCTCCCTTCAAATTTTTTTCTCATTTAAGAGGAACAGGCTACGGCCATTCAAACAGAACTAAAGCGTACAGGATCCCCATATTCATCCTTCCTTTCAACGCTTACGGGGTTAGCTGACGGGTTCGGGCCGAAAGAGTATAACCCTACCTATCCTGTTCAAATTTCTGCAATAAATCGCTGAATAATGAAAAGTTTACAAATAGAGACACAAATAGAACAATACGAAGAAAAGCAGTTTAAAACAAGATTTTGGTTGCCTTTCCTATACAGTTTTTGATCAGGATTATGTAATCATGAGCAGCGATTATTAAGATGATGCTATAGGGATAGGATTCACCCCAAAGATTGGTTCCCCCGCTTCCCCGGAGGGAATTAAGCGATATAATCGTTTAACCAATTCTATCACACTTAAAGAATGTTGTCAATATATACCTTTTTTATATACAAGGGAATTTTTTATAATGCTATTGAATAATTATGCATTAAATTGTATAATTATAGCTATACAGAAATGGAGGTGCTCTGCAGTGATAAGAGTGGGTATTGTTGGAGGTACGGGTTATACAGGGCAGGAACTGGTAAGAATTCTTTACAGTCACCCGAAGGTCAGGATAGAAGGCATCCTTACCCGTACTTATGCAGGAGAGCAATTTGCGAATATTTATCCTAATTTATTGAATTTCACAGATATTTTATGCGAAGATTTTGAAGATAGAAGCATCCTTGACCGTTCGGATGTAATCATAACGGCCCTTCCTCATGGCCTTTCGGCTCCCTTTGTAATGGAAGCGTACCAGAGAGGGAAGAAAGTGGTTGACCTTGGGGCGGATTTCCGCTTTGCCGATGTGGATATCTACGAAAAATGGTATGAAGTGGAGCATCCCTGCGCCCCATTGCTGGATGAGGCGGTTTATGCCCTGCCTGAAATCAACAGGGAGCGTATCAGGGGAACCCGGATAGCGGGCAATCCGGGCTGCTATCCCACGTGCAGCATTTTGACCATCGCTCCTTTACTGAAAGAAGATATTATTGATGAGAGTTCGGTAATCATTGATGCCAAATCGGGAGTATCAGGGGCCGGGAGGTCGTTGAAACTGGGAAGTCATTTCTGTGAATGCAATGAAAATATTAAGGCATACAGCATTGCCTCTCACAGGCACATGCCCGAAATTGAAGAACAGCTTACGCAAATAGCGGGCAAAAAGGTGAATGTGACCTTTACGCCCCACCTGATTCCCATGAACAGAGGTATACTGGTTACTGTTTATGCGGCTGTGAAGAAAAAAATAAGCCGGGAAGAACTGTACGAGATATACAGAGAATTCTACCGGGGAGAGTATTTTATAAGAATCATGGAAAAGGGCCAAATGCCGGAGACCAAGCAGGTACGGAATTCTAATTTCTGTGATATAGGGGTGGCTGTGGATGAACATACGGGAAGGGTAATAGTGTGCGGTGTTATTGATAATCTTGTCAAGGGGGCTTCCGGCCAGGCCGTTCAGAATATGAACATTATATGCGGTTTGCCTGAGACAATGGGGCTGGATGTACCGCCGGTATATATATAACCTAGGGAGGAGAATGTATATGTCTGATAAAGGGGTATTCTGCCCGGATGAAGGAATAAATCATATTAAAGGCTTCAAGACTGCGGGAGTTTCCTGCGGTATCAAGAAAGAGAACAGGAAGGACCTTGCTCTCATATTTTCCGTGGTGCCGGCAGTAGCGGCAGGGGTGTTCACCGTGAATAAGGTAAAAGCTGCTCCGGTGCTGCTGGACCTTAAAAATATAAAAAATCCCGTAACCAGGGCGGTGGTTATAAACAGCGGCAACGCCAATGCGTGTACAGGGCGGAAGGGCATGGAAAATGCCGGAAGAATGGTGACCACTGCCGCATCACTGCTGGGCATAAAACCGGAAGAAGTACTGGTAAGTTCCACCGGGGTTATAGGCGTTCAACTGCCGGTTGAGAAAGTGGAGAAGGGTATAGCCCGTGCTGCCCTGGACCTGGCGGAAGACGGGGGAGATGAAGCGGCCCGGGCCATTATGACAACAGATACGATCGAAAAAAAAGGTGCCCTCAAATTGCGCCTCGGCGGCAGGGAAGTAAAGGTAGGGGCTATAGCAAAGGGTTCCGGCATGATACATCCCAACATGGCAACAATGCTGTGCTATATCCTGACTGACGCAGCTATTGAAAAAGGCATGCTCCAGGAAATATTGAAAGAGGCAGTGGACAGTTCTTTCAACCTAATCTCTGTTGACGGAGACACCAGTACAAACGATTCTGTTATTACACTGGCCAGCGGGATGGCGGGGAATAAACCGATAACCCAAAAGAATGAAGATTATTATAAACTGCTGGAAGCCTACAAGACGGTGACTGCGGCAATGGCCAGGGCGATAGTGCGGGACGGTGAAGGGGCGACCAAATTCCTGACAGCAAAGGTAGTCAACGGCGCGACCTTGGAGGATGCGAGAAAGGGAGCAAGGGCCATTATTTCCTCCAACCTGGTAAAAGCGGCTTTCTTCGGAGAGGATGCCAACTGGGGGAGAATACTGTGTGCCCTGGGATATTCGGGAGCGCAGTTTGACCCGGCCAAGGTGGACCTTTTTATAAGCAGCAAAAATGGCGGTATAAAGCTGGTGGAATCGGGTGAAGGGCTGGTTTTTGATGAAGAACTGGCTTCCAGGGTCCTCGAGGAAAAGGATATAGAAATACTGGTGGACCTTCAGGACGGAGAATATGAAGCTCATGCATGGGGATGCGACCTCTCTTATGATTACGTGAAGATAAACGGCAGTTACAGGACTTGATTATCGGAGGAGGCAGATATTATGGTGCTGGATATGTATGATAAGGCATCTCTTCTGATTGAAGCCCTGCCTTATATAAAAAAATTTTACGGCAAGATAGTGGTCATTAAATACGGCGGAAATGCCATGATAAATGATGAACTGAAAGATGCTATAATGAAGGACATTGTACTTATGAAATATGTCGGCATCAAGCCGGTGCTGGTCCACGGAGGAGGACCCGCCATAAGCAGTATGCTGGAAAAGATGGGGGTTGAAAGCAGGTTTGTTAACGGCCTGAGAATAACGGACGATCAGACCATGGAAATCGCACAGATGGTCCTGGCAGGAAAGGTCAACAAGGAAATTGTGTCCCTGTTGAACAAAAACGGTGCCAGGGCTGTGGGAATATGCGGAAAGGATGCGGGCTTTATAAAGGTGGACAAGATGTATGCCGGGACTGGAGAAAGCCGGCAGGATATCGGCTGGGTAGGCGAGGTAAAGGAAATAAATACCGAGATAATAGATGTCCTTACGGACAAGGGATTTATTCCTGTGATAGCCCCTGTGGGGGAAGGTCCCGACGGGGAAAGCTACAATGTTAATGCTGATTATGTGGCCGGGGCGGTGGCCTGGTCCATTAATGCGGATAAACTGGTACTCCTGACCGATGTGGAGGGGGTCATGGACAGCAGGGACGGAAAAAACCGGCTCCTATCCCGGATAAATGAGGAGGAAGCCGGAGAACTAATCCGGGAAAATGTAATCAACGGGGGGATGATCCCCAAAATCAACTGCTGTCTGGAGGCCTTGAAAAAGGGTGTGGAAAAGGCCCATATAATTAACGGGACAGTGATGCACTCGCTGCTGCTGGAGATATTCACCAATAAAGGTATAGGGACAATGATTGAAAGATAAATGTGAGGGAGGAATAATCAATGGGCAATGCTGAAATAGTCGATGCAGGAAATAAATATGTAATGAACACATACCTTCGGCTGCCGGTGGCGTTTGTAAAAGGAGAAGGCAGTTACCTGTGGGATGATGACGGCAAGAAGTATCTAGATTTTTTAAGCGGTCTTGCGGTAAACTGCCTGGGATATAATCATCCGGCTATAGTAAATGCGGTATGCCGGCAGGTGCAGAAGGTTATGCACACGTCCAATCTCTACTGGATCAAAGAACAGGTGGAGATTGCCAGACTGCTGGTGGAGCAGAGCGGTCTTGGCAAGGCCTTTTTCTGCAACAGCGGGGCCGAAGCCAATGAATCAGCCATAAAGCTGGCAAGGAAATATGCAAAAAAGAAGTGGGGAGACCACAAACATGAGATTATAACCTTCAGTAATTCTTTTCATGGCAGGACCCTTGCCACTGTAACGGCCACAGGACAGACAAAGTACCAGAAAGGTTTCGACCCGCTGCCTGCCGGATTCAAATATGCCGAATTTAACAACCTGGAAGACCTGGAATCCAAAATCACCGGGAATACCTGCGCCATTATGCTGGAGGCGGTGCAGGGAGAGGGAGGCATCAACCCGGCTACTCCACAGTTTGTAGAAGGGATTGAGAAGCTATGCCGGGATCGGGGACTTGTCCTGATATTTGATGAAGTGCAGTGCGGTATGGGCAGGACAGGAAAGATGTTTGCATTTCAGAATTATCGGATAAAACCGGACATCATCACTCTGGCCAAATCCCTGGGCGGGGGTTTTCCCATCGGGGCCATGGTCGCAACCGATGAACTGTCCGCCGGTTTCGGTCCCGGAGACCACGCTTCCACCTTTGGAGGGAATCAGACTGCCTGTGCCGCTGCCGTGGCGGTTGTGAAATATATTCTGGACAATAACCTCCTGGGTAATATAATAAATATGGGAGAATATTTTAAGGGAAAACTGGAGGAACTGAAGGACAGGTATCCCTTTGTGAAGGAAGTAAGGGGCCTGGGCCTTATGGTCGGGGTGGAACTGGAGGCGGACGGCAACAAAGTGCTGGAGGAGTGCATGAAAGAGGGGCTCATTCTGAACTGCATAGGAGGAAAAATCTTGAGAATTCTTCCTCCGTATATAGTGACGGAAAATGAAATAGATGAAGCAGTGCAGATACTTGACAGGGTTTTTGCAAAAATATAGGGCGCAGCAGGCGCCCTGTATTTTTTATCCGTGGTAAAAAATGCGGTATAATGTAGACAGGTGTTTAAGGAGGCGGGATATATGGATATTGAATACATCAAACGCATGCTTGAGAGCAGGGAACCCAGGCCTGAGGGAAATTACCGGACCTTTGGAGTGATGGTGCCGCTGATTGAGATTGACAATCAGGTACACCTGTTGTTCGAAGTGAGATCTGATACGTTAAAAAGGCAGCCGGGGGAGATCAGTTTCCCGGGAGGCAGCATGGAAGAAGGGGAGACACCTGAAGAGACAGCGGTCAGGGAAACCCTGGAAGAACTGCTGCTACCCTCCGGCAGCATACATCTGATGGGAGCTCTTGATTATATAGTTACTCCTTTCAATTATATAATCTATCCTTTTGTGGGCCTTATACAAGGGGTGGACTATCACAAAATCCGCGGGAATCCTGCAGAGGTTGAAAGAGTTTTTTCAGTGCCCCTGAGCTTTTTTCTGGATACCAAACCCCTCTGCCATCATGTAAGGGTAAATATAGTACCTGAAAAAGAGTTTCCCTTCGAACTTATCCCCAACGGTTCCCGATATAACTGGAAGACAGGAGGTTATCCGGTTTGCTTTTATCTGTATAACGGGTATATCATATGGGGCATTACTGCAAGGATTGTGGCGAATTTGACAGATGTGACGGGAACAAATTCGTAAATTCATTTGACTGATTATTCAATAAATGATAATATAAATGTATATAATAAATCGAATAAAGGCCTTCTGTTTTTTTACAGTTTGTCAATAGTTTATACAAGCCCTTCTATCCGCAAACCAGTCTGACCTGGTTTGCACTTTTTTTATGCAGGCCTCAACTCAGACGGATGTCATCCGATAAACAGGGAAATTGGAATACATATTAGACGGGGCAATACGGAAGAATATTAAAGTAGCTAAATGTCAGGAGGTGTCCGGATGAATACCAGGGATGTTTTGCTCAAAATGGTTTTGGATACCCAGGAAAGGGTCAGGGACCTGGAGAATTTTTCGAAAAGCGTAGATGATGAGGAAGTAAAAGAGGCATTTCAGAAATTTGCCGAGCAAACAGGTCTGCAATCCCATAAGCTCAGGCAGCTGCTGGACAAATACGAAACATCTTCGCAGCCCCCTGTTCATTGAATTAGAACCTGTCGTTGACAACGACAGGTTCTAATTATGTTTTCGGTTATATATTGTTGTGTGAGGAAGGATTTTCTTATACAATAAAAACCAAAGGCATTTCAAGGGAAGGAAGGGAGGATATAATGCAGAGAATAGACAAACACAACTATTATCTGAATATTGCGGAAGAATGCTCCAGAAGAGGCACCTGCCTCAGACGGAATTTCGGAGCTGTGATTGTGAACAATGACCAGATTGTAAGCACCGGTTACACCGGGGCGCCCAGGGGGGCAAAAAACTGCTGTGACATAAACCGCTGCATCCGGATAGAGAAAAAGGTCCCGCGGGGTACCAGGTATGAGCTCTGCCGTTCTGTTCATGCAGAGATGAATGCCATCATTCATGCAGCCCGAAAGGACATGCTGGGAGGAACCCTCTATCTCTGCGGGGTTGAGGCGGATGACGGGAGCATAGTGGGGGATGCAATACCCTGCAGGCTGTGCAGGAGGATGATAATAAACGCCGGTATTGACCGGGTCCTTGTCAGGGATGATAAGGCCAGTTACAGGGTATATTCAGTAGAAGAATGGGTGGAACAAGAAAATATGAACGATATCGATGATGATTATTAAATAGTTCTGGAATATACCGAATTATTAATATATAATAGAATAAGATATTCGGAGTTATACGCATTATACAAGGAGGGTGAAATAGTGAAAAGCGATGTTCAAATAGCTCAGGAAGCTAGAATGAAGCCGATTATGGAAGTGGCTGAAGCCCTGGGGATTGACGGGGCTTATGTTGAGCAGTACGGAAAGTACAAGGCGAAAATTTCCCTGGACCTGTACAAAACCCTGGAAGACAAACCGGACGGAAAGCTAATACTTGTTTCAGCCATAAATCCTACGGCGGCGGGAGAAGGGAAGACCACAACAACGGTAGGATTGGGACAGGCCCTTGGCCGCCTCGGCAAGAAATCCATGATAGCCCTGAGGGAACCTTCCCTGGGACCGGTGTTCGGTATAAAAGGCGGTGCTGCCGGTGGAGGATATGCCCAGGTAGTACCCATGGAAGATATAAATCTTCATTTTACAGGAGATATCCATGCTGTATCCACGGCACACAACTTGCTTTCAGCGATGCTGGACAATCATCTGCAGCAGGGCAACAGCCTGGGAATAGATCCCCGGAGGGTAGTGTGGAAGCGGGTTGTTGACATGAATGACAGGGCATTGAGAAATATAGTTATCGGCCTGGGAGGCAGAACCCAGGGAGTGCCCAGACAGGATGGCTATATGATTTCGGTGGCATCAGAAGTGATGGCCATACTGTGCCTTGCCGATGGCCTGATGGACCTGAAAAAGAGACTGGGCAAAATGGTTGTGGCATATACATATGATGACCAGGCGGTTACTGCGGATGACCTGGGGGCAACCGGTGCCATGACCGTTTTGCTTAAAGATGCCCTGAAACCCAATCTCGTGCAGACCCTGGAGAACACCCCTGCATTTGTACACGGGGGGCCTTTTGCCAATATTGCCCACGGATGTAACAGTATTTCAGCCACAAAAACTGCTTTGAAACTGGTTGATTACGTTATCACAGAGGCAGGTTTCGGTGCGGACCTTGGCGCGGAAAAGTTCCTGGACATTAAATGCCGGTATGGGAACCTGACACCCGACCTTGTGGTCCTTGTAGCTACCGTCAGGGCCCTCAAACTCCATGGCGGGGTTGATAGGAAAGAACTGGAAAAAGAAAACATACAGGCCCTGGAGACAGGGGCCGAAAACCTGCATAAACACATTGAAAATATAAGGAAATTTGGACTGGAACCGGTTGTAGCCATAAACAGATTCCCCACTGATACCGATGGGGAGTTAAAAGCCCTGGAAAACTCATGCAAAGCCCTGGGGGTTGATTTCGCCCTGTCCGAAGTATGGGCAAAGGGCGGAGAAGGCGGAATAGAGCTGGCGGAAAAAGTGCTCAATGCCATAGGGAAAGGCAAATCTTCGTTTAAGGTACTGTATGACGTAAAACTGCCCGTTAAAGAAAAAATCGAGATAATAGCCAGGGAAATATACGGCGCCGATGGTGTGGAATTCAGCAGCAATGCCCTGAAAAGCATAAGGAAATATGAAGATATGGGAGCGGACAAGCTTCCGGTGTGTACCGCAAAGACCCAGTATTCGCTTTCTGACAATCCCCGGCTGCTGGGAAGGCCGAGAGGCTTCAAAATATCGGTTTCGGAGGTGGGACTGTCAGCGGGCGCAGGCTTCCTGGTGGCCTATACCGGAGATATCATGACCATGCCGGGTCTCCCGAAAGTCCCGTCGGCAGAGAGTATTGACATTGATGAAAATGGCAAGATAACAGGATTGTTCTAAAATTCTGACGGGTATAAACATCCCGGCAGGATTAAGAATTTGATCCAGAGACCGCCAGCTACAGGCGGTCTTTTGCGCTGAAGGGCAAAAAGAGCCGCCGGGCATTTACTTATAGAACAAATAAGGATACAATATATATGGATATTGATTTAAGAGGGTGACTGTGGTGATCATAGAGGTTATAAATAACCTGGCGAACAAATTGGGGATATTAATAATAATTGTATTCTTCCTTTCCCGTGTGGGCACATTTAAAAAACTGCTGCTGAAAAGGCATATATCGAATCATGAAAAGCTGTTCCTTATTCTTATATTCGGCGGTCTGGGTATTATGGGAACCTATTATGGCACCCCCATAATGGGATCCATTGCCAATTCCAGGATTATTGCGGTAATGATCGCAGGTATACTGGGAGGACCGGCGGTGGGTCTGGGAGCCGGACTGATAGCGGGGTTTCACCGGTGGGCAATAGACATCGGGGGTCTTACTGCTTTTTCCTGCGGGCTTTCCACCGTAATACAGGGGGCAATAGGAGGGGCCATTCATTCCAAGTCGAGGAATAAAATGATAGATATATGGGATTCGCTAGCCGCTGTAATTATGGCGGAAGCCCTGGAGATGTTCCTTATCCTGATGATTGCCACGCCTTATGATAAAGCGGTCGAACTGGTAAAGATTATTTTCTTCCCCATGCTGACCATTAATTCTGTCGGTATGGCTATATCAATCCTGATAATCAACAATATTTACAGTGAACAGGAAAAGTTCGCTGCCATGAATGCACAGCTGGCCCTTAATATAGCCAACAAAACCCTGCCATATTTGCGAAAAGGGCTTAACAGCATATCAGCCATGCGGACGGCAAGGATAATCTGTGAAATGGTCAATATAGACGGTGTTGCCATAACCGATACAAAAAAAATCCTCTCTTTTGCGGGGAACCCAAATATCGACCTGCAGTCGGACAGACCCATTGATGATGAAGACATTCTAAGGGTTATGGGGACCGGGGAACGGGCCATTATTACCAGGCAGAATCCTTATGGGAGGTATGAAACATCCATAGTGGTGCCCCTGAAAGAAAGAAATACCATTATAGGGTGCCTGATCCTCATAAAAAACGGGAAAGACAGTATCGGATCCCTTGATGTTGAACTGGCCATGGGACTGGCCCAGCTTTTCTCAAGCCAGCTGGAGCTGAGCAAAATAGAAGAACAGGCCAGGCTGCTCTCGAAGGCGGAATTGAAAGCACTGCAGGCCCAGATAAATCCCCATTTCCTGTTTAACGCCCTTAACACTATAGTATCCTACTGCAGGGTATCTCCCGAAATAGCGCGTAAGCTGCTGATTGACCTCGGAGACCTGCTCAGGAACAACCTGAGAAATTATGGAGAGGATATAGACCTTTTCATGGAGATAGAAAATATCAAATCTTACCTGAACATTGAAAAGGCGAGATTTGGTGACAGGCTGAATGTAAATTTTGATGTGGAGAAGGATATAGACTGTCATATTCCGCCCCTTTTACTCCAGCCCCTGGTGGAAAATGCCGTAAAACACGGCCTTCTTCCCAGGGAAGAAGGTGGAACCGTTACTATCGGTGCCAGGAAATGTCTGGAGGGGACCTATATATACGTGAAAGATAACGGCGTTGGTTTCAGCCCCGGCGAGCAGTTCATTGATGAAGACGACAACAGGAAGATCGGCCTCAGGAATATTGATAAAAGACTTAAAAATATGTACGGCAGTGAATCGGGCCTGCGGATAGAAAGCCAGCCAGGGAAGGGCACCTCTGTTTCAATGGTAATTCCTCATTATTACGGGAAGAGGGGGATAGCCTATGAAGATGAAAGTGTTAATTGTGGATGATGAAAAACCCGCCCGGGAAGAGCTGAAATATCTTTTAAGCAAATATGACTTTATTAAGCTTTGCGGTGAGGCGGATACCTCGCGCAGGGCATTGAAAAAGGCCTCGGAAGAGCAGCTGGACATTGCTTTTCTGGACATTCAGATTGATGATATGAACGGTTTTATTCTTGCTGAGGGACTGCTGAGCATCAATCCTGACCTCCATATCGTATTCGCTACCGCCTATGACCAGTATGCCGTCAAGGCCTTTGAGATGAATGCGGTTGACTATATACTGAAGCCCTTCAGCCAGGGAAGGCTTCAAAAGACCCTGGAACGTATTGTTGCCATTAAGAGGGAGGGTAGTGCGTGTAATCGAAGGGTCAGGGAGTTTTTAGGCAACAGCCAGGCTTTTTATGGTAAGCCCAGCAAGATACCGGTTAAGTTAAATAACAGGGTAATGCTTATAGATAATGAAGAAATAATCTGTGTCAAGACCCTGGATAAGGAAAATCTCATTATTACCAAAAGGGGTGAATTCCCTACCACACATACCCTCGGAGACCTGGAGCAACGGCTGGACCCCTATGTGTTTTTCAGAACCCATAGAGGCTATATAGTAAATATTAATCATATAAAGGAGATAATTCCCTGGTTCAATAACACATACCAGCTGGCGATGGAAGGATACGAAAAAGAAAAGGTTCCTGTAAGCAGGTCGAATATAAAGGATTTCAAGCAAATACTGGGATTATGAATGAGTGCATCTTGGAGACAATATCCGGCATTTCAGGCCGGATATTGTGCATTTCGGGCCATAAGGGTTAAATAACTTGTCCCGCAGGCGTATAATTATAAATGTAATAATATATTAATGTGAAGGGGGAATTTTTTTGAACTCTGCAGTATTGGCATTAATAGCAATAGTGTGGTTGTTCATAGCCTACAGATGGTACGGCTCTATTATTGAGAAAAAACTGGTAGAGCCCAATCCAGACAACCCCACTCCGGCCGTAACTATGAATGACGGCGTTGACTACTATCCTGCAAAACCCATGGTGCTTTTCGGCCACCACTTTGCATCCATTGCAGGGGCCGGACCCATACTGGGACCTGTATCCGCAGTACTTGCCTTCGGATGGGGACCATCCGTCCTGTGGATACTCCTTGGCGTTGTCCTTTGCGGTGCGGTACACGACTATGTTTCACTGATGATTTCGGTAAGATATCAGGGACGTTCAATTCCGGACGTAACCAAAGAGGTAGTTTCACCCAAGGCCAGAACACTGTTCATGGTGTTCGTATGGCTGGCACTTATTCTGGTAATAGCTGTATTCGGCGTTGTTGCTTCCAATACTCTTTCCACTACGCCAGAAATCGTATTCCCCACTTTTATGATCATACCCATAGCAATGTTCTTCGGGTGGCTGGTTTACAAGAAAGGCGTTAACCTCACAACCGGTACAGTTATAGGGCTGGCGTTACTGTTCGCATCAATCTTCATAGGAATGAAGCTGCCGCTGTCGCTGCCCTTTGAAGACCCGAAAACAGTATTTTCGGTATGGTTTATACTGCTGATGGCGTACGGATTTATAGCATCAATCCTGCCTGTCTGGCTGCTGTTGCAGCCCAGGGACTACCTGGCCAACTGGATACTGATGATAGGTCTTACCCTGGGATTTATCGGGTTGTTCACTTCCGGACTGCCGATAAATGCACCTACCAACATCGGATTCATGAGCCCGAGCCAGGGGCCCATGTGGCCAATGTTGTTTATCCTTATAGCCTGTGGAGCCATTTCCGGTTTCCACTCGCTGGTTGCCAGCGGTACTACCGCAAAACAGATGGCCAATGAAAAAGACGGTAAACTGGTAGGTTTCGGTGCGATGCTGGTGGAAGGTGCCCTTGCCACCCTGGCCCTTCTGACAGTAGGTGCCGGTCTTCACTGGACAGCCCAGGGCGCCAATGACATGTGGGCCCTTGAAGCATTCTCGGCCGGCGGTCCTATCAAGATGTTCGGGGGAGGATACGGGCACTTTGTTGCCAAGATTGTCGGACCTACCTTCGGTATCCTCTTCGGGATAACCATGCTTAAGACCTTCGTTATGACCACCCTGGACACTTCGGTAAGGCTTAACAGATTTATAACAACCGAATTGTTCGGAGAAAAGATGCCTGTGTTCAAGAACAGGTGGGTTGCCAGCCTTACCAGTGTTGTACTGGCGTATTTGCTTGGTTCCAGCGGTAAATGGTCGGTAATATGGCCCATGTTCGGCGCATCCAACCAGCTTGTGGCTGCCCTTGCACTGCTGGTGGCAACAGCCTACTTCCTGTCAAAGGGCAAACCGAGCAAGTATACCCTATATCCGGGGATATTCATGCTGGTAACCACAGTTGCAGCCCTTGTATATCAGGGATATGACTTCCTCATCGTTAAAGGCAACATGATCCTGGGAATTACTGCTGTAATACTGATAATCCTTTCTCTGGTTGTGGCAGCAGATGCATGGAAGATGTTCAAGAAGTTCCAGGAGCAGAAAGCAGAAGCTTAATACACTGTTCCATACGGCAGGCCGCTGCATTATCCGGCGGCCTGCCGGTTTTTTTGTCTTTCTGGAAAATAGTTTTTGAATAATTCAAAATCAGACTTGCAAAATTATTTGTTTAGATGTATAATTGTATACAATAACACACATATACCATACAGGGGGTCACAAAATGAAGAGGGCTAAAGCGGGAAACAAATACACATATAAGAAATGTAATGTGAAGACATGCATTCACAATGCGGCAGGGTACTGCACCTGTTGCTCGGAGGGATGCGAACTCTTTGAGAAAACGGTAAACCAGGAATATTGAGGCCAGCGATGGCTCTTTTTTCTTTTGGGTAAAACATATAACCAGGGGACAGTGTGTATTTTTAGCGATAGTTTATGATAACATCAACCAGCACTATGGCAAAAGGGAATAAAATAATATAAAATAGTAAACACAGTTACTATTTACTTTATTGTGGAGGGATTAAAATGCCTGGTTTATCAAAACTGGTAGAGCAAATAACCCCGTCTATGACCATCGCCATAACGGCGAAAGCGAAAAAGATGGTGGAACAGGGAATTGATGTAGTTGGATTTGGTGCGGGAGAACCGGATTTCGATACTCCCCGGCATATAGCAGAGGCAGGCATTCAGGCTATTAAAGAGGGTAAGACGCGGTACACGTCGGCTTTCGGCATTGACAGTCTAAGGGAAGAGATATGTAAGAAGCTCAAGGAAAAAAACCGGCTGGATTATGAATATGACCAGATAATACTGTCAAGCGGCGCAAAGCATTCTCTTTCCACTGCCCTGCAGGCTATATGCAATCCCGGAGATGAGATTATTGTCCCATCCCCTTATTGGGTAAGTTATCCGGAGATGGTTAGAATAGCCGGGGCAGAGCCTGTTATCGTAAAAACCGAAAAAGACAACGGTTTCAGAATTACTGCCGGGCAGCTGAAAGAGGCCATTACCGGAAGGACAAAGGCCCTTATGCTTAATTCTCCTCTTAATCCGGTAGGTACGGTATACTCGGAGGAAGAACTGCAAGAGATTGCTGAGGTGGCGGTAGAGAAGGACATATTTGTTATATCGGATGAAATATATGAGGAACTGGTATATGATGATGCGCGGCATGTAAGCATAGCGTCTTTAAATCCGCAGATCAAGTCCCGTACCATTGTGATAAACGGCATGTCAAAAGCCTATGCCATGACCGGATGGAGACTTGGCTATGCCGCTGCAGAGAAGGAAATAATAAAGGCTATGGGGGCCATACAGGGACACGCTATTTCCCATCCCAGCTCCATCACCCAGTATGCAGGCCTTGCTGCTGTTAAGGGGGACCAGTCAGTAGTATCCCGGATGGTAAAAGAGTATGACAGCAGACGGAGATATGTCATGAAAAGACTGGACACCATTGAAGGTATTGAGTATGTCAAACCCACCGGTGCCTTCTATCTGTACATAAGTCTGGAGAAGTTATTGAACAAAGCTTTGGGGGGGCAGGTCATAGATTCGGCCATGACATTTGCCCGGCTGCTTCTCGATGAAGCGGAGGTGGCTGTTATTCCGGGGGAAGCCTTCGGGGACAACAGGTATATAAGGATATCCTATGCCACTTCTATGGAACAGCTTGAGAAAGGTTTAAACAGGATGGAGGAGTTTATCGGCAGGCTCCGGTAGACCACCTGGCTTTTTAAAATGCCGGGCAGGGAGATGGAGCGGAAGGACAGCATTTAATAATAAAAATGAGCGGGATTGTTTATCCGATGGCTACCGCCGCTAATACTCCCGTCCTGTCAGAGGTCAAGGGATACACCTGCTGAAGTCCCGGTATTCCTCTGTGGACAGGAATGTCCCCATCGGAATGTCCCCAACTAAAGGTAATCGGCCTTACCCCTCCGGATAACGTTTTCTAAGCTTCAGATGGAATCCCATCTGAGGGCAAGCATCCTGTTTATAAGAACAGATGCGGAGTATAAGCCCTTTTTTGCTTAGAGGTTATGTCCGCAGAAATATGGTATAATAGAATAAATATTTTTGCGGGGTGAGGGGATATTCTGTGGAAAGCGTAAGAGAGCTTGAGGCCCTTGACAAACGGGAACTTATAGAAAGGATTACCGAACTGCAGAAAGAGAATAAGGAATTGAAAACAATAATTGACAGCATATATGCGGGGATCTATCTGGCTGACGGTGAAGGGAAAACCCTGATGGTCAATTCTATCTATGAGACCATGTCCGGTATTCCTGCCAGCGAACTGGTGGGGAAAAAGCTCAATGACCTGGTGAATGAAGGATATTTCACAGAGTCGGCCAGTATGGTCGTAATACAGACCAGATCGCCTGCAACGGTTATATATACCTGCAAAACAGGTAAAAAACTGATGGCTAAAGGCAAGCCCATCTTTGACCAGGACGGACAGCTGGTGAGAATAGTCAATACGGTATGGGATATAACGGAACTCATGCGTATGGAGAGTAAGATTGAAGAGACAAAGGAATTTTCGGTGGGGGAAGGAAAGCATAAGTCCAGGATCGGGGCAATGGAGGATTTTGTGGCCAGGAGCGACAAGATGCTGCATGTTCTTGACCTGGCCATGAGGGTTGCCAAGGTGGATTCTACCGTGCTTATTCTGGGTGAATCGGGGGTGGGCAAAGAAATTATTGCCAAGATAATTCATAAAGCCAGCGCAAACAATCAGGGACCCTTTATCAAGGTTAACTGCGCATCCATACCCGAAAACCTGCTGGAATCCGAGTTGTTCGGTTACGAAAAAGGTTCTTTTACCGGGGCCAGTAAAGAAGGTAAAACGGGCATGTTTGAACTGGCCAGCGGAGGCACCATCCTTCTGGATGAGATTGGAGAGATGCCGGTGCACTTGCAGGCCAAGCTGCTCAGGGTATTGCAGGACAAGGAGATTATACCGGTCGGGGGAACCAAACCCAGAAAAATAGATACCAGGGTTATAGCCGCTACTAACAGAAATCTTGTAGAGATGGTCAAGAGAGGCCAGTTCAGGGAAGACCTGTATTATCGTCTGAATGTTGTCCCCATTATTATTCCGCCCCTCAGGGAAAGGAAAGAGGATATATTATCGTTGATTGTCTATTTCATGCACGGCTACAATAAGAAATATAATACCAACAAGAAGCTGTCCAATGAAATCATTGAAAAGCTGACCCGATATTCCTGGCCGGGTAATGTGAGGGAGCTCCAGAATTTTGTGGAGAGAATGATTGTAATAACCGATGAAGAGGATATAACCCTCAAAGATGTTAATGACTATTTTATAGACAGAAATGAGGATATTCAACTGGAAGACGCCAGGGAACTGACCCTAAAAGAGCAGGTGGAGAAGACGGAGAAGATGGCTGTCGAGGAAGCCCTGAAACGCTGCGGCTCCACCCGTAAAGCCGCCAGAGTCCTGGGGGTGGACCAATCCACTGTGGTAAGAAAGGCCAAAAAGTACAATATAGACTATATGCATGATGCAATATAGCATACAGCATATGCGGCATTGCATATGCTGTATGCCGAACAGCGCCCTAGCGGGATTATTCTTCAAATAATCCTGTTTTTTTTTGTATTTTTGAGTAGTCTGATGTACCGGTGCATTGGCATAACCCTTGCACACATTTATAATTATTATAAAATGAACCGTATTGATGGGAGGTATATGAATGAGTCTGAACAAAGCACCAAAAAACAATGTTTTTTATAGAAACCAGAACTGGCATTATCCGAGGATTGAAAGGGGACAGGGCATTTATCTGTACGACGACAAAGGAAAAGAATACATCGACGGGTGCTGCGGCTCCGCAGTGGCAAACATCGGCCACGGTAACGAAGAGGTTGCCCTGGTGGCCGCGGAGCAGATCAGAAAGGTTGCCTTCACTCACCTGTCAAGGTTTACGTCGGAGCCTGTGGAGGAATGTGCCCGTAAAGTGGCTGAAATGACACCGGGAGACCTTGACCATGTGTACTTTGTCTCCGGCGGCAGTGAAGCCACTGAAACCTGCGTCAAGCTGACCAGGCAGTATTTCAAGGAAAGGGACGGCAATACGTCCAAGTGGAAGGTCATATCCCGCTGGCCCTCCTATCACGGCGCTACCATCGGCGCCCTGTCCATGTCCGGGACAATCGGGAGAAGAAAGATTTATGACCCCTATCTGTGCGATTTCCCCAAGATCAACCAGGCTTATTGCTACAGATGTCCTTATAACAGCCGGTATCCCGAATGCGGCGTAGCCTGCGCATATGAACTGGAGAGGGAGATTTTGCGATGGGGAGAGGAAAATGTGGCGGCTTTTATTGCGGAACCTGTGGTTGGTTCGGCCGCACCGGCAGCATGTCCCCCCAAGGAGTATTTTAAGGTTATCAGGGATATTTGTGACAGGTACGATATACTGTTCATATCGGATGAAGTGATGATGGGATTCGGAAGGACAGGAAGGAATTTCGGCATTGACCACTATGGAGTGGTTCCGGACCTCATAGCATGTGCCAAGGGGATGAGCTGCGGCTACACGCCTCTGGGGGCTGCGGTGGCAAACAAACGCGTTTTTGATACCATAATGGTAGAAGGATCGGGACAATTCGTCCACGGTCATACTTACGGCGCCAATCCCCTGTCCTGTGCAATAGGAAGCAAAGTGCTGGATATCCTCAAGAGGGATAACCTGGTGAAGAATGCTGCCGTGATGGGGGAATACCTGTTGAACAGGTTCCAGAAGCTGTATGACTATCCTGTTGTAGGCGATGTAAGGGGCAGGGGTCTGATGTTCGGAATAGAGTTTGTTAAGGACAGGGAAACCAGGGAACCCTTTGAACCTTCCAAAAACGTTAAAGGTCTGGTTACTGTAAACTGTCTGGATGAGGGCCTTGTACCCTATCCGGGAGGCGGTTCGGTGGACGGTATAAGGGGAGACCATATACTGCTGGCACCCCCCATTACCATTACTACCGATGAGGCTGACCTTATCTGTGAAAAACTGGAGAAGGCCATTGCCAGGACATCTGAACAATTAATCGGATAGGAGGCGGAAGAATATGAGTAAACTGATAATAACCATTGCACCGACAGGGAATGTGCCAACCAAGGAAACCAACCCCAATACACCGGTAACTCCGGATGAGATTGTGGAGGATATTGTCAGGTGCCGGGAACTTGGAGCTTCCATAGCGCACATACATGTCAGGGACAAAGAAGGCAGGCCCACCTGTGACAGGCATCTGTACAAGGAAGTCCTGGACAAACTGGAGGCCAGGGGATGCGATATAATAACCCAGCTTTCCACCGGTGCCCGGGGAGGCGGGAAAGATGCCGACCCCATCCAATGGAGAGGACAGATGCTGGACCTTAATGCAGAGATGGCCAGCCTGTCTACAGGGTCTTCGAACTTCGCAACGATGGTTAATGCCAATTCCTTTGAACTGATAGAAGCCCTGGCGAACAAGATGTATGACAACAATATCAAGCCGGAGATTGAAGCCTTTGATTTAGGCATGATAGATAATGCCAGATATCTGCTGAAAAAAGGTGTTCTGAAAGCACCCCTTCATTTTGACCTGGTTATGAACGTTCTGGGTTCTGCCAGGGGAACTCCCAAAAATCTCCTGCATATGGTGGAGTCCATTCCTCCCGGCTCTACTTTTACAGTGTGCGGCATCGGCCCAGCCCAGGTGCCCATGATTACAATGTCCATGCTTCTGGGAGGTCATGTCAGAACCGGACTGGAAGATACCCTGCTTTATGAGAAGGGTGTGCTGGCCAGCAATGTTATGCTGGTGGAAAGGGTAGTGAGGATTGCCGGGGAGCTGGGGAGAGAGGTTGCGAACCCTGACGAAGCCCGGGAAATATTGGGTCTGCAAAAGAAGTAGCGGGAGACATATATGGCTAACACCGGGGGAGCCCTTTCATGGGTGTCCGGCAGGAAAGAACCGGGCAATAGTAGAGGATAAGCGATGCCTTTATGCATATAGCAGAATTTTCTGAATTAAAAACTACAGAATAAAGCAGGAAACAACACAAACATACAGAAGGAATCCCGGTTGAATTGTAGAAATATTGAACCTAATGGCCTGCATACATGCTAACAGGCTAAAATTGGAGGTGGTAATTGCCGGATTAGCACAAACTATTAAAGATGTGTGAAAAAGCATTACCAAATAATACGAGGAGGTCAAAGAATGAAAAAGAGGATTACTGTTATTGCTTTAGTCGCATTTGTGGTGCTGTCCCTTGCACTGGCTGGATGCAGCAAGCCTGCAGAGCAGAGCGGAGAGAAAAAGACTGAGTTGTTGTTCGCAACAGGCGGAACCAGCGGGACATATTATCCCCTTGGCGGAGCTATAGCAAATGTATTGAACGAGAATATTCCCAGCGTGAATATTACCGTACAGCCTTCCGGTGCTTCGATTGAAAATATCAAGCTTCTGGCTACCGGTCAGGCGGATATAGTTATGGCGATGAATAATATTGCCGACCAGGCGTGGAAGGGCGAAGGAGAATTCGCCGAGCCGGTGCAAAACTTCAAGGCTATCGGGGTTGTATATCCTGAGGTTGTTCAGGGGGTTGCCCTTGCAGAAGCCGGAATATTTACTCCCCAGGATATGGCCGGCAAGAAAGTTGCCCTTGGACCTACAGGCAGCGGTACCCAGGCAGCCACCAAGGTTATTCTCCAGGCTGCAGGTATGACGGTTGATGATGTTAAAGCTGAATATGCCACCTTCGGCGATGCTGTCATGAAGATGAAGGACGGACAGATTGATGCAGCATGGAACGTTATAGCAGTTCCCGGTGCCGCAATCGTTGACCTGAATACTTCCAGGGATATCAATCTTATCGAGATTGATGACGCATTACTGGCCAAGATTAAAGACATTTATCCCCTGGTATCCAGATACGTTATCCCTGCAGGTACTTACAATGGTATAGACAAAGATGTTAAGACCGTATCATTCCAGGCTGTACTGTACGTAAGGGAAGACCTGGATGAGGACCTGGTATATGAAATGACCAAGGTGTTCTACGAGAAGAATGCTGATATAGCTAAAGGTCATGCAAGAGGAGAATACATTTCTCTTGACACTGCCCTGGATGGCGTTACCACTGACTTCCATCCCGGTGCAATCAAGTACTATAAAGAAAAAGGCCTGATGTAGTCACACCTTAAAGGGGGTAAAAAGCCGGGGTGGTAAATACCCCCCGGCTTTTGAATTATGAGAAGAAGACAATTATTAGCTGTAGTACTAATTGCTGTAGCTATCATCACAGTTTTTGGCGTCAGGGTCAAGGTCCTGCGCATATATGATGGAGACAGCCAGGAAAGGGTTTATCCGGTTTTATACCAGAGGGCGGTACACGGTGAGACTGAAGTGGTTTTGAAGTGGAAACACTCTGTTACAAAGCAGTATGTCACAGAAAGGTTCAGCATTAACCGGAATAACGGTTTTGACGTTGTGGAAATGATTTTTAACGAGCACGGACCCAATCTTCCCAATGGACCTGAGTCTGGCACCAAATGGGAAGTGAAGGACGGGTATTTCAGAGTGTACAACTATGATTTGACCTTTGACCAATTACCGGTAAGGATAGGCCAGGTTATCGCCAGGCATATTATAATCTTCAGGGGAAAAGAGATATTGCTTAACGAATTGGATGAACCAGGCGGATACGTAATAATTCAGGTTCAGGATGTAACATTATTTGAATTCATGAAAGAGGTGGGGAAGATTTGGCTGAGAAATACAGTATAAAGAATTTGAGTAAAGAGAGTCAGCAGAGTGAAGATATAATGGCCAAGTACGATAGGGAATTTTCCTATCGTCGTTTCGACGGGCCCATGAAAACTGTTATTTCAGTTATTGCTATTGTATGGGCATTGTTACAATTATATACGGCGGCCTTTGGGGTTTTTCCTCCCACACTGCAGAGGGCTCCCCATGTGGGATTTGCCCTGATACTGATATTCCTGCTGTATCCCTTCAGGAGGAAGAATGCCCATAAAGGTATACCCTGGTATGACTATATACTGGTGGCGCTGTCTTTTATAGTTGCCTTTTATCACATCGTACAGTATGAAGGCATTATACACAGGGTAGGGATGTTCAACAAGACCGATACTGTTATATCTGTAATTGCAGTATTACTGGTTCTGGAAGCAACCAGGAGGATAGCCGGTCCGGTACTGGTATCCCTGGCTTCATTTTTTCTGTTGTACGCATATTTCGGACCTGTTTTTCCGGGATTTCTGTCCCACAGGGGATACGACATATACAGGATAGCCACCTATGGATGGCTGCAGACCGAATCAATACTGGGTATTCCCATAATGGTTTCATCCACTTTCATATTCCTGTTCCTGGTGTTTGCCGCTTTCCTGAAGAAGACAGGTATCGGAGACTGGTTGACCGACCTTGCACTGGGGATAGCGGGACACTCAACAGGCGGTCCTGCCAAGGCAGCTGTAGTGGCCAGCGCAACCCAGGGGACGGTATCCGGCAGTTCGGTGGCGAACACGGTTGGTACCGGTTCCGTGACCATACCCCTTATGAAGAGCATAGGTTACCGGGCAGAGTTTGCGGGAGCGGTTGAAGCTGCGGCTTCCACGGGGGGACAGCTCATGCCGCCTATAATGGGGGCTGCGGCATTCATAATGACTGAGTTCACCAATCTGCCTTACATCTATATTGCAATGTCGGCTGCAGTGCCTGCCTTGCTCTATTTTACCGGTATATTTGTTATGGTTCACCTGGAGGCTCAGCGGACGGGATTGAAAGGACTTCCGAAGAGTCAACTGCCCAGTGTTAAAATGCTTCTGAAGGAGAAATGGTTCCTGTCTCTTCCCATATTTGGTATAATTTATTTCCTTGCCTCCGGGCAATCGCCTATGAAGGCGGCATTTTACGGTATTGTCCTTACCATTGCCGTCAGCTTTATCAGGAAGGATACAAGAATAGGGTTCAAAGGAATACTTGAGGGGCTGGAAGACGGTGCCCGTTCGGCCCTGCCGGTTGTTATGGCCTGTGCGTCCGCAGGTATAATAGTGGGGGTAGTGACCCTTACAGGGCTGGGGCTGAAACTTGCCCACGGGATTGTCAAGCTGTCGAAAGGCAATATATACCTCACCATGCTGTTCACCATGTTTGCTTCCATACTGCTTGGCATGGGAATGCCTACTACGGCCAATTACATCATTCAGGCAACCATTGCCGCGCCTGCCCTCGTTACTGTGGGGGTCCCCGTAATAGCGGCCCATCTGTTCGTATTCTATTTCGGTATTATTGCCGATATTACTCCTCCGGTTGCCCTGGCAGCTTTTGCCGGTTCTGGCATAGCCGGGTCCAATCCCTTCAGGACAGGTATCCAGGCGTCAAAACTGGCCTTTGCAGCTTACCTTGTTCCGTACATCTTTGCCACATCACCGGTGCTGGTACTGTATGAGGCAACACCCCTTAAATTTAGCATTGCGCTGGTGACCGCTCTGGTGGGAATGCTGGCCATAGGCGGAGGGGTAAGCGGGTTCTTTATAACAAATTGCCAGTCGTGGAAGAGAATTGTTTTATTTGTTGCAGGACTGGGCCTGGTAGTGGTTAACCTGAAGGTGAATATAATAGCCGGAGCGATGTTCCTGGCTATTTATCTGCTGCAAAGAAGACAGGCAGCCAGGCAAAAAACTGCAAAGGAACCTGCGGCATAGTCTGGGAAAACGGCATCAAGGGATGCCGTTTTTTACTTCGGGAGAGAATATGCATCCTGCATCAATTACACTTTTGGCGCAAAACGGAACCGAGAAGATATATGTATACTGCGTTATTCGGAGTGCTTGATGCCATGATCCAGAGATCTATACATGTGGTATTCGGCTTCAGCCTTATATTTCTCCTGTATCCCAGTAGGAAGAACTGGCCCAGACACAGGTTTCACGTAGTGGATGTCATACTGGCAATGATTGCTGCAGCAGTACCTCTGTATATAGTCCGGTTCTATCAAGACCTTGTCTTTCAGAGGGTGTCCTGACATTGACATGAGAATTGACGGGGGAGTCAACGGCGACATTGCAACCTGCGCAATGATAGTCAATGCTATCCCTGCAGTAATTAACGCCCTTCCCGGGTTAAGAACCCTGGCGGATATTGGACCCATATCTTTTTTTGAATAAAAAAGCGGCCACGCCGCTTTTTTATCATTTATTCAGGTGAAGTATAAGTCCTTCAATGAATTTTTTTACATTTATCTTGCCGTGATAGTTGGAATCTCCCCTCAGGAAATCCATTTCCTGTTTAACTTCCTTGAAGTCGAACAGGGATGTTGAATAGCGGGTAAATTTCGGGTCATGGGGGTTTTCAATACCAAGGGTGGCAAGGTTTTGGAGTGCTTTTGCCACTGTCCTGCGGATTCTTTGTTCTATGGCCTTTACTTCCGAAGAGGAGTGGTGATAATTTTCGTTTTTTTCAAAATGCAGGCTCAGCATTTTGTACATGTCCCCCAGTTTATAGTTGAAATATTCTCCCGTAAGGCTTTTCTTTTTCATGCATACAAGTTCGACAAGTCTCCTGATATCGTTACTGCCGGCTTCGCCGGTTATACCCAGGTTTGATATAATGACATCCACAGACCTGAGATTTGAATTTTGGGTTTCCGGAACATCCTTTTCTTTCCGGGGTTTTATATGCTCTACCGTTTTCTGTATTATGGAAAGGGATTTTTTCATCTGAATGAGTTCATTGACCCTGCCTATGACCGAGAGAACTTCGGTGACATTCAGAGGTTTGTGTATATAGAATTCAATACCGCTCTGGTAAGCCATGGAAACCATATCCTGGGCATCCACCTGTGAGATCATGATAAAGTGGCTACCTGAACCTGCTTCTTTCAGTCTGCGGATTGTTTCAATACCGTCGCTGCCCGGCAGCAGTAAGTCCATAAGAACAATATCGGGACTTATCTCCAGGATTTCATTAAATGCCTGGCTGCCGTCTCCGTTTTCACCAACAACCTGTCCGAGATGCCGGGTTGTAATAATGTTGGCGAGCACCCTTCTTATACTTATATCATCATCCACGATATAAAAATCCAGCATTTATCTTAATCCCCTTTACTAATTCAGTTGACTTACCGGTATTCGGATTGTGAAAGTGGTTCCAACGCCAACAGATGAATTGACCGAAATATTCCCTTTCATATGGCTTACTATGGACTTAACATGGGTGAGCCCCAGACCGGTGGACATGGCACCGGTTTTTTCATCGTATTTTGTAGAAAAACCGGGCTCGAAAATTACTTCCAGATCCTTGTCCGATATACCGCAGCCATCATCCGATACAATTATTATTACATTGTCACGGTAGACGTATTCTCTGACAGTTATCTCTCCGCTTGCATCAACAGCGTCAATGGCATTGAATATCAGATTATTAAGAACAGAAACCAGAGAATAGTACTTTACCGTTTCAAAATTTGAATAGGCCTGAAATTTAAGTTTGATATTTTTCCCTGTGCTTTCTATATACCGGCTGCTGTTACTCTTGATTATCTCAAACACTTCGGCTATATTCATCTTTTCGTATTCGGCCGGGTTGGGGAGGAGTTTTTCTATGCCTGCAGTCACTCTTTGATAGTCTTTTTTTATCTCGTGGATGTCCCGGGCCAGGAATAAGACCTTTTCCTTGTAACTGTCCAGCTCCACCCGCTCTATTTTGTCAGAAAGGTTGTCAATCTTCATATACAGGGAATAACTGTTCTGCATTACTTTTTCGATATCCTGCATGGATTTCTTCAGATAAAAAAGCTCTGCTTTAAGATTTGATATTAATATGAGAAGTTCAATATACCTGTTGTAATGCGCTTTTTTCAGGATGAGAACGTTGTACAGTTTGATTGACCAGTAACTCAGTACCGTAATGAAATTTCTCAAAAGTGCTACCATCAACAGGCTGGAAATTACCACCTGGATATTGTTCAGTAGCTGGTTGCGGATAACCAGTTCAATGATGTTGGATGAGGTATCCACAACCGTGAGCAGCAGTATCACCAGCAGGGGCTTTTCTGTGTGTTTCCGTATATCCAGAAGATAAAACAGGAGTCCGTACAGCAGATAGTACATTCCCCCCGGATAGTGTTTCATGATTATGGCGGCTATTCCGAGGTTGTGATTGAAGTATTCCAGCATAAATCTTCCCAGGAATACCGACAAGCTGACAACAAATGAAGAAGGTACGATGGGTATATTTGAAAAATACAGCAGCACAAAGGCAAAGGTGACAGGACTGAGCGCAAGGCGGAAATCGGTACCAAAAGGGTAAAGATATATCTGTCCTGTCAGAAAAGTTACCAGTCCGAAAAGCAATAATTTTTTCAATGTATCCCATTTAATCAAGTTATCTCTTCCCTTTTCCCTGCAGAAGCTGTGTAGTACCTTCTGCATATGAAACCGGCTATAGCTATAGCAGTGATGTATTCATCCCCAGGGCAGGGGAGGGGATTTCTTGCCTGTTTTGATATAATCTGAAATAATAAGGGATTATCCCTTATTATTTCAGGCCGTTATTTTTAGTCTCCGGTTTATTTTCCGGTTTGTTTCTGGGTTTACTGTCCTGCAGTTCCTTGTTTCTGTTAGCCATAATACATTTACCGGTGAACACAGCCCCTTCGTCAACTACCAGATTTCCTACTTCGATGTCTCCGTTAACCGTAGAAGAGGGAGTAAGATGCACCTGTCCTTTGACTATTACATTTCCTTCGATGGTTCCGCCGATATGGGCATTGGAGGCCAGGACATTTCCGATAATTTTTCCGGTTTCACCCACTACGATATCACCATTAATTTCCACTTCGCCTTCCATACATCCTTCCACTCTCACAGTTCCGCCAGCCACCATGTTGCCTTTAAAGTTGGCAGTTTTGCCTATCAGGGTTTCAACCTTGTCATAGGTGGGAATATTGTTTTCTTTTTTGCTGCTGAACATAATCTACCTCCTTGTCAATTTTAATATAGCAGGTCAGTCTTCTATACCAACCATTTCCTTCACCTTTGCTTCAATTTTTTCCAGGGACCTGAGTTTTTCCCTGACTTCGGCTGTTATTTCATTGAGGACGTTTATCTCTTGTTGCTGCTGGTTGCTTACTGCCTCCAGATGATCTATGTTATCCAGATTGATCAGGTAGCTTTTGCTCAGTAAAACGGATCCGTATGTAATCCCGAGATTAATGGCAATAAAAATAACAAGGGATATCAAAAGGATTTTTGGTAATTTTCTGGGATACCGGATGGTTTTGACGCTTTTCTCATCTCCGGTTATAATCTTGAAAGTTGTATATTCCATTCTCTTTTTCTTTTTGGCTTTTTTCAAATCTAACCCCTCCAGCCCGTGTTAGAAATATATTTCTACAAAAAAATATAAAGTCCTCTAAAAAGCGAAAGTAATTTTCAAGAAAATGATATCCGTATTATCGGCACACGGTTTTTGCTGTTGTGCAAGTTGACCATTTTACAGAATACTGTTATATTATTTATCAAAGATGAATATTTTCCTTCGGGGCAGGGTGAGATTCCCGACCGGCGGTATAGCCCGCGAGCCTGATAATAAGGCTGACCCGGCGAAATTCCGGGGCCGACAGTTACAGTCTGGATGAGAGAAGGAGTGTCTCTGCTTTTGTATTCAGCCCTGAAGGTATCCTTCGGGGTTTCTTAGTTCTCCTGCTCTTTTCCCTGTTGATGGGCCTGTATCAAAGAAAAGAAACCAGCAGCAATACCCAGGGAGTGGATTTTTTCAGCTAACGGGGTAAGCTATTGGAAGAGTTGTTTTAATATAATTTCTTTTGAAAATGGGAGGGAAGGTGTATTTCCATGGATGATGCAGCATTTATGAGAAGGGCCCTGGAGCTGGCCAGAAAGGGATGGGGAACCGTCAGCCCAAATCCAATGGTAGGGGCTGTCATAGTAAGGGACGGAAGGATCATCGGGGAAGGTTATCACCGGAAGCGGGGGGAGGCCCATGGAGAGATAAATGCCCTGGACAACGCTGTAGAGGCTGTTGAAGGAGCGACCCTGTACGTTAATCTGGAACCCTGCTCCCATTACGGCAGAACGCCTCCGTGTGCGCTGGCCATAATCAAGGCAGGGATTAAAAGGGTTGTAACCGCCATGGAAGACCCCAATCCCAGGGTATCGGGAATGGGTATCCGGATGATGCGGAAAGCCGGTATCCATGTGGAAGTGGGGTTGATGGAGGAAGAGGCCCGGAGATTAAACGAGATATTTATAAAATATATAACCACTTCGTATCCTTTTGTGGTGCAGAAAAGTGCGGTAACCCTGGACGGTAAAACTGCCGCTGTTTCGGGGGCATCCGGATGGATTACCGGGGAGGCTTCACGGGAATATGTTCATAATCTGAGATGCGGTATGGCCGGGATAATGGTGGGAATCGGAACTGTTCTGAAGGACGATCCCAGGCTGACAGCAAGGCCAAAGCACGGAAAGGGCAAGGACCCCCACAGGATAATAGTGGACAGTAACGGCAATATCCCGCTGGACAGCAGGGTAATAACCGTCAACTCGGATGCAAAGACTATAGTTGCGGCCACCCGGAACATTTCAGAGGAGAAGGAA
The DNA here is from genome assembly GCA_016842005.1 of Clostridium thermobutyricum. Classification (GTDB taxonomy): domain Bacteria; phylum Bacillota; class Clostridia; order Ch29; family Ch29; genus JAENYD01. Next base: position 29,140 of record JAENYD010000010.1, on the reverse strand, counting down.
AAAGAACTGGTTCTCAGGGGAGTGGAGGTAATCAAGACCGAAGACCAGGCCGGCCGGGTGGACCTTAAAGAGCTCATGATGATACTGCACAGGAAGGAAATAGACGGCATACTGCTTGAAGGAGGAGGCACCCTGAATTATTCCATGCATCGCTTGGGGCTGGTGGATAAAGTGATGTACTTCATTGCTCCGAAAATTATCGGAGGGAGAGAAGCGCCCACATCGGTGGACGGGGAAGGGATTGACAGCCTGGACAGGAGTGTGGTGCTGGAAGGGATTGTGTCAAGGCCTGTTGGCGGAGACCTGCTTGTTGAAGGTTATGTAAAGAAAGGGAGATTTTAATGTTTACCGGTATAGTGGAGGAAACGGGCAGAATAATCAGGATAAAGAGGGGCAGTTCTTCAACAGGGCTGACTGTTGAAGGCCATAAGGTTATGGAGAGAATACATCTGGGGGACAGCATTGCCGTCAATGGAGTGTGTCTAACGGTTACAGGCTTTAATGGGAATACTTTCACAGCGGACATTATGCCCGAGACTTTGCGTAAGACCAATCTGGCCGGCATTAGGCCAGGGGACCGGGTAAATCTTGAAAGGGCGCTGACCCTCGACAAATTCATAGGGGGTCATCTGGTCAGCGGGCATATAGACGGCACCGGAACAATCGATGAAGTAACAAGGGAGGACAATGCCATCTGGATTGCTGTCAGGGCCGGGGAGGACATTCTCCAGTTCATTATACCCAAGGGTTCTGTAGCATTGGATGGGGCCAGTCTGACAGTGGCAGGGGTGGAAGGGGATGTTTTCCGTGTATCCCTTATTCCCCATTCTGCGGAGATAACAGTTCTGGGTGCCAAAAAGCCGGGGAGTACTGTAAATATAGAATGTGATATGATAGGCAAGTATGTAAAAAAATTTGTTGATGCTGCGGCAGGCCGTACAAACAAGGAAATAACTGTGGATTTTTTACAAAAACACGGTTTCTAAGGAGAGATGCAAAATGAAATTTAACACCATTGATGAAGCGATAGAGGATATCCGCCGGGGTAAAATGGTTGTGGTTGTTGATGACGAGGACAGGGAAAATGAAGGAGACCTCGTTATGGCAGCCGAAAAAGTTACGTCCGAAAGCATTAATTTTATGGCTAAATATGCCAGGGGTCTTATATGTGTACCCATGACCGGGGAAAGGGTGGAGGAACTGGAACTGCCGCAGATGGTCGAAGAGAACTCCGACCTCCATGGGACCGCCTTTACTGTTTCGGTTGATGCAAGCTGTGTGACTACAGGCATTTCGGCCCATGAAAGAGCCAAAACCGTAAGAGTGCTGGCAGATGCATCCACAACCCCCGGACAGTTGAGAAGGCCGGGGCATATATTCCCCCTGAAGGCAAGGGCGGGCGGGGTTCTTAAACGGGCCGGGCACACCGAAGCTGCTGTAGACCTGGCAGGGATGGCCGGACTGAAACCCATGGGCGTTATATGCGAGATAATGAAAGACGACGGCACCATGGCACGGCTTCCCGAATTGATGGAGTTTGCCAGGGAGCACGGGTTAAGTATAATTACCATAGCAGACCTGATTAAATACAGGATGCAGGTGGATAAACTGGTGAAAAGGGCTGCCGTAACCAGAATGCCCACCGTTCACGGCGAGTTCACCGCATATGCTTACCAGAATACCATTAATGGTGAACACCACGTGGCGCTGGTAAAAGGGGATATATCTTCCGGCGAACCGGTGCTGGTCAGGGTGCATTCCGAATGCCTGACTGGAGATGCCTTCGGTTCTCTGAGGTGCGATTGCGGCGAACAGCTTGCCAGGGCCCTTGAAATGATTGAAGAGGAGGGTAGAGGGGTTGTGCTGTATATGAGGCAGGAAGGCAGGGGTATAGGGCTTTTGAACAAGCTCAGGGCCTACGAACTGCAGGATAAGGGATATGATACTGTTGAAGCGAATATTCACCTCGGGTTTCCTCCGGATTTAAGGGATTATGGCATTGGAGCCCAAATCCTGAAGGACCTGGGGATTAAAAAAATGCGGCTCATGACAAACAACCCCAGAAAGGTGACCGGGGTCACCGGTTACGGGCTGGAAGTGGTGGAAAGGATACCCCTCGAAATACCTGCCAACAAAGTCAATAAAAGATACCTGAAGACCAAAAAGGAAAAACTGGGACATTACCTGCATACCTAGGTTTCCCGGGAAATATAACAGCACAATGTATTATCCCGGCACCAGGGGAAAATATTATTTTATCAGGAGGCGAATGACATGGTTAAGGTTTATGAAGGAAACCTGATAGGGGAAGGTTTGAAAATAGGCATTGTTGTAAGCAGATTTAATGAATTCATCAGCAGCAAGCTTCTGTCCGGAGCCCTGGACGGACTACTAAGGCATGGAGTAGAGGAAAGGGATGTTGAAGTTGCATGGACGCCGGGGGCCTTTGAAATACCCCTGACGGCAAAAAAAATGGCCCGGTCGGGCAGGTATGATGCGGTGCTGTGCCTGGGGGCGGTGATAAGGGGGTCCACGCCTCATTTTGAATATGTCAGCAGCGAAGTTGCCAAAGGAGTGGCGAAGGTGGGCCTGGATACCGGAGTGCCTGTGATTTTCGGCGTATTGACCACCGACAATATTGAGCAGGCAATAGAAAGGGCCGGGACAAAATCCGGTAACAAGGGATTTGATGCCGCCATAACCGCCATTGAAACGGCAAACCTGTTCAGGAATTTCAGCTGGTAATAAAGGGAGATTGTACAGGAGCCTGGTAGGCGTGTCCTCTGACCATTGGCAGGAATATTAACGGGCCTTCTATGCAATAATATTATCAGGCATAGGAGGTGATCGGATTGAGAGCGAAAATCGGGATAGAAGATACCCTCGGGCCCGTAAAAGACTATTTCTGCCAGAGGGGATGCGAAGTAACTTCTTTGGGAAAAGCGGACCTGCGAAACTGTGATGCCATCGTGGTTTCAGGGGAGGATGTGAACTTTATGGGTATACAGGATATGCAGACAGACGCACCGGTTATAGATGCCAGGGGACTGAAACCGGAAGAAGTATATAATGTCGTACAGGAAAGACTTGAACGGAAATAGGCCTTCGGGTCTATTTTTTTGACCGGGGCCGGGCGCCTGCAATATTTGCTTTGACCCCTCGGAATAAATGTAATATAATGGATGAAAAGCAGGTGCGTTGATGGGCTTCAAAGAAGTAATTATTTAAAGCTGTATTGATGTTTTGTGGAATTGCCTGCCAGGGACAAAAACCGGATTGAGGGGATTTCTGTGGTAGTTTTTATTGCTATAGAGCTTGAAGACAGCCTGAAAAATGAGATATATGATTATACCTGCAAATATATAAAGCCGGCCTGTAAAAAAGGGAGATGGGTATGGAAGCACAACTATCATATCACCCTGAAATATATTGGTGAGATAAGAGAAGATGACCTCATGCCCCTCTTTGATGCAGTGAATAAAGTTTCTGCCAATGCAAAGCCTTTTTCTTTAAAGACCGGTGGCACCGGTGTTTTTGGGAAAAGAGGCAATGGCGGCGCCAGGGTTTTGTGGCTGGGGGTAGAGGGAGAGCTGGACAGGCTTAAAGCATTAAAGGAAGATGTTGAAGACAAGGTTTGTACTCCCGGCGGTCGGAGGGACAACAGGTTTTCACCTCATATCACCCTTGCCAGGGACGTATTTGTGAACAGAGATTTGTCCTATGTACAGGACATGTCAGCGAATATACCGGTAAAGTCCATCAGCCTGATGGAGAGCAGGCTGGAAAAGGGCAGGAGGATGTACCTGCCCCTGTCTGTCCACAGACTGGCTAAATAACGAACCTGCCGTCTTTCTGCACAAGCATGCCGTCAACATATATTTCGCCGTTTTTTCTCAGGTCCTTGATCATATCCCAGTGGATGTACGATTTGTTCTTCCCCCCGCTGTCCGGGTAGCTCTGCCCCAGGGCCAGGTGTATTGTGCCACCTATCTTTTCGTCAAACAGGATATCCTTAATGAACCGGTCTATTCCGTAGTTGGTCCCAATACCGAATTCACCGATGAACCGCGCACCTTCATCGGTGTCCAGCGTCTCTTGAAGGAAGTCATGGTTTTTATCTGCCGAGTTTTTTACAACTTTGCCTTTAGAAAATTCCAGGTATATACCGCTTACCTCCCTGCCGGCGTATATAGCGGGAAAGTCATAGGTTATGTACCCTTCAGCCGAGTTTTCAACAGGACTGTAGTACACCTCCCCGTCCGGCATATTGTTGCGGCCGCAGCATTTGATGCCTTTCCGTCCCTCAAGACTGAAACGGAGGTGGGTGCCGGGGCCTTTAATCTCCACTTTGCTGCCCCTGTCAAAGATATCCTTTATTTTTTCCTGGTACCGGGCCTGTTCTTCCCAGTCTATGTTTGTGGCGTTAAATAGAAAATCAGCATATTCCTCAAGGGACATCTCAGCCTCCTGGGCAAGGGCCTGGGTGGGGAAATTGGTAACCACCCACTTGATTTTGTCTTCCATCACATAATCGTGAATAGGGCCGTTGGCCCTGGCCCTGGTGGCTATTTTCAAGGGGTCAACTCCGGACAGGGCCTTTCTGTTTGAAGGCGCCGAGATGTTTATAAGCCCCTGACAGCTCTGTATGGTCTGGAAGTAGACCTGGTCCATGCTGTCCAGCTGTTTTTGAGTGGCGTGCTTGAAATATATTTCGTTCAGGCTGTTGAAAGAGATGTTACATACCGGGTAGGCCCCTCTCCTCAGTACCATTCTGTATACTTCTTCAACAAGGGGTTGCCCCAATTCAGAGGATTTGACAATGATTTTTTCTCCTTCCCGGACGCCTATGGAATGGTCAACCAGGATTTCGGCCAGTTTCGTTATCCTGGGGTCTTTCATAGGACATATTCCTCCTTTCGGCTGATACTATATTATTATACATTACGCAGCCCAAAAAATGAAAGAATATGAATAAAACATGCAGACAGGAAAGGTGATGCAAAAAAATGTATCGAGATCCTTTCAGGGGAATAGGTTTTGACCAGGACCAGCTCAACCATGTCATGGGGCGGGTTCCCCTGCATTATCACTACTATCATTTCCGACCTTTTGGAATGGCCGTGGATGTAGACAATATGGATGCGGCGGTCAGGGTAACCCTGAGTGCCCCGGGGCTGAGGAGCAGTGAAGATATTGAGGTTTGGGTTGCAGATAATGTAGTATATGTAAAGGCTAAGACAGAAAAAATTCCCGGGGGTTTTACAAAGGCTGTTCCCCTGCCGGCGGACGTGGATGGAGAAAAGGCAAGGGTCGGGCATAAAGAGGGTATATTCACTATTGATATTCCGAAGAGGACCCATTGAAGCAGCAGATTGTAAAGGCAGTAGTTTATTGATTTATTCTGCCACAAAAAGAAGGATAATTTTAATAAAAATAGAATTAATAATCAGAACGACTTATATCGCGGTGCAACCGTCCGTAAAGGCTTCCCCTCTAAAGATAAGCGGCGGTGAGTACCTGGACCGTTTCTAACTTCAGACGGGGTTAAAACCCCCCCTGAAGTCAAGAATCCTGTTTATGGAGGTGTGCGGATTGCCCGGAATAATCGAATGTGTACCCAACTTCAGCGAGGGCAGGGATTTACAGGTTGTTGAGCAGATAGTGGATGAAATAAGGAACTTTCAGGGTGTCAAGCTGCTGGACTATTCGGTGGATGCAGACCACAACAGGGCGGTGGTTACCTTTGCCGGAGAACCGGAAAAGGTGGTGGAGGCGGCTTTTAATGCTGCCAGAAAGGCTGCCGGGCTTATAGACATGTCGAAGCATAAAGGGGGGCATCCCCGCATGGGAGCCACCGATGTTATTCCCTTTATACCGATTTCGGAGGTTACCATGGAGGAATGTGTCCGGTATTCCAGGGAGCTGGGCAGGAGAATAGGGGAGGAACTGGGCATACCGGTGTACCTTTACGAAGAGGCGGCTACGCAGCCTCACAGGAAAAATCTTTCGGCTATCAGAAAGGGAGAATATGAAGGGTTTTTCGAGAAGATCAAAGATGAAGCATGGAAGCCGGACTTCGGCCCCGCAGAAGTGCATCCGAAAGCGGGAGTTACAGCGGTGGGAGCCAGAAGCTTTCTGGTGGCCTACAATGTTGAACTGGATACCGGGGATATTGAAATTGCCAATGCCATTGCAAAGAGGGTCAGGCATATAAGCGGCGGACTGAGATATGTGAAAGCCATGGGGGTTATGCTGGAGGGGAAAAACAGGGTTCAGGTCTCCATGAACATGGTCGATTTTCAGAAAAGCGCTTTATATACTGCCTTTGAACTTATCCGTATCGAAGCCGGCAGGTATGGGGTGAATGTGGTTGGCAGCGAGATAGTAGGGCTTGTGCCTATGGAAGCCCTGATGGACTGTGCCGCTTATTACCTGAGGCTTAAGGATTTCAGCATGGACCAGGTTCTGGAGAAAAGGATTCACGAATAAATTTTGGGGAGGAGCTTTGATGGAAGTCGATATTCTGATCAAAAATGCTTCACAGCTTGCGACCTGCGCCGGTTCCGAAAGACCCAGAAGGGGAAAGGAGATGTCCTACGACATACTCATAGAAGACGGATGGGTTGCCATAAAAGGGGACAGAATCGTGGGGATAGGTAAGGAGTCCATTCCAGGAGAGATTGAAACAGGACCTGACACCCTTATAATAGATGCAACGGGTAAAACCGTGGTGCCGGGTTTTGTAGACAGCCATACCCACCTGGTTCACGGGGGTTCCAGGGAAAGAGAGCTGGCCATGAAGCTGGAGGGGGTATCTTACCTGGAGATCCTGAACCGTGGCGGAGGGATTTTGAGCACGGTAAGGGATACAAGGGCTGCTTCCGAGGAACAGTTGCTGGAGAAGGCCAGGAAAAGCCTGGATATTATGCTGCTTCACGGCACCACCACGGTGGAAGCCAAAAGCGGATACGGTCTCAACCTGGATGATGAGATAAAATGCCTGAGGGTGGCAAAGGAGCTAAACGATACCCACCCTGTCGACATTGTGTCCACTTTTATGGGTGCCCATGCAATCCCGGAAGAATACAGGGACGACAGGGGAGGTTATATCGACTATTTGATAGAAGAGGTAATGCCCCGGGTTATCAGGCTGAAACTGGCGGAATTCTGCGATGTCTTTTGCGAGAAAGGTGTTTTTTCGGTGGAGGAGAGCAGGAAAATCCTTGCCAGGGCCCGGGAAATGGGCTACGGGCTCAAGGTTCATGCGGATGAGATTGAGCCCGTCGGAGGGGCCGAACTGGCGGGAGAGGTAGGTGCAGTGTCGGCCGAACACCTTTTGGCTGCTTCCGACAGGGGCCTGGAAATGATGAAAGCAAACAGGGTAATAGCAGTGCTGCTTCCCGGTACTTCCTTCAACCTGTATACCGGGAAATATGCCCGGGCCAGGGATATGATAAATATGGGTCTGCCGCTGGCTGTGGCCACCGACTATAATCCCGGCAGCTGTCCCACCGAGAATATCCAGTTGATAATGAGCCTTGCCTGTCTCAAAATGAAAATGACCCCCGAAGAGGTAATAACTGCAGCCACCATTAACGGTGCCCATGCGGTGGGGAGGGCAAAAGAAACCGGCAGCATCGAAGTGGGCAAGAAGGCGGACGTGGTAGTGCTGGATGTGCCCAATATACAGTACATGCCCTATCATTTCGGGATAAATCACGTTGATAAAGTTATAAAAAAGGGGAAACTTGTCGTGGATAATCAGAAATTGTTAAAATTTAACTAGGAATTTTAATTGTAATATATTACAATATAGATAAAACAGGGGAGGGATAAAATGGCAGAGCGGCAGCTTGTCGTTTTCAAACTGGGAGATGAGGAATTCGGTATTGATATTCTCAGTGTCAAGGAGATTATCCGGTACCGGAAAACAGTCAAAGTGCCTGATGCACCCGGTTTTATCGAAGGGATCATAAACTACAGGGACAGCGTGGTACCCATTATAGATCTGAACAGGCGATTTGAACTGGCATGCAGGGATATAAGCGATGTTACCCGGGTAATCATTGTCAACATGGGAGGCAAGCAGCTGGGTCTGATGGTTGACCAGGTGGATGAAGTGCTGAGAATACCCGGAGAAAAGATAGAAGAGGCCCCGGATGCGGTAGTGAATATTGACAGGCAGTACATAGATGGTATAGGTAAACTGGACGGAAGGCTTATAATAATCCTGGATGTGAAGAAGGTTCTTACAGAAGGCGAGAAGCGGGAACTGCAGCAGATTTCGCAGTAAAAACTATTAAAGGGGTTTGGGGGGTAGTGAATATGGATGTAATGCCGTGGCAGGCAGTGGTGTTTGTGAGCATACCGGAGGCTTTTCTGATCAATCTGATGGGATTTACCTTTGTCGGGGTAAGGCCTGATTTGAAGAAGCTGGGGATATTTGCCGTATTTCAGGCCCTGTGCTCCTATTTTATCAGGGCGCTCCCCTTTGTCTACGGGGTACATATAGTCTTGCAGACATTTACTGCTATCATCCTGATAAAAGTAATCTTGAGGTATAGATGGCAGGTGGTGTTTCCGGGAGTTCTCCTCGGATTTGCCGTGTTCCTGGGTGTCCTGGACACCCTTTACCTCCCTCTGGTTATGAAAAGAATACCCTATGAAACAGTGCTGAGCAATGTCTGGATCAGGATAGGCCTGTCCGTACCCGAGCAGCTCATGATGCTTGTTATAGTCCTGTTGTGCCGCAAATATGACTTTAAGGTCATTGATGTGTCCACCTGTGAAGAAGGGAAGGCAGATGCTTGATATAAACATCTTTTATATCATATGTATTATCCTGACACAGTCAATTGTGCTAATTGTCATATTCCAGAGCCTGTTTCTCAGCGGGCACACGGGGTACCAGATTGAAGTCATCCTCAGAATAGTACCTTACCTGCTTTATATAGTGATGGTCCTTACAGTGGTAACAGTCATATCCGTGAGCAAGCTGTTCAATATGGCACTGAAGAAGCGGGAGCTGGAGGTGCAGGAGGCCAACAGCAGGCATATCAGGGCCCTTAACGAGGTGCTGAGGGGGCAGCGCCACGACTTCAACAACCACATGCAGATAATCTACTCCCTCGTACTGAAGGGGAAATACCCTTCCGCCCTGAGATACCTGGAAGACCTCACGGGGGAAATCATCCAGGCAAACGAGCTCCTGGACATCTCCAGCCCGGTTATCTCCGCCATTGTCACCGCAAAACTGCACCTGGCGAAAAGCCGGGGAGTGGGCCTGGAGTACGACATACAGGGGGAGTTTGAAAACGGGAAAATAAAGGTTATACACCTTTCCAGGATACTGGGGAACCTCCTGGACAATGCCATAGAAGGGGCGGAGGAAGCCGGAACAGAGGACAGGAAGGTTTCTCTCCTGCTTTACAGCGACAGCAGCGGCATATTCATGGATATCAAGAACCCCGGCCATATAAGGGAGGAAGTCCTGGAGAGGATATTTGAGCCGGGGGTGAGCACCAAAGAGGGGAAAAGCCGGGGGATGGGGCTTTATGTGGTAAAGGACATTGTGGACATGTATAATGGAAGGGTGGAAGTTGCCAGCGGCCCGGGGAAAGGGGTAAGGGTGCTGGTGGAGCTTCCCCGGGGAGGTGGCGGGCATGAAAGGGATAAGCGACAGGATGGCTGAGGTCATAGTGCGGCGGTCCGGCAGGGGGCAGGAGTACACAGAGGTGATAAGCTACGGGCTCCAGGCTGTCCTGGGCACTATTGTCGAATTTATATCGGTTGTCCTTATAGGCCTTGCCCTGGGACTGTTCAAAGAGGTGGTGGCGGTGGCCCTTGTCTTTTCCGCCATGAGGATGATGGCGGGAGGGGTGCACTTTTCCACATACCCCCGGTGTTATGTATCGAGCGTATTCATGCTTTCGGCGGCAGGCTATGCGGCCGGTTACCTTTATACCTGTCCCCGGGATGCGGGAACGGCATACCTTTTGTCGGCAGCGGGCCTGGTAGTATACAGCCTGTGGAGATATTCCCCCAGGGACAATCCCAACCGGCTTATAAAGGAGGAGGAGCTGCCGAAGTTCCGGAAGATGTCCTTTGTGTTTGCGGGAACCGTCTTTGCGTGCCTGGCCGCTATGTATATTGTACAGGGCAGGACAGGCTGGTACCATTTCAGCCTTGTGACCGGCCTTGCCCTGGAGGGGTTCACCCTCACGGACGCCGGTTACAGGCTGGCAAACAGTATTGAACGCATGTTAGAAAGAAGAGGAGGTGTGCATGATGAAAAAAGCTAATGTATTCGGTATCTTGGCTACACTGCTCACACTGGTAGCCGCAGCATTCGCAGGTGGCGCAAGTTTAAGTTATCTGTACCAGCCAGAGACTCCAGAAATGCTCAGGAAATAGTAGTGCTGCCGTTGAGGTGGACATACAGTCCACCTCAACACCGTAAGGGCAGAAATTGCAGGATGCCGGGAAGGGAGGCATGCCCATGCTGAGGGCATTGATCTGCGAAGACCAGGAGGAAAACGCCAGGTTTCTTGAAGAAATGCTGAAGGAAATGGAAGAGGTGGAGGTAGTGGGGTGGGCCCCGGACGGGGTAACTGCCGTGAATATGGTAAGGAAGCTTTCGCCGGATGTGGTTTTCATGGACATCGGGCTCCCGGGCATGGACGGGCTGAGCACCACAGAGATAATCAAGACCATTGACCCGGATGTGTTTGTGGTGGTCACCACCGCCTTTACCAGTTATGCCCTGGATGCCTATAAGCTCTACGTATACGATTACATAGTCAAGCCCTATGACAGGGTCAGGGTCATGAAGACGGTCAGCAATATGATGAAACTGAAAAAAATCAAGGATGCCGGTGTAAACATCCCTTCGGAAAAGAGAAGGGAGAAGATAGTCATCAAGACCAGGGAGGAAATCATATTCCTGGACCAGCAGGACATTGTCATGGTTGAAAGGGAAGACCCCAAGTCAAACATATTTACCGCCAGGGGAGAGTTTGAGACATACGATTCCCTGAATGCCCTGGAAAGACGCCTGGACAGGGAGATGTTCTTCAGGGCCCACAGGAGTTATATCGTGAATATCTACTATGTGGACAAGATAGTGAACTACAGCCGGAAGCTGTACACCATCAGGTTCAAGAATATAGAAAAGACTGCCCTGCTATCCTATACAAAGGTGAATGATATAGAAACTTCGATTAGGCAAAGTTCCTGTTCATGCAGCTAAAAGTCGTTTTCAGCCATATAAAGGTCGTTTTCACGGAATTTCTGATGAAATTCTATTTTTTTTCGTTTATAATATAAACACAGCGAGAATCATTACCCCTGTACTGCTTTACAAACCCCTTTATAATCCGTTCAAGCCCCGTCTTCCCCGGACGGGGCTTGAACCTTTTTTGTATCATGACAAAGGGGGAGGGTTCATGAGGTTTGCACGGCATGAGCTTGTTTATACTCCTGTCTTTCTTGAAAAGGATGAGTTTCCGGCAATGCGGGATGTATATGATTATCCTATTCTTGCAACGGCAATATTGGAAGATGTTGATGTACTCATAACAGGTGATAAAGATTTTGTTGTCGTTGATATTGACCGTCCTGAAATAGTAACACCAACAGAATTTTTATCAAAATACTAAGGATATTAGATAAAGGCAAACCTGCCTTTACCGGTTAGTTCCGGTGAAGGCGGGTTTTTGTATTTTGCCGGCTAATCCCTGCTAACCCGGAACGGGAGAGACGGTAACCGGCAAAGCAAATTTTCCGGGTGTCCAGACAGATAGACATATGGCAGTAATGCTAATATAATATATAGTAGCGGTGCGATTATAAAACAGCATAGGGGGATAGGGGTGAGGCATCATTAACAGATACGATACTGTTAAAAAATATGATTTGGGAGAGGAGCAGGTAAATCCTAAAAATATTATGTATCTGGAGGCTGTGGTCGATTCCCATGCAAATGGCGTTATTGCCGTGAACAGAGAGGGTATAATTACAATTTTCAACAGAACAGCCGAGGACATGTTGGGGATTAAGGCAAAAGACGTTGTCGGGTTAATACTGAAAGATGTTATTCCCAATTCGTTTCAGCTTGATACCTATATGAAGATGGGGAAGCCCCAGCTAAACAAACATATAAGAATAAACAAATCTTCAGTAATGGCCAATATAAGCCCAATAACCGAAGATGGTGAATATCAGGGAGCAATAGCTGTCATTCAAAATTTTACCCATATTAAAGCCCTTGTCGAAGAGTTTGCAAACACAAAGGACATGCTGAAAACGCTGGAAACCATTCTGGAAAATTCATATGAAGGCATTGTTGTGGTGGATAAACACGCTGTAGTTACGATGATAAATAAATCATACGCAAGATTTCTGGGTATTAAACAGGAAGAAGCGAAAGGGAAACATATTACGGAGATATCGGAGAATACAAAACTGCCTAATACTATAGAGACCGGCCGTATTGAAATAGGGCAAATACACTATTCAGGCAAAAATAAAATGATTGTTATGCGTATCCCGATATTTGAAGGGGACAATATAGTTGGCGCCATAGAAAAGATATTGTTCAAGGACATAAAGGAATTGAGGGCCCTGGTCCAGAAACTTGACAAGATGGAAGACGAGCTTAAATACTACAAAGGCGAGCTGAAAAGAATTTCGGGGACCAGGTACAATTTCAGCAATATTGTTGCGGTAAGCGAAAAAAGAAAAAAGATGGTGGAACTGGCACAAAAGGCTGCAAAAACAAATTCTACCGTGCTCATATGTGGCGAAAGCGGTACGGGAAAGGAGCTTTTCGCACAGGCTGTCCATAATGCCAGTTACCGGTGCTACGGGTCATTTATCAGGGTGAATTGTGCGGCCGTACCGGCAGATTTGCTGGAATCAGAGTTGTTCGGGTACGAAAAAGGCGCTTTTACGGGAGCGCTTTCAGAAGGAAAACCCGGGAAGTTTGAACTTGCCAACGGGGGGACAATCTTTCTGGATGAAATAGGTGATATGCCTCTGGCAATGCAGTCAAAACTGCTCAGGGTGCTGCAGGAACGGGAAATTGAGCGGGTAGGGGGGAATTACCTTATTGACCTGGATATCAGGGTAATCGCAGCTACCAATAAAAATCTTGAGAAGATGGTGGAGCGGCGGGAATTCAGAGAAGACTTATATTATAGACTGAATGTAGTGCGCATCGATATTCCTCCGTTAAGAGAAACAAAGGAAGACCTGAAGCATCTGATAGAAAGGATTTTGTCAGAGTTTAACGATAAAAACAATCTGCAGATAGAAGGGGTTTCCGAGGAAGTTTTCGATTGTTTCAACAGCTACAACTGGCCCGGGAATGTAAGGGAGCTGAGAAACGTATTGGAGCGGGCCGTGAATTTGTGTGACGGCAATATAATAGAATTAAAGGACCTGCCGCTATCCTTGAAGAAAAGGATGGATGCCGGCGATACCATAAAAGTTGCGGGTTGCGGAACTCAGGCCGGAAGACTGGATGAAATAGTCAGGCAGGCTGAAATTCAGGCAATACTGGCAGCGCTGAAGAAAACGGGAGGGAACAAGAAGAAAGCATCCGAATTGTTGGGCATACACCGTTCGGGGCTTTATCAGAAACTCAAAGCGTATAATATTAAATAATATATATTCCCTATATAAATCCGTGGAAGTGTCGGGCCATTTGCACATGTCTATCAGATTAGACATGTGCTTTTTTGTTAAGTCCGGCAACTGGAACACATGTCTACTATATTAGACATATGGATAATATATTTTACCGAAAAGGGGAAAATTAAAACTGGTTGAAGGCCCTATATATCGGGGAAATGCCATTGCATGCATACTGGCATTGTTATTGCAATAACAATTGTGCATATTTAATAATAATTAGCGGAGGTGTTGAAACAATATGGATTTCAGGCTTACCACAGAGCAGGAAATGATTAGGAAAATGGTAAGGGATTTCACCGAAAAAGAAGTTGCGCCATACGATATGGAAATGGACAGGACCGGAGAGTTCCCGTGGGAAATTATTAAGAAAATGTCGGAGAACGGTCTTTTCGGCATCTCATTTCCTGAGGAGTATGGAGGAGCAGGGGCAGACGCAATCTGTGAAGCAATAACTCTGGAAGAACTGGCAAGGGGCAGCGGCAGCGTTTCTATAACCCTGGATGCACACATGCTGTGTGCTAACCCGATTGAACGTTTTGGGACAGAGGAGCAGAAAAAGAAATATCTTCCCGACTTGGTGGCCGGCACCAAGCTTGGGGCCTTTGCACTGACAGAACCCAGTGGAGGGTCGGATGCGGCAAGTATTCAGACAACTGCCATCCTTGACGGGGATGAGTATGTAATTAACGGTCAGAAGGCATGGATAACAAACTTCAGCGTTGCCGACACTGTTTTGGTGGCGGCCAAAACAAACCCTGAAGCCGGAGCAAAAGGAATAAGTGTGTTCATAGTTGAAAAGGGAACTCCCGGTTTCATAATAGGGGATAAAGAGGATAAGATGGGTATCAGGGGTTCGGATACCGGGGAATTGATATTTGACAACTGCAGGATACCAAAGGAAAATCTGCTGGGAGGAGAAGGGCAGGGTTTTAAAATAGGAATGGTTGCTCTGGACAGCGGGAGATTTGGCATAGGAGCGATGGGGGTAGGTATAGCACAGCATGCCATGGAAGAGGCAATTAAATACGCAAAGGAAAGAGTTGCTTTTGGAAAACCCATTGCAAAATTCCAGGCAATCCAGTTTATGGTGGCGGATATGGCGATGGAAATACAGGCTGCCAGAAATCTGGTTTACCAGGCAGCATATAAGAGAGACGTAGGCGAAAGATTTTCAAATGATGCGGCAATGGCAAAGCTTTTTGCCTCTGAAGTTGCAATGAAAACTACCAAAAATGCCATACAGATATTTGGAGGATATGGTTACAGCCGGGAGTATCCTGTAGAGAGACTGCTCAGAGATGCCAAAATTCTCGAAATAGGCGAGGGAACATCAGAAATACTGCGGATGGTTATAGGGGGTACTGTTCTTAGATAGGAGGGAATCCGACATTGAATATTGTTGTATGTATAAAGCAGGTGCCGGATACAGAGGAAGTAAGGATTAACCCGAAAACAAACAATCTGGACAGGGAAGGCGTTCGGTCGATAATGAACCCTTATGATAAAAATGCCCTGGAGGAGGGAATACGGCTCAAGGAACAGCATGGCGGCACAATAACGGTTATGAGTATGGGACCTCCTCAGGCCGAAGATGTTTTAAGAGAAGCCCTTGCCATGGGGGCCGATGAAGCAATCCTCCTGAGTGACAGGGCTTTTGCCGGAGCTGATACATTTTCCACCACCTATGTCCTGGCTGAAGCCATTAAAAATTTGAATGGTGGTTTTGACCTGATACTGTGCGGCAAACACGCGGTTGATGCCGATACAGGACAGGTGGGACCCGGCCTGGCGGAACGCCTGGGAATTGCTCAAATTACTTTTGTAGAAGGTGTGGAGATAGAAGGCAAAGTCAGGGCCAAAAGAAAAGTGGAGGAAGGATTTGAAATTGTTGAGAGCGGTATGCCCGTTCTATTAACGGTTACAGAAAAGATTAACCAGCCCAGGTATCCCAAGCCTGTTGATATTATGAAGGCCGCAAGAAAAAAGCTGACAATCTGGAACGCTGAAACCCTCGGGATTGCACAAGAAAATGCCGGTCAGGCCGGTTCCCCTACTGTAGTCGGGAGGCTGTTCACTCCCCAGCCCAAAGGTAAGGCCGAAATGTTCGAGGGCGAACCTGAAGAGGTCTGTGAAAGACTGCTGGCAAAACTGAAGTCAGAGAAAGTGATTTAATGAGGAGGGTGGATATGATGCAGAATATTGATCAATATGAGGGTATATGGGTATTTGCCGAGCAAAGAGAAGGGAAAATCCAGGAGGTAGCCCTGGAACTAATCGGCAAAGCCAGAGAACTGGCAGACGTTAAAGATGATACAGTATCTGCCCTTCTTTTGGGAAAGGATATTAAAGGTTTGGCTGATGACCTTGTTCAATATGGTGCAGACCAGGTCATTGTAGTAGAAAATGATCAACTGGATAATTATCAAACAAACCCATATACAGACGTCCTGACACAATTAGTCCGGAAATTCAAACCGTCAATTCTGCTCCTGGGGGCCACAAGTATAGGAAGGGACCTGGCGCCCAGACTGGCAACCCGACTGAAAACCGGATTATCGGCCGACTGTATTGACCTTGAAATTGACAGTGAAGGCATTCTCATACAGACAAAGCCCTCGTTTGGCGGTAATATAATGGTTGAAATCATGTGTCCCAACTACAGGCCTCAGATGGCTACAGTAAGACCTAAGGTTTTGGGTACACCCGAAAAGGACCCGGGCAGGAAAGGCCAGGTCATCGTTGAGCATGTCCAAATAGACCCCGATAATATTCTCACGGCAATTATTGAAAAGGTAAAAGACACAACAGTGGCTGAGAAAATTGAAGATGCTGAAATAGTCATAGCAGGAGGCAGAGGCATGCAGTCAAAAGAAAATTTCGATAAGCTTTACCAGCTTGCTGAAGTTATCGGAGGAAAGGTAGGGGCTACAAGGCCTCCTGTGAATGAGGGATGGATTTCTGAAGACAGGCAAATCGGGCAAAGCGGGAAAACCATTGCCCCCAGGCTCTATATCGCCTGTGGTATCTCCGGGGCCGTACAGCATACTGTTGGTATGGAAAACTCAGGTACCGTAATTGCAATAAATAAGGACCCGCGGGCACCTATATTCAATTTTGCAGACTATGGTATTGTAGGCGATTGCAAAAAAATAATACCCATTCTTACTGAGAAATTAAAAGAAATAGTCGATAATGACAAATAATATACAGGGAGGGAAAATGAAAATGAAAAAAAATTATTTGGTTCCTCAATTTGGTCCCCTTGAAGGGGTAAGAGTAATAAGTTCGGGAAGTATTGTTGCCATGCCTCATGCTGCCAATATGATGGCAGATTTCGGGGCGGAAGTAATCCATATCGAAAGGCCCGGGTATGGAGATACTTATCGTGTTCTGGCACCTTTTGCCGAATACGGGGGCAAAAAGGTAAGCACCAGCTGGGCGCAGGACGCAAGAAACAGGCTAAGTCTGAGCCTGGAGCTGGACCTTTCGATTCCGGAAGTGAAGGATATATTTATGGGTCTTATAAAGGAAGCAGACATCTTTATGGAAAATATGGTGTGGCTCGAAAAATACGGTATTTCAGACCAGATGCTCATGGAGGCGAATCCAAAACTGGTTATTGTTCATGTCAGCGGATATGGCAGGCCTCAGTTCGGAGGGATACCCGAAGTGTGCGACAGGGCATCTTATGACATGATTGGCCAGGCATACAGCGGTTTTATGCATCTCAACGGAGAAAAAGAACCGTCATCACCCATGCTTACCAAGCCATGGACCAATGACTATATATCAGCAATGTATGCGGTTTTCGGTGCCCTTTCAGCATATATTTATGCGCAGAAGACCGGGAAGGGGCAGGTCGTGGACGTGGCACAGTTTGAAGCCAACGCGCGTATTTTGTCTGATACTTTTGTATCATGGACAGAAGCCGGTGTCCTGAGAACCAGGGCAGGAGTCAAAGCTGCTGCCTTCCAGCCGTACGGGCTGTTTATCAGCAAAGACGACCGGTATGTTGCAATAGGAGCTTTCGGCCCGGGTGTCTACAAGCGTTTCATAAAGGCTCTGGGTCTGGATGAAGAGTACTATAATTTCAAGGATTGTGCTTCGTCGGTGGAAGCTGTAAGTTCCGAAAAGGGCAGAGAATTAGACAGAAAGACCATAGAGTGGGTGGGAGACAGAACAGGGGATGAAGTTGTAGAACATATGGCAAGATACAAGGTACCCTGTACGATAGTTTATACTGCGGAAGATGCTGTCCGGGATGAACACTGGAACAGCAGGGGGGATTTCATTGAATATGAAGACCAGACCCTCCGCAAGAAAATCAAGGCCTTTGGCATTGTCCCGAAATTCAGCGAAACACCGGGCAAGGTATGGCGGGGCGCTCCGGACCTTGGCCAGGACACCGAACAAATCCTGACTAAAATTCTTGGATATTCAAAAGATGAAATCAATGCATTAAAAGGGAAAGGGATAATATAACCAGATAAGGGGACCAGACAAGGGGACAGGGACCTGTCTTGTCTAACCTCCCTTCCCTCCCTTGATATTACTTTTGCGGAGTACAAACCGAATGATTTTCGGGAACAAAGCGGGTAAGTTGAAATGTTACATATTCTTTAAATATTATGGGGTTTTCCCATATTTTTTTTGTTTGTGATATAATCTTATTAAAATATTGCAGAAAAGAGAGATACATATATGGAGAAGATAGGCTTTACCACCACTATACCTGTGGAGGTGATTTTTGCGGCCGGTAAGGTGCCTGTGGACCTGAACAATATATTTATCAACCACCCGGTACCCGACCAGTTGGTGATAAGGGCAGAGCGCAGAGGATTTCCCAGGAACTCCTGCGCATGGATAAAGGGTATTTATTCTACCCTGGTAGAGCAGGGGGATTTTAACTATATAATCGGTGTCATTGAAGGAGACTGTTCAAATACGGTGGCACTGCTGGAAGTGCTGGAAATGGAAGGCGTGAAGTATTATCCCTTTTCGTATCCTGCAGACAGGAGCGAAAGCAGGATAAAGGAAGAAATAGACAGATTGATGGAGTTTTTCGGGGTGGATTACCCTAAGGTTATGAGGGTAAAAAGAGACCTGGACAGGGTAAGGGAAAAGGTGAGCCGTCTGGACCGGCTGACATATGAGGGCAGCAAAGTAACGGGATTTGAAAATCACCTGTGGCAGGTTAGCTGCAGCGATTTCGAGGGTGATTATTTATTTTTCGAGAGGAAACTGGACAAACTTCTTGACGAGATAGAAGAAAGGCCCGAAAAGCCAATGGGGATAAGATTGGGTTATATAGGTGTGCCGCCTATATTTCCGGATATATATACCTTTGTCGAAGGGCTGGATGCCCGGGTGGTCTTCAACGAAGTCCAGCGACAGTTTACCATGGCGCCCGGAGGGCCGGGCAGGGATATATACCGTGTATATAAGGAGTATACCTATCCGTATAGCCTGGAGGGCCGGCTGGAGGATATTGAAAGGGAAATAGAGGTGCGCGGTATTGACGGTATTATTCATTATACCCAGGCCTTTTGTTTCAGGGGTATAGAAGACATAGTGGTGAAAGAAAGGCTTCCTGTGCCTGTACTTACACTAGAAGGAGACAGACCGGGGGAAATGGATGCGCGGACGAAGCTGAGGATTGAGTCCTTTATTGAGATGCTTATGGATATAAAGCAGGTGAAAAGATGAGAATACTCGGGATAGACCTGGGCAGCCGTTCTGTGAAGCTGATTGTATATCAGGACGGCGAACCGGTATTCAGGAGACTGTTTGATACAGTGAGCTTTTACAGGCATTACAGCAAAACAGCAGACGGCGGGCTTGTACTGGATTTTGACAGGATACTGCCTGGTCCGGTGGACAAGATGGTCAGCACCGGTTATGGCAGGAACAATGCAAAGGTACAGGGTGCGGAGGTTATTACCGAACTCAAGGCCCACGCCCTTGGAGCAGTTTTTCAAACAGGGATAGAAGACTTCGTGCTTCTTGACATCGGCGGTCAGGACAGTAAGGTCATGCTGGTGAAGAAAGGCCGTATATCCGATATGGTTCTGAACGATAAGTGTGCAGCCTCCAGCGGCAGGTATCTGGAGAACATGGCAACCCTTTTGGATATTTCCCTGGAAAACCTGACAGCACATTATACCGATCCTGTGAAGCTGAATTCAACATGTGCCGTATTTGCGGAATCTGAATTAATCGGGTATGTGTCCGAAGGGCAGGACATCCACAGACTTTGTGCAGGAGTTAATTATTCGTTGTTCAACAGGATACGGCCCATACTGGACCGGTTCCACAGTGACAGGATTGTCCTGGTGGGAGGAGTGGCATTTAACAAAGCTTTTCGGTATTATGTTGAACGAGAGTGCGGTTTCAAGGAAGTGATAGTACCTCCTTACCCCCAGTTTAACGGGGCTATAGGGTGCTGCTGTCATGCCGGTAATAAGTAATATGGGGAAGATAATGTTGCAGGATCGTAAAAATGATTAGAGAATTAATAGTTTACGTTATAAGGTTAGGGGTGAAAATATGGGATGGGCCTCCACGGTGAGAAAGATACTGGTAATACTGATTGTACTGTTAGTATTCCAGGCCGCAGCAGTAACAGGCGTTGAAGGGGAAGAAAGCAAAATATGGTATTACCCGCCAACACCCCAGGGAGATATAGGTGTGAAAAAACCGACGATCCTCTGGACCATTGTAGGCATACATTCACAGGATATCGGAAAAATAACAATGAGTATTGATAATGCTGAGGTGGCAGCGGATTTTAAAGATGAGCTGAACTCTGTATATTATATGCCGCAGGACGGCCTCACGGAAGGGGAGCACAGCGTTTCCATAATTGTAATTTTGAAAGATGGAGTAAAAATATCATCACCCCCCTTCAGTTTTAAT
The DNA here is from genome assembly GCA_016842005.1 of Clostridium thermobutyricum. Classification (GTDB taxonomy): domain Bacteria; phylum Bacillota; class Clostridia; order Ch29; family Ch29; genus JAENYD01. The sequence continues at coordinate 8,530 of JAENYD010000010.1, read as the reverse complement.
GTGGTAGAAGGGGCCTATGACGAGATTCCCGATACACCCCTTTACCATGAAGTAAGGGATAGAATAAATTACTACCGGAGGCTTGTAGGCATAACGCCTGCTGAAATAAACGCTAGCCTCAACCTTGCCGCATATAATCACGGCTTATATCTGACCGGCAACCCCGCTGCAGGACATTATGAGAATAATAAAGGGGACCAGTATTTTTCAGGAAAGTTTCCCTGGGACAGGACCAAGTATTTTGGATATTTTAGTCCCATGATTGGTGAGAATATTCATTTTGTCAGAAATCACACAGGAGCTGTGGATGACTGGATAGACTCGCTTTATCACAGACTGCCCATACTGAATCCCATCTTTACACACCTGGGATATGGTTATGCGGTTAAAGGAGACAGATTCTTCAATGTACTGGAAATGGGGGCTCCCAGCTACCTGGACCTGGAGCAGCATATCATAGTGTATCCTGCAGAGGACCAACCGGGAGTACCCGTTACATGGAGCGGCCTTGAAGACCCTGACCCTTTCAGGCTGTATCCCGAGGCCGAGGGACCGGGCGGATATCCCATAACCTTGACTGTATCAGGAGATAAGGTTGAAAGGGTGGAAATGCTGGATGCATCTATGTTTGACAGCGAGGGGACAAGTATTGATGTATATACTTTTGATGCCCGGAATGACCCCATGCTTGCCGACAATAATACTATTGCCATTATCCCTGAATCTGAGCTTGATACATATACCGGGTACCAGGTTGAAATGAGAGGGATAATAAGGTATATTGATGGTGAAGAGGAAAAGTTCTCCAAGGCGTGGCGGTTTACTACCGGTGGAGGGGGACTGGAGACCTACGATTATAATGCGGAACTTAAAGTATATGTTGATGGACATGTTGGAGAATTCGACCCGAAACCATTTATTACAGAAGGTCGCACCCTTATACCTGTCAGAAGCTTTTGCGAACAGTTGGGAGCACTGGTAAAATGGCACCCTGAAACCTATACTGTTGAAATTATAAGGGAGGATACGGTTATTAGCTTTGACATAGGAAGTACAGAGACATCTGTGAATAGCAAACTGGTGGAACTTGACGTTCCTGCTAAAATCTATAATGACAGGACTTTTGTTCCCCTGCGTTTTGTTTCCGAAGTCCTGGGATTTGAAGTCAAGTGGGATGCAATAACCAGATCTGTATTGATTTACAGCAGGTAAAGGGGTGTCTCTATGAGTTCTCACAATCATCAAATGGCGAAAATTGACGATATAATTCATAAGACCATTGATATTATTGAAAAAGGGCAGAAGGATATATTCGATATAGCTGAATATGGACGGCAGGAGCAGGACAGTATAGGAAAAGAGCTGAATGTCCTCAAAGAAAAAGCGGGAAAAGTCATACAGGATGTGGACAGACTCAGGAAAGAAGAGAATGCAGCCAGGCAGTGGCTTTTGATAGTCAGCAAGGATTTCAATAAATATACCGAAGAGGATATCAAAAAGGCCTATAAGAAGGCGGAAGACCTGAAAGTAGCCCTTTGTCTCAAAGAAGAAGAAGAGAAGAGGATAAGAGAAGAACGGGACAAACTGGAACTCAGACTGAAAAGTGCAAAAAAACTCCTGAAAAAAGCTGATAATATGGTTTCCTATATCGGAGCAGTTCTGGACTATCTGAGGACCGGAGCGCAGAGTATAGACGGGCTGGCTGAGGATGTGCGGGAGAAGCAATATATCGGGTACAGGGTAATTAAAGCCACAGAAGAAGAAAGGCGCCGGCTGGCCAGGGAAATACATGACGGGCCTGCCCAGGCTATGGTGAATATGAATGTGACCCTGGAACTGTGCCTTAAAATGCTGGATAAAGATATTAACAAGGCAAGAAACCACATAATGGAGCTGAGAGACCAGGTAAACCAGAATATCAGCGATTTAAGGAAGGTAATATATAATCTCAGGCCTATGTCGCTGGATGACCTGGGGCTTATTGCCACCATAGAAAAGTACGTGGAGGACTTTGGAATTTCTACAGGGATACAGGTCAGTTTCCGGGTAATGGGTGAACCTGCTGATATAAAGGGATTGGTCCAGATTGCAATCTACAGGATCATTCAGGAGGCCCTTACCAATGTTAAAAAGCATTCGGGGGCAAGCCGGGGGTTGATCAAAATGGAGTTTTCGGAAGGATATGTATCTTTATTAATAACTGATAACGGTAAAGGTTTTGATGTGGATAAGGCCCTTGAGTGGGGAGACGAAGAAAAAGGCTTCGGATTGATCAATATGAGAGAAAGGGTTGAACTTCTCAGGGGGTATATGGAGATAAAATCCGATATAAGTAAAGGAAGCAGTATTTTTATGAAAATTCCCCTTGTATAGAGGAATGCTGGTACTAATTGATAAGGGGAAGGAGATGGAGGCAAAATGTCCATAAAAATATTGATAGCTGATGACCACTCCTTGATGAGGCAGGGGCTCAGACAACTGCTGGAAATGGAAGATGACCTGGAAGTGCTGGGAGAAGCAGGTTCGGGGCAGGAAACGCTGAAAAAGGTCAGGAAACTGCAGCCGGATATCGTACTGCTTGATATAAATTTTCCTGATATGAGCGGTCTTGAAGTACTGAAATCCCTCAGCAGCTATAAATGCCCTTCTAAAGTAATCATATTAACCATACATGATGACTTCCAATATGTAAGGCAGACCATACAAATGGGTGCCAAAGGGTACCTTTTGAAGGACTCCGAGGCTTCAAGCCTGTATAATGCCATCCGGGATGTGTTTGCGGGGAAGACTTACGTACATCCTAATCTGGCGTGGGAGGTCATAACCCAGAAAGAACGGACTTTTAAGATAGACAGACTCACCCGCAGGGAAAGGGAAATATTAGCATTGATATCAAAGGGATACAATAACGATAAAATAGCCAAAAAACTGGTTATCAGTGAAAAAACCGTAAGAAATCATGTGAGCAATATTTATAAGAAGCTTCAGGTGACAGACAGGACTCAGGCGGCCCTACTGGGCATGAAGAGTAATATAACCGGATATTTTTATTGATAATTGAGTGTATAATAAATATATTATGGAGGGATTGATGGTGGATAGCGAATTATTGAGAAAAGATAAAAACTGCTGGCAGGGGATGACCGAAGGAGAAAAGAAGGAAGTATTTGAGTTTTGCGAGGACTACAAGGATTTTTTGTCGGTGTGCAAAACCGAAAGGGAATGTGTGGAATACATGGAGGAGCTGGCAAGGGAAGAGGGGTTCAAGTCCCTGAGCGATATCAGGAAAGAAGGCAGAAAGATTAGACAGGGGGACAGAATCTATATAAATTACAGGGGAAAGGCTTTTCTTATGTTTGTTATAGGGGAAAAGGACCTGCAAGAAGGGCTGAATGTAATCGGTTCCCATATAGATTCTCCCAAACTGGACCTTAAACCTTCTCCCCTGTACCAGGATGAAGGCATTGTCCTGCTGAAAACCCACTATTACGGGGGTATAAAAAAGTACCAGTGGACAACCATTCCCCTTGCCCTTCACGGGATTGTGGTCAAGAAGGACGGGGAAATAGTAAAGATTACTATGGGAGAAGACCCTGAAGATACGGTTTTCACAGTATCAGACCTGCTTCCCCACCTGGCGAAAGAACAGATGGATAAGAAGCTGGGGGAAGCGATAACAGGAGAAAGTCTTAACATCCTGTTCGGCAGTATCCCTGTGAAAGGGGAGGAAGACGACAAGGATAAAAATAATGTAAAAATAGCTGTACTTAAAATACTGAAAGAAAAGTATGGCATTGAAGAAGAGGATTTTGTGAGTGCGGAGATAACTGCAGTTCCGGCAGGGGCTGCCAGGGACATTGGCCTTGACCGGAGTATGATAGGCGCCTATGGACAGGATGACAGGGTGTGTGCCTATACTTCCTTCAGGGCTATCCTGGATGTGAAGCTGCCGCAGAAATCGTGTCTGGCCCTGTTTGTGGACAGGGAAGAAGTAGGAAGCATGGGAAATACCGGTGCGCAGTCCAGGTTACTGGAGAATATGCTGGCGGAACTGCTGGACCTCACCCCTGAGGGATGCGGCGATATCAGGCTGCGCAGAACACTCGCCAATTCAAAAGGATTGTCTGCAGACGTAACAGCAGCTGTTGACCCCAATTATGAAAATACCCATGACAAAAGGAATGCTTTCAGGCTGGGGAATGGTGTGGGCATTGTAAAGTATACCGGAGCCAGAGGTAAGGCGGGGACCAGTGATGCCCGGGCTGAATTTGTGGCTGAAATCAGGGATATATTTAACAGTGAAGGGGTTATATGGCAGAATGGTGAACTGGGGAAAGTAGACCTGGGAGGAGGCGGAACCATTGCCCAGTTTATGGAGAGCTACGGTATGGATGCCCTGGATTGCGGCACCGCCCTTCTGTCAATGCATTCTCCTTTTGAGATAAGCAGTAAGGTGGACGTATATATGACCTACAGGGGATATAAAGCTTTCTACATCAGAGGGGAATAGCAGGTGGTATATGAGCAGCAGCGGACAGGGATTACCGCTGCTGTTATTGTTTTCCTGGCAGGCGGATTTGTTTCCGGGCAGGATCTGCCCGGCGGAAGGATGCTGGTATACAGTTATTGCTGTCTGATGGCAGTATCATATATTAGAATAAAAAAGAGCGAAAGAGAAGGCAGCTAGCTGATATATGCAGGAGGTGACCAATAATGATTGGGAAAAGATTAATACTGCTCTTTATAGCCGTAATCCTGGTTTTAACCGGTTGTACAGTCCAGCAGCAGACCTTTGCCCCGCTGGAAGCAGGCGAAATGAGAGTACATTTTCTGGATGTGGGCCAGGGAGACAGTATACTGCTCCAGCTTCCTGACGGGAAGGCCATGTTAATTGACGGGGGCAATAGGGAGGATGGGAAAGAGGTAGTAAGATACATAAAATCCACCGGAATTGAAAAACTGGATTACCTGGTGGCCACCCATCCCCATGAAGACCATATAGGCGGGCTGATAGAAGTAATAAGGAGAATACCGGCAGGTAAGATTTATATGCCTAAAGTGACCCATACCACCAAAACATTTACAGAATTAGTTGAGGAAGTAATCAATAAAGGGCAGAAATTTCACAGGGCCAGAGCGGGTATAATCATTTGTGACGGCAGCAGTCTCAGGATAGAAATTCTGGCACCGGCGGAAGACAAATATGAGAAGCTGAACAACTATTCTGCCGTGGTGAAAGTAGAATACAAAGGAGTGGGTATGCTGTTTATGGGAGATGCCGAGCATGAATCCGAGCGTCAGATGGATACATCCCGCCTGTCTGCCCAGGTGCTTAAGGTGGGACACCACGGGTCTTCCACTGCCACTTCCCGGGATTTTCTGCACAGGGTAAATCCGGTGTATGCAGTTATAAGTGCAGGGAAGGGCAATGATTACGGTCATCCTCACGAAGAGACCCTGAAATTGTTGAGAGATGAAGGGGTGCAGGTCCTGAGGACTGATGAAATGGGCACTATTGTAATGACTACCGACGGCAATTCCATTACTGTTGAAAAATAACACGCCTTTAATTGCATCCGCTGGTCAGGAGTTTTTAAAAGCAGCGGTTTGCATAATATCAAATCGGTATTTGGCAAGGAGGCGGATAGAGTGAAAACATTGCTTGTTATAGACCGAATCGAGGAAGATTGGGCTGTGATGGAATATCCGGAAACAAAAGCTGTATTCAATATGCCTTTCTGCCTGCTTCCTGCGGGAGCCGCAGAAGGCGATATTATCAGTATGGAATTGAGTATTTCCAGGGAAATAACAGCTGCAGAGAAGGAGAGAATAGGGAAGCTGCTGGAAGGACATATGGAAGATGATTAATTAGACATCCGGGTGTTTGGGGAGGTTAATTGGGGGTATCATATGTAATAAGTTTGAGGTTATTACTGTAGAGGAGGATGGATATGAAAATGTGGAAATGCAGTGTATGCGGATATATTCACGATGGAGGAGAAGCCCCCGATAAATGTCCTAAATGTGGTGCGCCCAAAGAAAAGTTTCTGCCGGTAGACGAGAAGGCGGCTGAGAAAATAAAAAGGTCAAGACTGACCAATGACCTGCATATGGAGCTCAACTCACTGCTTATTCAGGTTGAGGGTATTGCAGATGCCGGTATAGAGGATAACCTTGATCCGGGCTGCGTAAGTATTTTCAAAGAGGCTAAAGAATTTGCAGTAAAGCTCAGGCAGTCTGTCAAGGCAGAGATACAAACCCATATCAGCAAAGAAAAATGGGGATAGAATAAAACTTTATAATCTGTAATTTTTTGTTTCCTTCATGGAAAGAATATAAGGAGAGGGAGAGGATGCCTTATGGAAACCAAGCCGGATTTACATCAGATAATGCATCATATCAGTATTATGAAGGACAGCAATAGCAGCATCAGGGAGAACCTCAACTCAATAAATCTCCTTATGGTTGATGAGAATAACAGCCGGGTAAAGGATGCAGGTATAGCCGTTGAGATAAAAAACCTGGAGAACAAGGTCAGGGAAATGTCAGCGGCTATCAGCAGGATGGAGGATATTATAAAGTGAAGGCGGTGCAATGAACTGCCTTCACTTTATGTATTTTTTCATTACCTCGGTAAGCTGTTCAATAATCTCGGCACACTGCCCTTTTTCCACTGCATCCTCAACGCAGTCCCGGATATGGGTTTCCAGCAGCATTACGCCAACGCTATTCAGAGCGGATTTGGCTGCATTCACCTGAACCAGGACATCAACACAACATTTTTCTTCCTCTATCATATTTTTTATACCCCGTATCTGGCCTTCAATCCTGTTAAGGCGGGTAATCAGATTATCTTTGTTTTTTCTGACGGCTGCCGGCATATACGTACACTCCCTTCAAAAGGTTAAGAAAGGCGATACCCTATCGGGGTACCCTGTCATAATATATTATAGACTATTTTTTATCCGATGGCTACCGCCGCTAATGTTCCCGTTCTTTTAGGCGGGAGATAAGCGGCGTAAGGTATGAATTAGCCGGATGTTTTTCCCCTGCAGGGAAGAATTATATGAGAGGTTCAGCCTGAACGATATAACATTTATATGTTGGAAATTTTGTGCTCAGTTCAAAAGATTTGTTATTGCATTAATCATTTTTCTGTGCTATTATATAAAATGTACTCAATTTGCCGAAGTGGTGGAACTGGCAGACGCGCTAGATTCAGGGTCTAGTGTGCATTACGCACGTGCGAGTTCGAATCTCGCCTTCGGCACCAGCAAAACCCTGGAACCGCAAAGGTTCCAGGGTTTTGTATTTTTTTGATAAAAGGCATAAACAGGATTTTTGGCTTTAGGTGGAGTTTTAACCCCATCTGGAGCTTAGAAACCTTTATCCAGGGGTGTAGCGCCCCTTATCTCCTGTCTAAGAGGACGGGAGTATTAGAGGCGGTAGCCAGATGGTCAATGCCCTGGGGTTTCTAAAGGTCGTGGGGCTGAGGAAGATGGATATTTCAGGAGCTTTGGGAAACAAAACAAAATATAAACAGGCTGTCTATATCAGGGCAATATGTGGTAAAATAATTAAAACAAGAAGAATGCATGATAAGGGGATGCATGATGAAGAAAACATTTAAGTATATATTGATTTTTCTTGCTACTGCTATCATTATTACCGGGGTCCCTGTTATGGCAGCAAGCAGTGAGAGTGATATCAGTAATAGATTAAACAATGCTATTGTGCTGTACATAGGAAATTCAAAGGCTTATGTCAACAACGTTGAAACAAAGATAGACAGCGAAAATGCTAACATAAAACCAATAATTCAAAATAACAGAACTCTTCTGCCGGTAAGATTCGTTTCAGAGAGTATGGGTGCTGATGTCGGTTGGGACAATAGTACCTTAACAGCAGTTATTTCTCTGGGCGAGAGGGTGGTTTTATTAAAACCGGGAAGCAAAAAAATGATGGTAAATGGTATGGAAGAAGTACTGGATGTGCCGGCTCAAATAATTGACAGCAGAATGTATATACCCCTCAGGGCACTGGTAGAAGCCCTGGGGAAAAAGGTTTTTTACGATAGGCAACTTATAATAATCAGCGGAAAAGAGGAAATTTTTAATACAGTTACAGAAAAACATCTTATTGATAGTGTTATTGCGAGATATACAGGCACTAATACAGTTGAAAAACCAGTGAATATTGTCTTGGAGGAATATGACGGCGGTTTCTTTACAATTAAAAAGCCTAAAGGATGGAATATCTACACTGCAGGGGAAGGAAGCACATTTGCATTTCTTATTACCGACCCCAGTGAACCCTTGAGGCAGATATTTTATTTTACATCGGTTGGTCCAGTTTATATGAGCAGTGAACAGAAAAAACTGGATTATATGTATATGCAAATGGGTGGATATCCTATAAGCTGGTACGATATGCCTGTAGTTGATCCTCTTACTCCTGAGAATTTTTTCATGAATTTTAATACTACTCCGTTAGTATGTATTACCATGCTAAAATCATAGCCAATCATGTA
>JAENYD010000045.1 GCA_016842005.1 Clostridium thermobutyricum | reverse complement strand
CAAGAAGCATTATGGGAATACCGGCAGTTAAAAGCGCTACAAAGTAAGGAATAAGGAATGCGCCGCCGCCGTTTTCGTAGGTCATGTAACTGAAACGCCAGATGTTACCAAGACCTATGGCTGAACCTATACAAGCAAGAACAAAACCTATACGTGATTGCCATTGATCACTATTTGCCATCTAGTATTGACCTCCTTTAAAGTTTAATTTTTGTGGTTCAAGTCAGGTTATAAACAGGACTTTTGACTCCAGGCGGGGTTTTACCCCATATGAAGGTTGTGAAAACCGTTATCCGGGGACGTAGCATCGCTTATTTCCCGCCTGAGGGGGCAGGAAGACTAGCGGCGGTAGTCAGCGGACAAACTCCAAATTGTACGGCATAATCAGAAAATTTTAGAATATAGTATAATTGGCTGTCAATTTCAGAATATTAAGAAAATTGCACGTAAAAAATTTTTGCCCTCAGTTATTGAATATTCGCCCTTAAAAATAAAATTCCTCTTTCTTTATATAAATTTTTTAAAACTTAAAAAATTTTTTATATCATGGCATCCTCTTTCATTAATACCTCTATATTAATATCTCTTTCCTGCTTAGTCAATATAAAATTATGCTTATTTCAGAATAAAATGTTAAATTGGAAAAACAGGATACCTGATTTTTGTATCCTGTTCCGAAATGCCATTACTCATCCATCTCCCAGTTGTGATATACGTCCTGTACGTCATCGTTGTCCTCCAGCATATCTATAAGCCTGTTCATAAACTTTATCTCCTCTTCGTCGGTCAGGCTTGCGGAAGTCCGGGGTATCATGGCCACCTCCGCAGAAACAGGCTTAATGTTATTCTGTTCAAGCAGTTCCATTACAGCGGCAAAATCCTCAGGAGCAGTAATTATGCTGAAACCCTCTTCCTCCACTTCAACATCCTCGGCGCCTGCTTCTATGGCCAGCATCATCAAGTGGTCCTCGCTTATGTCATTATTCTTTTCAATCATTATCTGGCCTTTTTTATCGAACAGGAATGACACACAACCGGTAGTACCAAGATTACCCCCGTTTTTGTCAAAGGCATGCCGGATGTCTCCGGCAGTCCTGTTTCTGTTGTCGGTAAGGGTTTCAACAATAACAGCCACCCCTCCGGGACCATAGCCTTCATAGGTCACTTTCTCGTAATCGGCTCCCCCCGATGCTCCCGCCCCTCTCTTTATGGCTCTTTCAATAGTATCGTTCGGCATATTTTCTGCCTTGGCCTTGGCTATAGCGTCCTTAAGGGCAGAGTTGGCATTGGGGTCACTGCCCCCCTGTTTGGCCGCCACTGAAATGGCTTTACCCAGTTTGGTGAATATTTTACCCTTTCTTGCATCCTGTCTGCTCTTCCTGTGTTTTATGTTAGCCCATTTTGAATGTCCCGCCATCCATTTAACCTCCCCCTGCGCAGTATTGACTGTACAACCTCAGCGATACCATTCCGCCGGTGGAGCCGGCGGCATTTCCCGTTTGTGCTCAGACCGCTTATGCATCCCTTCAATTATGTGACGGTCTCTTTCGGGTATATCCCTTCCTGTTATATAATCATCCACCATATCATAAGTGGTCCCCATCTCTCCTTCATCGGTCTGACCTTTCCACAGCCCGGCAGTCGGTGGTTTTTCTATTATTTTCTCGGGTACTCCCAGGAACCTTGCCCATGCCCTTACTTCCCTTTTGGGCAGATTTGCAATTGGTATCAGGTCGACTCCCCCATCTCCGTACTTGGTAAAGTATCCGGTATAGAGTTCCGCCGCATTATCGGTTCCCACAACAAGATAGTTCAGCCCGTTGGCCGCAGTATACAATGTACTCATTCTAAGCCTGGCTTTCAGGTTGGCTGCGGATAGTCTTTGATAGTTTTCATCCTGTATTCCCTTTTTATCCTGAACTGCCGGTATGACCATGCTTATCATTTTTTTATGAATCCCGGTTAAATCAAAGGTCAATGCATCTATACCGCATGCCTTAGCCACCTCTTTGGCATCCTCAATATCCTCTTCACTGCTGTCGCAGGGAAGGATAATACCCAGGGAATTTTCTGGAAAGGCCCTCTTTATTAAAAAGGCTACAACTGCAGAATCAACCCCCCCGGAAATACCTACAAGCAGTCCCCGGGTTCCGGATTCTCTTACTTTTTCCCTCAGCCAATCCACTGTTTTTTGGATTTGATCCCGAAGCTTATTCTTTTCCATGACGTCTCACCTCTCAATGTATATGATAGCACATGCAAAAACTGCTGTAAAGCAGGGATGAACAGGGAATAATAACGATACGGGACAGGCAAAATAAACTGGTAGCATCCATGCATCCATCACAGTCAGGGAGTGATATAATGGCGGCAAGACTGATAGCAATAGGGCTTCTGGCGGGCATATGCAACGGACTTTTTGGCTCCGGAGGAGGAACAATCCTGGTTCCTTCCATGGTTTTCCTGCTGGGTATCGAAGAACATAAAGCCCACGCTACGGCTATTTTAGTCATACTTCCCCTTACCATACTGAGCGCCGTAATATATTACACTTACAGTTTCATCGAATGGCCGGCTACCATTAAAATCATCTCCGGGGGAATCATGGGAAGCATCCTGGGAGCCAGACTTTTGAACAAAATTTCCGGCTCCGCCCTCAGAAAGATATTCGGTCTGTTTATGATAATAGCTGCATTAAGGCTGGTGTTTTAATTGTTGCTGTTTATTATCGGCCTTTTTTCAGGAATGATAAGCGCAATGGGTATCGGGGGAGGAGCAATTTTAATACCTGCCCTGATTTTCATAGAAGGTACAAAACAGCAGACAGCACAGAGTATAAACCTGATAAACTTTATTCCTGTAGCTGTGGTTGCTCTGATAATCCATTTCAAAAACAAAAATATAAGCACCCGTCATGCCCTGATACTAACATTAGCCGGACTGGCGGGGGCAGTTATAGGTTCAGGCCTCGCCGTCCGGCTTCCCGGTGAAATGCTTTCCAGGCTCTTCGGGGTATTTTTATTGATTATGGGGAGCTATGAAATAGCTTATAAAGAAAAAAACAGAAGCTAGTATTAGCTTATTGTTTCAAACTCAGGAAAATCCAGTACCACAAGGACACAGTTATAATAAACTATTTGGAGACCAAGCTCTGAAGCTTTTTGAATTATTTCCTCACTTTCAGCCCCGGGTTGAAACCACAGCCGCTTTATTCCCGCCTTTCGGGCTTCTTCAAGGATTTTAAGACCTGCCGAAGGTGGCACCACGACACTGACTGCACCGGGAATCTCCGGAAGGTCTCCGAGACTTTTATAACAGGTCACTCCTTCTATTTCAGCACATGTGGGATTAACAGGGTATACCGTATAGTTCCTTGAACGCAGTTTCTCAAATACCTTATATCCGAATTTATCCTTGTTGTTCGATGCACCGACAACAGCCCACACCTTTTCTTTCAGCATACTCTTTATCAATTCTTGCATGGTTTTCCTCCTATTCTTTTACTCTATGAATAATACTACCCTTATTTTATGTATATAATCACGCTTCTTCAGCATACAGGTATTTATTCTCTTTTTCCCGGCCTTTGCCTTCCAGATATTCCTTATGGAGACATTCCGACCCAATATCAGCGGGAATTTTTTATCCCTGTATTCTAACTATATTGCACGCCATTTGTCCTATATTCTTATAAAAAAAGTATAAGTAAAGAGGCTGCTCATCCATCAACAGCTCCTCTCCATACATGTATTGACAGGTGATTTATTTTTGTGTTTGCAGGTCTGAATTTAGAAACCTATCAATTATATTTATGATATACTACTTCATCCCTTATCAGTAGAAAATCCCTGTCGTCATAATGACAGGGACCAGTTTCAGACATACTCACTGCACAATTTTCTGTATTTTTTATAAGATAAGCTCACCAGGGACTTATCCTGACTGTACGTTATCTTATCGATTGCCTCTTCTATAGGAAAAAAGCCTCCATGTATAAATCCTTCCTCTTTATTAATCACCGGTGTCATATCATCTGACTGCATTATGTACCAGATGATTTGATTACATACAGGCTTTTGTCTGCTTATTGAATAAAACTCATAACTGGTTTCCCCTGCCGGCGATATCACTTCACATTCGATGCCCGTTTCGATTCTTACCCTGTTTTTCGCGGTCTCCACAGGCATGTTCCCTTTCCTGACCACGCCCTTCGGAAGCACCCACTCGCCTTTTTCATTCTTGAGTATCAATACCCTGTCATCGTTGAACACAACACCGCCGGCACAGTTCCTAAAAAGCATAGGCAATCGCTCCTTCCGTTTTGTTAAGTTTACGTTAATTATACCATATATGCTTCCAAAACCAAACTTTAAACATGCACTTTTAGAATAATTATAGGTATAGTTTTGGGAAACCTAATAAATGATAAATAAGAGATGAATAATGGAGGGCAGTTGATGCATATTATTTATCACTGTGTGGGAGGTACTCATTCCTCAGCAGTAGCTTCTGCCATACATCTCGGGATGCTTCCGGATAACAGAATCCCTACTGACAAAGAACTGCTGAGTGTACCTTATTTTGATACGCTGACCCGAAAAGAATACGGCCGAATCCTCCACAGGGGAACAGATGAATACGGTAATAACATTTACACCTTAAGCCGCCAGTTCTACCCGCAGATTGTTATTCCGGCCCTCCAAGACCTATGTGTTATATTAACGGGAGATACCGGGCAGGTAAAGCTGGTGAATGCATCCCGTACTGTAAACCTGCTGATGAAGATAGGAGGCTGCATGTCAAGACGCCTCAACATTGTCTGCATCGGCAGGCCGTTGGTAATTGAAGGCGTAAAAAGAGCCTATATGGAAATAGTGGACATGGTTAACAATGTAAAATACAGCATATAAAATGAAACTTAACTATCTAATGGCATTGAACTGATATCTGTCCGCTTTAATCGCCTGCATGAATGCATTCCTCGCTTCGGGAGAAGATGTTATCGGATACTCCCACCTGCCATCCACCTGATTAAACCACACGACGATTTTGATGCCCGTGTACTTGTTGCGTAAATACCTGTAGGCATCCAGGATCCATTGAGCCTTGTTTCCTCCTGTTTCACTGCTGGCAAACTCGGTTATCATAAGAGGCTTCCCGGGATACAGCTTCCTGTATTCATTGTAAATTACATCATATATCTGATCGAATTCCCTCCATTTATCCCATTCATGGCTTGCTCCGTTATTGTACCCGGTGAGGCCGATCCAGTCCACATATTCGTCTCCCGGGTAATACAGATGAGGATTATTCCATTTAAAGTCAGGATAAGACCGGTCATGGGGATTCCACACAAAATAGGCATTTTGGGCCCCCGCCTCTTTGAACAGGGTATACACTCTCTTCCATGCCTCAATATACAGGTCATGGTCCTTTCCTGTAAACCATGCACACCATGGGTCCCAGTCACCATTCATTTCATTCGCAAACCTTATGAATACAGGCTCTCCCAATTCCTTTATTTTATTGGCCCATTCGGTTATATGCCGGTCATACTCGCCTTCAACTATCCTTGGTATGATCAAGTCGGTTAAATTTCCCAATTCCCATGGGTGCAGTGTAAGCATCATAATCCTGCCGTCATCATATATTTTACGGATCTCCTCCTCCGGATATTCAGTATCAAGAGTATAGTAACTCATTACAAACTCAAATTTATACCCCAGTTCGTTTTCCACTTCCTTAAGAACATCAAGGTAATCTCCGGGAACATGTTCACTAAATATCCCCAGAAGGGTTTTGCCTTCGGGTATTAACAGTTCTTTTTCTTTACCGGCTATATGCACCTCATAATCCCGGGATTGTATACTTGTAACAGGTGGAAACATCCGTATCCCGTAGTCCAGGGATCTGAAACTGCTCAATATGGTCTGATAATCTTTGAAAGCCTGGTCCATTCCCTTTCTGTTGGTCTTCATTATATAAGTATAGACATATTTTTCCCCGTCATTGATTATATTTGTTTCCCAGTAATAATTGTAATCATCATCCAATGTGGAGATCGATGGCCTCCTCCACATGTATTCCACCAGTCTCTTCCCTTTTTCTTCGACATCTCTCTTATATATGAGTTGAAATTCACCGACCCCCTGGAATAACATTTTGTTGCTGTACCATATGTAAGTATTTGCGCTTACGCCATCAAGGGGTTGTTTATATATACTCAATTTACCCGTTTCTTTCTTTTGGAAGAAGGTGCCTGCAAACTCTTTATCATTTTCGACTTTCCAGCCCTCCGGCAGGTATATCATGTATTTGTCCACATTATTGTAATACCCGTTTAAATGATCGGCAATAATACTATCCCTTACATCCAGAGTTGCAATAAAATTCTCAAACTGCTGGTATAGATTTTCAAAATCGCGCAGATCTGCACACAGCGATACATGATAAGAAACGGGTCCTGGATGCATAATATATACATCAACATAGTATTTCTTATCCTTTATCCATTTAATGTGGTACTGGGTATGGTTCCATTTTTCTAAAAGTTTGTCTTCAATTAGTATGTAGCTTCCGCCGCTTTCTTTAAGATTTCTGAACATCTTGCTGGCTGTATTGCTCCTGTCTTTGGCCAGAACTTCAATGCCTCCTATTTCTTTTTGTTCTCCATTAATGTTTTTTTTGATTATATATTCATAATCGTTTGTCTTAATCATTTCCCAATTATCCATTAAAATGCATTCCAGACTATTATTCACCAGTGTTGTAAAAGAACTACCCTGTTCTGATATTTGAGGAGCTGTAATATCCCCGGATTTTGCCTCTACTGTTTGAGGAACAAACAATATAAGAAATACTATAATAGTTATAATGCACTTGTTAGGCCTCATTAAATCACCCCTCATGATTGTAGAAATATTGCCCATCGCTTGTAGTATATATTATTTAGACGTTTTACAGCCAATATTGTTCCATAACTTAAAATATTCTACATTATCAGCTTCATTCCTGCACATCTAGGAAAAATTTCAAAAAATAAAAAATGGCTCCCCAGGCTGGATTCGAACCAGCAACCCCTCGG
>JAENYD010000009.1 GCA_016842005.1 Clostridium thermobutyricum | reverse complement strand
AACTTTGGGGCATTTAACACCGTCAATTTCCGGATATCATAGGCCAGCAGCAACAATGTAATTTTTGGAGTTGATTTCATGAAAAGCAGTTACAGGCCTGTTATATTGATTTTACTCGACATAGTCCTTATTAACCTGTCGTACATATTTGCCTTTATGATCAGATTTGATGGCAAGTTACCGCCCGAATATCTTAATATATTTGTTGAATCAGCATTTGTTCTTATGGGGATAAAGATAGCAACCTTCTATTATTTTAACATGTACAGGAATCTATGGCGCTATGCAGGTGTTGAGGACATGGCACAGGTTGTATTCGCCGCAGGTACGGCCAATGCCGTCTCTATAAGTTATCTTTTTTTAATGCAGTCCAATCTGCCCAGAAGCATTTATGTACTTTCTTTTATGCTGGATGTCCTGCTTATAGGAGGAAGCAGGTTTGGATACAAGGTAACCAGAAAGGCGCTGACC
Organism: Clostridium thermobutyricum; assembly: GCA_016842005.1. Classification (GTDB taxonomy): domain Bacteria; phylum Bacillota; class Clostridia; order Ch29; family Ch29; genus JAENYD01. The sequence continues at coordinate 96,458 of JAENYD010000009.1, read as the reverse complement.
GGAAATCCTTTTGTATTCAAAAAGAACGGCATAGCTGAAATCCAAAAGAAAGTACTGGTCATCGGTGCCGGAGAAGCCGGAGCCATGGTTATTAAGGAGCTGAAGAGTCATCCCGAGTTAAATACCAGACCCCTGGCTGTTCTGGATGACGATAAGGAGAAGCATAAGAGAAAAATCAACGGAGTACCTGTTCTGGGGCCCATAGGGGAAGTGGGAGCAGTCACCGGAGCACTGGGGATAGACGAGATCATTATTGCCATTCCCTCAGCCAGGAGAAAGGATATAAGAGAGACAATCGACCTGTGTAAAGAAACAAAATGCAAGCTGAAAATATTACCCGGCGTATATGAGCTTATAGACGGCAAGGTAAGTGTGAATCAGATAAGGGATGTGCAGATAGAGGATTTGCTGGGGAGAGACCCGGTAAGTCTTGATATTGAAGAGATTTCAGGTTATCTTAAGGATAAGGTGGTTCTTGTAACCGGCGGGGGCGGTTCCATAGGTTCGGAACTATGCCGTCAGATAGCCCGTTTCAAGCCCCAACTCCTTCTCATACTTGATATATATGAGAATAACGCCTATGATTTGCAGCTTGAACTGGCCAGAATATATCCTGATGTGAAAACAAATATTCTTATAGCCTCGGTGCGGGATAAGGGCAGACTTAACAGCATATTCGAGACTTACAGGCCGCAGGTGGTATTTCATGCGGCAGCCCATAAGCATGTGCCCCTTATGGAGGATAATCCCACCGAAGCGATAAAGAACAATGTATTTGGCACGTTGAATGTCGCAGAGTGTGCGGACAGGTATCATGCGGAGAAGTTTATCCTTATATCCACCGATAAAGCGGTAAATCCCGCAAATGTCATGGGGGCCACAAAAAGGGTGGCGGAAATGGTTGTACAGATGATGGACAGGCACAGCAGGACAAATTTTGCCGCAGTAAGGTTTGGTAATGTTCTTGGCAGTAATGGAAGTGTCATACCCTTATTTAAAAGACAGATTGCCGAAGGAGGCCCTGTTACTGTCACCCACCCCGGTATCACGCGGTATTTTATGACCATACCCGAGGCGACCCAGCTTGTAATAGAGGCAGGGGCTATGGCCGAGGGAGGAGAAGTATTTGTCCTGGATATGGGGGAACCGGTCAGGATCTTGGACCTTGCCCGGGATTTAATAAGACTGTCCGGATTTGAGCCGGGGGAGGATATATCAATTGAGATAACGGGTCTGAGACCCGGGGAAAAGCTGTATGAAGAACTGTTTATGGAAGAGGAAATCCTGAGAAACACAAAGCATGACAAAATATTTGTCGGGGCACCATTACATAACAGTGCAGATGCACTGAAGGATGAAATAGAAAGCCTCAAAAAAGTGATGCTCAAAGAGAATCAGGATGAGGCAGTACAGTGCATATGCAGGCTGGTGCCCGGTTATGCAGCAAATATTAAGGGTAAAGGCAGGCTTAATCAGGTCTACTGAAGAGTCCCCGGTTAAAAACACAGTATTTGGTTACAGGGTTACTGCCTTCTCAACGCCTCCACGGGAGGTACCGATGAAGCGGATATTGCCGGATATACGCCAAACAGCAGTCCGGATGACAATGCCACTACGGTGGCTATTTTTATGGCCTGGAAGCTTACGGCGGTTTCAAAACCGTAGTTTTCGAATATGCTCATTCCCCATAAGCCGGCCACTATTCCTGCAATGGAGCCTATTACGCTCACATAGAAGGCTTCCAGTATGAACTGGAACAGCAGGTCCCCCTGCTTGGCTCCCAGGGCCCTTCGTACTCCGATCTCTTCGGTTCTTTCTGTAACGGCTACCAGCATTATGTTCATTATACCCAGGCCTCCTACCAGGAGGGAAACGGCTGCTATGCCCCCCAGCAGGAGGGTCATGACCCGGTTGGCGTTGTCCGCTTCCTCCACCAGTTGGTTGAGGCTGGTGATGGTTATAAGGTCTTCCCCGGTGCCTGACAAAGCCGGGTTGTTTCTTGCCTGGGGAGGGCTGCTGCTACCTATAACACCTTTGGTAACAATAACTTCTTTGGTAACAGGCTTTTCGGCTTCGGGGGCCGGCTGCTGTTCCGAAGGGACCGGTGTGGGCGCGCTCGGGTCCAGGCCCAGCTTTCTCTTGAAAATCCTCCCCAGCTGTACAACAACCAGGTCGGCTTCTATGGCGGAAGCAGCCTTTCCCCATATCTCCTCCACCGTTCTCTTGCCTGCAATCTTCTGGGCGGAGGTGTAAGGGATGACAATCTTGTCGTCAATATTGTCGGCTTTCCCGGCGCCCTTGGGGGCCAGTACCCCTACAATCCTGTAGTTCTGGCCGTCAAGGGATATGGAGCGTCCCACGGGATTGCGCCCGTCAAGCAGGCCTCTGCCCATGTTGTAACCCAGCACGGCTACGGGAGAACGCTGCATTACATGCCATTTTGTAAAGAAGTGTCCCGAGATTATCTGGTGGTCCCTGATTTCAGGGAAGTCCTGGTTGACCCCGACGATATCCACTCTTCCCCTTGCCCTTTTCCATACCATTATGCCTTTGGTCTGCACAACGGGGGTGGCCATGTCCAGCCCGCTTACCCTCTCCACCAGTTCCCCGGCCTCGTCGGGGTTGAATTCCGCAGAAGGGTCATGGGCTTTCACAACTATTACGTTGGAGCCCAGGCTTTCAAACTGTTCCACTACCGCCTTCCGGGCGCCTTCCCCTATCCCCATCAGGCTGACCACCGATGCAACGCCTATTGTAACGCCCAGGACGGTAAGGGCTGACCTGAGGGGGTTGGAGAGTATCCCGTGGGCCGCCATCCTGGCCGTAAACCATCCTCTTACAAGGAAGGAGTATAGATGTTCCTTTTTAAACACTATTACAACCTCCCTTATCTGTTTTCGTTATTCTCATCGTTTCCGGAATCGTCATCGCCATTGTTATCCGGCAGTATGGGTTCCTTGGCCTTTATATGCTCGCTGGGCAGTATATCGGCACTGCTGCCCGTGATAACAAGGTCGCCTTCCTCTACGCCGCTTTTGACCTCCGCATAGCGGTCGTTCATAAGCCCCAGTTTGACGGTGGCAATCCTGACGGTCCCATCGGGGTTCAGTATTTCCACCATGGGCTTTCCGTCCTCTTCAAATACCGCCTCCAGGGGCACCAGCAGTACGTCTTCGGCGCTCCCCGCATCAATGTAAGCGTTGGCCTGCATGCCCGGCCGGAGTTTGGCCCCTCCTTTGACCGTGATGCTCACCCTGAACATTGTTATACCGTTTACGTTTTCTCCCATGGTGGATATATGGGTAACCTTTCCCTCAAAGGTCTCTCCCGGTACTGCGGGCACGGTCACCCTGACGGGGGCGTCCTGCTTTACGTTCACGATGTCAATATCGTCCACCTGGACCCACATCATCATTTCGCCGGTATTGAATATATCCCCTACCCATTCTCCGGGTCTGACCGTGTCCCCTTCCTGCCTGTTGACCGAGGCAACCACCCCGTCCATGGAGGCCTTTATTTCCATCTGCTCATACCTGGCCTGCAGCTTGTTCAATTCAAGGGTCAGTTCCCGGATCTCATCCATTTTCTCCCGGAGCATTTCCTGCATGTCCGAACCGGCCATGGATACTATAGGGTCTCCCTTTTTCACCGACTGCATTTCGTACACGTAGACATCGGTAACAATGCCTTCCGCCCTGTTTATGACTTTATCTTCCTTTATAAAGCTCTCAACTTCCGCTTCATTGCCGAAAAAACTGATAATGGCAGCATCGTTTGGTGACTGAAATCCCACGCGGGCCTTCATACCGGGCTGGACCAGTCCCGGATTTTTCCCCTCGATAGTGACGATGTGTACGAAGCCCTTTGGATGACCGTCTTCATCAAGATTGGGTATGGGGTTGGGGTTAATGTCGGTAACCTGTGCATCAACAAAGCCGTCGAAATATGTAAAATCCAGGAGCACCTTTTGTCCCACTTCTACTCTGTTAATCTCGATGGGGGTCAGTTTTGCCCGGACCTTGAACCTGGAATCGTCCACCACTGTGGTTATGGTATGGCCGGTCTGCAGTTCATCCCCTTCCTCGGCATCCAGGCCGTTTATCTTGCCGTCTATGGGAGCCCTTACGGTAATACCTTTGGAGGGGTTGATACTGTTTATTTCTTCCACCGGGACACCCGTCATTTCGGCCAGTTCTTCCTTTTTGGCTTTAAGCTCTTCGGTTTTAGTTTCCAATTGCCCTTCTATATCCGGAGACTGCAGGGTCACCAGCACCTGATCCTTCTGAACTTCGTCCCCGTCCTCTATCAGAATCCTGTCTATCACATAGCTGACCGATACATCGTCATATCTCATTTCCCCGGGTACCCTTATGCCTCCGCCGTGGGTGGGGCTCAGCATTCCCGTAGTTTCAACCCCCACGGTTATGCTGCCTCTGATTACTTCCCTGGTTGAATAAACGGGGCCCTGGGTCTCTACCTCTTTGGCTGGCATCAACTGCTTGAAAGCGTAGGTCCCTCCCCCCAGTACTATAACCAGTATCAATATTATCATTACTGTCCGCTGGGACATATGAACACCTCCTGCAAAATGTCAATCCCTTCGCATCTGAAATCAGGTTGAAACTTAAAGATAACTTCTCCCATTACCGGGTATCATCCCGGATATCTTCTATTCTTTCTATGCTGCCATCCAGCAGATGATAGATTTTATGCCCGTACAGGGCTATATTCCTCTCATGGGTAACCTGTACTATGGTAATACCCGTCTCCTCATTCAGTTTCCTGAATATGTTCATTATATTCTCTCCCGACTGGGAGTCCAGGGCGCCGGTGGGCTCATCGGCCAGGATAACCGCCGGATTGGTGACAATGGCCCTGGCTATGGCTACCCTCTGCTTTTCCCCGCCGGAAAGCTGGGAGGGATAATGCTTTGTCCTGTGGTCAAGGCCTACCGATGCCAGCGCCGATTCTGCCCGCTTTTTACGCTCCTTTCCCCAGATACCCAGGTAGATAAGGGGCAGTTCCACATTCTCAAGGGCGGTTAAGTTGGGAAGGAGGTGAAAGCTCTGGAATACAAAGCCTATAAGCTTGTTGCGGATATCGGCAAGCTGTCCGTCGTTTAGCTTTTCCACCTGCCTGCCTTCTATCGTATATGTACCCGAGGTGGGCAGGTCCAGACAGCCTATTATATTGAGCAGCGTGGATTTGCCCGACCCGGAAGGACCCATTATGGATACAAAATCCCCTTTTTCTATGGACAGGTCTATGCCGTTCAGGGCACTGACCTGAATCTGCCCGCTCTTATAGCTCCGGGATATGTTTTCCAGATGCAGTAACGGCAATACCAGTCACTCCTTTACCAATACCTGTCATAGCGGTGCATGGGCGACTGGAACAGCACTATGACAAGAGCAAATTGATTACCATCCGTTGTCATAATAATTCTATCAGACATATATATGAAAGAAAAGACATAAAATATGCTTTGGTTATAATAGACGAAGTTCATGACGAAAAAGTTCCGCTGCCGGAAGATATATTTCTTAGGGACCATGAAGCAGCATCATCATATATTGTTACTGGAACAAAAGGGACGGTTCTTTTTGTTCGCGAAGTACTGACAATATGGGGGTCATAAAATATGAATATATGTGTTGTGGGCACGGGCTATGTAGGACTTGTCACAGGGGCCTGCCTGGCTGACCTGGGCAACAGGGTGATATGTGTGGACAGGGATGCGGTGAAGGTCGGGAAACTGAGAAATGGCGTGGTCCCTATATATGAACCGGGCCTGGAAGATGTGGTGAACAGAAACGTGGCGGCGGGCAGGCTGGAATTCACCACCTGTTTAAGATATGGTGCGGATAATTCGGATATTATATTTATAGCCGTGGGGACTCCTTCACTGCCGGACGGGGACGTGGACCTGTCATGGGTAAAGGCGGCGGCTGAGGAAATAGGGCATTGTATTACCGGGTACAGGATAATAGTGAATAAAAGCACGGTTCCTGTGGGGACACAGAAGATGGTTACAGAGATAATAAGGGAGAGCCTTTCCGGCGACTGTGATTTTGATGTGGTGTCCAACCCCGAATTTCTCAGGGAAGGCAGTGCCGTTTACGATACAATGCATGCGGACCGGGTGGTCGTCGGGGCGGACAGCAAAAGGGCGGCGGAGGTCATGGCGGAGCTTTACAAACCCCTGGGCTGTCCGGTGATGATAACGGACCCTGAAAGCGCGGAGATGATAAAATATGCTTCCAATGCCTTTCTGGCGACAAAGATAACATTTATAAACGAGATAGCCAATCTGTGCGAGAGGCTGGGAGGAGACGTGGCAGAGGTGGCCAGGGGGATGGGGCTGGACAGCAGGATATCCGGCAAATGTTTAAGGGCAGGGATAGGCTTCGGGGGCTCCTGCTTCCCCAAGGACACCAGGGGTATGGTGATGATGGGGAAGAAGGCGGGATACAGCTTTGAAATACTGAACAGCGTTATAAAAGTCAATGACAGGCAGAAGTTGAAGCCTGTCGAAAAGCTGAAAGACGCTCTGGAGGATCCGGACGGCAGCACGGTGGGCATACTGGGTCTGGCCTTTAAGCCGGGTACCGATGATATGAGGGAGGCCCCGTCCATAGATATTATAAAGGCGGTGCAGGGCCTCGGGGGCAGGGTGAAGGCTTATGACCCGGCGGCCATGCCCAATGCGGAGAAGGTCCTGGAGGATGTCCGGTTCTGCAGCAACCCTTACGAGGCGCTGGAAGGAGCGGATGCTGCCCTGCTGCTTACCGAATGGGAGGAATTCAGGAGGCTGGATTTGAATAAGGTAAAGGGGCTCATGAGGAGGCCGGTTTTCATAGACGGGAGAAACGTGTTTGATGCCGGCAGAATGACCGGACTGGGATTCCGGTATTACTGCGTAGGGAGGAGGGACTGTGGCTGCTGCCGGCATTACTGACAGTTTGGCGGAAAGGGGACACACCTGCTTGGGTAAAAGGTTAGAAAAACAAAACAAAATGTAGACACTTGAGTGACAATACGGTATAATGATATTATCAAGTTGTCGAGGTGATTTATATGAACTTTTATACAGTAAGAGATTTAAGGACACACCCTCGTGAGGTTTGGGAAAGGCTTTCTGAAACCCATGAAGTTATTATAACAAATAATGGCAAACCAAGGGCGCTTATGATTGAAATAGACGATGAAAGCCTTGAGGACGTATTGGCAAGCGTGAGACAGTCTATGGCTATGAGAGCAGTAAATAAACTACGTATTGCTTCGGTAAGAAGTGGCAGGTCGGAAATGACTACTGAGGATATTAATGAAGAAATATCCAAAGCACGCAAGGGAAAACGCAAATGCTGAAGGCAGTAATTGATACCAATATTCTTGTTTCTGCACTGTTATCGCCTTACGGCAGTCCGGCAAAGGTGATTGACCATGTATTGAACGGTAACGTTGTCTTGTGCTATGACAGCCGGATGATAGCAGAGTATCAGGAAGTGCTTCTCCGGCCTAAATTTGGATTTGACAAAAGAGCTGTTAAGCAGGTAATTGATTTTATTGTCCATTCAGGCATTTCAATTGTGCCCGTGCCTATATTGGAGACCTTTGAAGATGAGGATGATAAAGTGTTTTATGAGGTTGCCAAATCAGCTAAGGCATACCTGGTTACAGGGAATGCAAAGCATTTTCCTAAGAAGCCTGTAGTGATGGCACCGCAAGAGTTTTTAAGTATTGTTGATAGTAGGCTATAGAACAGGACAGAGTATACGATTTTAGTTGTACGGGAAAAACGTACAACTAAAGTATACATAAATGGAATTCAGTTGAGGTGAGTTAAGATATATTGTTTTTTTTTGAAAACCGAATATATGCTGGATTTCTTCATTCGCAATTTTTACCTGTAAAAAAACTGGCATAACAAGTTAAATTTAACTTATAAAACCCTTGATTATCTGGTAAAATTAAATAAAAATGAAAAAGAATGCAGAGGAGTTTTCCGGATGAAAGTCAGGGAACAGGATATTGAACTGATTAAACGGTTTCTGACAGAAAAGGTTTCTCCTTATCTCGTTATATTGTTTGGGTCGGCTGCAGAAGGCAAAATGAGAGAGGACAGCGATATTGACATTGCATTTTTAAGTGAAAAGAAGTTCAGTGATTACGATATATTCATGACCGCCCAGGCCCTGGCGGACCTTCTGAAAAGGGATGTGGACCTGGTTGACCTGCATAAGGCGTCCACTGTGTTCCAGGCGCAGATCGTAGGAAAAGGGAAAGTAATATTCTGCAGTGATGACTATAAAAGGATGGTTTTTGCAATGACGGTTTTCAAAAAGTATGCCCGGCTTAATGAAGAACGCCGGCCTGTCCTGGACAGGATAAAAGAAAGAGGTCGTGTATATGGAGAATGACATTGTGCTGAACAAAATACAGATAATTGAGCGCTGTATTCAAAGAATCCGGGAAGAATATGGCGATAATGCCGAGAACCTGAACAATTACACCAGGCAGGATTCCATAATCCTCAATATCCAGAGGGCCTGCGAGGCAGCCATTGACCTGGCTATGCATGTAGTGTCCGAAAAAGGCCTGGGTATCCCCCAGAGCAGCCGGGACGTATTTGACATTATTCAGGAGAGCAATGTAATAGATGAAGCGCTGGCCGGGAGACTGAAGGCTATGGTGGGATTCCGGAATATAGCCGTACATGATTATCAGAAGATTGATCTTGATATAGTCCGGCAGATTATTGAGAAACACCTGGGAGACCTGAAAGAGTTCGCCCGTATGGTGCTGCAGTTGTAATAACCGCCCGCTGATGAGCGGGTTTTTCTTTTTCAGGTTAGAAAACGGTTGACCGGCAGTGTGGCGAAGTGGTATTATCTACCGGTGGGTATTTTGGGTTTTTTTACATATTTATCTGTTGATAAATTCCGGTGGGTGCAATATAATTATTACAGACCGACTGTTCGGTCGGACAGGGATGGAGGGATTTGATAATGAAAAAAAAGTACATATTAATAATCATCGCACTGATTATAGCCTTATCGGCTTCGCTGGTTGTGCGCTCCATGATCAGGGGCAGAAGCGGTGAAGCGATGAAAGAAGAGGAGAAAACGCCGGTAGAAGTAAGTGAGGCACTGAAGGGTGATATTGCTTCTACTGTTGTAATATCCGGCAAACTGAAGGCTTTGCATGAGGTGAACATTGTACCCAAGGTCCCCGGGAAGGTAAGCAGGGTAATGGTAGAGATGGGGGACAGGGTGAACAAGGGGGACATATTGTTTGTCCTTGACGAAGAAGACGCTCTCCTGCAGCTCAAGCAGGCGGAGGCGGCCATTGCCATGGCGGAGGCCAATTACCGCCAGAACAAGGAGATGGTTGATAACGCCCGGAAAGACCTGGAGAGGAGCGAGAAGCTTTATGAAGAGGGGGCCATATCCCTTCAGATGCTGGAGCAGATAAGGGCCTCCGCCTCGGATGCGGCGGTGCAGGCCCTGGAAGCCCAGATAAAGCAGGCCCGGGCGGGATATGACCTGGCATTAACCCAGTACAACAATACCAGGGTGACTTCCCCCATTGACGGGATTGTATCCTACATTGATGTGGATACGGGGGAGATGGTGTCCGGTGCGGCGCCGGCCGCCGTGGTGGTTGATATGTCAAGAGTGGTGCTGGAAGGAAGTGTGGGAGAGGCCCTTATCAACAGGATATCACCCGGGGGGCAGGTAGATGTAAGAATAAGGTCGGCAGGGGAGGAACCCTTTAAAGGGGTGCTGACCGCCGTCAGTCCTGCAGCCCATCAGATGACAGGGCTGTACGGTATAAAGGTGGAGATAGACAATCCCCGGATGGTGATAAAACCGGGTATGTTTGCAGAGGCGGAGATTGTAGAGGGGAAAAGGGAAGGGGTTGTCCTCATACCCAAATCCGCAGTGGTAGCCCGGAACGGGGATAAATTTGCCTATGTGGTGGAAAACGGAAAAGCGGTGCTGCGGCAGGTGGTACCGGGAATAGACAATAACGGGAAAATAGAGATTGTAAGCGGCGTGAAAGAAGGGGAAAGGGTTATAGTAAGAGGCCAGAATTACGTGAAGGACGGGGAACCGGTTGAAGTGGTGAGGGGTGACCACCAATGAAGCTGTCGGATATGTCAATAAGAAGACCGGTAACCACAATAATGTGTGTGCTCATCGTTATCCTGCTGGGGGTGGTGTCCCTGAGCAACCTGGCTCTGGACCTGCTGCCCGACATCAGTTTTCCGATGGCCATAGTATCCATAGATTACCAGGGGGCAGGGCCTCAGGAAGTTGAGGAGCTGATTACCCAGCCGGTTGAATCGGTACTGGGGACGGTATCAAATATAAAATCTGTTTCCTCGGTTTCTTCGGAGGGCAATTCCACTGTGATGGCCGAGTTCAACAGCGGAACCAACATGGACTTAGCCACCCTGGACATGAGGGAGAAGGTAGACCTCGTAAAGGCGGCTCTGCCCGAGGGGATAAGTACGCCATTCATCCTGAAACTGGACCCCACCATGATTCCCGTTATAGAGCTGGCTGTATCCAACGGGGGGGACCAGGCGGAGCTGAAGAACCTGGTGGATGACAAAATAGTCCCCCGTATCGAGCGGATAGAAGGCGTTGCTTCGGTTCAGACCTACGGGGGTATGGACAGGGAAATACGGGTGGGGGTATACCCGGAAAAACTCAAGGGATATAACCTGTCACTCTCTCAGATAGTTCAGGCCCTGCGGATGGAGAACCTGAATCTTCCGGGAGGAAATGTGGAAGACGGGAATAAAAGGTATATACTGAGGACCACAGGAGAGTTCGAGAGTGTCAGGGATATTGAGAACATCCCCATAACCCTGCCCGCAGGCGGGATTATCCGGCTGAAAGACGTGGCGGATATTGAGGATACTTTCAAGGAAGTAACAAGCAGTATGACCATGAACGGCAAAGCAAGCATCGATATTACCGTGAATAAGGAAAGCACGGCCAATACGGTGCAGGTTGCCCGCAGGATAAACAAGGAACTGGAGAGGATGAAGCAGGAGTATTCGAATATACGCATAGAAACCATAGTGGATACCTCCAGCTATATTCAGAAGGCCATAAACAATGTAGCGCAGATAGCCGTGATAGGCGGGCTCCTCGCCATAGCGGTCCTTTATCTGTTCCTGAGGAACTTCAGAACCACCTTTATCATAGGGGCGGCCATACCCATATCCATAATAGCCACCTTTTCACTCATATATTTCAACGGCCTTACCCTGAACATGATGTCCCTGGGCGGCCTTGCCCTGGGGGTGGGCATGCTGGTGGACAACTCCATAGTGGTGCTGGAGAACATATTCAGGTACAGGCAGGAAGGTTACGGCAGGCTGGATGCCGCCAGTTCGGGAAGCGGCGAGATAGCCATGGCTGTAATAGCCTCCACCCTCACAACCGTTGCGGTGTTTGCGCCTATTGTGTTTGTAAAAGGGATTGCAGCGGAGTTTTTCAGGGAGATGGCCCTGACGGTCACCTTTTCCCTTCTGGCGTCCCTTGTGGTGTCCCTTACGCTGGTGCCCATGCTTTCATCAAAGATGCTCAGGCTGGAAAGACATTCGGGCAACCACAACAGATTTAAATTTGTTTCACGGATGCTTGACCGGTGGAATACAGGCTTTCAAAAGCTGGACGGGGTTTACAGAAAGGTCCTGGCCTGGGCCCTGGGGCACCGCAAGACAGCTATTATAATGCTGGTGGTAATATTTGTGGTATCCCTTGCTTCGGTGGCCCTGGTGGGGGCGGAGTTCTTCCCGAAGACCGATGAAGGCTTTGTTACCATAAATATCACGCTGCCCAAGGGGACGGTCCTTGAAGAGACCTCCGGGGTGGCGGACAGGGTTGAGAAGGCAATACAGGATATACCCGAGATGGAAAATATCTTTGTGGTCCTGGGGATGGGCGGAGGGCAGATGAACGTCGGAAGCCAGGTGAATACGTCTTCTGCCGTTGTATATGCCAAACTGAAGCCCCTGAGCGAGAGAAAACGAAGTTCTTTTGAGATAGCGGATATTATAAGGAACAGGGTTTCGGGTATCCCGGGGGCAGAGATTGAAGTGGCATCCATGTCCATGAGCGGCCCTCACAGCGGCGGGAGCCCGGTAAATATAGAGATAAAGGGTGACGACCTGGAAGTGCTGTCCGGCATTGCAGAGGACATAAAAGGCATTGTACAGAATGTGGAGGGTACCAGGGAGACAAAGTCTTCCATAGATGAAGGCAAACCGGAGGCCCGCATAAAGGTGGACCGGAACCGGGCTTCCCTTTACGGGTTAAATGTAACCACCATAGCCTCAACCCTGCAGACGGCCATAGGAGGCCAGGTGGCGACACGGTACCGGGTGGGGGGAGACGAGATAGACATAACGGTGGCCCTCCGGGAAGAGTACGGAAAAGATATCCGGAGCCTGCAGAACCTGATAATTTCATCCCCTGCAGGGTACCAGGTTCCCCTGAGTGAGGTTGCCGATACCGTAATCGAAGAGGGACCCAGCAGTATAAGCAGGACCGACCAGGTCAGGGTGGTTACGGTAACGTCCGGGATTTTCGGCAGGGACCTCCGGAGCGTCATGAAGGACATTCAGGCGGGGGTGGCCAGATATCCCCTGCCTGCCGGCTATACGATAGAGTACGGCGGTGAAAACGAAGAAATGGTGGATTCCTTCAGGAGCCTTGGCCAGGCCCTGGCGCTGGCGGTTATACTGGTATACATGATAATGGCGTCCCAGTTCGAGTCCCTGGTATATCCCTTCATAATAATGTTTTCCATTCCCTTTGCGCTGACAGGGGCCATGGGAGGACTGGTTATAACCGGCCGGCCGTTGAGTGTGCCGGCCTTCATAGGGATAATCATGCTCTCGGGTATTGTTGTGAACAATGCCATAGTGCTGGTGGATTACATCAACACCCTGAGGTCCAGGGGGGAAGAGAGGAATGCGGCCATCCTGAAGGCAGGGCCCACCAGGTTGCGCCCCATACTCATGACAGCCCTGACCACCATGCTGGGCCTTATGCCCATGGCTTTGGGGCTGGGCGAAGGTTCCGAGACGCAGGCTCCGCTGGCGACGGCGGTAATAGGGGGCCTTGCGTTTTCCACCGTCCTGACCCTGGTGGTTATCCCTGTCATGTACACCATCATGGACGATTTCGGCAGGAAGGTGAGCAGGAAGGTTTTCAGAGGCAAAACGGCGAATATATAAGTGGACGCAAATGAGGCAAATTAACATTTTTGAGGAGGTTGCCGGGATGAAAAGGAAAATGGTACTGGCGGTTGCAGGCATACTGACGGTTTGCGTGCTGGCTGGAACGGCGGCGGTGGGACAGCCTGAAGCGGCGGCGGAGCAGGCAGCCGGTTCAAAGGAGTTTTCCCTGCAGGAAGCAGTGGATTATGCCCTGGAAAACAGCAGTCTTGTCAAGCTGAGCGCAGTGGCGGTGGACACGGCAGAAGTCGCCTATAAGGAAGCGAATGACGCCTATAAAGACGGGAAAAGTTATTATGATATTCTGGCAAGCGCAGAGAGCGGAACCGTGTCTCTTTCGGACAGGTTTGAGGCCTATAAGCTGAAAGAAGGTTATTACAAAGACCTGGCGGAGATGGGTGTAACCCTTGCAAGAAAAGGAGAAGAGCAGACTGCCGAGATTGTTAAATTTTCTGTGGAAAGTGCTTACTTTGACCTCCTGTTTGCCAGGGACAAGGTAGAAATTCAAAAAAGCGTGCTGGATGCCGCCGGCAGGGATATGGACATTGTGGATAAAAAATTCGAGCTGGGGATGGTATCCGAGGTGGATGTATTATCCGCCGAAGCCAGCCTGGAATCTGCAAGGCTCAGCTACAATACGGCGGTGAGGGAGGCCGAATACAAGGCCATGACCTTTAACAAGACCCTGGGGCTCCCTTTGAAGACCGAAGTGGTATTAACCGATGAGCTGACATATGACCAGCCGCCGGAAGAGGACCTGGAGGAAAGGGTGGCCCAGGCCTTGGAAAACAGGTACGAGATTATTGCGGCCAGGGAACAGTATGAAATGGACAAAAGGAATCTGGACCTTACAGGCGGCTTCTATACATCTACCACTTATGCGTATAAAGAAGCCCAATACCAGATGGACAGCAGCTATTATTCCCTTGTGAGCACCGAACAGGACATAGAGCTTTCGGTGAGAAAGGCCTATATGGACATGATGAGCGCCTATGACAGCATAGGGGTCCTGGATAAGAATGTGGAGAGGCTTGAGCAGGCCTACCACCTGGCCCAGCTGAGATACGACGTGGGTATGGCTACCAGCCATGATGTGGTGAATGCCCTCAATGCCCTGAACGAGGTGAAGCTGCAGCGGCTGCAGTCTGTCCATGCCTACAACCTGGCGAGAAAACAGTTTGAGGCATCCTACGGCATAGGCATTTCGCCCGCCGGTTCCTCCGGTATGAGCGGTATGTCTGCCGGCGGGCAGTCCGGCCAGGGTTCCGGGTCTTCAGGAATGTAAACAGGGGAGGACAACCTTGAGAGAAAAAGGGAGAAGAGATGAAATACTGGAGGCGGCGGCCAGGGTTTTCGGAAATATGGGGTTCCACAGGGCCAGGATGGAGGATATCGCCCTGGAAGCGGGTATTGGCAAAAGCACCATATACGAATATTTCAGCAGCAAGAAACAGCTCTTTGATGAAATGATATCCGGCGGTCTGGAGATGTTTCTGGCCCATACGGCGGAAAAACTGGAAAACATAGAAGATGCCGGGGAGAAGCTGAGGAGTTTTGTATTTCTCCATTATGCCTTTGTGGAGAATTACAGGGACATGGCACGGTTGATAATACGCAGTACCTGGGAAACCCACGGTGATATATTCGATAAGTTTATGCTGTTCAGGGGAAGAGTCCTGAATTTTATAGTTCAAATCATTGAGGAAGGCATGGAAAAAGGAGTATTCAGAGAAGTTGACCCCTATCTGGCCGGGATGCTGTTCATGGGTATCTTAAAAGAAGTCGGGATAATGATGCATCTGGATAAAGAGATGGACGTAAAGGCCCTTGATAAAATGGTGGACTACTATCTGCACGGGATAAAAAACAGAGAAAACAAAAGGGACGGTTCTTCTGGTTTTATCGAGGATGCACTCCAATGACAGAAAAAAGAAAACCTTATAAAAAGGGGTTTTCTTTTTTTTCTGTCTTACCCCCAGATTGTCGTTGTTTTTTACGTATACATATAACAGACAAAGACATACATACTAATAATTGTGAAAGGAGGAACAGCATATGAAAAGGCTACTGGCGGTATCACTGATCGTTGTTATGATCTTTGGGGTCTCTGTTACGGGATATGCAGCTCCCAAATGGAAGACGGGGGGAGGTCTGCCTCCGGGACTGCAGAAACAGATAACCCTGGCGGTATTCAGCGGTCTGAAAGACCTTGACGAGGTCCCGTGGGCCAAACATGCCATGGAAAAGATGTCGGTGAAGGGACTCATCAAAGGATACGGGGACAAAACTTTCAGGCCCATGCGTTCGGTTACAAAACTGGAAGCGGTAATTATGGCCCTGAGGGTGATGGGCTGGGAAGAAAAGGCCCTGAGGACCAGTAATCTGCCCTCCGGCTATAAGGGAAAAAAAGTAGACCAGTGGGCATGGGGTTATGTTAAAGTTGCGGCTGAAAAAGGGATACTGGATGAAGTGGATCTGATGTACTTCAATCCCAACGAGCCTGCCAAACGGTGGGAAGTGGCCAAATACATGGTAAGGGCCCTGGGGTACGAGGACGAAGCCGAGGCCCACATGGATGAAGAGCTGGAGTTCAAGGACTATCCGGCAATACCTGTGGGAGCGGTGGGGTATGTGTACGTGATAAGCGACCTGGGCCTGATGGTGGGCAATGCCGACGGGACGTTCAATCCCAACAGGGCGGTGACCAGGGCTGAAATGGCTGTCCTGATTGACAGGATTGACGGCAAGGTGGACAGCGATGCGGACGAGAGGGATGTTGAAGGCAGGGTAGTTGACATAAATACGGGCAATAACGAGCTGGTCCTGGATGTGGACGGTGACGGGATTGAGTACAGGACCGTTGAAGGGATCCAGGTCTACTATGACGGTAAGTATTACGACTTCGGCAGGCTGAAAGAAGGAGACATGGTAGAGATACTGCTGAATGATGAAGGCAGGGTCGTATTCATAGAACTGAAGGACAGGGAAACCGACAAGCTGATTGAGGATTTCCGGGGAGAGGTCAAGGCCCTGGATGTGGATGACAGGGAAATAACGGTTAAATCGGGTACTGCCATATTCATTTTTACGGTCAAATCCACCGCGGATATTGAGGTGAACGGAGAAGAAGCGGATCTGGAAGATATCCGGGTGGGAGATGAAGTAAGGCTGAAGGTGGATAACTATAACAGGGTCATGTCGATAAAAGCTGAAGGAGACAGGGAAGACGAAGAGGAAGAGACTGCGGAAGTGGAAGGCACCGTATATGCCATAACCCTGGGCAGTGTGAAAGGAATAACCATAAAACTGGACAGTGGTCAGGTAAAAACCTACAATGTTGACGATGATACGGAGATTACCCTGGACGGGGAAGATGCTGCGCTGGCCGACCTGGAAAGCGGTATGGCAGTGGAGATGGCGGTGGAAGGCACCCTGGCCCTGGAGATTGATGCGGAGACAGAGGACATCAGGGAAGTGGAAGGCAGGATTTACGATATAGATGAAGACGAAATTACTGTGAAATACGGCAGCGCTTATAAGACACTGGCGGTGGACCAGGATACGGATATAGAGATTGACGGTGAAGATGCCGGTTTTGATGACCTGGCGGTGAACATGGAGGTGGAAGTCCGGTACAGGGCCGGCCTGGCGCTCAGGATAAGGGCGGAGAACACTGTAAGCGGGGCTGACGGGGTCATCACAGCCATAGACGGAGACGACGAGGAAATCACTGTAGAGGATGACGGGGACGAAGAAGACTACTGCCTGGAAGATGCGGATATATATGTGGATGATGATGCTGCGGATTTCGACGACCTGAAGCTGGGCATGGAAGTGGAGGTCAGGATAATAAACAGAACGGTTGTCGAGACAGTATATGCGGAACTGGACAGTGTAGCAGGAGAAGTGGTCCGGGTGGATGAGGATGACATGGAAATAAAGCTGGAGCTGTACGGTGACACCGAGACCTATGACCTGGATGAAGACGTTGAAGTGGAGCTGGACGGGGAAGAAGCGGACCTGGAGGATATTGACCAGGGGATGGAGGTCCGGCTTGAATTCGATGGATGCAAGGTTGTGAAAATAGACGGTTAATTCTCATTAAAAATCCCGCCTTAGAGGCGGGGTTTTTAGCATATTTTCTGCTCCAGCTCTTCAATCCTCTTGGACTGCTCGTTGAATGCCTTGTCTATATGCACTATATAATACATAACGGTTTTTTGATTTGCACTGATGAAATCGACAGTTTTCTTCATGTCGGACATTTCTGTCTTCATACTGGCAATCTCGGTTTTTATGCCGGTTATTTCGGTCTTCATATCGGCCATTTCGGTCTTCATGTCGGCAATCTCGGTCTTCATGCCGGCCATTTCTGCCTTCATGTCGGCAATCTCGGTCTTCATGCAGGTCATTTCGGCTTTCATTTCGGCTATTTCGGTCTTCATGCCGGCCATTTCTGTCTTGAGGCTGGTTACTTCGGCCTTCATCTCAGCCATATCCTGTTCCAGTTTTTGCTGGTTTTTTTCTATATTTGTTATTTTATCCAATATAAGGCTGAGTATTCTGCTGTCTTCCACAGGCTCACCCCCGGTATTTAATCTCTTATATATTTTACCACAAAAAGGAGAAAATTTGTCCCATAAGATGCAGCACGAAAACAGAAAATCACAGGAGGAAATATACATTTTCAGGAGGAATTATCCGCTATATAAAGAATATATGAATATGTGCCTGTGAAAGAAATTATTGGTGGGGAGGATGAAAAGTTTGTCAAGGAACAGGATTATTTATATACTGTCTGCATTATTGATTGTAATTATGATTGCCGCAGGTTTACCGGCGTCCGCCCATGCGACCAGGGTGTTTACCGATGTGGGAGACGGAAAGTGGTACGACGAATACGTATTGAAGGCATATCAGGCAGGGCTCATCAGCGGTTACCAGGATGCCACCTTTAAACCGGACAACCCCGTAACGAATATGGAAGTTATAGTATCCCTTGCGAAAATGACAGGGATAGACAATGACAGTGACCTGAACATTAACACATACATAGAAAAATACGGTACTGCAATGGACGGCAGCAGGATTCCCGTATGGGCAAAGAAATATATAGCGTATGCCCTGGAAAAGGGTATAATCCAGGAGGAGGAACTGGCTACCTTTGTAAAGAGTGACGGGACAGCGACCAATGCTAAAAGGTATCAGGTGGCAGTGTATTTCGCCAGGGCCCTGGGGCTGGAACAGGAGGCAGAGGCCCTGGGGACTATTATCCTCAACTTCAAGGATAACGAACTGATATCCCCCTGGTCCAGGGGTTATATCAAGGTCCTTGTTGACAGGGAGATTATAAGCGGCGATACCGAAGGGAAGTTCAACCCCAATAATGAGATCACCCGGGCGGGCATAGCCAAGATGCTGGCCACATCACTGGATGTGATAGGAGAACTACCCGCAGCGGGCGTAACCGAAGTGGAGGGCGTCATAGAAGAGGTAATCAGGGGAACCAGCAGGACAAGCATAAAGTTTTCCCTTCAGGATGGAAGTCTGGACATATATGAAGTAGCCCCGGATGCCACTGTCAAACTGGACGATGCTACAGCCTCACTCAGCGGTGTTTCGGACGGGCAGCAGGCGGTTCTGGGCATCAGAGACGGTAAGATAGTTTCCATTGAAGTTTTCAGCACTGAAGAGGAAATAGAGGGGATTATAATCAGCGCCCTTGATATGACCCCCGACAGCCTTATAACAATTGAGGATGAAGAGGGAGACAAACATACCTACAGGGTGAAAGACAGCGCGGTTATTACCCTGGATGGAAACACCGTTTTCTTCGAATACCTCAAATCTGGAGACAGGGTCACTGCATCCATCCGGAACAATTATGCGGTGCAAATCGAGGCTGAAAGCAAGACCAAGACTGTCGCTGGAATATTCCAGGGCTTCAGGACTGAAAACAGGCTGATACTGATACTGAAGACAGGCAGCCAGGAGACAGAGTATACTGTGGATGAAGATGTGGAGGTGGAACGGGACGGCAAGGACAGGGGACTGGAGGACCTCAGGAAAGGGGACGAAGTGGAGATAACAACCGAGTATGGCGTGGTAACACGTATAGAAGCGGAAAGCGTTGACAAGGAGATAGAAGGAACCATTTATTCACTGTTGATTGCCAGACCCCATCAGTTAACCATAGAGAATGAAGACGGAGAAACCGAGACCTATACAATAGCCCTGGATGTGTCTGTTGAGATAGACGGCAAGACAGCAGGCATATACGACCTGCGGCTGGACTACGAAGTGGACGTAGAGATAGAGAGCGATGAAATAGTGAGCATAGAAGCAAATTCGGTGGTCGCCAAGAATGAGATAATCGGTACTGTGGAATACGTTAACACCGATGTTAATGTCGTAACCCTGAAGGTGCTGGATACATCCACAAATACCTATATATTGAAGCAGATCAATACCAATGACGATACCAGGATCATGGACAGTGACGGAGACAAAAAGTATCTTAGACACATAGACGAGGGAGACAGGCTCATTGTCATAGGCCATTCGGAGCTGGGCGTGTTCATAGCCGACAGCATAATTATTACCAACAGGTAAGATTTGAATACGGGTTCCGGATAAAGCAGCCCTGTATCCGTCCATCGGATACAGGGCTGCTTTGCGCGTCCTACACGTCTCCTTCTTCAGGAACTATGCATATGAACAGAAATTTACCGCTGCCCCTGTTGGAGAATGTATGCACCCTGTCCGGGGGTACAAATGCAAAGGATCCTTCTTCCACTTCGTAATCCTTCCCGTCGAGATGCAGGATGCCTTCCCCTTTAAGGATATAAGTAATATGGGGCCATGGGTGGCTGTGCCTGGGCGAGTATCCCCCTTCCTCCAGTTCGAATACCCGCATCACGTAGCCTTCCCATCCTTCCTTCGGGGAAACCAGTACTCTTTTTACAACCCCTTTGATATTGGGATTTTCAATCCTGACGCCTTTTACATCCTTCAGATGGGATACTATCATATCGAGACCTCCTGTATGCATGATTAATATAAATTATATAATACTTTACAGGTGGAGTACAGAGCAGCGGCATACCTTGCACCTGAATACCGGCAAACCCCTTCTTTTGACAACTGCGAAACAGATGTGGCTGGCTGCCGGGTTGCCGGGACTGTCAGGCGAACGTATTCTGACATTGCGGATACCGGAACCGTTCCCGTGCCCGCTGCCCGGACTGCATAAAAAATATTACCTGACTGCGGCAGGAATTGTATACCCGGTGGAGAATTAGTATTAGTATACGAGGAGGTGTGACAGTTGATAGTTGATATGCGTGCGGTAATAGCGGCAAGATGTCCCTGGTGCGGAAATATCCAGTTGACCGATGTAAATCCGTTCCAGCTTACCGGGGGGAGCAGGGTGGAAGTGGATTGCGAATGCGGAGAAGAGCTTTTTACGCTGGCAAGGGAAAAATCCGGCAGTTACAGTTTGAAAATTGCATGTATAGCTTGCGATAACAAGCATATTTATAGATTAGGGTATAAAGACCTGTGGAAACAGGAAGTGCATATCCTGTGCTGTCAACATACCGGTCTTGAAATATGTTTCCTGGGCAGTGGAAAACACGTGGTGGAGACATTGAACAGGTATGAAGAAGAACTGGATAAACTGATTGAAGAACTCGGGCTGGAAGAGACGGCGGATGAAGAGGATTTCTGGACCGAAAATTTCAGCCAGTTCATGGACAGCATTGACAGGATTAATTATGATGAGGAATTCGGGAAGAATAATATGAAAGGCATACTGGAGAAACCAAAGAGAAGCAAATAGCCTTTAAGGAGGAGTGGCATGAAGCTCTTTATCGACACTGCCAACATGGACGAAATCATTCAGGCAAACGCCATGGGTATTATAAGCGGCGTCACCACCAATCCGTCCCTTGTGGCCCGGGAGGGAGCAGACTTCAGAGAGAGGCTTCATGAGATAGCATCAGTGATAGACGGACCCATAAGTGCAGAGGTGGTGGAACCGTCGGCCGAAGGGATGATAAAGGAAGGGGAAGAACTGGCCTCCATAAGCCCCAATATAGTTATCAAGGTGCCGGTAACCCGGGAAGGACTGAAGGCGACCCACGGTCTTGCAAAGAAGGGCATCAGGGTTAATGCCACACTGATTTTTTCCGCCAACCAGGCCCTTCTGATGGCCAGGGCGGGGGCGGCTTTTGTGAGCCCCTTCGTGGGACGCATGGATGATATAGGGAACAGCGGGATGCAGGTTGTCAGGCAGATTGTGGATATATTCAACATACACCGGATTGATACCCGGGTCATTGCGGCCAGCATAAGACACGCGGACCATGTGACCGGTGCCGCTCTGGCAGGGGCCCATATCGCCACCGTGCCCTTCAAGGTGCTGGAAACCATGATAAGCCACCCCATGACCGACAGGGGCATAGAAAAATTTATGGAGGACTGGAAAAGGTACAGTCAGTGAGAAGTCAGATGACCGGGAGCAATCCCGGGCCATTTTTTGAGGAGGGTGAATTTGATGAATAGAGACCTTGCTTTAAATCTTGTGAGGGTTACCGAAACCGCCGCTTTGAGGGCAGCTAAATACATGGGCAGGGGCGACAAGAATGCAGCTGACCAGGCGGCAGTGGACGGGATGAGGCAGATGTTCGATACACTGTGCATCGAAGGGACAGTGGTTATCGGGGAGGGGGAGATGGATGAGGCCCCCATGCTTTACATAGGAGAGAAAATCGGCTGCCGGGACGGGGATGCCCCGAAGGTTGACATTGCCGTGGACCCCCTGGACGGCACCAATCTTATAGCCAAAGGGCGGCCCAATGCCATAGCGGTGGTGGCCCTGGCCCCCGAAGGATGCCTCCTTCACGCCCCGGACATGTATATGGACAAACTGGCAGTGGGACCCAAGGGTAAAGGGGTTGTAGACATTACCGCCCCCCTGGAAGACAATATAAGGAATCTGAGCAAGGCCCTGGATAAGGATATATCCGATCTGACCATAACCATGCTGGACAGACCGAGACATGAAAAGACTATTGCCAGGATAAGAACAATGGGGGCCCGGATAAAGCTGTTCGGAGACGGGGATGTTGCCGCTGCCATAGCTACAGGCTTCGAGCACACAGGTGTTGATATGCTTCTGGGTATCGGAGGGGCCCCGGAAGGGGTTATAGCCGCTGTGGCCATGAAATGCCTGGGAGGCGACTTCCAGGGCAGGCTGGTTGCATACAGCCAGGAAGAAAAGGAAAGATGCCTGAAAATGGGCATAGAAGATATGAACAGGGTGTTCTATCTCAATGACCTGGTGAAGAGTAATGAGGCCTTTTTTGCAGCCACCGGGGTCTCGGACGGGGAACTGCTCAGGGGAGTGGTTTATTACGGGAACAACAAGGCCAGGACCCATTCGGTAATTATGAGGGCCGAAACCGGCACCATAAGGTTTATTGAGGCCATCCACAGGCTGGACAAAAAGCCTGATTACGCCATTTAATGATTATATTGAAACGGAGCCTGGACAGGCTCCGTTTCAATATAATCATATTAGTTTCCGAAATACTTGTAATTTTGAGTATAATTGTGGTATATTGTAGTATATACTTTAATAAGCCGAAGGTGTTGCCTATTATTAAACGCTGCATGGATGAGTATAAAAATGGAGGTGCGAATATTTGAATCATTCGGAATTAGAGAATAAGACCATTTCCGAGCTGAGAGATATTGCCAGGGACCTGGGCATAAAAGGGTCCACAACTTACAGGAAATCCCAGCTTATAGAACTTATTCTCGAAAAGCAAGTGGAAAAGCACAGAGAAGAGAAGCTCAAACAGATTGAAGACCTTGCAGAACCGGATTTAGCTGAAGGAGTTCTGGAAGTTCTGCCGGACGGATACGGTTTTCTCCGTTCTTCAAATTACCTGCCAGGTCCCAACGATGTCTACGTTTCCCCTTCACAGATAAGAAAATTCAACCTGAAAACAGGAGATTTAATAACAGGAAAGACAAGGGCTGCAAAAGAGGCTGAGAAATATCAGGCTTTGCTTTTTGTGGAGTCCGTGAACGGAGAGACGCCTGAAACAGCCGCAAGAAGGCCCAATTTCGATAATCTTACCCCCATATATCCCAACAGCAGGCTTTCTCTCGAATATTCTCCCACCGATCTTTCCACCCGTATTATAGACCTCATTGCTCCCGTAGGTATGGGACAGAGGGGACTTATCGTGTCACCGCCAAAGGCCGGAAAAACAATATTACTCCAGAAGATAGCCAACAGTATTACAAAAAATCATCCCAATCTGGAAGTGATAGTGCTGTTAATAGACGAAAGACCCGAAGAAGTGACCGATATGCAGCGCTCCATTGACGGAGACGTTATTTATTCCACTTTTGACGAGCTGCCCGAACATCATATAAGGGTTGCCGAAATGGTGCTGGAAAGGGCCCAGCGCCTGGTAGAGCAGAAAAAGGACGTAATAATCCTGCTGGACAGTATAACAAGGCTGGCCAGGGCCTACAACCTGACGATCCCCCCCACGGGGAGAAGCCTTTCAGGGGGACTGGACCCCGGTGCCCTTCATAAACCCAAGAGGTTCTTCGGGGCTGCCCGAAATATAGAGGAAGGCGGCAGTCTTACCATTCTGGCCACTGCCCTTATTGAGACCGGCAGCCGTATGGATGATGTCATATACGAAGAATTCAAAGGCACCGGCAATATGGAAATCCACCTGGACAGGAAACTCTCGGAGAGAAGGATATTCCCGGCGGTAAACATGCATAAATCGGGAACCAGGAGGGAGGAACTGCTGCTCAGCCAGGAAGAACTGGAGGCTGTATGGTATATCCGTAAGGCCCTCAGCTCCGCCCAGACAGCGGAGATTACCGAGACCCTCATCAACAGGCTTATGATGACAAAGGATAATGCGCAGTTTGTAAGCCTGATCAAGAAGATGACTTTTTAATCATTATGTGGATATGTACAGTCGCCTGCCTCACAATACATAAGGCTGGCAGCCTTTTTCGGAAATAGTAAAAATATTATCGTACTGAATAGATACAATTTTCGTGGCAAATACCTCATTTAATGTTATACTATGAGAAGAGGAGGTGCTTTTTGATGCCTACTATTAGGGAAAAGGTAGACCCCCAGGGTCGTATTTCCATTAAGAAGATATTGCGTGGTACGGATATTAAACCAGGGGATTTGGTTGAGGTGATCCCGGATAAAAATAAAATTATTTTAAAAGTTATTAAAAAGAATAAACCGGAAGGAATTATCGAAAAAGTTGCCGGTAAATGGGAAAACCGCCCTGACATTGTTGCAGATATTTTAAGCATGCGCCGGAAAGAAGACAGGGAGGTTCCAGAGCTTGACTAAGTACTGTGTGGATACGAATATTATTGTTTATACAATGAACGGGCTTGAGCCGGCAGTAAATTTCATGAAGAAAGCTCAGAATAATGGCATAGTATATTCGGTAATTGTAGAAGCAGAGTTATTTTCATCTTTGAAGCTTACAGAAGAAGATATTCATGATTTAAGAAGCATACTGGATTTAGGAGAAATTATAGAAGTAAATTCAACGGTTGCTCTTAAAGCGGGAGAACTCCGGCGGGTAAGTAAATCCAATTGCAACCGTTCACTAAAATTACCAGACGCACTAATTGCTGCCACTGCTATAGAACATGCTGCTACGCTAGTAACTCGAAATGAAGACGATTTCAGACATTTACTTGATTTTGGGTTAAAATTGTTAAACCCATTTTTCTTATAAAAAATCAAAAATTGGTTGCGTAAGCTTCAGATGGAAGAACCGCTATCTGAAGCAAATTTCGCCCGATACTTCTTGAGGGGTCTTCCCACACTTCCGTATTCAATATTAATAACAGCTTCACCGGTTTCACTCAGATATTCCAGGTATCGGCGGGCGGTTACCCTGGACACGCCTATTTCTGCTGCAACCTCATCGGCGGTATAATACCGCTGATTTGTTTTTAAAAGGGTTTTTATCTTATCAAAGGTTATAAGGTTTAAGCCTTTGGGTAGGGAGTTTTGCGAAGGGGCTGACACCGGTGAAACAAAACTGTCGATTATTTCCTGGCTTATTTTATCCTGTTCTTCGAGGTTTCTCTTTATCTTCAGGTAGCTTTTCAGGGCATGGGCAAGACGTTCTTTTTTGAAAGGCTTAATGAGGTAGTCAATTATTCCGTATCTCATGCATTTCTGTAGATGGTCGGGCTGGTCGGAAGCAGAGATTACAATTATATCCGCATCTGCCCTGTTCTCCCTTATTCTTTCGATGAATTCCAGGCCGTCCATCTCAGGCATGAAGATATCCACTAAAATCAGGTCGGGATTCAGGTTATTGACGATCTTCAATCCCTGCTTACCGGTTTTTGCCTCCCCGACGATTTCAAAACCCGGTACCTCCTGTACAAAGCTCCTGTTAATCTCTATTACCATAGGGTCGTCTTCAACGATAACCACTCTTATTGCGGACACTCTTTACACCCCCTCGTCCGCTTCATGCGGAATTGTCACTGTAAAGGTTGTTCCCTTATTTTTTTCTGTGTGCACATCAATTATTCCATTCAGTGTTTGCAGTTGCTCATTGATAAGGGATAATCCAAGGCCTTTGTTGTTGTGGCCTTTGGTTGAGAATCCCTTTTCAAAGATCCTTTTTCCCGCATCCCCGGGAATACCCGAACCTCTGTCTTCAATTGTGATGACAATGTCGTTCCTGTTGTAGAATATGGACAGGCTTACCACCCTTCTGTCAGGGTTATCCTGTGTTTCAACAGCTTCAATGGCGTTCTGAAGCAGATTGCCCAGGATTAATACCAGTGACCCCGAGAGGGATGGCGGGAGGCTGGGAAGATTACTTTTTTCGTCGATAGCGATTTTAATGCCCTTTTCAGAGGCCAGGGCTATCTTGCCGAACAGCAGTCCGCCTATATAAGGGTCTTTTATCCGGTTTATCAGCATGTCCACGCTATTTTTGTGTTTTGTCTGGGTAGCGGTTACATAGTCCACCACCTGGTCATATCTCTGTAATTGAATAAGACCGGATATGGTGTGGAGTTTGTTTTTGAACTCATGACTTTGAGCCCTGAGGGCTTCCGCATACTCCTTTACCCCTGTCAGCTCTTCCGCCAGCCTTTTTATCTCGGTCATATCCCGGAAACTGGCCACAGCGCCAACCACATGGCCTTTCACCTTAATGGGTATCCGGTTGGTCAAAATTTTCCTGTCGTTCAAGAGCTGCTCCCGGTCAATCTGGGGCATGCCGGTCTCCAGGACTTCGGGAAGGCGGGTGTTGGGTATGACCTCCTCAGCCGGTTTCCCCAGTACATCTCCATCAATATTCAACAGTTTTTTCGCCTCATGGTTGATCAGATTGATTCTGCGGGTTTCATCTATGGCTATAATGCCTTCTTTTACTGAACGGAGAATGGCTTCCCTTACTTCGAAAAGGGCGGCTATCTCTATGGGTTCCATACCGAAAAGGCCTTTCTTTATATTATTTGACAGTATTATTGCGCCGATAAGTCCCAGCAGTATGGTTACGAATATGGCAAGATTAATATTATTCTCAACCTGGTCAATGGCCTTTTCAACATCGGTGAGCAGGATGCCCACCACTACCGCTCCCACCTGTTCACCATCATGGTATATGGGAACAAAAGCCCTCAGGGAAGGACCCAGGGTTCCTATTGCTTTGGAGGTATATTCCCTTCCTTCCAGCACCGGGCCTTCATCCCCTCCTACTATTTTCTCCCCGATGCGTTCCTTGACGGGATGGGAGTATCTTACGCCTTCCATATCTATTACGACTATAAATTCCGTCCCGGTAGTATTCCTGATTTTGCCCACCAGGGGGTCGATTTTCCTGTATCCGGAAGGAGACAGGAGATTCTTCTGTATTTCGGGCATCTGGGACACTGACCGGGCGATAGCCAGGGCCCTTTGCCCTATCTGGTCTTCCATTTCACCGGCAATGTAGTTGGCTATCATGTATTCCCCGGATATAAGGGATACCATTATTACTACGATTATCAGGATCTGGATTTTGGTCTGGAGAGGCATATATTTTTTTCTTTTTGCTGACATGGTGTTCATCCTTTAATAATCTGTTTATATTGCTGTTATGTATTATTTTCTTTTTCTCCGGCGTGAATCCTTTAAATCCGGCTGTGGTTTTAATGAACAATATGAACAATATTAATTATATTTACACAATATTGAGAATATTTTTGACTTCTGTATAATCAAGCCAAACACAGAATACAGGAGGGATAGAATGAAACAAAGCGAAGCTTTGGAGAAGAAAGGGTTTAAAATCATAGGGATGCCTGCCTGGTTTTTTGCTGTTGCCAGTGTGATTGTAATTATTTCTTCTTATGCAGGTATATTACCGGGCGGAATGATAGGGGCCTTTGCCTACATGATAGCCCTTGGGGCTATTGCAGGGCTGCTGGGAGACAATATTCCCATAGTGAAGGATTACCTGGGAGGCGGTCCCATAGTAGCCATTTTCGGCAGTGCCTTCATGGTTTACATTGGTGCGATGCCGGAGGGGACAATAAATGTGGTTACTGATTTCATGAAAGGGGGAGGGTTCCTCAATTTCTACATCGCTGCCCTGATCTGCGGCAGTATACTGGGGATGGATGCCAAACTGCTGATAAAAGCAGGGGCCCGGTATGCCGTTCCCCTTATAGCGGGCGTTATTGCCAGTCTGGGCCTGGCTGCAGTGGCAGGGGGTGTAATCGGGTACGGATGGAAGGAAGCAATAACCAATATAGCCATGCCTATTATGGGCGGCGGCATGGGTGCGGGAGCTGTTCCCATGTCCCAGATATATTCCAACTTTTTAGGGAGGGATGCCGAGTACTATATATCGGTGCTCGTCCCCGCCCTCGCCCTCGGGAATGTCTTTGCCATAGTGGCGGCAGGACTACTGGATCGACTGGGCAAATCCAGGCCGGACTGGACAGGAAACGGTCAGATAATGACGGGGTTTGAATACGAGAAGAAAGAGGACGGTGCCTTTGATATTGTTAAGATGGGTGCCGGGCTTTTTGCGGCAACAACCTTCTTTATAGTGGGATTAATACTTGCCAGGTTCATACCCATACACGCGTACGCCCTGATGATAATCTCGGTGGCCATATGCAAGATATTCAACCTGGTGCCCGGATATGTACAGGAAGGGTGTCACCAGTGGTACAGGTTTGTAGCCAAGAATTTGACCCTGGCATTGCTCATAGGGGTAGGGGTTGTTTATACAGACCTGAAAACCGTCCTTGAAGCGGTTACTGTTCAATATGTCATAATAGACGCGGTAGTGGTAATAGGTGCTATACTCGGCGCCGGTATTGCCGGCAGATTTGTAGGGTTTTATCCCATTGAATCAGCCATAACGGCAGGCCTCTGTATGGCAAACATGGGAGGAACGGGAGATGTAGCGGTACTGTCCGCTTCCAACAGGATGGAGCTTATGCCCTTCGGTCAGATTTCATCCAGGCTGGGAGGGGCTCTAATGCTTATAATAGCGGGAATTATCGTCCCGTTGCTGGCAGGTTGATAGAGGGGGCCCTTTAAGGGCCCTGACCTATTTGAAGACGTGGCAAAGGTAACAAAAAGTTGGCAAACGAAATGCCCCTTGCCATAAAAGTGGAATTCAAGGAATGTCTCCGAACGAAGGAGGGGTTTGGCAAGATGTATATGGATTATACCATCCGGGCAGCAGATATAAAGAATGATGAGCGCAGGCAGGAGATAGTTGCCTTTCTCAGGGAACAGGGGCTGGGATTTGATGAAGATACCCAGTATACGGTGGTATTGGAAAGGGACGGCCGGATAGTGGGTACCGGCTCCTTTGCCGGAAAGGTGATAAAGCAGGTAGCCATAAGGAAGGAAGTGCAGGGGGAGGGTGCCGCATCCCTGCTTGTTGATGCGCTGGTTAAGGAAATGCTTGCCAGGGGAGAGGACCATATTTTTGTATATACACGTCCGGTATATGGAGACATCTTTACGTCAATGGGGTTTAAAACGGTGGCCGGAGTGGTCCCCCATGTGGTGCTGCTGGAATGGGGGAGCTTCAGTATCGGCAAATATACCAGCGGGCTCAGGGAAGGGCGGGTATTTGACCCGGATAAGGACACGGCCGCCATTGTAGTAAACTGTAATCCCTTTACCCTGGGGCACCGGTACCTGATAGAGAAGGCAGCCGGAGAGAACCACGGCGTGTATGTGTTTGTGGTGAAGGAGGATCGCTCTCTTTTCCCCTATCATACAAGACTGGAACTGGTGAAAAGGGGGACCGAAGACCTGGGAAATGTCAGGGTCCTGGAAGGCGGCGATTATATTATTTCTTCCGCCACATTTCCCGCCTACTTTACCAGGGATGCCGAACGGGTGAAGACACAGACCGTTCTGGACGTTGAGATTTTTGGAAGACATATAGCCCCTGCACTGGGTATCAGGAAAAGATATGTGGGGAAAGAGCCTTACTGCAATGTAACAGATCAGTACAACAGGACAATGGAGAGATTGCTGCCGTTCTGGGGCATAGAGCTGATTGAGGTTGAAAGAAAGGAGATAGACGGGATGCCGGTCAGCGCCTCAACGGTGAGGGAATGCATAAGGAATGGCAGGTGGGATTTGCTGAAAAGGCTTGTGCCGGAGACTACCCTGGAATTTCTGTTGTCCGACCAGGCGTATCCGATAATAAAAAGGATAAAAACCACCCGTTCCCGGCATTAGACTGTATGCATTCCACTGCTTGCTGCAGGGACAGGATGTATATGGCTGTCCCGGGGCAGAGCCGTTTTGGAGGGGGAAGGATGTGCAGGATGACAGACCGGGAGCCAATACAGGAGGTGAATCTATTGAAAATTTTGCGGGAGGCCAGGGCGGGAAGCCTGGAGTCAAATGACCTCATGGTTATTATGAGACCCCTTGAAGGGGAAGAGGGTATAAAGCTGGAAATTAATAGCATAGTACAAAATCAGTACGGGGACAGGATACGGGAAACAGTAATGGAAGTACTGCAGGAGAACAGGATAACCGATGTTTATATACTGGTACAGGATAGGGGCGCCCTGGATTGTACGATAAAGGCAAGGGTGGAAACGGCCATTAAAAGAGGTTTGTAGAGAAGGAGGTGGCGCTATGCGGACTACCATGATTTTTGTGCCCGGTAATAATCCTGCAATGGTGCAGAATGCGGGCATACTGGGGGCGGATGCCCTAATTTTTGACCTGGAGGATGCCGTATCCCCCGACGAGAAGGATGCGGCCAGGATACTTGTAAGAAATGCGTTGAAAAGTGTGGATTACGGCAGTTGCGAAAAGGCGGTAAGGATAAATTCTGTGGATTATCCGAAGTGGAAAGAGGATGTGGCGGAAATAGCCAAAGGAAGCCCGGACAGTATAGTACTGCCTAAGGCTCAGAGGACGGAAACGGTGAAAATGGTGCAGAAGGCCCTGGAAGAGGCGGAGGACGGGCAAAAAACTATAGGAATAATACCTTTGATAGAAACCGCTGAAGGGGTTGAAAGGGTTTTTGACATCCTGTGCTGCAGTCCCAGGATAAAAGCGGTGATTTTCGGAGCGGAGGATTATACCGCAGATATAGGTGCCAGGAGGACCAAAGAGGGTTCGGAGATAATGTATGCCCGGTGCCGTATCCTGAATGCGGCTGTTGCTGCAGGGGTGGAAGCCATTGATACGCCTTTTACGGATGTGAACGATATGGAAGGGCTGAGGGAAGATGCCATGCTGGCCAGAGACCTGGGGTTCAAGGGTAAGGCCCTGATATCGCCGCGGCATTGCAGTGTGGTCAGGGAGATTTTCGCCCCTGCCGGCGAAGAAATTGAATATGCCCTGAGGGTGATAAAAGCCATAGAGGAAGCAGAAAAGCAGGGCAAAGGGGTTGTATCTCTGGATGGAAAGATGATAGATGCGCCCATAGTTGTCAGGGCCAGGAAGATATTAGAGCTGGCAGGGCTGGAAGGAGGCAGCCATGAATAAGGTAGTGAATTCTTTGAAGGAAGCCATAGGGTTAAGCGGTTTAAAGGATGGGATGACCATATCCTTTCACCATCATCTAAGGAATGGTGATTATGTGGTCAATATGGTACTGGATGCGATAGCGGAAATGGGCATAAAGGATATAAAGGTGGCATCGAGCGCATTTTTTCCTGTGCACGGTCATCTGGTGCAGCATATAAGAAGCGGGGTCATAACCGGGCTGGACACCAACTACATGGCAGGACCTCTGGCCAGGGCGGTTTCTGCGGGCATACTGGATAAACCGGTTACTTTCAGGAGCCATGGCGGGAGGCCCAGGGCCATCCACGAGGGGAGTCTGAAAATAGATGTGGCCTTCATAGGTGCGCCTTCCTCGGATGCCATGGGCAACATCAACGGGATGAAAGGCCCTTCGGCCTGTGGTTCCCTGGGTTATGCCATTCCGGATGCCATGTGCGCCCGGAAGGTGATTGCAGTGACCGATTACCTGGTGCCCTATCCCAACAGCCCTGTCAGTATAGACCAGACGCTGGTGGACTGGGTGGTCAAGGTGGATTCCATAGGGGACCCCGCAGGTATTGTGTCCGGGACCACCCGGGTGACGCGGGACCCCATAGGCCATATAATTGCGGGGTACGCTGCCGAGGTAATACAGGCTTCCGGATTGCTGAAGGAAGGGATATCCTTCCAGACCGGGGCAGGCGGAGCTTCACTGGCTGCTGCCTTTCACCTGAGGGAAAAGATGCTGAAAGGGAAGATAAAAGGCAGTTTCGGCATGGGCGGAATAACCGGGTTCTTTGTTGACATGCTGGAAGAGGGATTGATAGAAAAACTGATTGATGTCCAGTGCTTTGACCTGGATGCGGTGAAGTCCATAAAGAATAACCCTGACCATATGGAGGTATCCGCATCTTTTTACGCCAATCCGGGAGTTAAGGGATGTGCGGTGGATAATCTGGATGTGGTGGTATTGGGGGCAACCGAGATAGACACCCGGTTTAATGTTAATGTACTGACCGATTCCAACGGAATAATCATGGGCGGTTCTGGAGGCCACAGTGATACTGCCGCAGGGGCAAAACTGTCAATAGTAGTGGCAAATCTTTTAAGGTCAAGACTGCCTATAGTTGTGGATGAGGTCACCACCAGAGTGACACCGGGAAACACTGTTGATGTGCTGGTGACAGAGAGGGGAGTGGCGGTGAATCCCCGGAGAAAAGAACTGGAAGACAGGCTCAAGGATGCCGGACTGCCCGTTATGAGTATTGAAGAGCTGAAGGCTGCTGCCGAGAAAATAGCAGGAAAGCCCGGGAAGGTATCTTTTACCGATGAAGTGGTGGGGATGGTTGAATACCGGGATGGAACCATTATTGACAGGGTATACAAACCGGTGGGAAGTGATATATAGATGCTGAAAGATATCCTGGACGCCAGGGAACAAAGGGCCAACCGGCGGGAGCGGCTTGAATCCCTATATGATAGACCTGTTGTCACTTTTACCATCAATATTCCCGGAGGAGAAAAAAACAGTCCGAAGTATAACTGGCTGTGCGGGCTGGCGGTGGAAGAATACCTGGAGGCTATGGGGGACAGGAAGGGTGCCATTGAATATATTGAAGAGAGGAGTTCTGCAGACGGGCCGGAAACCTTTCTTGTAGTAAATGAAGACCCTGTGGCACTGAAGAAAACCGGGATGGAAATAGAAGAGAACCATCCCCTGGGCAGACTTTTCGACATTGATGTTACCGGTGTGAGCAGGGAGGGCCTTTGCCGGCCTTTGAGAAAGTGTATCGTCTGCCACCGCGATGCCGTGGATTGCATAGTGGGCAGGCGGCATAGCCGTCAGGAGGTCCTTGATGCCGTGGATTGTCTGATTGCGAACTGGAGAGGCATGGCCTGCAGAGCCGGACATATAAAAATATGATGGGCATTGGAAAAGGGTGAC
Source organism: Clostridium thermobutyricum (assembly GCA_016842005.1). Lineage (GTDB taxonomy): Bacteria > Bacillota > Clostridia > Ch29 > Ch29 > JAENYD01. The sequence goes on along the minus strand of JAENYD010000009.1, from coordinate 63,182 downwards.
CTCACAGGTCACCCCTATATATGCTCTCTATATGTTACATTTCTTTGATGGCTGCTGCAAGCCTCCCTATGCCTTCCACGATTTTATCCTCGGTCATGCTGGAAAAGCTGAGCCTGCAGGTGTTCTGGCCTCCCTCGTTGGGATAGAAGGGGTCCCCGGGTACGAAGGCCACATTTTTCTCCAGGGCCTTCTTGAACAGGTCCAGGGTATTTACGTTTTCGGGGAATTCCAGCCATACGAACAGGCCTCCCTGCGGTACGTATATTTTTACTTCCGGCGGGAAGTTTTTCTTCATCTCTTCCACCATCAGGTCCCTTCTCTTTTTGTACACTCCTTTAAGCATTTCTATGCGTTCATCCAGGTTGTACATTTCCAGGTACGTGTTTATCTCTCTCTGGGTCATTGAGTTAACCTGGAGGTCGGAACCCTGCTTTATAAGATTGTATTTATTAAGTATTTCTTCGGAGGCGCAGATCCATCCCATCCTCAGGCCGGGGGACAGGGTCTTCGAGAAGGTACCGAGGAAAACCACCCTTCCTTCGGTATCAAAAGCCTTTATAGCGGGAGGTATTTCTCCCTCATATCTCAGCTCATAATAGGGATTGTCCTCTACAATTATTGTATCGTATTTGCAGGCCATATGTACCAGCTGCTTTCTTCTTTCAACCGACCATGTTTTTCCTGTGGGGTTCTGAAAATCGGGTATTACATATATGAATTTGACATTTTCATTGTTTTTCAGAACGGCTTCCAGTTCTTCCATTATCATTCCCTCATCGTCCATGGGTATGTCTATGAACTTGCATTCATAAGCCTTAAAGGCGTTTATGGCTCCGAGGTAGCTGGGCTTTTCCAGGACCACGGCATCTCCCGGGTCGAGGAATATCTTTCCGCTGAAATCAAGACCCTGCTGGGACCCGGAGGTAAGAAGTATATTGCCGGCAGAGATGCCCTTTATACCCACCCTGTTCAGCCTTTTCACGATTTTTTCCCGGAGGGGAAGAAACCCGTCTGTAGGCGCATACTGGAGGGCTTTCTGACCGTCTTCGTCCAGTACCTTCAAGGACACCTCTTTCATTTCCTGGATGGGGAACAGTTCCGGGGCGGGCATTCCTCCGCCGAAGGATATGATGTCCGGACTGGCGGCCAGTTTAAGTATTTCCCGGATAGTGGAAGCTTTAACCACGTCCATGCGCTGTGCAAATCTGATTGCCATGTCTTACACCTCCAAAAAAGTTTTAATAATTGCAATATAATTATATCATACATTCATCCGGGTGAAAATTTTATGTACTCCCTACACCCGGGTTTTTTGACGGTTGCAGGGAAAAAGCAGATATGTTATAATACTACAGTTGAAGAGTGCAATATCCACAGGAAAGAGGTGAGCAGGAGTGAAAAAAGAAATTCATCCTGAATATAAGAAAGCTGTAGTGAAATGTGCGTGCGGAGAAACCTTCGAGACAGGCTCTGTAAAGGAAGAGCTGAAGGTTGAGATATGTTCAAAATGCCATCCCTTTTTCACCGGACAGCGTCAGAGATTTGCCGATTCAGGGGGACGGGTTGACAGGTTCAAGAAAAAATACGGCTTGAGCGATGATGAAGAGTAATAGATGCAGACTGGTAACCATTCCAGTCTCTATTTTTTGCTTTACCCGATGACTACCGCCGCTAATACCCCTGCCTTTTCAGGCGGGAGATAATAAGCGGCGCTACGTCCCTGGATAACGGTTTCTAAACTTCAGGCGGGGTTAACACCCCGCCTGAAGCTAAGAATCCTGTTTATCTAAACTGACAGCGGATGGGAGGTGTACCTGTGGGAGATAGTGATAAAGTCTGCCCTACAAGTATAGGAGGTCAGGCGGTAATAGAGGGAGTCATGATGAAAGGGCCCGAGGATGTGGCAATTGCCGTGAGAAAAGGGCCTGGCAATATATTGGTGCACAGGGAACCGGTCAAGGATGTTTCCAGAAGGTACCCGGTTTTTAAGCTGCCGGTATTCAGGGGGATGTTCACATTAATCGATACCATGGTGCTGGGAGTCAGGGCCCTGACCTTTTCCGCCGAACAGGTGGAATTTCTGGAAGAGGAAAAGCCTTCCCGCTTTGACCGGGTGATGGAGAAGATATTCGGAGAGAAGGCGGATAATGCAACCATTTATTTTTCGGTATTTCTTTCCCTTGTATTTGCAGTCCTGCTGTTTATCATACTTCCCACCTTTCTCATAAGGTTTGCCCGGCTGGGGACCGGAAACCCCGTAATACTGAATCTCATTGAAGGGTTCCTGAGGATAGGCATTTTTCTCATCTATATTGTGCTGATATCCAGGATGAAGGACATCCAGCGGGTGTTTGAGTATCACGGTGCCGAGCACAAGACAATCCACTGTTATGAGCACAGGGAGGAGCTGACTGTGGAAAACGCCGCAAAGTATACTACCCTGCATCCCCGGTGCGGCACCAGTTTTTTATTGATTGTAATGGTGGTCAGCATACTGATGTTTTCCTTCCTGGGCTGGCCCAATCTGCTGATGAGGGTAGTGTCAAGGGTTCTGCTGCTGCCTTTGATTGCAGGTATTTCCTATGAGATTATCAAGTGGGCGGGACGCAGTGAGGGCACCCTTTCAAGGGTTGTAAGGGTCCCGGGGTTGTACCTGCAGAAGCTTACCACCCGGGAACCGGATGAAGGGCAGCTGGAGGTAGCGATAGAGGCCCTGAAAGGGGTCCTTGTGGACCGGGAAGGGGCTGACGCCTGGTAATGGATAGGATGCCGGCGGCAGGTCTGGTGAGATATGGCACCCAGCGGCTCAAGAAGGCAGGGGTGATGTCTCCCCGCCTGGATTGTGAATTAATACTGGCCTATATACTGGGAAAAGACAGGCAGTTCCTGTATATGCATCCTGGTTATGCTGTTGAACCCCGGGATAGAGGCCGGTTTTTTAAATTGCTGGAGGAGAGGATATCAGGCATGCCGGTTCAGTATATAACCGGGTGCCAGGAGTTTATGGGATTGGATTTTCATGTGGACAAATCCGTCCTCATACCCAGACCGGACACCGAGGTGCTTGTCGAGGCGGTAATTGGCTGGCTGAAGGACCGCCGGGAAGGGTATGTGCCGGTGGCGGCGGATATTGGTACCGGAAGCGGGGCTATAGCCGTGAGCCTGGCTTATTACTGCCCCGGCATCAGGGTGGTGGCTGCCGATATTTCCCGGGAAGCCCTGGAAGTGGCCCGGATGAATGCCGTGAGGAACGGGGTGAAGGCCCGGATAGAATTTGTCGAGGGGGATTTGCTGTCGCCTCTGGAAAAGCTTCATATGCACAGGGGTATTGATGTTATTGTGTCCAATCCCCCCTATATACCTTCGGGTGAAATGGCATACCTGCAGAAGGAAGTCCGGCGGGAGCCGCCGGCGGCGCTGGACGGGGGCAGGGATGGGCTGGATTTTTACAGGAGGCTGGTATCGGGGGCCTCCCTGTTTCTCAGGGAAGGCGGTTTGCTGGCCCTTGAGATAGGTTATAATCAGGCAGAGGATGTATGCAGTATGCTGAGGGATGAAAAATGCTTTGCCGGGATAAAGGTTCTGAAGGACCTGGGGCGGATGGACAGGGTGGTTCTGGCAACAGCCATCTAGTATTTTATATTGAGCGGTGATATAATAAAATATTGTCAAGTATTTTCAAGAGGTGAATTGTATGCTGAATAAGCTGGACTTTATCCAGGAGAAATACAGTGAATTGAACAATAAGATAAGTGACCCGGATATAATAGCCGATAATGCCCTGTGGACCAAACTGGTCAAGGAACATGCGGACCTGGAGCCGATAGTGCAGAAATATTCCGAATACAGAAAGACGGTACAAGAACTGGGAGATGCCAGGGAGATGCTCAGGGATGCCCTGGACAGAGACCTTGAGGAAATGGTGAAGGCTGAGATATCCGAACTGTCCGGAAGGAAGGAGCGCCTGGAAGATGAGCTGAGGATACTCCTGCTGCCTAAAGACCCCAATGACGATAAGAATGTCTTTATGGAGGTAAGGGCGGGGGCCGGAGGCGAAGAAGCGGCCCTGTTTGCCGGGGACCTCTTCAGGATGTATACCAGGTATGCGGAGAGACAGGGGTGGAAGACCGAGATAATGAGTTCCAATCCCACCAATATCGGAGGTTTCAAAGAAATTGTATTCCTGATAGAGGGAAAGGGTGCCTACAGCAGGCTGAAATACGAAAGCGGGGTGCACAGGGTCCAGAGGATACCTTCCACCGAGTCGGGAGGCAGGATCCATACCTCTACCTCCACAGTGGCGGTACTGCCCGAGGCAGAAGATGTTGACGTACAGATAAATCCCAATGACCTCAGGGTGGATGTCTTCCGCTCATCGGGCCACGGGGGTCAGAGTGTCAATACCACCGATTCTGCGGTGAGGATTACCCATCTGCCCACCGGGCTGGTGGTAACCTGCCAGGATGAGAAATCCCAGCTGAAGAACAAGGAAAAGGCCCTGAAAGTCCTCAAAGCCCGGCTGCTGGATATGGAGGAAACAAAGAGACAGAACGAGATTGCCCGGGAAAGGAAGAGTCAGGTAGGAACAGGAGACAGGAGCGAGCGGATACGCACCTACAATTTTCCCCAGGGCAGGATTACCGACCACAGGATAGGCCTGACCCTTTACCGGCTGGAGAATTTCCTGGACGGGGATATAGATGAAATGATTGATGCCCTGATAACAAGTGATCAGGCGGAAAAGCTCAAAAAGGTAGAATCCTAGGGAATGAATGCGGTTTGTTTAATGCGATGGTAGGAGATGAGATATATGTTTTTTCTGGAACTGGCTGTAATGCTTTTATGGGCTAAGATTGGAGGACTGATATCCAACAGATTGAAGCAGCCTTCTGTTCTAGGACAGATTATTGCAGGGGTGCTGCTGGGGCCCATGGTACTGGGCATTTTTCAGGAGACCGAAACCATAAAAGTGTTTGCCGATATAGGGGTTGTTTTCCTCATGTTTATAGCCGGTCTTGAAACGGATATCGATGAACTGAAAGAGTCAAGCGGTTCTTCTGCCGTGATAGCCGGTTTCGGGGTCCTTGTACCCCTGGTTATGGGGGCAGGGGCGGCATATTTAATGGGCAGCAGCATAGTGGAAAGCCTTTTCATCGGCGTATTATTAACGGCTACCAGCGTCAGCATATCGGTGCAGACGCTGAGGGAGATGGATAAACTGAGGACAAGACAGGGTGTAGCTATTCTGGGAGCGGCTATTATTGACGACGTTCTGGGAATTATCTTGCTCACACTGCTGGTGGGATTTGTGGTACCTGCATCCGCAGATGCAGGCATACTGACTGTACTGGGCAAAATGCTGCTGTTCTTTATCACATTCGGCATTGCGGGATACCTGATTACCAAACTGCTTGTACGCTATTCGGGCAGGGTGAATGTAGGGAACAGGGTTGTCACCATTGCTATAATACTGTGCTTTATGGCTGCCTATTATGCGGAGGAACTGGGTGTTGCGGCTATAACGGGGGCATATTTTACCGGCATAATATTTTCTTCCACTCCCTTTCGCAACAAGGTCTCGTATAATGTTCAGCAAATAGCCTATTCCCTTTTCACACCTATATTTTTCATCAGTATAGGGCTTAAGGTGGAGGCGGGCGGTTTTGGCGCTGCCCTGGGATTCGGCCTTGTGATAACCCTGGTGGGTATAGCGGGCAAGATAATGGGTTGCGGTATCGGTTCAAGGATATCCGGTTTCAACAGGCTGCAGTCCCTGGAAATAGGCATAGGAATGATTGCCAGGGCCGAGGTGGCCCTCATCATAACAAACCTGGGACTGAAGCTGAAGGTAATAGGTCACAGTGTTTTCACCTCGGTGGTTTTACTGGTCCTCATATCTACTCTTGTTACACCTTCACTGCTCAAATATGCCTTCAGTAAAGAGAGCAGTGAAGAGATGCCGGGGGTTTAACAGTATACAGCTGAGGGAAAAATTTTTGGGGAGGGTCTGTTTTGTACGTTCTGGTTGCGGTTATAAGCAAAAGTGAAATGGCCGGCCCTGTTGTTAAAAGACTGAAGGAACTGGGGATCAAAGGGGCAACCATCCTGGACAGCATGGGCTCCGGCAGGTTTGTGGAAAGGGAAAATACGAGGCTCCTGATTGGGGGATTAAGGCATCTTGACGGCGGTGATATAACACATAACAAAACAGTCTTCTGCATTGTTGAAAGCCGGGAGCAGACCCTGAAGGCCGCAGACGAGATAGAAAGGCTGCTGGGCGGGGACATGACTGTCCCCGGAACCGGCATAGTATTCAGTTTGCCGGTGGATATGGTCCGGGGCGGGGAACTCGGCAGATATATGAAGGAAAGGGAACGAAATAATCAAATATAAGTGCTATGCATTACCGGGAGAGAATAGAATATTAACAGGCATTCTGTCATCCGAGGAGTGATGAATTTGAACTACCTGTTGGCTGTTACTTTCCTGGGATTTGCAGTGGGCATCATAGGGACCTGTACCGGAGGAGCCATGGCCTTTGTATTCCGTCATCCTTCCAACAGGCTGATGGGCGCGGTACTGGGATTGTCCAGCGGTCTGATGATATCGATAGTCTGTTTTGATTTACTGCCGGAGGCCTTTGAGATAGGGAGTCTGGCCATAGGCATCACAGGGATATTATTCGGCACGGGCATAATAACCCTTATTGACCAGCTTATCTCTTTGAGAAACCTTTCAGACAGTAAGCCTTCGGGCAGCGCGTACATAAGAACGGGGGTACTGCTGGGCATAGGCATTGCCATACATAATTTTCCCGAGGGCCTTGCCATTGGTTCCGGTCTGGTGGCAGCCACCCGTCTGGGGATTAACCTTGCCATAGTTATAGCCTTTCATAACATCCCGGAAGGGATTGCAATGGCTACTCCCATGCTGGCGGGGGGATATTCCAGGGTTAAGATATTCATCGCAACGGTTATGGCAGGTATACCAATGGGTTTCGGGGCTTTGACGGGTTCGTTGCTGGGGGAACTGTCCGCCGCGCTGATTTCTTTCTGCCTGGCCTTTGCAGGGGGTGCCATGCTTTTCATTACCTGCGGGGAGCTTATACCCAGGTCTCAGAGTATTTACAAGGGCAGGGCATCTTCCTTTGGCATTATACTTGGGATAATAGGGGGTATAGTGCTGTCCCTTGAGTTCAGATAGAATAAGGAAGAAAGTATTGACCGATCTGGTTCCGGGGGTGATAATGGACCATGCTGGATACCGAATTAGTGAAAATTGATGTGAACAACATAGACCATGGGATTATGAAAAGGGCGGGCGCCATCATCAGGAGAGGGGGTCTTGTGGCCTTTCCCACGGAGACGGTATACGGTCTGGGAGCCAACGGGCTGGACGGCGCTGCAGCGGGGAGGATATTTGAGGCCAAAGGCAGACCTTCGGATAATCCCCTTATTTTGCATATTTCGGATGTGAAGGAACTGGACAAGCTTGTCAGGTCGGTGCCGGACAGTGCAGTCAGGCTTATAGACAGGTTCTGGCCGGGGCCTATGACCCTGGTGATGGATAAGTCATCCCGGGTGCCGGAAGAGGTCACCGCTGGGCTGGATACTGTGGCAGTGAGGATGCCAGACCATGAAATCGCCATCCTGCTGATAAGGTATGCAGGGGTTCCCATAGCTGCCCCCAGCGCCAATATTTCAGGAAAACCCAGCCCTACTGTAGCGGAACATGTAATGGATGACCTGATGGGCAGGGTGGATATGATAATTGACGGGGGAAGGGTTTCCATCGGAGTGGAATCCACGGTAATAGATGTCACCTGTCTGCCTGTTACGGTACTGCGGCCAGGGGGGATTACCCTTGAGCAAATCCGTGAAGTGGCGGGAGATGTATCTGTTGACCCTGCTCTTGCGGATATTGATGGTATCTCTGTCCCCAGGTCTCCCGGCATGAAGTATACCCATTATTCTCCCGAGGCCCAGGTTATAATAATAGATGGAAAAGTGGACAGGGTGGCGGAAAAGATAAAGCAGATGACCCGGGAACTGGAAGGGCAGGGCAGGAAGGTGGGTATCCTGGCTACCGAACAGACCCGGCAGCTGTACAGCCGGGGAGTTGTTATCCCGGCGGGAGACAGGGAAGCACCGGGTACCATAGCGGCCCGTCTTTTCAGCATCCTCAGGGAATTCGACAAGAGAAAAGTGGATGTTATACTGGCAGAGTCGGTGGAGGAAAAGGACATGGGCCTGGCAGTGATGAACCGTCTGCTTAAATCCGCAGGATACAACGTGATAAAGGTGTAAAACAAACGGGAGGTGGGAGATTGAGGAGTGTGCTGTTTGTATGTACGGGGAATACCTGCCGAAGCAGTATGGCGGAGGCTCTGCTCAGGGAGAAGCTAAAGGACACCGGTCTGGACATAAAGGTATGGTCGGCCGGGACGGCGGCATTCCGGGAGGATAAGGCTTCCGGTCATGCGGTGCGGGTGATGGCGGACAGGGGAATAGACCTTTCGGCCCACAGGGCCAGGACCCTTGACCCCGGGATGATTGACGAGGCTGACCTGATACTGACAATGACCCGGGATCACAGGCAGGCCATAGTCAATATGGCTCCCCGGGCTGCGGAAAAGGTGTTCACCCTCAAGGAGTATGTATACGGACAGGGAGATGAAGATAATGAAAAAGTTGAGACGGCGGATATATCCGATCCCTTTGGAGGTCCTGTGGAATATTATGAGGTGTGTGCCCGGGAATTAGAAGAGGCCATTGACAGACTGGTTCTGAAACTGAAGGGAGTTTGAAAATGAAAATAGCTCTGGGAAGTGATCACGGAGGATACAACCTCAAGGAATATATAAAGGACACTTTGGAACAAAAAGGCATAAGATGTATGGATTTCGGCACTTACAGCACCCGGTCGGTGGATTACCCGGATTTTGCCCTGAAGGTGGCAAAGAGTGTAGCCGGGGGAGAATGTGATCAGGGCATACTGTGCTGCGGCACCGGCATAGGAATATCCATTGCAGCCAACAAGGTGCCCGGTATAAGGGCGGCAGTATGCGGAGACTGTTTTTCCGCCCGGATGGCCAGGGAGCATAATAATGCGAACATCCTGTGTCTCGGCGAAAGGGTGGTAGGAAGAGGGCTTGCCTTTGAGATAGTGGAAGCCTGGCTGAAGGCCGAATTCCAGGGGGGCAGGCATGAGAAAAGGCTGGATAAGATTTCTGATATTGAAAGAGCATATTCCAATTTTTAGAAAATAAAAACAGGGGGGAACTGATAATGTGGGATAATGTTTATATTATGGACCATCCTTTGATACAGCACAAGCTGACAATAATAAGGGACGCCAGGACGGGACCCAAAGAATTCAGGGAGCTGGTTGAAGAGGTTTCTCTGCTGATGGCATATGAGGTAACCAGAAATTTGCCCCTTGAGGAAGTGGAGATTGAGACCCCGCTCTGCAGGACAAAAAGTAAGGTTATCTCTGGGAAAAAGCTGGGTATAGTCCCCATACTGAGGGCGGGACTGGGCATGGTGAACGGGATGCTTAAGCTCATACCCGCAGCCAAGGTGGGTCACATAGGGTTATACAGGGACCCCGAAACCCTGAAACCTGTTGAGTATTACTGCAAACTGCCTTCGGACATCAATGAAAGGGAATTGGTCATCCTCGACCCGATGCTGGCAACAGGCGGGTCCGCCTGTGCCGGGATAGAATTTCTGAAGGACAGGGGAGCCGGCAGCATAAAACTCATGTGCCTGATAGCGGCCCCCGAAGGCATTGATAAGGTCAGGAAACATCACCCTGAAGTGGAAATATATACCGCTGCCGTTGACGAGTACCTGAACGACCATGCTTACATAGTCCCGGGTCTGGGAGATGCCGGCGACAGGCTATTCGGAACTAAATAAGGGAAAATTAAATTTTCTTTACAATTTGTTCCTTCCTGTTGACACCTATCGTATATTGCTCTAAAATGGAGCTAAGGACAAGCACTATTGAAGGGGGCACATTGTTGTTGTGGATAAATATTTGATTGCCTTCATAGCATCCCTTATAATTTCTTTTTTTATGACGCCTTTTATAAAAAGGCTGGCAGTAAAGGTGGGAGCGGTAGATATACCCAGGGATGAGCGTCGGGTACACACCCGGCCCATTCCCAGACTGGGAGGGTTGTCTATTTATTTTGCCTTTACCATAATTACCCTTCTATTGATTCCTTTCAGTACAAAACTGCTGGGGATACTGGGAAGCGCCACCATTATTGTTGCGCTGGGAGTAATAGACGACGTCAGGCCTTTGCCTGCAAAACTGAAACTGGCTGTTCAGGTCGTAGCGGCCATACTGCTGGTGAGTTCGGGGATAAAAGTGGAATGGGTTACAAATCCTTTTGATAAAATAGACGGGATGTCCTACCTGGGTATATTTAGCGTGCCTATTACCATATTCTGGATAGTGGGTGTTACCAATACCCTTAACCTGATAGACGGACTGGACGGCCTGGCCGCCGGAATAGCATCCATTGCATCCATGTCGCTGCTGGTTGTATCCATAATCAACGGTCATGGTATGGTTGTTCTTCTTACTGCGGCCCTGGCAGGTGCTATTCTTGGATTCCTGCCTTACAATTTCAATCCCGCCAAGATATTTATGGGAGATACCGGGTCTACTTTCCTGGGGTTTGTGCTGGCGGCCATTTCAATAGAGGGGGCCATAAAGGGCGCTACCGCCCTTGCTATAGCTGTGCCTCTCCTTGCCCTGGGGCTGCCCATATTTGATACTGCCTTTGCCATTATCAGAAGGGCGGCTAACGGCAGGCCTATCATGGAGGCGGATAAAGGCCATATCCATCACAGGCTGCTGGAACTGGGGCTGTCCCAGAAACAGGCGGTGTTTGCCCTGTACCTGGTCAGCGCATTTTTGGGATTGGGGGCCATAGTGCTTACCCAGGACAATCCGGTGAAATCTTCAGCGGTTTTCGGGTTTGTGATTGTATCGGTGGTGGTGACCGTAAGCCAGATAGGCTTTGATGAGCCTGGCAGAAACAGAAAACTTAATCAGTAAAGGCCGGGAATTCCCGGCGTTTATTCTTATATAAGGAGATTCAGACGGGTAATCTGGAGGAGATTATTTTATGCATAAGATAAAGGTTATGAGCGTATTCGGCACACGTCCCGAGGCCATCAAGATGGCTCCTCTGGTCAGACTGATGAGCGGGGACAGCCGGATTGAATCAGTGGTATGTGTGACGGCCCAGCACCGTGAAATGCTGGACCAGGTCCTGGGACTTTTTGACATAGCGCCCCGGTATGACCTGGATATAATGACAGAGAAACAAAGCCTTACGGGTATTACCGTAAAAGCGCTGACAGGGCTGGAAGATGTGATAGAGAGGGAAATGCCGGACATGCTTCTGGTGCACGGTGATACAACCACTACTTTTGCCGGCAGCCTTGCCGCATTTTATCACCGGGTAAAGACAGGACACGTGGAGGCCGGGCTGAGGACCGGCAACAAATATGCGCCCTATCCGGAAGAGATGAACAGGAGACTGGCCGGTGCGCTGGCGGATGTACACTTTGCCCCCACCGCAGGGGCCAGAGACAACCTCCTCCGGGAGGGCATAAAGGAAGAGAATATAGTGGTCACAGGCAATACGGTTATAGACGCCCTTTTACAGGTGGTGAGGGAAGATTATGCCTTTGGCTTCTCACCCCTGAAGGATATAGATTTTACAGGCAACAGGGTGATATTACTGACCTGTCACCGCAGGGAAAACCTGGGCAGGCCCATGATCAACATATTTGAGGCGGTAAGGGATGTTGTCGGGGCTTATGGGGACGTGGAAGTGGTCTTTCCTGTGCATATGAACCCGGCGGTCAGGGAATTGGCCTATGACATCCTGGGAGGGACGGAGAAGGTTCACCTCATTGAACCTGTTGACTATCTCCCCTTTGCAAATCTTATGAATAAATGCCATATTGTTCTGACGGATTCGGGGGGCATACAGGAAGAGGCCCCTTCCCTGGGGAAACCGGTACTGGTGCTCAGGGAGGTTACCGAGAGGCCGGAAGCGGTGAAGGCCGGGACCGTAAAACTGGCGGGTACTCGGAAGGAAGATATTGTCAGGCTGGTTTCGGGACTGCTGGACGACAAAGACCTGTATGCGGGCATGGCTGAAGCGGTAAATCCCTACGGGGACGGCAGGGCATCCGCCCGTATAGTGGATGCTGTCAAGTATTTTACCGGCCTGAGCAGCTGCCCGCCAGAGGAATTCACCCGATGATATGAAGAGATAAAAACAAACCCGCTCATAGAGCGGGTTTGGAGTTTTTTTGTATAGTTATTGTTACTGCCAGATGCTACAGGAACATAAGTCCCAGTCCTGTAATAACGCCGGTGACCAGCATGACTACTATACAGTAGCCCATTATATCCCTGGCGCCCAGACCTGCTATACCCAGTGCAGGCAGCGCCCAGAAGGGCTGCACCATGTTGGTCCATGCGTCTCCCCAGGCGATGGACATGGCGGTCTTGGCAGCGCTAACTCCCAGCTCCGCTCCGGCAGGCATCATTATGGGACCCTGAACAGCCCACTGTCCTCCTCCGGAAGGCACGAAGAAGTTGACTATCCCGGCGCTCAGGAAGGTGAACAGGGGGAAGGTGGTCTGGTTGGAAATTGATACGAACCAGTTGGATATTACCTGTGCAAGGGAAAGGTTTTCCGGGTTGGGGCCAACCATCATTCCCATTATACCGGCATAGAACGGGAACTGGATGATTATGCCCGCACTGCCCTTAACCGCATTTGCCACGGCATTCAGGAAACGTCTGGGAGTGCCGTGGAGCAGGATACCTACAAACAGGAAGGTGAAGTTAACAATGTTCAGGTTCAGCTGAAATCCGGATTTTGCGAAATAGTATACCACGAATGCAAGACCCATGACCCCTGTAAGCATGGAAATTATTACGCTGTTTTCCACCTTGTCCGCAAAGTATACTTTCTGGACCTCTGCAGCTGTTTCTGATTCTGTTTCTTCCAGCAGCGCCGGGTCCACTTCCACCACATCCTGCTCATTGGGCATCATGGCCCTGTTGATGACGGGAAGCAGCAGGATAATGGCTATTGAGATAACCAGATTGAAGGGAGCAAAGATGGTAAGGCTTGTGGGTACCGCACCTCCGGTGATTTCGGCGGCCAGGTGGTTTTCACCGGCAATATTCAGCGGAATTGAACCGGAGAGGCCTCCGTGCCATACCACGAAACCGGAATAGGCGCTGGCGATAAGAAGCCTGTAGTCCACCTTCTTAACGGTTTTGGCCACTTCTCTTGCCAGCAGTGCACCGACTACCAGGCCGAAACCCCAGTTAATCCAGCTGGCTACTGCTGCCACAAAAGATACCAGCATTATTGCCTTGGCCGGGCTGGCGGCCGTTGAGGCCAGAGAAGTCAGTCCCCGCTTGATAACAGGTGCGTTTGCCAGGGTGTAGCCTGTTACAAGGATGAGTACCATCTGCATGGAAAAAGCAAGCAAATTCCAGAATCCATTACCCCAGTGAACTACCATTGCCATTGGCGTTTGCCCCGTGATAGTAATACCCATTATGAACACTATGAAGGTAAGTAATACCGCAAATAAAAACGGGTCGGGCAAATACTTCTGAACAAGGGCAACAAAAAAGTTGGAAACCTTTTTAAACATAGCAAATCCTCCTCTCATTTGATAGCAACTTATATCTGCAAAAATTGTGCCATCAGATGCCGGGGATATGAATATTATGAATATATTCATGGTTTGCAGCATATTACAGACAATTGCGGATTGCCGTGCCACGAATCCTTTTGCAGCAGGCAGAGGCTTTTCTGGAGCGCAGCCTTACATGGCCCGGCCCATCATGAAGAAAGGCTTAAGAATACAGGTTGTTACAGGGTTGACTCTGGAAGGGGATATTGCACAATACCGATGCAATATTGCCTGATATTATGCAATATTGCATCGGTATTGTTGTTGTGCCTTTTCGCTACATTTCGACTATAACGGATGTTCCCTGGCCTCCGCCGATACAGAGGGTGGCCAGGCCGTACCTGGCGTTCCGTTTCATCATTTCGTAGATCAGGGTAACAAGGATTCTGGCGCCTGAACAGCCGATGGGATGTCCCAGGGCGATGGCGCCGCCGTTGACATTGGTCTTTTCGGTATCCAGCCCCAGGTCCCGGATAACGGCCAGAGACTGTGCGGCAAAGGCTTCGTTGGCTTCAACCAGGTCAATATCCTCGATGGTGAGGCCTGCTCTTTCCAATGCCTTCCTGGTGGCGGGTACCGGGCCGTAACCCATGATGGAGGGGTCCACTCCCGCCGAACCGTAGGACTTGATTGTGCACAGGGGCTTTATACCCAGTTGCTTCGCTTTTTCCCCGGACATTACAACCAGGGCGGCCGAACCGTCATTGATACCGGATGAGTTTGCTGCGGTTACCGTACCATCTTTCTTGAATGCAGGTCTGAGTTTCTGCATCTTTTCCAGGGCAGAGCCAAATTTCGGGTGCTCGTCAGTATCCACAACTATGGGGTCCCCTTTTCTCTGCGGAACTTCTACCGGAACAATTTCATCCTTAAACCTGCCGGCTTTTATCGCAGCCTCTGCCCTTTGCTGGCTGGTCAGTGCAAACTTATCCATTTCCTCCCTGGTAAGTCCCCACTGCTCTACAATATTCTCGGCGGTAATGCCCATATGATAGTTATTGAAAATATCGGTCAGCCCGTCGTGAACCATATAGTCAACCATCTGGACATCGCCCATCCTGGCTCCCCACCGCGCTTTGGGCACAAGATAGGGAGAGGCGCTCATGTTTTCGGTACCTCCTGCCAGTATCACATCTGCATCTCCCAGCAGGATGATTTGTGCTGCCAGGCTGACCGCCCTGAGGCCCGAGCCGCAGACCTTGTTAATGGTGAATGACGGAACTTCCTTGGGAATGCCCGCGTGAACGGCAATCTGCCTGGCAACGTTCTGTCCCAGGCCTGCCTGAAGCACATTGCCCATGATTATCTCTTCAATCATTTCGGGTTTAATGCCTGCCCGATCCATGGCCGCCTTTGCCGCAGTCACTCCCAGATCTATGGCCGATACGGAGGCAAGGCTGCCGCCAAAGGTGCCTATCGGAGTCCTGGCTGCCCCGGCTATAACAACTTCCCGCATATTGAAAACCTCCTCAACATTTATTTGGTATATTTCTCATGTTATCTTTAATGCAAAAAGCCTGCCATTTCTAACACTGTAGTTTTGCGTTGTACGATCCGGACCTTTGACCGGAGTATGCCTGGTTGCGGAGATATATATAATCTTTCTTAATAAAATTCTTACCCCTCCCGAATCGACTTTGCTTTAAGGAGGGCGTATATTTAGTTGAAGCAAAATGCGATAAGAGATTTTCGATACCATAGAGGAATACATCCTGCCCTTTAAATTTCAGCATTTTACGAAGGCAAATAGCCCGGTAAGCAGGAGCGAGGGACGCGGTAAGACCAGAACTATTTATTGACCATACATAAATATAAACTTTATAGAAGGCTAAAAGAGATAAAGGGAGTATTTCCGGGGAGAGGGGAGATGCAGACATACTCCGGAATGATGCAAAATTGCATCTTACCAAATCTTTTAAAGCCTTTCACCCGTTATTGCTCCCGGTTGTACTGGAACCGGGAAGACTGAATTGCCTGCAGTCAGAAATAGTTGGCACAGCCTTTGCTTATATTTATCTGACAGAGACCTTGGGGGAAATATATTTAAAATTTAATAACAAATAAGGAGGAGTGCCCTATGAATAAGATTAAGTCCATAGACCAGGCCATTGACCTCATAAAGCCCGGTATGACGGTAATGATAGGCGGCTTTTTAGGGGTAGGTACCCCGGAAAAGCTGGTGGACGGGCTGGTTGACAGGGGAGTGAAGGACCTTGTAATAGTGGGCAATGACACTGCCTTTCCTGACAGGGGTATAGGCAGGCTGGTGGTAAACAAACAGGCAAAGAAGGTTATAGTATCACACATAGGTACCAACCCTGAGACAGGCAGGCAGATGAACGAGGGTGAACTGGAAGTGGAGCTGGTGCCCCAGGGAACCCTGGCAGAAAGAATAAGGTGTGCAGGGGCAGGGCTGGGAGGATTTCTTACACCCACAGGTCTCGGTACGGTAGTGGAAGAAGGCAAAAAGAAGATAGAGACAGAAGACGGGGAATACCTGCTGGAACTGCCGCTGAAGGCGGATATAGCCCTTATAAAGGGCCACAGGGTGGATAAAAAGGGTAATGTATGCTACAGCAAAACTGCCCGCAACTTCAATCCCATAATGGCTATGGCTGCCGATGTGGTTATTGTGGAGGCGGATGAAATTGTGGAAACCGGGGATATAGACCCGGAAAGTGTTGCAACGCCGGGGCTTCTGGTGGACATGATAGTTACAGGGGGGTGTAAGTAATGATACAGGACAAAAATACAAGGCGTGAGATTATAGCGAAGAGAGTGGCAAAAGAACTGAAGAACGGAGACGTGGTGAACCTGGGTATAGGCATGCCCACCATGGTAGCCAATTATATACCCGAAGGAATAGATGTCATATTCCAGTCGGAGAACGGTATAGCCGGTATGGGACCTGTCCCGGAGACAGGGAAAGAAGACCCCGACCTGACCAATGCAGGGGGCCAGCCGGTAACTGTAGTGCCGGGGGCTGCTTTCTTCGACAGCTGCACCTCATTTGCCATAATAAGGGGAGGCCATGTGGACATAACCGTGCTTGGCGCTCTGCAGGTGGATGAGAAAGGCAACCTGGCCAACTGGATGGTGCCCGGCAAGATGGTGCCCGGTATGGGAGGCGCCATGGACCTGACCGTGGGCGCCAGGAAAGTAATAATAGCCATGGAGCACACCGCCAAAGGCAAGGCCAAGATACTGAAAGAGTGCACGCTGCCCCTTACTGCCAGGGAACAGGTCAACCTGATCGTGACCGACATGGGGGTAATGGAGGTTACCGACAGGGGACTGGTATTAAAGGAGATAGCCCCCGAGACTACGGTGGAAGAAGTGATGGAGGCAACACAGGCGGACCTCATTATAGCCGAGCCGCTTAAGACAATGGAGGTTTAGTATTCAAAATACACTGGCATATATATATCCGGATACAGTAATTGATATGGTAATAATTATGCAATGAAAAGAAGAGCTCTTTCTGGTTTAATATATACAATACAGCTATCCATAGAGAGGGTTCTTCTTACCCTTTTTTTTGTATTTGGAGGCCCGCCTGAAGGGAGTTTTACATTACCGGGGGTTTCTTAAAAAAATGTAAGCTTCCAATTAATTTTATAAGTTGCAAAAAAATTTTAAACATTCACAGGAATTCAGGGTTTTATGTCGAACTATCTTTAATTGGCTGTATTAATCGGTGTCAGAGTATATTTTGACTCACAGACTTTGTTAATTTTATAATTATTATAGTATAATAGAATTGTTGGTATAATTATTAATTTGTACTTTTTGCTCCACGATATGCATCCCCCCGAGATGCTATCAGTTTTAGAGGTAATAATGTTCCCATTTATGTTTATCCCGGTGGTTAGCGACCCCAATATTCCCGTTCTCTTAGGAAGGGAGATAAGCGACGCTACGCCTCTGGATAACGGATTTTAAGCTTCAGATGGGGTTAAAACCCCACCCGAGGCCAGGAATCCCGTTTATGGGACAATAAACAGCTCCATAGATTCCATAGATATAAATATATTTTTCAGATGAGGTGGTGATTACTAGTTGGCATTTGAAGAAATAAAAAACATAAAAGAAGCTGAAAAAGAGGCTGAAGAAATACTGTCCGAGGCCAGGAAAAAAGCTGCTCAGCTGGTAAAGGACGGTAAAGCCAGGGCCGATGCCATTATCCAGAAAGCCCGCACTGACGGCGAAGAAGCAAATGCTGATATGGTGGAGAAGGCCACAAAGTCATGTGAAAAGGAGGTAGATAAACTCAGGGAAGAATACCGTACAAAATGGACGTCTATGGAGCAGGCTGCCATTGAAAAAATGGATAAGGCCGTAGAATATATTATGGAGAGGATAGTGACCAGAGATGGCAATAGTTAATGTAAAGAAAATGTCGGTTATTGCTCTCCAGAAAGACAGGAATGACATCGTTAAGCTGTTGCAAAAGCTGGGAAAGGTGGAAATCATCAATATAAAGGACAGGGTTTCAAAGGAAGAATGGGAGAAGGTTTTTGCTCCCGGAGACCATAACAAAGAAGTAACCGACCTGCAGAATAAGCTGGCGGATGTGCAGTTTGCCCTTGAATTCATGGGCCGGTATTCAAAGCCCAAAAGGTCCCTGTTCGGAGAGAAACCTCTGTACCGGGAGGAGAATATAGAACGCCTTTCGCAGTCCCGGGAAGTCCGGGATGTCATAAAGGAATGCAGGGAACTGGAAGCCAGGCTTAACAGCATAAAAAGCGAGGAAATGAAGTTAAATAACATTATAGAGGTTTTGAAACCCTGGGAAGGTCTGGACATTCCTATTGAGGAAATAAAGGCGACAGATACGGTAAGGATTTATACGGGAACCCTGTCGGCGGACGGGGTTGAAGGCGTTAAGGACAGACTGGAGGAAACCGCTCCTGAAAGCCATCTGGAGATTGTCAGCACCGACAGTGAATCCGCTCATGTCCTGCTGGTGTATCATAAATCCCTGGAAGAAAAGATTTCAGACATATTAAAGGAGAGTTCATGGAGCAAGGAGGACCTGCCCCGGGAAGAGGGGACTGCCGCCGAGGTGATAGCCCGGGCTAAAGAACAGATAGCGGGGTTTGACCGTATAAGGCAGGAGATAGCCGATAAGGCGGTTTCACTATCAGGCATCCGGCAGAAAATGGAGTTTTTATACGACTATTACAATGCCCTTGCAGAGAGAAAGTCGGTGGTTGCAGCTACCGGTGAAACAGCCAGGACCTTCTATATGGAAGGGTGGATACCCGAGACCGGTATGGAAAAGGTCAAAATGGCCATACTGCGGGACATACCCGAGGCTTGTATAGCCTTCAGCGACCCCGGGGAAGACGACGATGTGCCTGTAGTTGTGGACAACCCGAAAATTGTCCGGCCCTACGAGATGATAACCGACCTGTACAGTCCTCCCGGAAAGAAGGACATTGATCCCAATATACTTGTGGCGCCCTTTTTCTTCATATTTTTCGGTATGATGATTAGTGACGCCGGATACGGTATAGTCCTGGCACTGATTGGCTTCTGGGCATTGAAAACCATGAAGCCCGAGGGGACCATGAAAAAACTTTTCGGTCTGGTGGCTTTAGGCGGTATATCAACACTGTTCTGGGGTGCCATGTTCGGAGGCTGGTTCGGGGACCTTATAAAAATCCCCGCCCTATGGATTAATCCCCTGAAGGACCCCATGATCCTGCTGATGTTCAGTTTCGTGCTGGGTATAATACAGATTTACGTAGGTCTTGGGGCCATGGCATACAGGAATATCAAAGCAGGTAAAATCATGGATGCGGTTTTTGACCAGGGCTTCTGGTATCTGCTGCTTACAGGGCTTATAATGTTCGCCTTCCCTGCAGCTGCCGGACCCGCCAAGATACTGTCTCTGGCAGGAGCAGCGGGACTTGTCCTGACACAGGGCCGTACGAAGAAAAACATTTTAGGGAAGGTGTCCTCCGGTATTTTAAGCCTGTACGGGGTTACAGGGTATCTGAGCGATGTGCTCTCCTATTCAAGGATACTGGCTCTGGGGCTTGCTACCGGAGTTATCGGCATAGTTGTGAATACCATGGCCAAGATGCTGGGATTCAATATTATCGGTTACCTGCTGATGGTGGTGGTACTGATAGTCGGACATATATTCAACATAGCCATAAACGCGCTTGGCGCTTACGTTCATTCCAGCCGTCTGCAGTATGTGGAGTTTTTCAGCAAGTTTTACGACGGCGGCGGCAGGACGTTCAGTCCTTTTAGATTAAAGACAAAATATACTAAATTACAGTACGAGGAGGAATTATAGATGGAAGTCAAATTCATATTAACCCTTGGTCAGTTTTTAGCGGTAACAGGAGCTGCCCTGGCAGTGCTTTTAGCCGGCATAGGCTCTGCCAAAGGCGTGGGTATAGCCGGTGAAAGCGCTGCAGGCGTTGTCACTGAAGACCCGGGAAAATTCGGTCAGACACTGCTGTTGCAGGCGCTGCCCGGAACCCAGGGTATTTACGGTCTTCTTACAGGATTTGTTATAATGCAGAGGATAGGATTAATAGGAGGTAACCTTGCAGACATATCCACCCAGACAGGTCTTTTGATCCTTGCCGCTTCCCTGCCCATAGCTTTTGTGGGACTTTTCTCCGGGATTGCCCAGGGAAGAGCGGCAGCGGCAGGTATGGGCATTGTCGCCAAAAGGCCTGAAGAGCTTGCCAAAGGTATAACCTATGCGGCCATGGTTGAGACTTATGCGGTTCTGGCATTGCTGGCGTCCATACTCATGATATTCGGTATTAATGTTTAAGGGAGTGGCCTAAATGCAGGGAATGCAGAGAATAAAGGACAGGATTCTGGAAGATGCCAGGGCTCAGGCCGAAGATATAATAAAGGAAGCGGAAGGCAAGGTTGCGGAAGTCATGGAACAGGCTTCCAAAGAGGCGGAAAGCCTCAGGGCGAAACTCCGGGAGAAAGGCCGGGAGGAAGCGGAAGAAGCCAGAAGAAGAATGCTGGCAATGGCAGAGCTGGATATAAGGAAGGAAGAACTGGCCATCAAGCAGAAGCTCATTGACCGGGCATTCGATGAAGCCCTTGGGAGACTGCAAAACCTTAAGGGTAAAGAGTACAAAGCCCTTGTGATGAAGATGGTCAAAGATGCCGGCGCAAACGGGGACGAAGAGATTATAGTCTCTGCCGGGGACAGGCAGTTGTTCGAAAAAGGGCTTTTAAAGGATATCAACAGCAAACTGGGGCTCGACCTGAAACTGTCCGGAGAGGAAAGGAATATCAAGGGCGGTTTCATACTGAAGTCCACGGGTATTGAGATTAATAATTCTTTTGATACATTAATAAGGATGGAGAGGGATCAGATAGAAACACAAATTGCGGAAATCCTTTTCCAGGAATAGAGGGGGGACCTCAATGAAGGATACAAAGTATTTGTACGCAGTATCCAGGATAAAGGCCCTGGAAAATAATCTCCTTACCAGAAACACGGTTGAAAGAATGTTAGAGGCCCCAACTCCGGAAAGCGCATTGAAAATCCTGGGCGAAACGGACTATGGCAGCTATTTTGCGGAAGTGGACAGCGTTCATGACTTCGAAAAGGCACTGGAGGCGAGCTTGAAATCCACCTACAAGGTCATAGACGATTCCACAAGGGACAGCAGGTTTTCGCTTTTTTCCAAGATGAGATACGATTTTCACAATCTGAAAGTCCTCCTGAAGCAGAAATACCTGGAGGAGGATTACGGGTATATCCTTTCTCGTCTGGGGTCGGTGGACATTGAGATCATCAGGAAGGCTGTAGCAGATGAAGAATTCGGCAGTCTGCCCCCTTTCCTGAAAGATGCCTGTGAAGAAGCAATGGCTGATTTCCAGTTAAGCAGGGACCCCCAGAGAATAGATTTAATCCTGGACAGGGCTTTGTTTGCAGCCCTTACGGAGCTGGCAGCAGAAATAAATGACGCCGGTCTGACGGGAATACTGAAGTCGGAGATAGACGTAATCAATATGAACAGCTTCCTGCGGGTTAAGAAGATGGGCAAGGACGCAAAGTTCCTGGAAACCGTAATCCTTGAAGGGGGATTCTTGGACAGGTCATTCTTTCTGGATGCTGTGAACGAACCTGTCAGCAGTTTTGCCGACAGGTTGCATGCAACTAAATATGACAGGATTGCGGTGGAAGGAGTCCAGTCATGGCTGGATACAGGGGATTCCACCGTGATGGAAAAGGTAAGTGACAACTTCCTGCTCGGTCTGGCCAGGGCAGGGAAATACGCAGCCTTCGGTATTCTCCCGATTATAGGCTTCCTGAGGGCGGTAGAGAATGAAGTCAAGGTCATACGCATGGTCATGGTCGGGAAGATAAACGGGATACCGGCGGACAAACTGCGGGAAAGGTTGCGTGATGTTTATGTATAGGATTGGAGTAATAGGAGACAAGGATACGGTACTGGCCTTTAAGGCTCTCGGCGTGGGTACTTTTCCGGTTATCGACAGGGATGAAGCCAAAAAGACCCTGAGGACCCTGGCAAAGGATAAATATGCCGTCATATTTATTACCGAACAGGTCGCGGGCCAGATAGAAGATATGATAGAAGAATATGAGAACGAGGTTTTGCCTGCCATAATACTTATACCCAACAATCAGGGCTCACTGGGTATAGGAATGGAAAAAATAAAAAGCTCTGTAGAAAGAGCAATAGGAGTAGACATACTCTTCGAAAGCGAGGGAGGAGACAATTGAGACAAGGTAGGATAACTAAGATTTCTGGTCCCCTGGTTATGGCTGAAGGCCTTGATGATGCCAAGATGTTTGACGTTGTCAGGGTGGGAAAACAGCGTTTGATCGGGGAGATTATCGAAATAAAGAGCGGTATCGCCTCAATACAGGTATATGAAGAAACTGCCGGCCTCACCCCCGGGGACCCGGTGGAAGGTACCGGGGTCCCGCTGAGCGTGGAACTGGCTCCCGGCATTATTGAGGCAATATTTGACGGTATTCAGAGGCCCCTGGACCTTATCAAGAAAGAGGCCGGAGACTTTATAACCAGGGGTATTGAAGTGCCCGCCCTGGACCGGAAAAAGAAATGGGATTTCCAGCCTGTGGTCAAGGCCGGAGACAGCGTTACAGGCGGGGATATACTGGGCGTGGTAAAAGAAACGGTTCTGGTGGACCACAAGATAATGGTTCCCCACGGGATAGAAGGAAAAGTGGTTAAAATACATTCGGGCGCCGCCACTATAGAGGATACCATCGCAGAGATTGAGACCGGGGACGGTGTAAAGGAAGTCCAGATGCTGCAGAGGTGGCCTGTCAGACGTATCAGGCCCTACAAGGAAAAGCTGCCCCCCCTCCAGCCCATGACCACCGGTCAAAGGGTTGTGGATATGTTCTTCCCTGTGGCAAAAGGAGGCGTTGCCTGTATCCCCGGGCCCTTCGGAAGCGGAAAGACTGTCATCCAGCACCAGCTGGCAAAGTGGGCTGATGCGGATATAGTTGTATATATAGGCTGCGGCGAGCGGGGCAATGAGATGACCGACGTGCTTATGGAATTCCCGGAACTGGTGGACCCGAAATCCGGGGAACCGCTTATGAAGCGAACCGTGCTTATTGCCAATACCTCCAACATGCCGGTTGCCGCCCGGGAGGCGTCCATATACACCGGTATAACCATAGCGGAATATTTCAGGGATATGGGGTACAGCGTAGCCCTGATGGCCGACTCCACATCCCGCTGGGCGGAGGCCCTCAGGGAAATGTCCGGACGTCTTGAAGAGATGCCCGGTGAAGAGGGTTATCCCGCATATCTGGCATCCCGGCTGGCGGAGTTCTATGAACGGGCGGGACGGGTTGTCTGTGCAGGCAGTGAGGGCAGAGAGGGCGCTGTCACAGCGGTAGGCGCCGTATCGCCTCCGGGCGGAGACCTGTCCGAGCCTGTTACACAGGGCACCCTGCGGGTCGTAAAAGTGTTCTGGGCCCTGGATGCTTCCCTGGCTTACAGCCGTCACTTCCCCGCTATTCACTGGCTGACCAGCTATTCCCTGTACCTGGATACTGTGGAAGGATGGCTGGAGGAAAATGTGGATAAGGATTGGGGTGCACTGCGGGCTGAAGCCATGAGGCTTCTCCAGGTGGAAGCGGAACTCCAGGAGATTGTGCGGCTGGTAGGTATTGATGCCCTGTCCATTAAAGACAGGCTGATACTGGAGGTTGCCAAGTCCATAAGGGAGGACTTCCTGCACCAGAATGCATTTCACGAAGTGGATACCTATGCTTCTCTCAAGAAGCAGTATGAGATGCTCAAGACCATTCTCGTATTCCGGGACGAAGCCGAAAAGGCCATGGAAGCGGGGGCTTCCTTCAAGGAAATAGAAGTCCATCCCGTAAGGGAGAAAATAGCCAGGATGAAGTACCTGTCAGAAACCGAGATGGACAAGATTGAAGCAGTGAAAGAAGAAGTCAGGAAGGAACTGGAGAGCCTGGTTTCCGAGGGAGGTGTCCTGAGTGCTTAAAGAATACAGAACCATTAAAGAGGTAGCCGGTCCCCTTATGATGGTAGAAGGGGTGGAAGGTGCCAGTTATGACGAACTGGTCGAGATAGAACTTGGCAGCGGTGAAGTGCGCAGGGGCAAGGTCCTGGAAATAGACAGGGATAAGGCTTTGATACAGCTTTTTGAAGGTTCCACAGGCATTAACGTTAACGACACTAAGGTAAGGTTCCTGGGTAAGGGCCTGGAATTGCCCGTATCTGCAGACATCCTGGGCCGGGTTTTTGACGGATTCGGCCGGCCCAGAGACAACGGTCCCAAAGTGATACCTGAAAAAAGGCTGGATATAAACGGTGCGCCTATAAACCCCACTGCAAGGGATTATCCTGAAGAGTTTATTCAGACAGGGGTTTCTGCCATAGACGGTCTTAACACCCTGGTCAGGGGACAAAAGCTCCCCATATTCTCAGGGTCCGGACTGCCCCACTCCCAGCTGGCGGCTCAGATTGCCCGTCAGGCAAAGGTGCTGGGCGGCGAAAGCAAGTTTGCCGTTGTGTTTGCGGCTATAGGTATAACCTTTGAGGAGGCCAACTACTTCATTACCGACTTCAGGAAAACCGGGGCCATAGACCGGTCGGTACTCTTCATAAACCTGGCCAATGACCCTGCCATAGAGCGTATTGCCACCCCCAGGATGGCCCTGACGGCAGCCGAGTACCTGGCCTATGAAAAAGGTATGCACGTCCTGGTAATACTGACTGATATAACCAATTACTGTGAAGCCCTGAGGGAGGTGTCGGCAGCCCGTAAGGAGGTGCCCGGCAGGAGGGGTTATCCCGGATACATGTACACCGACCTGTCCACCATTTATGAAAGGGCGGGACGGCTGCTGGACAAAGAAGGGTCTGTTACCCAGATACCCATACTGACCATGCCCGAAGACGACAAGACCCATCCCATACCCGACCTTACCGGGTATATTACCGAGGGTCAGGTAATCCTCAGCAGGGAGCTGTACCGTAAGGGCGTCATGCCTCCTATAGATGTTCTGCCGTCCCTGTCAAGGCTTAAGGACAAGGGTATAGGCAAAGGGAAAACAAGGGAAGACCATGCGGATACCATGAACCAGCTGTTTGCCGCCTATGCCAGAGGTAAAGAGGCGAAGGAACTGGCGGTAATCCTCGGCGAAGCGGCTTTGAGCGATACTGACAAGCTGTTTGCCAAATTTGCCGATGAATTTGAAAAGAGGTATGTATCCCAGGGCGAATATGAAAACCGTTCTATTGAAGAAACGCTGCAGATAGGATGGGAGCTTCTTGCTATTCTTCCCAAGGCAGAGCTGAAGAGGATAAGGGATGAATATATCGAAAAGTATCTGCCTGAGAAAAAGGAGTTGTAAGCCGTGAAAATACGAGTTAACCCGACCCGTATGGAGCTGACAAAGCTTAAGAAAAGGGTTAAGGTTGCCAGCAGAGGGCATAAGCTCCTCAAAGACAAGCAGGATGAACTTGTCAAAAAGTTCATTGAACTGGTAAGACAGAACAAGGAGCTCAGGGAAGAGATTGAAAGGGACCTGTCAGAGGCTTTCGGGAATTTTGTGATGGCCAGGGGCGTTATGTCCGGCGAGGTGCTGGAGGAAAGCCTCATGTATCCCGTGGACAAAGTGGATATAGACGTAGCCGTCAAAAATGTCATGAGCGTCCGTATTCCCGCCATCAATATAATGAAGGATGATGAACGGGAAGCCGGCGGCGAAAAGTCCTATCCTTACGGTTTCGCCGGTACCTCCGGTGAACTGGATAACGCCATATCCATTCTTGCGGGGATACTGCCCAAGCTTTTAAAGCTGGCCGAGATAGAGAAAGGCTGTCAGTTGATGGCCATTGAAATAGAAAAGACAAGGCGCAGGGTTAACGCCCTGGAATATGTAATGATACCCAATATGTCCGAGGCCATCAAGTATATTACCATGAAGCTGGACGAGAACGAGCGGGGTAACATTACAAGGCTGATGAAGGTCAAGGATATGGTTATGGAAAAAGGCGTGTAGCTGCACGCCTTTTTTTTGTAACAAATTGAAGGAAAACTTAGAAAAGGCGAGAATATTAATAATAACTGGAGCAGTTAGAACCCGACCATTTAGAATAAAATGGTAAAGAGGTGTATAAATGTGGGTTTACTGGGAGAGTATATGAGTAAAAAAATGAGTGTTCTGGACTTAAATAATGAGTTGCGCAGATTGATTGAAGAATATAATGAGATTAGAGATACGTATTTAATAATTTATGCTGGAGCAATGGGCAAGCCCATTCCTGATTTGCCATTAAGTATGGATGATTATTATGTTATATTCGATATGCTAAAAGATATCAAAACTAAAAAACTTGATTTTTATATTGAGACACCAGGAGGAAGTGGAGCCGCTGCCGAAGAGATTGTAAGATTTTTAAGAAGTAAATTTGATTACATAGGATTTGTTGTTTCAGGAGAAGCTAAAAGTGCTGGAACAATAATTGTACTATCAGGGAACGAAATTTTGATGACAGAAAGCGGGAGTTTAGGTCCTATAGATGCGCAGGTACGAGTTGGAAGGTCAACCATATCGGCCTATGATTATATGGAATGGGTGAAGGAAAAGAGAGATCAGGCTGAAAAACAAGGCAAATTAAATCCATTTGACGCTACAATGGTTGCCCAAATAAGTCCCGGGGAACTAAAAGGTGTTAATAATTCTCTGGAGTTCGCTAAAGATTTAGTTATTGATTGGTTAAGCAGATATAAATTTAAAGATTGGAATATTACTGAAGCCAGAGGAATAAAAGTCTCAGAAAAGAAAAAATTGGAAAGAGCTGCAGAAATAGCCCATGAACTGACTAATCATGGTAAATGGAGAAGTCATGGGCGTTCTATTAAAATTGATGATCTAGAAGAAATAGGCTTAAAAATTACAAGAGTTGATGACCAAATCAAATTAGCCGATATTGTATATAAGATACAAACAGTATTGAGATTGCTTTTTATGTCTACCAGTACCTATAAATTATTTGCTACTTATGATGTTAAAATTACTAAAGATGCTGTTCCCACTAATGCTTTGCGCAAAGCTCAAAAGCCCCCTACCAGCACAGAATCGGGTGCTGTGGAAATTGAAGTTAAATGCCAAAAGTGCGGGGAAACGCATAAATTTTATGCAAAGTTTATTGATGACCCTATTATAGATAAGGATATGAAAGATAAAGGGGTTAGACTTTTTCCGAAAAATAATAAATTAATTTGCGGATGTGGTTTTGAAATAGACCTTAGCGGTATTAGAAATGATATAGAAAGTAAAACCGGGAAAAAGATTATTGATTAAAGGAGGTTTTTGTATGGCAGAAGGCAGGAAAGAAAAAGGTAAGGACATAAAAGAACAAGAAGTACTTTTAACGTTTTTAAGACGTGCAAAGAACGGTGAATACGCCCCAGTTGAAGAAGGTTCTTTAGAATATACCAGGATAGATGAAGAAGCAGAAACCATTGTATTAGATGAAGAATATTATTATAGCATGAGTTAAATTGATTATGATATGAATCTTAAGTCGGGTAAATCCGGCTTTTTTATTATATTTCAAATATTTGAGGTAATCGGGTTAGAATAAATATATATTCTGTTGGGGGGTACAATAAATGAAAGAGGATATGGGTATATTCAAAACCCTGGCCCTAATCACACAGCTGGGCCTTTCCATGGCCCTGCCAATTATCATCGGCGTGGTAGCGGGAAAATACCTGGATGAAAGACTGGGTACAGGGTATGTACTGCTCATAGTGTTCAGCATCATAGGGGTACTGGCCTCGTTCAGGAATCTCTATCACCTGGCATATAAAAGCACCAGGAAGAAGTGATATCAGTGAAGGGTACGTGGGAACTGCAAAAGTCCATAATGCGGAAAGCGGTCATCATATATATTGCTGCCATACCCGTAATGGCAGTTTTTTGTGATTTTTACGGAATATTCTGCGGTTTTACCCTGGGGGGTATGTTTTCCATGCTCAATTTCCGCCTGCTGGCCCTGTCGGTTGAAAGGGCGGTAACCATGCCTGAAAGGAAGGCTGCCGTACATGCGGTATCAGGGTATTGCATAAGATATTTTTTAACCGGTGCGGTAATCCTGATTGCGCTGAAATCGGACTATATTAATACGGTGGCGACAATAACAGGGATTTTATTAATTAAAATAATAATACTGGTAAATAATATTGTTGATAGCAGAGGATTGATTAAAAAGGGTTTTTGGGATTACCGCTGACATCCGATTACCCAGTATCCATTTTTGCAGGAGGACCGGATATGGAGTTTGCACCTAAAATACACTTCTATTTGCCCGACTGGATACCCGTTATAGGGGGTACAGGGGTTACCGAGACAGTAACCACAACATGGATAATAATGGCGGTTTTGATTGTATTCGCCTTTGTATCCACCAGACGGTTCCGGGATGTCCCCGGACCGCTACAGAATGTTGTGGAGACAATAGTGGAGGGCATAGAAAATCTCACTGTCCAGACAATGGGAGAGGACAAGGCAGGGTTTGCCCCTTACATGGGTACCCTGGCCCTTTATCTCCTGGCGGCCAATCTGTCGGGATTATTTGCCCTGAGGCCTCCCACGGCGGACCTCAATACCACCATGGCCCTTTCGATAATAACCTTTATAAGCATACACTATTACGGGATGAAAGCAAAGGGGATAGGGGGGTATTTAAAAGGGTTCGCAGAGCCCATACCCTTCCTCTTGCCCCTTAACATCATAGGTGAGCTGGCCACTCCCCTTTCCCTGTCCTTTCGTCTTTTCGGGAACATCCTGGGCGGGGTGGTGATTATGTACCTTTTATATAGTGTAGTACCGGCTCTGGTACCGGTGATTCCCCACCTGTATTTTGACCTGTTCGCCGGTGTGCTGCAGACATTTATTTTCGTCATGCTTTCCATGGTATTCATATCCCTGGCCATGGAATAAAGGAAAATTTCTTTCAGCGGAGGTTTTTCATCTCCTCCGGCAGAAGAAGCTGGAGCAACAGGAGCGGTCAACTGTGGTGCAGAAAGATGAAGGAGAGATGCTGGTATGGAAGGGATCAACATAATTATCAGGCTTGTGGAGTGGCTTTCCGGATTTGACAAAGCCTCTCTGGTGCTGGCAGCCTCCGCCATAGGAGCGGGGTTTGCCATGATAGCGGGGATAGGGCCGGGCATAGGTCAGGGATTTGCCGCCGGAAAGGCTGCCGAGGCTGTGGGAGCCAACAGGGAGGAGAGCAAACAGATAACCTTTACAATGCTGCTGGGGGCTGCAATTTCGGAGACATCGGGAATTCTGGCGCTGATTGTGGCCCTGATCCTGATATTCGGCAATCCTCTGCCGGGGGCTGCAGGGGCCAAACAGACCCTGGCGGCGTCCGCCATAGGGGCGGGGTTTGCCATGATAGCGGGGATAGGGCCGGGCATAGGTCAGGGATTTGCCGCAGGCATGGCGGCAAAAGCTGTGGGGACCAACAGCAGGGCAAGAAAACTCATTACTTTCACCCTCCTGCTGGGGGCTGCTGTGGCTGAGACCTCAACAATACTGGCTTTGGTCGTATCTCTGATCCTTATATTTGCAAATCCCCTGGCTGCAGGCGGGGGGATATGGACTGTAATGACGGCTTCTGCCCTGGGGGCGGGATTTGCCATGGTAGCGGGAATAGGCCCGGGAATAGGGCAGGGATATGCCGCGGGGAAAGCAGTGGAGGCTGTGGGGAAGAGACCGGGGCACCAGGGGAAAATAACCAGGGTGATGTTCCTGGGACAGGCGGTAGCCCAGACAACCGGCATATATGCCCTTATAATTGCCCTTTTGCTTATATTTGCGAACCCCTTGTCCGGTGGATAGCATTGTTTGTTCACTGCTGTGGCCGGGGGGACAACGGATGGGAGATGGGCCCATATCGCACTTCTTAATGGACAGGAACGTCTCCACATTATACGGAGTTTCGGAGTGCAACCTGCCAGCTTGCTGGCATAGCCCGGTCTGTGCAGAACTAAAAACGGTTACACAGGGACAGAATAAAAGGGAGGAGGAATCTGATATGGAACCCATTACGGGAAAAGCGCTGGTACTGGCGGCTTCCGCCATAGGAGCGGGGCTTGCCATGATAGCGGGGATAGGGCCCGGGATAGGGCAGGGGTTTGCCGCCGGTAAGGGGGCGGAAGCGGTGGGCAGGCAGCCCGAGGCCCAGGGCGATATTGTAAGGACAATGCTGCTGGGGGCTGCTGTGGCGGAAACCACAGGCATATACGGGCTGATAATTGCCCTGATACTGCTGTTTGCCAATCCGCTGGTCAGGATGGCAATGTAGCAGCCGGCAAAGGAGGACTGCAATATGACGGCAAATCTTGTGGGCATTGACTTCAATATGGTGCTCCAGCTTATAAATACACTGGTGCTGTTTCTGCTTTTAAGACATTTTTTATTCAGGCCGGTATCGGGGTTTATGGCATCCCGGAGGGAGCGGATCCGGCATAGTATTGCATCGGCCAGGGAAAAAGAGGAACAGGCCCGGAGGCTTAAGGAGGAATATGAGGCCCGGCTGGGTGATATCCGGGAAGAGGCGCAGAGGATTATGAGGGATGCCGTTGCCAGGGCGGAGGAGCAGAGGCAGGAAATCATCCGGGAAGCCAAAAGAGAGAGAGAGAGGATACTGGCAGGGGCCCGCAGGGATATTAATCTGGAAAAGGAAAAGGCTATGGCCGAATTAAAGGCACAGGTTGTGGACCTGGCAATACTGGGGGCCCAGAAGGTAATCGGGAAAACCCTTGACAGCAATACAAACAGGGCAATAGTCAGGGATTTTATTGATGAAGTAGGGAAGGTATCGTGAGCGGAGTGGACCTGAAATATGCCCGGGCCTTGCTGGAGGCAGCCCGGGAAAAAGGGAAAATAGAAATTCTCCAGTCCCAGTCGGGGGAACTGCTGAAGCTTCTGGAAGAAACGGAGGACCTGGAAGTACTTCTCAATTCTCCGCAAATAAGCACGTCAAGAAAGAAAGAATTTATCCAAAACCTTATAGGCGGGGAACTGGAAGGCGAACTGCTGAACTTTATCCTGCTCCTGATAGACAGGGAGCGGCAGGGCAGGCTGCAGGACATATTGCGGCTGTTTATCCGGCTGGGGGACAGGGAACGGAATATTGTAAAAGCCCGGGTGTATACCGTGGAATTGCTAGAGGAAAAAGAAAAAGATATGCTGCGGGAGAATCTGTCCCGGGCCTTGAATAAAACCGTCATTATAGAGAACCGGATAGACCGTGGAATCCTGGGAGGGATTAAGGTGAAGGCGGGCAACGTACTGCTGGACGGGAGTCTGCAGGGCAGGCTGGATGAATTGAAACAGCACATGAAAAAGGCAAAACTACAGGAAGCTGAGGTGGTACCGAGTTATGATGCTCAGGCCTGAGGAAATGAGCCATATAATAAAACAGCAGATTGTAAATTATACAGGGGTGCTCAGAAGGGAAGAGGTGGGCACTGTTCTGCAGGTAGGAGACGGCATTGCCAGGGTATACGGTCTGGAAAGCTGTATGGCGGGAGAGCTGCTGGAGTTCCCCGGTAATGTGTATGGAATGGCCTTAAATCTTGAGGAGGAGAATATAGGCTGTGTGCTTCTGGGGTCTGACGATCACATAAAAGAAGGGGATACAGTCAAAAAAACCGGCAGGGTGGTGGAGGTACCCGTCGGGGAAGAGCTGAAAGGGAGGGTGGTTAATGCCCTGGGGCAACCCCTTGACGGCAAGGGGCCCACAGATACCGGCAGGACCAGGCCGGTGGAATACCCCGCCCCGGGCGTGATAGAAAGGAAATCGGTCAGTCAGCCACTGCAGACGGGGATAAAAGCCATAGACGCCATGGTACCCATAGGGAGAGGCCAGCGGGAACTGATCATAGGTGATCGGCAGACAGGGAAGACTGCCATTGCGGTTGATACAATTCTCAACCAGAAAGACCAGAATGTCATATGCATATATGTGGCCATAGGACAGAAGGCCTCTACCGTGGCACAGATAGTCAATACCCTTGAGGAGTGGGGGGCAATGGATTATACCATAGTGGTCTCGGCCACAGCCAGCCAGCCCAACGCCCTTCAGTATTTGGCTCCCTATGCGGGATGCGCCATGGGAGAGGAGCTGATGTACCGGGGTAAGGATGTGCTGATTGTATATGACGACCTGTCCAAGCATGCAGTGGCCTACAGAGCCATGTCCCTGCTTCTGAGACGGCCGCCGGCCAGGGAGGCCTATCCGGGAGACGTGTTCTATCTTCATTCCCGGCTGCTGGAGCGGGCGGCAAAGCTGAACGACGACCTGGGCGGGGGCTCCCTTACAGCCCTGCCGCTGATAGAAACCCAGGCTGGGGACGTATCGGCATATATCCCCACCAATGTGATATCAATTACCGACGGGCAGATATACCTGGAAAGCGAACTGTTTTATGCCGGTGTCCGCCCCGCTGTGAATGCGGGATTGTCTGTCTCACGGGTGGGCGGCGCCGCACAGATAAAGGCCATGAAAAAGGTGGCGGGAGAGCTGCGGCTGCAGCTGGCCCAGTACAGGGAACTGGAGGCCTTTGCACAATTCGGTTCCGAACTGGACAGGGAGACCAGGAGAAGACTGGATAAAGGGCAGAGGATAGTGGAGGTTCTCAAGCAGGACCAGTACCAGACTATGAAGGTGGAGGACCAGGTGATTATCATTTATGCAGTATCCAATGACTACCTGGAGGACATACCCCTCGAAAAAGTCAAGGACTTTGAAAGGGGGTTACTGGAGTTCATGAGGAACCACCACCCTGAGATATGCAAAAGTATAAGGGAAACCGGCGAATTTGCGGAGCATACCGAAGAGGAACTGAAAAAAGCAGTGGAGGATTATAAGAAGAGCTGGAATTGAAAACCCGGACTGACACGGAAAGATAGGTGCTACTGAATGGCGGAAAGCGGAATGAGAGATATCAAGAGGAGAATAAAAAGCATAAAGAACACCCGTCAGATCACACGGGGGATGGGTCTTGTGGCCGCTGCAAAACTGAGGAGGGCAAGGAGCAGGTATGATGCCTCCCGCAGCTATTTTGAAAAGACTTTAAGTACCATCCGGGATATTGCCGGGCACAGCGGTAATGTCAGACACCCTTTCTTGCAGGCCGACGATGTCAGGAATGAACTGTACATTGTCATAACTTCGGACAGGGGTCTCTGCGGGGGATATAATATCAATCTGATTAAGTCGGTCCTGTCCCGTCTGGGAAAAGAACGGGACTACACCTTTGTGGTGGCGGGAGGGAAAGGACGGGATTATTTAATAAGAAGGGGATACGAGGTATTCAGGGAATTCATACATATTTCCGAAAAACCGGGTTTTGCCGATGCGGCAGAGATAGCGCGGATCGCCCTGGAGTTGTTCAGAGGGGGGAAAGTACAGAAGATAAACCTGGCGTATACAAGATTTATAACCACCATCTCCCAGAAGCCGGAGATACTGACCCTGGTTCCTGTCCCTGTATCCCATGACGGCAAGGAAGCCGGGGAACAGATGGCCGATCTGATGGTCTACGAGCCTTCCTCCGAAGAGGTAATAGATATTTTAGTCCCCAGTTACATTCAGAGTGCTGTATACGGGGCGATGATAGAGGCGTCGGTGAGCGAGCAGGCAGCCAGGCGGATAGCTATGGATGCTGCCACCGATAATGCCAATGACATGATAGACCAGCTTGTCCTGTCCTACAACAGGGCCCGCCAGGAGCTTATTACCAGGGAAATATCCGAAATAGTGGGCGGGGCGGAGGCTTTAAAGTAAAGGAGAGATAAGGTGACCGGAGAAAAATACGGAAAGGTTGTACAGATAATCGGAGCAGTGGTGGATGTCAGATTTGATGATGGCGTCCTCCCGGCCATAAATAATGAACTGGTTATAGAACAGGGCGAAAGACGGGTGGTGCTGGAAGTAGCCTATCACCTGGGGGATGATACTGTTCGCTGTATAGCCATGTCTTCAACAGACGGGCTTTTGAGGGGAGCCGGAGTGAGGGATACCGGAAGCCCCATAAAAGTGCCGGTGGGAAGGGGGACCCTGGGAAGGATTTTCAATGTGCTGGGGGAGACCATAGACAGAGGGGGCAGGGTTGAGGCAGAGAAATACCTGCCCATTCACCGGCCGGCCCCTGGATTTGAGGAACAGGAGACAATGACCGAGATATTTGAGACGGGCATCAAGGTGATAGACCTTCTTGCGCCCTATCCCAAAGGAGGGAAAATAGGGCTTTTCGGCGGGGCCGGTGTGGGGAAGACCGTAATTATTATGGAACTCATCAGAAATATCGCTACAGAGCATGGGGGTTTTTCGGTTTTTACCGGTGTGGGGGAAAGAACCAGGGAGGGAAATGACCTCTGGATGGAGATGAAGCAGTCGGGGGTGCTTGAAAAAACCACACTGGTTTTCGGGCAGATGAACGAACCTCCGGGGGCAAGGATGAGGGTGGGTCTGACCGGTCTCACAATGGCAGAGTATTTCAGGGACCAGGAAGGACAGGATGTACTATTATTCATTGATAATATATTCAGGTTTATCCAGGCGGGGGCAGAAGTATCCGCCCTGCTGGGCCGGATGCCTTCCGCAGTGGGATACCAGCCCACGCTGTCCACCGATGTAGGCCTTCTGCAGGAAAGGATCACGTCAACCAGAAGGGGGTCCATAACCTCGGTTCAGGCTGTATATGTACCGGCGGATGACCTGACCGATCCGGGCCCTGCCACTACCTTCGCCCACCTGGATGCCACTACCGTACTGTCCAGGCGTATTGTCGAACTGGGCATATACCCGGCTGTGGACCCGCTGGATTCCACTTCAAGGATTCTGGACCCCCGGATAGTGGGGGAGGAACATTACCGCGTGGCCAGGGGGGTCCAGGAGATACTGCAGAGGTATAAAGAGCTGCAGGATATAATAGCCATACTGGGGATGGATGAACTGTCGGAGGAGGACAAGGTTATTGTTTCCAGAGCAAGGCGGATACAGCGGTTTCTGTCCCAGCCCTTTTTTGTTGCAGAAGCCTTCACAGGGATGGAAGGGAAATATGTGCCCGTTAAGGATACTGTGAGGAGTTTTAAGGAAATACTGGAAGGAAAGTACGACAGCCTGCCGGAGTCGGCTTTTTTCATGGTGGGGACCATCGATGAGGTTGTTGATAAGGCAAAATAAGGCTGTCAGGGGGATGTCAGGGGGACGGTTCTTCGATGTCAGGGGGACGGTTCTTCTGACAATGTTGTCAGAAGAACCGTCCCCCTGACAATCCCTTGGTAGGTCTGATAGTCGGAGGGAGAGTTTTTGGTCTTGAAGAATATTAAACTGCGGGTTCTGACGCCGGAGAAAACGTTTTTTTCGGGAGATGTGGCAGGTGTTACGGTAAAAGGTTGGGAAGGCTATCTGGGTATTTTGTATGACCATAGTCCCCTGGTTACACCGCTGGTTCCCGGTGTCCTTACAATAAGAACGGGGGAGGATGAAAGCAGGAAAGCCTCTGTTGCCCAGGGATTGATGGAAGTGATGCCCGAAGAAGTCACTATTCTGGTGGATGCGGCTGAATGGCCTGGAGAGATTGACGTAGACAGGGCCCAAAGGGCCCGGGAAAGGGCTGAGGAGAGACTGGGGCAGCAGGACAGGGACGACATAGACGTATTGAGGGCAAGGCTTTCTCTTCAGAGGGCTTTAACCCGTATACGGGTCGCCAACACTCTCAGAAATGGATGAAAAATATTGACAATTTTTTAAATAAGCAGTAAAATTCATAATTAGACGCCCGCTGAGGAAAGTATTACATGATTATCATGCGTATATAGCCCGGATTGCTTTAGAAATAATAAGTTTGTACGGAATATCCGGGTATACTGCTCCCGGAATATGGAAATAATCCAGAAAAGATTGTTACCGGGAGGTATTGTTCGTGAAAAAAATTTATTATCTTTACGGGTTTATTCTGTTGGTAATGCTGCTGACGGCTGCATTCATCCTGTTTCCTGCCAGTTTTGCCTTTAATTATTACAGGGGTGGCAATGTGATTGTTGAAGCCTTTCAGGCATCGGGGGCAAAAGCGGTAGAATCCAACATTAACGTTTATTCCACCACCCAGGATATGTTTCTGGGGAAAGAGGAGTTAACAGGCATAGTAAAAGTCCTGGCTGATGAAATGGGAATGGATGCAAACAATTGTGAACGGAATGAGCAGTTTGGAGGGGATTACAATCAGGTTACCCTGACAGGAGATAATGATAGGGGACATAATCTGGTTATAATAGGGCATTCGGTGAATTTCAACAACCTGGAGGGGGAGGAAGGTGTTGAGACCAATATTGTCATGGATATCTCGGTTAACGGGGATTATGAAGATATAGCCGGGATAAGCAAGAAGGCAGAGAAAGCGGTTGAGCATTTTATCAAGGGTGCAAGGGTCACATCCTGTATAGTGGGGAGCTATGAGGACAGGGTCCCGGCCAGTCAGGCCACCGGAATAATAAGTGCCATAATGGAAAGAATCCATGCCCGGGAAGTTGAAAATGCGATTTATGATGATATGATAAGTGTATCCGGCTACACCCCAAAAATCGCAGATTACCTGAAAATAGGAGAGGATAAGGTAAATATCAACATTGCGATGAGGTATAATTCGTATGAAGGGAAGACATATATATGGATTGGTTCACCGGTAATATCTCTGGAATACTAGTATATTCAGCAGGACGGGAGGATAGAAGGTGTCTAAGATAGTTGTAGAATCCAGTCCTCCGCTTAGGGGGACTGTCAGGATAAGTGGCGCAAAGAATGCAGTACTCCCTGTGATAGCAGCCAGTTTGCTTTCGGGTCAGAAATGTATACTTGAAGACATACCCTTTCTCAATGATGTTGAAGTGATGAGTGAGGTACTGGTTTCATTAGGTGCGGATATCAAGAAATTGTCCAATATGCGGATGGAAGTCAACTCCAGAAATATAGATAATTACGAAGCTCCCTATGAGCTGGTGAGACGAATGAGAGCTTCTTTTTTAGTTCTGGGTCCATTACTGGCACGGATGGGCAAGGCAAGGATATCATTCCCGGGAGGATGTGCCATAGGAACCCGTCCTATCGACCTGCACCTTAAAGGCTTTAGTGCCCTGGGGGCTGAGATAACAATGGGGCACGGGTATATTGAGGCCAGTGCCAAAAAGCTTAAGGGAGACAGGGTATATCTTGATTTTCCCAGCGTGGGCGCCACCGAGAATATAATGATGGCAGCCGCTCTGGCGGAGGGTAGAACCGTTATAGAGAATGCTGCCGAGGAACCGGAAATAGTGGACCTGGCAACCTTTATAAATAAGATGGGTGGCTGCGTTAAAGGTGCAGGTACTGATACCGTAAAGATTGACGGGGTAAAAGAACTTAAAGGGTGCACTCATACAGTAATTCCCGACAGGGTTGAGGCGGGTACTTACATGGTTGCTGCCGCTATAACCAGGGGAGATATCATAGTGGAAAACGTTGTCATAAATCACCTTATGTCGGTTATAGCAAAACTGAAGGAAGCAGGGGTAATAATACAGGAAGTGGAAAACGGGCTCAGGGTATATGCACCCGAAAGGGTAAAGGCCGTTGACATTAAAACTTTGCCTTATGCAGGCTTCCCTACGGATATGCAGGCGCAGATGATGGCCCTGATGAGTGTGGCGCGGGGAACAAGCGTAATAATAGAAACTGTTTTTGATAATAGATTTATGCACGTGAACGAATTAAGGAGAATGGGGGCAAATATAAAGATTGATGGCAGAAGCGCCGTGGTGCAGGGTATTCCTGAGCTTACCGGTGCCCCGGTGAAGGCTACAGACCTGCGGGCGGGTGCAGCCCTTATTCTTGCGGGGCTGGCGGCCCGGGGGAGAACCGAGATAACTGACGTGTACCATATCGATAGGGGTTATACCGATATTGAGAAGAAATTCCAAAGCCTGGGCGGCAAGGTATACAGGATATAGAAAGATATCAAGGGGATTGTCAAGGGGACGGTTCTTCTGACAACGTTGTCAGAAGAACCGTCCCCTTGACAGTTTTGACAATTTTTGCTCTTGACATTTATGGTATTATTATAGATATATCGAAGTGGTGAACAAGTATATTTTAGATTAGTTTACAGGAAGGGGACTGAATAGTGGCTGCAACAGATGCGGTACAGAGCATATTGACTATTGCACTGATGATTGGCACAGGTTATTTTTTATCCTATAAAAAGTGGTTTGACCGGAATGCATCCGAATTATTTTCGAGATTAATCCTTTACGTTTCACTGCCTGTTTTCATGTTCTGGAATATTCTTAATACCCTGAGCAAAGAGAATTTGGTGAGTTCAGGCAGAGGACTGATTATTCCCCTTGCAGGCATGATTCTCTCCTACGGGATTGCTGTAATTCTGGCAAAGTTACTGAAGATGGAGCCTGAGAGGCGGGGTATTTTCCAGGCCATGTTTGTTTTTTCCAATACTGTTTTTATAGGATTGCCTGTAAATCTGGCGTTGTTCGGAGATGAAAGTGTTCCTTTGGTACTGCTTTATTATATTGCTAACACTACCTTGTTCTGGACCATCGGCATATATTCTATTCGACGTAGCAGCAGGGAAAAGGCGAAAACAATATCTGTTGCTGAAACATTAAGAAAAATCTTTTCGCCTCCATTAATGGGATTTTTGGTTGCTATTGTTTTTATTGTATCGGAGATCCGGCCACCGGAGTTTGTCATGGATACTGCAAGGTACATAGGGAGCATGACCACTCCACTGTCCATGATATTTATAGGCATCATAATTTACAGTATAGGGCCCGGAAAAATCAGGCTGAGCACAGATGTAACCGTACTGCTGATAGGGAGATTTTTGTTCTGTCCTTTACTGGTCCTTGGTCTGTCATACTATTTTTCCGCGCCCCAGCTTATGACCAGGGTATTTGTAATGGAAGCGTCTATGCCGGTTATGGCTCAGAGTACCATTGTTGCACAGGCATATGAAGGGGATTGTGAATATGCAGCGGTGGGGTTCAGTGTCTCAACCCTGGTAAGTATGTTTGTTATACCGCTGTACGGAATACTGTTGAGCATGATTTAGAGGGAAATAGAAGCCGGTAATGCTGCGGGAAATAAAAAAAGCCCTGGTGAAGGGGAATATAATAATCAGGGCTTTTTTTATGATTTATCAGATGACTACCGCCACCAATACATCCATCCTCTTAGGTGGCAGATAAGGGGCGCTACGTCCCGGGATAACATATTCTATGCTTCAGATGGGGTTAACACTCCACCTGAAGCATAGAATCCTGTTTATACTAGAACTTGGTGAGATATTTCTCTATTTCCCATTTGGTTACTCTGGTCCTGTATTCATTCCACTCTATCATGGCTGCTTCAACAAACCGGTTATAAATGTGGGGTCCCAGGGCCGATTTGATGAGTTCGCAACCTGACAGTTCCTTGAGTGCCTCAAACAGGCTGCCGGGAAGGCTCTGTATACCCTTTTCCTCTCTATCCAGCTCGTTCATGTGGTAAATGTTGCTGTTCACAGGGGCAGGGGGCTGGATTTTGTTCTTTATGCCGTCAAGACCCGCTTTCAGGATAACCGCCATGGCAAGGTAGGGGTTTGCTGAGGGGTCCGGGTTTCTCAGCTCAAGCCTGGTGGAATTTCCCCTTTTTGCCGGTATCCTTACAAGGGGGCTCCTATTGGAAGCCGACCATGCGATGTAAACAGGGGCTTCATATCCCGGCACCAGCCTTTTGTACGAATTTACGGTGGGATTGGTAATGGCGGCAAAGGCCCTGGCATATTTAAGCACTCCACCAAGGAAGTGGAAGGCTATATCAGATAGTTGCAGCTCTCCCTTTTCATCGTAAAAGGCATTTTTCCCGTCTAGGGTGGCCAGGGACAGGTTGGTGTGCATCCCCGACCCATTAATGCCGAAAATAGGTTTGGGCATAAATGTGGCATGCAGACCGTGCCGCTGGGCAATAGTCCTTACTGTCATCTTGAAGGTCATGATGTTGTCGGCGGTGGTCAGCGCATCGTCATATTTGAAATCAATCTCATGCTGGCCAGGGGCTACTTCATGGTGGGATGCCTCTATTTCAAAGCCCATTTGCTTCAGGGTTAACACCATATCCCTCCGGGCGCTTTCCCCGAGGTCCACCGGGGCAAGGTCAAAGTATCCCGCATTATCCTGGGTTTCCAGGGATGGGTTCCCTTTTTCATCGGTCTGGAAGAGGAAAAATTCGCATTCCGGACCTGCATTCATTATGAAACCCATATCTTTCGCTTCTTTCAGCACTTGCTTCAGGATATTTCTGGGACATCCTGTGAAGGGCTTGTTGTCCTTGTCGTATACATCGCATATGAGCCTTGCTTCTTTAACCGGGGCAGCCCATGGATATACCATGAATGTTGACGGGTCGGGTCTCAGGTACATGTCGGATTCTTCTATTCGTACAAAGCCGTCAATGGAAGAACCGTCAAACATTATCTCGTTGTTCAGGGCCTTATCCAGCTGTTCAATAGTTATGGCCACATTCTTCATTACCCCCAGTATGTCGGTGAACTGCAGGTGAATAAACTGTACATCCAGCTCCTTTGCCTTTTTTAAAACGTCTTCCTTGCTCATTTTCCTGGTCATGCTGTGATTCCTCCTTTATGTTTGTTAAATATACAAAATAAAAAACGTCCACAAGTAAAAGGGATATATACCTTTTTACTGCGGACGCCATTGCCCGGACAGATATTCAACTATATTAATATTATACACAATATTTATAAATATGCAATAGCTAAATCCATATTAGATACTATTTATTCTGACATTGTATTGCTTAAGCCAGGTATTAACCTGTATAAGATAAGCAATCATCTGGGGGCCTGTCATCAACTGGCCGAACCAGGGTTCTTTTATCCCTGCACCGCCGGTTGCCACTATATCGGAGACCTTTGCTATATTTATCAGGTCCAGGATAGGGGAAGCCGGGTCAGCGAGTATATCCTTCATTCTGGCAATAACCATCCTGGTATACTGCGGATGGTGCGTCTTGGGATATGGGCTTTTCTTTCTTCTCAGGATTCCGGGAGGGAGCATACCGGTCAGGGCACGTCGCAGGAGGCCTTTTTCCCTGTTGCCGGTAAATTTCATATCAATGGGAATATTCCACGTATATTCCACGATACGATGGTCGGCAAAGGGTACTCTTACCTCAAGGCCGTTGGACATGCTCATACGGTCTTTTCTGTTCAGCAGGGTTATCATGAACCACTTGAGATTCAGGTAAAATATCTCACGCATCCTGCTGTCTTCAGAACTTTCATCTTCCAGGAAGGGAACTTCCTTCAAAGTCTCTTCATACCTGTAATTTATATAATCCCTCACAGGCAAGCGCTTAAGTTCCGGCGACAGTATGTCAAGACGCTGGTCAATAGCCCTGGACCACGGGAAAGTACCTGCATTAATGGCCTCAGGCCTTCTGTACCATGGATATCCCCCGAAAATTTCGTCCGCACATTCTCCGGACAATGCAACGGTGGCATTTTTTCTTATCTCTTTGCAGAAGAGATACAGGGAAGCGTCCACATCGGCCATCCCGGGCAGGTCATTTGCCCTGACCGCATCATCCAGGGCTGCTGCCAAATCAGGAATATCCAATACAATATTGTAGTGTTCGGAACCTATATAGTCGGACATCCGTCTTGACCATATACCATCTGAATCCGGCTGAAATTCACTGGCTTTAAAATATAAATCATTTTCCGCATAATCAATTGAATAGGTTTTTAAGGTTCCCTTACCTTCCTTTTTAAAGAGCCTGGCTGTAACAGCGGAAATGGCACTGGAATCCAGCCCCCCGGATAAAAATGTGCACACAGGCACATCCGAGACCAGCTGACGTTCAATGGCATCCATCACAAGGTACTTTATATGTGCGGTAGTAGTTTTCAGGTCTTCAGTATGCTTTTTGCTTTCAAGCTGCCAGTACCGCTTTTCTCTTAACCCTGAGGGAGTTACAAGAATGCAGTATCCGGGTTTTACTTCATTTATATTTCTGAATACACCGGAGCCCGGGGACCTTGCAGGACCCAGGCCGAAGATCTCCATCAATCCCTGGTCGTCAATCTCCGGGTTAATGTCCGGGTGAGCCATCAGTGCTTTGATTTCGGAAGCAAACATGAAGCTGTCCCCTGCCTGGGTATAGAATAGCGGCTTGACCCCCAGCCGGTCTCTGGCAATAAAAAGGCTTTTGTCACATTCACTCCATATGCCGAATGCATATATTCCGTTCAGATAATCCACGCAGCCGGGACCCCATTCTATATATGAAGTAAGCAGAACCTCTGTATCAGAATATGAATTGAAACGGTATCCCTTCCCTTTGAGGACCTTGCGGATATCTTCGGTATTATACAGCTCACCGTTATAAACTATGGTATATGTCCGGTCTCCAATGGTTTTTGGCATTGGCTGCGCTCCTCCTTCAGGGTCCACCACTATCAGTCTTCTATGACCCAGCAGTGCGTTTTTGGAGACATGGACGGCAGAGGCATCCGGGCCTCTGAATCTAAGGGTATATGTCATATCCTCTATA
Organism: Clostridium thermobutyricum; assembly: GCA_016842005.1. Taxonomy (GTDB): domain Bacteria; phylum Bacillota; class Clostridia; order Ch29; family Ch29; genus JAENYD01. The sequence goes on along the minus strand of JAENYD010000009.1, from coordinate 20,257 downwards.
ATATCTTTTTTTCCTGACAGGTCAGTTTTTGTATTAATCCAGCCTGCAATTCCACACATATTTTGGAAACTTCCTTTCAAGAATTTTATCAGCTTTAATTATTTTATGTGGGAGTATAGTGAAAGGTGTTTATCCCGGAAAGACAAAAGGTATTCAAAAAGACAAAAAGGACGGTTCTTCTGACAATGTTGTCAGAAGAACCGTCCCCTTGACACTTTTACACAACTAAAATTCCCTTTCGCGGAAAAACCATTAAAAATTTGCAAAATTTATACGATGATATATATGAGGGGATTGGGCAGGGGGAGATTACCTTCACAGGGAGGAGCAACCCGTGTCTTCTTTTAATTACGGCCATAACCGCAGAATTTGCCTAATATGCGATAGGGAGCAGATTTTTCTCGACCCTGACAGTATAGTTATGCTTACAGTAAAGAAAAGACAGTTGAAAATCCATATGGCAGACGGTCAAGTCTATACCTGTTACGGTACTTTGAAGGAATTTGGGCAAAAGCTTGACAATAGGAAGTTTTTCAGGAGCCATAAATCTTACCTGGTGAATATGGATTACATAAAATTAGTGAGTATAGAATATGGCGAAAGAGAGATAGAGTTTGACTGTATCAGGGAAAGGGCAGTTCTCAGCAGGAGGAAGATGAAAGTCTTGAAGGAACTGATAACGTAAAAGCTGATAAGGAATAAAATCTATTGTTAAGGATGTTGTCAAGTTGATTATTTGGGGTACGAGACCGACCGTATGAGAAATATCACCTAAGATAGAGGTAATACGCTTAATTAAAATTATATAAGGATTCATAATATTTATGCGATAGTACATGAAAAGATTGGACAGGGGAAGTTTTACCTTCACAGGGAGGTGCAACCCGTGTCTTTTTTTAATTCCGGCCGTAACTGCAGGATTTGCCTAATATGCGGTAGAGAGTAGATTTCTTCGACCCTATCGGTATGTTTATCGTGAAGAAAAGACAGTTGAAAATCCATATGGCAGACGGTCAAGTTTATACCTGTTACGGTACTTTGATGGAATTTAGGCAAAAGCTTGATAATAGGACATTTTTTCCTGAAATGCAAATTTTACCTGATGAATATGGATTACATAAAATTGGTGAGTATTGAATATGGCGAAAGAGAGATAGAGTTTGACTGTATCAGAGAAAGGGCAGGCCTTAGAAAGGCGAAAGAACTGAAGGAACTGGTAAGGTAAAAACCGATAAGGAAGTAAAACCGACCGTTAAAGACGTGAAACCGACCGTTTGGGGGGTAAAATCGACCGTTTAGGCAATATTATCCAAAAATAAATAAAAATAGATATATAATGTGTGCAAGAAAAGATTTACCCGGGAGCATATCCAGGCAGAGCATCCTGGGTAAACTGCCATATCTTTGTAGAGCAAAGATGACTTGGTTGAACTATATCCAGCTGTTGTAAAGGTATGGAGAATATAGCTGTGGGGGTGGTTCCATTGATTCGACAAACCAGGTGATACATAAACAATCTCAAAAAAATATAAGGGAGGAAATAAAATGAAAAGGATTTTCTCATTATTGATGGTTTTTACTGTGCTTTTCGGTTTTGCGGTAACAGCTAACGCTGCTGGCTTCCGTACGTCAATACAGCAAGAAATTACTACAGCACCAAAAATTATCGGAGGTCAAGCAAATTTCAAAATACCGACTGATATGAATGATGTCTATGTAGATGAGGAGCATAGAATACATCCAGAGTTTTTTATTAGACTATATTCCAGTACTCAGCACATTGGTTTTGATGGTGGTATTCTTAAGAAAAACGGTGAATGGTACTGGTTCCTATACAGCAAAAACTATGTAAAAGACATTTGGGAAGATGGTGATACTCCATTAAACATATCAGGCGGAGATGTTGTAAGCATCAAGTTTACAGGGGAAGAAGTCGGTGATAAGTACTATCTGGTATTATACATTAATGGAGATGAAAAAGTTAGGTTATCAGAAGAAGATTGGGGTTGGCACGTAGGTAATGTTGCATATGAAGGTGTTCACAATGTTGGATATGAATTGAACATGGTTCCGGTAGAGGATATTAAGACAACATACTATCATCGACTAGAGGATGGTCAAGGAAGAGGATATTTTGGTGGTGCTGAAATTACTGGAGCGCTCCCTATAAAATATGATGGGAATACAACTTCATCTGGTTTTACATGGTATGAACAAACAGATTGTGATGATGCTCAATATTCCCAAAGTGATGTGGATACAGTAACTTCAACAGTATCAAATAAAACTTATCTATGGAGTACTGTAGACTTTACTTTGTTACCATAGTGAATAGTGTTAACCTAGCTGATGAGCGATTTAATCAAATAGTATTGTTATAGAGTTAAACAGCATGTTTGCAATTGTGAACATGCTGTTTAACTAAAGGAGTAATCGTGAGAAAGCGGACTAAGCTACATACGGAAAAGCACTATTCAAAGTATCCTGGAGAAAAGAGAATGGGTAGCTTAATCATTGGGATTTGCGATAAATTTGCAAACTATAGGGAATAATCGATGACCCTTTTTGTTCTATATCTTTAAAATATCTGTTATAATCTTTTTGGGTAATAATATGTTCGGGGAAATAAGACAGTGGTGTGATGCCAGGCAATAACTGGAATTTTACGTCTAAATAGACTGCTGTTCATAGCATACGAAAGAGGTAAAGAATATGAAAGCATTTAGCGGTAAAAAAGCCTTAAGGTCTATTGTAATTATCTTAAGGATCCTTATAATGGTATTATTGCTGGGGGCCTGGACCTCGGGAAATTCTACTTCACAAAAGAACGATGAGTCTGCAGTGAATTTTGAAATTTATGAAGCTCAGAATGATGGGAGTTATTGTATTATTGGCTTAAATGGATCAAAAGCACTGTTTTTAAATAGAGTCCATGGTTACGGGGTAATTCTTCCACAGGAAATGAAAGTTACGGATGACAGTTCAACCGGGATTAGAATAGTGCTAGAAGACCGACACAGACGAATGGAAATATACAAGCAACCTTTGTCTGTAACGGATCTTTCAGCTGAGGCATATATCTCATATTCTAATCGCTTTTTGGAAAATTCAGATGAGCACAAAGTAGAATTGCACAAAAATATGGAAATAAATGGATTTCCGGCCGTAATAAACCAGTGGTCACGGGAAAAATTGTTACATATATCAAACGATAAAAACTACTATGCGTGTGTCGATATTATAACAGAAGATTATGTTTATACATTTTTCTTCAAGTCTGACATGCCTTTTGATCAGTGCGACGGTTACTTAGAACTAACAGAGGGGTTCTTTACTTTTATACCGGCAGTTAGACCGGCTGCTGTTAAGTTTGAACATACAATAAATAAGTTATGGGATCAAAAGACAAGAAGATTTTTTAAACGATATTTCTCAGATGACAGTACTCTTTCATGGGGAATTTTTGAACATACTGCACCTAAAGATATGAGTGAGCTTGACGATTTAGAAGAAAAGATGAATTTCGATTTCAAATTTTTGCTGGTTTATAAGAATGTTCAAAAAGTATTTGAACCGAATTATGTTAAAGCTGAACTCCAAAATGCCTACAATAATGGCAAGACTGTTGAATTGACACTTCAAACTAGCAACCAGGATACCGGTGAAGGGAATATGGTTTATGACATACTTGATGGGAACTATGACGTGTTTCTGAAATCTTTTGCAACGGAAGTTGCAGAGTTTGGGCATCCGGTTCTTTTCCGGTTTTGCAATGAAATGAACGGGGACTGGTGTGTATATTCTGCATATCACACATCAAGGGATACTGAAATATACAAAGAATTATATAAATATGTTTATAAGATATTCGAAGATGCTGATGCTGATAATGTTATATGGATTTGGAACCCAAACGAAAAATCATATCCCAACTTTGAGTGGAACAATGAAATCTTGTATTATCCCGGTGACGAATATGTAGATGTGATAGGCCTGACAGGATATAATAACGGAACCTATTATAAGGATGAAACCTGGAGGGAATTTACGGAAATATATGATCCATTGTATCAGAAAGCAGAACTCTATTACCATAAACCATTGATGATAACGGAATTTTCATCAAGCAGCGTGGGTGGGAACAAGGAAGAATGGGTAAATGATATGTTTTCAAACATCGATAAATATCCACGGATAAAAGTTGCGATATGGTGGAACGGTTGTGACCGGGATGCAGATGGAAATGTTGCAAGACCATATTTTATAGACGAGACAGAAGAACTTATTAACGTATTCAGGAAAAACTTTAAGGACTACAAATAGCTAAAGAGGATAATTGTGAAAAAAGAGGGGTTTTATAATATAGAAAATATAGACATAATATGGTATAATTTTTTCATAAAATAGATTAATTTTGGGATTTGTTCTAAAAGGAGAAAATTATGGTTTTTTCGAATTTGTTTTTTCTCTTTATGTTTTTGCCGCTTAATCTGATAGTGTATTATTTAAGCCCAAATATAAGAATCAAAAATATGGTTTTAATCGTATTCTCATTATTCTTCTATGCATGGGGTGAACCAGTATGGGTTACCCTACTTATATTTAGTGCTACAATTGATTATTTTCACGGGAAAATAATTGAATCAAACAGGGATAACTTAAAAAGCAGATTAGCCATGATATCATCATTAGTATTAAATCTTTCATTATTGATTTTCTTTAAGTATTTCGGGTTTATAATTGAAAATATAAATATATTATTAAAAACATCCTTTCCAGTTATTGACTATGGTCTGCCTATAGGTATTTCTTTCTATACTTTTCAAACTCTATCTTATACTATAGATGTCTATAGAGGAGAGGTTAAAGCCCAGAAACATTATTATAAGTTTTTATTATTTGTTTCTCTTTTTCATCAATTAGTGGCAGGACCTATTGTTAGATATAAGGATATTGCGGAAGAAATTGAAACGAGAATTGTTACTAAAGAACGGTTTAATCAAGGGGTTATGAGATTTATCACAGGTTTGGGCAGAAAAGTTATTTTTGCCAATACAGCAGGAGAGATCGCAAGCTTCTATTTGGATAATTCTTTTGCTGGATTATCTATAATTGGAGCCTGGTACGGCATTTCGTTATTCGCTTTACAAATTTATTTTGATTTTTCAGGATATTCGGATATGGCAATTGGATTGGGACATATGTTTGGCTTTACTTATAAGGAAAACTTTAATTATCCATATATTTCCAAATCAGCGACAGAATTTTGGAGACGATGGCATATATCCCTGGGTAGTTTTTTTAGAGATTACGTATATATCCCTTTGGGAGGGAACCGACATAGAGTATTGTTTAATTTATTACTTGTATGGTTTTTAACAGGCTTATGGCATGGAGCCAGTTGGAATTTTATATTATGGGGACTTTACTTTGGCGTATTGATTGCTTTAGAAAAAAAGGTATTGATGAAAATTCTAAATAAACTTCCCGCCTTGTTTTCACATATATATCTTATGATAATAGTATTAATGGGATGGGTATTATTTTACTTTGTTGACCTATCAAAAGCTATAGCATATTTTGAAATTATGTTAGGACTTAGTAATGCTCCTCTATACACTATGGAAACAGGTATAAGGTTCATGAACAATATTTATTTCTATTTTACGGCTATTCTGCTTTGTACACCTGCTTTAAAAATAATGATTAATAAAAGGCTTAATGCTAAAGCAGCACATGGGTTTTTACCTGAAATCATTCAACCTATTTATGTATGCGTTGCGATAATAATTATTTCTGCATTATTGGTATGTCAATCGTATAATCCATTTTTGTATTTCAGATTTTAGGAGTTGAAAGCAGTGAAAAGAATATATTTAAATGCCATAGTTTTCCCTGCGATTTTAGTAGTTGTCGGATTATTGAATTTAATCATTAATGGACCCAATATCCTGGCAAGTATTGATCCTGATGCTATTACTGTAAAGGAAGTAACTAGTGGAAAGGTATTTAGAAATATTGAGACATCATTTTCAAACAATTTTATTCAGAGATATAAGTTGATAGAAATTGCGGGTGTAATCGAAGAATTAAAAGGAATATCAGGTAATATGAAGATTGTTGACACTACAGGAATTAATGTGGCCGATGATTGGCAAAAAAAAGAGTCATCAACTGATGAGGAATTAATAAATGGTACAGATTTCGGATCAATACTGATTATTGACAATAAGGCAATGGAGTTAAATATATATAATCAAAAGGCAATACAACTTTATGCAGAGACATTAAATAGAGCAGCTGAAAACTTAGGTGAAAATGTTAAAGTGTATTCACTTATAGTTCCAACTCAAATAGAATTTTCAAATGGGGAAAAATTCAATGATGTTTCATATTCACAAAGAAAATCAATTGATGAGCTCTATGGTAAATATAAAAATGTAATAGGTGTTGATGTATATAATGTATTGCAAAATCATTCAAATGAATATATTTATTTTAGAACAGACCATCACTGGACACAGCTTGGGGCATATTATGCTTATACTGAATTTATAAAGCAATTTAATTTTGATGCAGTAGAGTTGAAAAATTTCACGCATTTCACAATAAAAGATTTTTTAGGGAGTTTGCATCGAGTCACTAATAGCACTAAATTGCAAAAACATAAAGATGTAATTGATGTATATGTACCTTCTGTAAAATCATATATGTATAAGTCTGATGGGAAGAGTGGGGAAAAGGCTAAAATAATAGATCGTTCTTATAGTAGTGAAGATAATAAATATGGAGTGTTTTTAAGCGGAGACTATCCGATTATTTACATAGAAAGTGATATAGATAATGATTTAAGTATTGCAATAGTCAAAGATTCATACGCAAATGCCTTTATTCCTTTTTTGACGAATCATTTTAGAAACATTTATGTAATTGATCCGAGACTATGGAATGGAAACCTATATACTCTAGTGGAGAATAAAGATATTGATTATGTTTTATTTCTAAATTATTGTTTGATCAACCGGTATGAAGGGTATTCTGATATATTAAAGAAAATATTATATTAAGCAAAAGTAGATTATGTCCAGTACAGTTAGCAGATTTATAAGAGGGTGTAAAATAAATTGTCCTTTAACCTTTCCTAAATATACGATTAAGAGTAAAAGGAATGAAAAGCACATAAAAATTCTTGATACTGTAGAAAAAGGCCGTTCTAATAACGACCTTTTTCTAGATATTAGGCAGATACTGCTTGGGGTCCTGGTGCACCCCGTTTTTGATCACTTCAAAGTGCAGGTGGGGCGGGTCTCCTACCTCAAAGCCGGCGGTTCTGCCGACACCGCTTATCACCTTGCCCCTTTCCACCTTATCTCCCACTTTGACCATATTGCTGTTCTGCAGGTTTGCATATCGGGTAACCAGGCCGCTGCCGTGGTCAATTGTTATCATGATGCCCAGCCTCGGGTCGGTGCATATATCGGTTACCTTGCCGGACAAGGCTGCCTTTACGGGAGTTCCTACATCTGATGCTATGTCTATGCCGTAGTGGGTGGTCCACTGCTCAAGGGTCCTGGAGTACACAAGGGTGTCTTTTCCAAAATCCATAATAATACTGCCCGGTACCGGCCTGATCATTCTTTCGCTGCTTGAAACCGTGCTCGACGGCTGTGGTGATGCAGAGGTCTCTTTGGCTTCCGGTTCTTCTTTAGGTTTTTCGGTCTTTTCTTCCTCCTGCTGCGCTGATGTATCCTGTGGTACCGGTGTTTGCTGCTTCCGGATTTCCTCTTCCGCGTGCAGGTCTTTCTCTATACCTTCATCCAGGGAGGCTGCGTTTTCATCCTCTTCCACCGGCAGCTCTTCAATATAATAATCTTCCTGCATATTCATCTCGTCAGGGAAGATGTCATTCTGGCTGAAAAACTTTATATTACTCCTCGTAACCCAGACCGCCGTAGTAGCCAGGATAACCAGGCAGAGGAACAAAACCATATAAAATCCGTCCCTGTTCAAGGTTGCCAAGATTCTTTTTCTGTCCAGCCATTTATTAATCTTCATAATTAGATATATCACCTCCATTCGGTATTATGTCCACAAAATGACAAAAAATACGGTGTAATATTTATTTCCGCCCGTAAATAAGATTAAGAAGGACTTATTTGCAGGGGGCTTTCGGGATGAAGACCATTATCTATGTAATAGTTTTTATTTTTTTGATAACTATAGTACTTCCGGTGTTCCTGATCCAGGGATGTGATATTTTTTCAAAACCAGAGAAGGGATACATAGACGAAAAATCCATGGAAGTGGTGGTCTACATCAAGGAAGAGGGGCTTATCAGGAAGATGGACCTTGAAGAGTATATAAAAGGGGTTGTGGCGGCGGAAATGCCGGCAAGCTTCCATATAGAAGCCCTGAAAGCCCAGGCTGTGGCGGCAAGGACATACACGGTCAAAAGGATGCAGGCCCTGGGGGCCTCCCCAAACCGTCATCACCCTGAGGCGGATGTCTGCACAGACTCCACCCACTGCCAGGCATGGATATCCACAGAACAGTTCAGGAAAAATCTCAGGAAACAATTCGGTTTTTTCGGCTACAGGAAATACCTGGCGAAGGTGGAGCAGGCGGCGGAGGATACCAGGGGCCTTATACTTACTTATGATGAGCAGCCTATAGATCCCCTGTTCCATTCGACCAGCGGGGGCAGGACCGAGAATTCGGAGGATGTGTTCAGTTCAGCGGTACCCTATCTGAGGGGCGTGGAAAGTCCTTACGAAGACCATTCCCCTAAAAAAGAAGCCAAGGTGGTCATGAAGGTCTCTGAGTTCGTAAAAAGCCTGAAAAATACCTTTAAGGGACTAAGACTGAAGGAAGAGGATGTGCCGGAGGCAATACAGGTAATGAAGACCAGTGCAGGGGGAAAAATCATCAGTTTAAAAATAGGAAACGAGGTGCTGAGGGGCAGGGATGTCCGGGCAGCCCTCGGCCTCAACTCTACAAATTTCAAGGTTGAAAGGGCGGGGGACAGTGTCATAATAACCACCATAGGATACGGCCACGGGGTGGGCATGAGCCAGTACGGGGCGGACGGCATGGCCCGAAACGGCAGCAGTTATAAGGATATACTTAGCCACTACTATACAGGGACAGAGATAAGGGATATGAGGCAAATTTACAGTATAGATTAACTTTCAGGCCGGATATTGCACCGGCAGTCATATAGAGCTGCCTGGCAGCCCATATCCGATATCCTCTGGGGGGTGAGTCTGTTCACCCCTCCATTTTTTTGCAGCCACCAGCCTTCATAAATCATGATTACGTCTTCGCGCATGCCGTCCCTGAATTTTACCGTACAGCGGATACTTCCCCTGTCGGATGAGACGATGGCTGTGTCCCCCTCCCTTAGTCCTTCCTTCCTGCCGGTTTCCGGATTAATATATGCTGCAGGCAGCGCCCCGTCCTCAACCAGGAGGTAGTGCTGGGAATGGAGGGAATCCCGGTGATGGGGTGTAATGAAGTGATAGGGGAATTCTCCGGAGGCAGGATTCTCGTTATTATGGAATACCGGAACAGGGCTCTGGCCGTCGGCCAGGGCCTTTTCAGAGTAGAACTCATATTTGCCGCTGGGAGTTTTAAAGGCCAGATCCTCCCATGCCACATGAACAGCTCCCGGAAGTTCGATGGCGCCTTTCTTCAGGTCTTCCAGGGTGATGCCCTTCTCCCGGGTAAGGGGAGCTATGGCTCTCTCCAGCCACCAATCACCGTCTTTTACAGGGAAACCCTCCAGTTCAAGTCTCCGGGCCAGCCGGTTGAAAATCCACAGTTCGGACGGGACCCAGGGGTCCGGTTCCACAGCTTTATTGCAGTAGGATATATAGCAGTGCCCCATGGAGGTATAAATAATGTCTTCATCCTCCAGGAAATGCCTGCAGGGCAGTACCAGGTCGGAACACAGGGCGGTATCGGTCATGAATAGGTCCAGGGTGACTTTAAAATCCACTTTCCGGAAGGCTTCCATAAGGTGATTGCTGTCCGGGGCCTGGGTTATGGGATTGCATCGGGCGGCCAGTATCATTTTAACCGGCGGGTCTCCCGCCCTTTCAATGTATTCCGCCATCCGGGGATAGGGGAACCGTCGGCGGTGCTTTGCCAGTTGGTTGCCTTCCAGCCACTGGTGGTCTATATACTTGTCCACCTGTTTGTTGGCGTAGTTAACTCCCCCACCGGAAACCCCTATATTGCCTGTCATGGCCCCCAGGGCGTCAATTGCCCTGATGGTATTTCCCCCGTTCCTGTACCGCTGGAGGCCGTATCCCAGTAAAAGGGCGGAAGGTTTGTTGCTGCCATATGTTCTTGCAAGGGATACAATATCCTCTGCCGGAATACCGGTAATGTGCGAAGCAGCCTCCGGGGAAAACCCGCCGATGGAACTCCTGAATTCCTCGAAACCAATCGTATATTTATCTATGAACTGCCTGTCAATCAATTCTTCCTGTACAAGTACATGTGCCATACCAAGGGCGAGGGCACCGTCGGTACCCGGAGCAGGGGCCAGATGTTTGCGGGCGATTGCGGCGGTGGCAGTCTTAACCGGATCTATGGTAATGATGACAGCCCCTCTGTCCCTGGCAGCCTTTAAATAGGGTACAAGGTGCTGGCTGGTATCCATCGGATTTCTGCCCCACAGGATAATGGTTTTTGAATGCAGCAGGTCTGACGGATGATGGCTGATGGAATCCCCGAAGTCGTATCTCTGGGCGGCCATACCGGCACTCCAGCATAGACTGCCCTCCAGACCGGTAACACCGCCATAGACATTGAAAAATCTCCTGTCAATGGTTTTCAGCAGTCCCCCGTGACCGCAGTCATAGCAGTGCAGCAGTGCGGTAGTGGGATATTCCCTTCTCAGGGCATCCAGTCTTTCAGCGACCATATCCAGGGCTTCATCCCATCCGATTTCCATCCACCCGGAGGAAGTCTTAAGGCGGGGCTTTTTCAGCCTTTCAGGATGGTACAGCATCTGAATGTGCTTTCTGCCCTTGGAACACAAAAATCCAGCAGTAATGGGATTATCCGGGGCAGCCTCCACAGACAGGACCCTGTTGTTCTCCACACCGGCCGCAATGGAACAGGTGTCCCAGCAGTCCAGGGGGCAGGCAGTCTTTACGGTTTTCATAGAGCACGCTCCTTTCCAATACAATTATATATCAATTCCCTGACAAGTGCCGGTTAAAATTCTTCTATTGACCGACAATAGACCATTTAATTATCAAATGTTGACAGGCTGGCAACACTTTCCGGATTTTAATTAAAAATGTGATTATGTTCACATAATTAATAATAATTATGTGATATATTGACTTAAAGCCAGACAAATGGTTATAATATATTATAAAAATGTGATTTATTGACGCAAAATATGTATAAAAATGTGATATTTTGGAGGTGGCATTATGGAAAGGTTGATCATGCAGGACTTGCTGAGGTGGAAAAATTCCAGGCACCGCAAACCCCTTATTCTGAAAGGCGTACGCCAGGTGGGCAAAACCTGGGCGCTCAAGGAATTTGCCAGGCGTTATTATAAAAATATTGCTTACTTTAACTTTGACGAGCACCCGGAATACAAGCAGTTTTTTGAAAATACAAAGGATGTGGAACGGATCTTACAAAATTTGATGATGGCCGGCGGTCAAATCATCAAGCCTGATAAGCCGGAGGATACGCTTATTGTTTTCGACGAGATACAGGAATGTCCTAATGCTTTGAATACACTTAAATATTTCTGCGAAAACACACCACACTATCATGTAGCCTGTGCAGGTTCCCTTTTGGGCATTGCCCTTTCCAAGCCTGCTTCCTTTCCTGTCGGTAAAGTAGACTTCTTGGAAATGGGGCCGATGACTTTTAATGAGTTTTTAACGGCCAACGGCGACGGCAACCTTGTAGCTTATATGGACAGCCTGGACCGGATTGGACCGATTCCGGATGCTTTCTTTAACCCACTTTATGAAAAGCTCAAAATGTATTTTGTTACGGGTGGTATGCCGGAATCTGTCAGGGCCTGGACGGAAGACCGGGACGTTGAACTGATGCAGCAGGTGCTGTCCAATATTCTGGGGGCATATGAACGGGATTTTGCCAAACATCCTGATCCTAAGGATTTTCCTAAGATATCGCTTATCTGGAAGTCAATCCCTTCGCAACTGGCAAGAGAGAACAAGAAATTTATTTATAAAGCCGTTAAGGAAGGGGCCCGGGCCAGAGAATATGAGGATGCTTTGCAGTGGCTTTGCGATGCCAATCTGACTTATAAGATATACCGGAGCAGTGCACCGGGACTGCCCATTTCAGCTTATGATGATTTGTCAGCCTTCAAGCTTTATTTAGTGGACGTGGGGCTTTTGCGCCGTCTGTCGCTTTTAGCGCCTTCCGCTTTCGGTGAAGGCAACCGGTTGTTTGTGGAGTTCAAGGGCGCGCTCAGCGAGAATTATGTGCTGCAGGCACTGAGAAACCAGTTTGAGGCTATGCCCCGGTATTGGGTTGTGGACAATCCAAGGTACGAAGTGGATTTTCTGATCCAGCGAGAAAACGATATCCTGCCTGTGGAGGTTAAATCGGAGAGCAACGTCGAAAGCAGAAGCCTGAAGAAGTTTAAAGAAAAATACGGTGACAAGGTGAAACTTCGTGTCCGTTTTTCCCTGAACAATCTGCAGATGGACGACGACCTGCTGAATATCCCGCTGTTCATGGCCGATTATGCGGATAAACTCATCGGGATGGCATTGAGGCAGCTGGGAAATTAATATAGATTACAGCAAACCTGCCCTGCCTTGAAAAGGGGTGCAGGTTTTTTGTTTGGCGAAAAATAAACGAATTCTAAGCTTCAGGTGGGGTTTTAACCCCGTCTGAAGCTTAGAATTCGTTATCCAGGGGCGTAGCGCCGCTTATCTTTAGCTGGGGACATTCCTGTCCACATATATGGGCAAAACTGTTTCAGCAGTCCAGGGGGCAGGCAGTCTTTACGGTTTTCATAGAGCACGCTCCTTTCCAATACAATTATATATCAATTCCCTGACAAGTAGAGGTTAAAATTCTTCTATATCGTTGGATACGAGCATATAGATGATATAGAAAGACACTGAAAAAGGGGGTTTCACGAATTGAAGGACTATATACGGGAGCGGGTGGTGTCAGCTGCTAAATATATTCTGGATTCCAGGGCAACGGTAAGAGAAACCGCAAAGGTTTTCGGTGTGAGCAAGAGTACCATTCACAAGGATGTAACCGAAAGACTTCCCAGGATAAACCCTTTACTGGCCGGTAATGTAAAGACGGTACTGGAATATAACAAAGCGGAAAGACATATACGGGGCGGAAAGGCGACAAAGGAAAAGTATTTGAAAACCAGCAGCAAGAGAACGCAGAATTATGACAGAATAGATAAAAATTAATACCAAAAAAGAGGATTATTAAGAAATAAGCAGAAAATATACCTATGAAGAATTCGGGAAGCGAGGGAAATACATGTTAGGAATGGGTACAGATATAGGCATCGATTTGGGCACAGCCAGCGTACTGGTCTATGTAAAGAATAAAGGAATAGTTCTGAATGAACCTTCGGTGGTTGCAATCGACAAGAACACTGAAAAAATCCTGGCGGTAGGAGAGGAAGCAAGGCAGATGCTCGGCAGGACCCCCGGGAATATAGTAGCTATTCGTCCTTTGCGGGATGGTGTAATATCAAACTATGATATTACTGAAAAGATGTTGAGGTATTTTATACATAAGGTCTGTGGTACCAGGAAAATATTCAAACCCAGAATAATAGTGTGTATTCCTACAGGCGTTACCCAGGTTGAAAAAAGAGCGGTTATCGATGCTACAAACCAAGCGGGAGCAAGAAAGACATATCTCATTGAAGAGCCGGTGGCGGCGGCTATAGGGGCAGGACTGGATATTACCAAACCTTCGGGCAGTATGGTTGTCGATATTGGCGGGGGTACCAGCGACATTGCCGTTATTTCCATGGGAGGCATTGTTGTCAGCGCATCAATAAGGGTGGCGGGAGATAAACTGGACGAAGCCATAGTAAGATATATGCGGAAAAAATATAACCTGCTGATAGGCGAGAGGTCTGCGGAAGCGTTAAAAATAGGTATTGGCTGTGCTTTTCCCAGGGAAGAGAATATAACCATGGAAGCAAGGGGCAGGAATCTGGTGACCGGTCTGCCCAAGACTCATATGGTTACCTCTGAAGAGATGATGGAGGCCCTTGAAGAGCCTACAACGGCTATCATGGAAAGTGTCCACTCGGTCATTGAGAAAACTCCTCCCGAAGTGATATCTGATATCAGTGATAAGGGGATAGTGTTGACCGGAGGCGGTGCCATGCTTTACGGACTGGATAAGTTTCTGGAAGAGAGGATGAGTATCCCTGTAAGGCTGGCAGATGACCCCATATCCTGTGTTGCCATAGGCACGGGGAAAGCTCTTGAGTCCCTCGATATCTTGGAAGGCAGTCTGATAACTACCAACAGAAGCTCGGGATAGGGATTGAGCAGTCAATGGTGCCGGATAATCCGGCACCTGAAAATTTTTTTGTAAAGTTTCCGCCGGAATATGACGATATACAAATATGAGGTGATATACGGTGATCAGAGGACTTTATACAGCGGCAAAATCCATGTCCACCGAAGTCAGGAGGGTGGACGTGCTGGCAAACAACATAGCCAATGTGGATACCAACGGGTTTAAAAAGGACTACGTAATCACAGGACCTTTTAAGGAAGTGTTGATTTCCCGGCTGAACGACAGCAGTCTGACCGACAGGTACCAGACCTTTGGGGGCGTATCCGCGGAAAGTACCGGGAAAGGGCTGAAGGTTGAAACCTCAGGGGCTTACCTGGTTATTGACACTCCAAGGGGAAAGGGCTATCATACCCGGGCGGAGATTGAAGTGAACCCGGAAGGGTATCTGATTACCGCTACCGGCAACTATATTATGGGGCTGCAAGGAAGGATAAGGGTGGACAGTCCCGGAACCATGTCTATAGACGATACGGGAACCGTTTTCTCCGGAGGCCGGCCGGTGGACAGGCTCCGGCTGTTTACGGGACCCAACGTTATAGGTACTATGAATGCCGGTGCCCGTACCGATGATATAGTGACTTCCTTTATGCAGGGAAGTATAAAAGTTACCAGCAATACTACCGACCTGGCAATAAGGGGTGAAGGGTTTTTTACCGTTTCAGTGGACGGTGAGGAAAGGTATACCAGGGACGGTTCCTTTGGCATAGATGCAGAGGGTTTCCTCGTCACAAAGGATGGATACAGGGTGATGGGAGAAGAAGGACAGGTCTGGATAGATGAGGGCAGTATGGATGTGATGAGCAATGGGGAGATATATGTGGACGGTGAATATGTGGATACACTGAAGCTGGTGAAGGCGGAGAACCCCGAAGCCCTTGTGAAAATCGGGGACAACCTGTATAAAGCCCGGGAAGAGGCCAGATTGAATTATGTACCCGAAGGCGAAGTATTACAGGGATTTATCGAAGCTTCCAATGTCAGTTCGGTAAAGGAAATGGTCGGTATGCTTACGGCTTTCCGTTCCTATGAGGCCAATCAGCGGATTGTTACGGCCTACGACAGTATATTGGAAAAGGCGGTTAATGAGATAGGAAGAGCCTGATTAGATGAGGAGTGATTATTATGATGAGAGCATTGTGGACTGCCGGTTCGGGTATGCAGGCCCAGCAGTTGAATGTGGATACCATTTCAAATAACCTTGCCAATGTGAATACCACGGGTTACAAGAAAGAAAGGGCCGAGTTCAAGGACCTGCTGTACGAGGCCATTTTCAGGGCGGAAATGGTGGACGGACAGGGCCGGCCGGTAAACCTGCAGGTGGGCCACGGCGTAAAGCCTGTGGCCATAGTGAAGGATTTTTCAAAGGGCAATATGCAGCAGACGGAAAATCCTCTGGACCTGGCCATCGACGGGGAAGGTTTTTTTGTGGTAAGGGATGTCAATGACAACCTGTTTTATACCCGGGACGGGAGTTTTAAGCTGAGTATAGACGGCGAAGAGGCTACCATTGTTACCTCAGACGGATATTTTCTCCAGATAGAAGGTGCGGATGCGGAAATCGGTTCGGAGATAAAGGAAATCACGGTGGACGAAGACGGGTCCGTATTTGTCAGGAGGAATGACGACACACTGGACGAAATAGGGATTGTGGATGTGGTGAGATTCCCCAACCCGGCAGGACTGGAGAGTGTGGGGCGGAACCTTTATAAAGTGACATCCGCTTCAGGGGAACCGGTGGAGGCCGAGGAACCCGGTATAAACGGCCTGGTTATGCAGGGCTTCCTGGAGGCGTCAAATGTCCAGGTGGTGGAGGAAATGGTCAAATTGATAGTGGCCCAGAGGGCCTATGAGATAAACTCCAAATCGGTCCAGACTGCCGACGAGATGCTCCAGATTGCAAACAACCTGAGGAGATAGATGGGAAAGGTGAAGAGCGATGAAGATAGATAACATAAATGGTCCGGGAAAGGATATAATAAAGAATGCGTATGACAGGACAAATGATGCCCGGGCTGAAAGCTTCCACCGGATTCTTGAGCAGGCGAGAAAAGAAAAGGATGACAAAAGGCTCAGGGAAGCATGTGAAGAGATGGAAGCGATATTTGTAAACATGATGCTGAAAAGAATGAGGGACACCGTCTCCCGTGGAGGCCTTATACCCGAGAGTGCGGGGGAAGAGATGTTCAGGTCCATGCTGGATGAAGAACTGGCCCGGAAGGTTTCTGACGGAAGAGGCATTGGTATAGCTGAAATGCTGTATAAACAGCTGTCACAAAATCAGGAAGAATAAGAGGTGTGCGGGAATGCTGGACAATAAAGCTATTCAGGGGATAATACCCCACAGGTATCCATTTTTGCTGGTGGACAAGGTAATAGAGATAGAAGAGGGGAAGAAAGCTGTGGGGATAAAGAATGTAACTGCAAATGAACCCTTTTTTCAGGGACATTTCCCCGGGAATCCCATAATGCCCGGGGTGCTCATTGTTGAGGCAATGGCCCAGGTGGGCGCTGTTGCCATACTGTCCAGGGACGAATTCAAGGACAAGCTGGCCCTATTTACGGGAATAGACAAAATAAGGTTCAGGGAGCAGGTGGTTCCCGGAGACCAGCTGCTCCTGGAAGCGGAAATGATAGCCGTTAAGAGGGGCATAGGAAAGGCAAAGGTCAGGGCAACAGTGGATGGAAAGGAAGCTGCCGCAGGGGAGCTTATGTTCGGACTGGTTGACCAGAAATAGGCCTGTTAAGGGCCTTTTTTTATTTGGAGCTGCAGGCTGTGGAATAAAAGAGGCTTTTGTTGTCCATAAATAAAATAGTAAATCCTTTTGACAGGAGATGATGGATTTGTTGAAAAGCTGTAGAAAGGAGTGTGCGGTCCTATGCGTAACACTGCTGTACGTGTGTTTTTTTGTTGGAAGTCTGTCAGGCCCTCCCACTAATACATCCGGAGGCAGTGTAGTGAATTTTGTCCATTATATATATGCCTTTTCAGGAAAGGCCTATGACGGTGGCAAAGATGCGGGAGACCCTGGGCAGGACCGCCAAAACCCGGATTACAGCACCCATCCGGAAGAATACAACGACATTAAAGAGGTTTTTTCGGATGCCAGCGACAACCCGGAGGTCTTGCAGCAGGAGATAGAAGACATCTATTTCCCATCGGCAGAGACAGTCCGGGATCCCCTGCTCCGGGGCACATCCGCAGAGACTCTTAAGCCAAAGACCGTCTTGAAAACCCAGGGAAGTTCCAGGATGCTCCTGTCCGACAACAGCTTCCTCAAAGCCTTATCCCGTCTGTCATGGTCAGATAAGCTCTGGCTTACCAAAATCCTGAGCCGCTGCAGCCTGGAGGAATTCATCCGCATAAAGAATATGCTGGGCGATGGGGTTACCTGGGAAGAGAACAGGGCAATGTTTCTGATACTGAACAGCAAGATCACGAAGGAGGAGCAGGAAAGGCTGGACAGCCTCATAGAGATGTATACCCGGTAACCTGCTTCCAGCCCGTCTGTAACTCCGCACAGGTAGGGCTATGCCAACAAGCTGGCAAGTTTCACTCAGGGACCCGTTTCAATATAGCTGGAGACATTCCGATATAGGTGGAGGAAGGGTTACTCCTCCGGACCAATCTGTTCCAGGTATTGAGCAGCAGTCATTACGCGGGGACGTTCCATATCAAGCTTCAAGAAGTGTTTATCTCCGCTGATGATAATATCTACGTCTGCAACGATGGCGGCATTTAGAATCGGTTGATCCTTTGGGTCGCTTATCAGCTTTTGGGGATATTCCGGGGCGGGGACCAAATCATAGGCAAGTTCTGCAAGGAAAACCTCTACATCGGCCAATGCGGACGGCGCTTTGCGTCCTAATACATCCCGCAGTTCGAAGATATTGCGGTCGCATAATACTAACTCGTGATACCGCGCGGCGTGAAGCAAAGCGGCGGCAGGTTTTGAATGAGGCCAGAGTAATGCCGATATAAGGATGTTTGTATCAGTCAGCACCTTCATCGTTTTGTATCCTTCCCGTAGCGTACTTCATTAACGAGAGCTTGTACCTCATCCTCATCTTTGACGCCGATTGCCTTTGCTACACCTTCAAAGGCTTTTTGAGCCTTTAGAATCGCTGTAGCCGAAGCATTGTTGATAACGATCTCACCGTTTTCACGCTCAATAAAGAGTATTTTATCTCCTTCCTTTAGATTGAGTCTTCGGCGTATTTCCACCGGAACGGTGATTTGACCGTTTGCGGACACTTTTGCAAGGTTCATCAATATCCCTCCTTATAATCCTTGAAATCTCAAGAATTCTTTATGTATAGTATACGCCATGGGGATCAGTTTGTAAACAGTAAAGACGAGGACTGGGGTTTTTACCGTTCCTTAAACAAAGGCAGGACCTGATAGGAAGTGTTACCCTCCCTGTCGATGTAAAATTTTATATAGCTGAAATGGTCAAATATGGACAGGCCTTCAAAATCGGTCTCTGTGCCGCTTATCCCTATATATTTTACGCCATCCCTTATATCGTAGGTATATCCGTTGTTACCTCCATGCAGGACATATACATTAATATCCCTGTTCAGGTATATTTCAGACAAATACTGGTTGAACAGTTCTGCTTCCAGGGTGTCTGAGAACCCCTTTTCACCCCAGACGGGACGGGGAAGCACAAGGAACAGGTTTTTTCCGGTGAGGGTGTTTAACTGGTCTTTCAGCCAGTGACTGTTGGGCCTTTCGAAATCATCCAGTATAACCCTGCAGAAATGTCCAATTTCTGACCTTTGATTTCAAGAGCAATGCTCCAGTCCCAGTAATCTACCATAGGGACATTTCTATCGCTCAGCGAGAACACGGCAAGTTCATCCGACCTGTAAGTGGGGCTGCTGTAAATCTCTCCGTTTTCAACAACCGTACCGACAGGAGAATAATAGTTCCCTGATATAAAGAAATCTCCGTTGATAGCAGCTACAACCTGCCGGCCATCAGTCATCTGCTCAAGGGTACTGCCCGACTGGATGCCCTTTTCAGGGATGAGCAGTTCAAGACGGGAATAAGGGCTGTCAAGGTTCATTTCCAATATATGTATGTTTTGCCAGCCTGTATCCGTAAACCGGGTGATGTTCTTATAGATTACGTCTCTGGCAACAGTTTGCTGCAGGACCTGCTGGTGAATAATTCCCTGGCCGGAGGCGCATACTGCAGATGAAAGGGGCAATATCAGCAACTAATGCTGTGATTTTTTCAATATACACCCTCCCGAGAAAACATGTTGTTTTTCACGTATTTAGACCGCTAAAGGGACAAAAAAGTTCGTCGGCGGTCAGCTTATATTATACAGGAGTAACGTAATAGGGCGGTTACAAACAGATTAAGTTTAAATTACAAAACAGTCACCAAATATGTTTATCATCAGCATTGCAGGGTATTCATGACGATAAAACGAAAATAAAAAAACATAAATTGCTATTGAATTCCCCACATTGATTATGTATAATATAAAAGCGACGTTGAGAGCGACGTTGAAAATGCTTGCGGGGCGTAGCGCAGTTTGGTAGCGCACATGGTTTGGGACCATGGGGTCGGGGGTTCAAATCCCTTCGCCCCGACCATATTCGAGCGAGGCCCCTTGGTCAAGTGGTTAAGACACCGCCCTTTCACGGCGGTAACAGGGGT